>DATHOH010000030.1:0-21253 GCA_035485155.1 Solirubrobacteraceae bacterium
CTCGGCGCCGACGCGGACGATGCCGCGGTCGTCGAGGTTGCGCAGCGACTCCTCGGAGCGGTTGGGGATGTCGCGGGTGATCTCCTCCTCGCCGAGCTTGGTCGTGCGGGCGTCGATCTCGTACTCCTCGATGTGGATCGACGTGAGCTCGTCGTCCTGCACGAGGCGCTTGGACAGGATGATGGCGTCCTCGAAGTTGTAGCCCTCCCAGGACATGAACGCGACCATCAGGTTCTTGCCGAGCGCCATTTCGCCCTTGTCGGTCGAGGAGCCGTCTGCCAGCACGTCGCCCTTTGCGACCTTCTCACCGGTCTTGACCAGCGGCTTCTGGTGGATCAGCGTGCCCTGGTTGGAGCGCATGTACTTCTGCAGCTCGTACTCCTCCTTCTTGCCGTCACTGCCGAGCACCGCGATCTGGTCGGCGTCGATGTAGTCGATCGTGCCGGCAGCGCGGGCGAGCAGCACGTCGCCCGTGTCCAGGGCGGCGCGGCGCTCCATGCCGGTGCCGACCAGCGGCGCGTCGGACTTCAGCAGCGGCACCGCCTGGCGCTGCATGTTCGAGCCCATCAGCGCGCGGTTGGCGTCGTCGTGCTCGAGGAACGGGATCATCGCGGTCGCAACCGACCAGATCTGCTCGGGTGAGACGTCGATCAGGTCGACGTCCTTGGGCCCGACCGTGACGTACTGGCCGGCCTGCGTGCGGCACAGGATTTCGGTGCCCTTGAGCTTGCGTGTCTTCTCGTCGATCGGCGTGTTCGCCTGCGCGATCAGCAGCTCCTCTTCCTGGGTCGCGTCCAGGTGGCGCACCTCGTCGGTGACGACGCCGTCGGCGATCACGCGGTAGGGCGTGGTCACGAAGCCGTACTCGGAGACCTCCGCGAACGACGACAGTGAGCCCATCAGGCCGATGTTCGGACCCTCGGGGGTCTCGATCGGGCACATGCGCCCGTAGTGGGTCGGGTGCACGTCGCGCACCTCGATCGGCGCGCGCTCGCGCGTGAGCCCGCCGGCCCCCAGCGCGGACAGGCGCCGGCGGTGCGTGAGCCCCGAGAGAGAGTTGGTCTGGTCCATGAACTGCGACAGCTGCGAGGAGCCGAAGAACTCCTTCAGCGCCGCCACCACGGGCCGGATGTTGATGATCGTCTGCGGCGTGATCGTGTCTGCGTCCTCCGTCGTGAGGCGCTCGCGCACGACCCGCTCCATGCGGTACAGGCCGATCCGGAAGGCCTCCTGGATCAGCTCGCCGACGGTGCGCAGCCGGCGGTTGCCGAAGTGCTCGTACTCGTCGAGGTGCTCGGCGACAGGCTCGCGCGGCATCGACATCGCCTCGGCGGCGTAGTCCTTGATCTCGACCTCGCCGTCTTCGGGCAGGCCGAGGCGCTTGGGGAGCGACACCAGCTCACGCACCAGCGCGAGGATGTCGTCGTGGGTGAGCGTGCGCGTGTCGATGTCCACGTCCAGCCCGAGACGCGCGTTGAGCTTGTAGCGCCCGACGCGCGTGAGGTCGTATCGCTTGGGGTCGAAGAACAGCTGGTTGAGCAGCGCCTTGGCGTTGTCGACGCTCGGCGGCTCACCGGGACGCTGCTTCTTGAACAGCTCGATCAGCGCGCCCTCTTCGGTGCGCGTCGCCTCGGTGTCGGACTCGATCGTGTTGCGGATGTACAGCGAGTTGTCGAACAGGCGCAGGATCTCCTCGTCGGAGGCGTAGCCCATCGCGCGCAGCAGCACGGTGACGGGCAGCTTGCGCTTGCGGTCGATACGGACGAAGACCTTGCCCTTCTTGTCGATCTCGAGCTCCAGCCACGATCCGCGCGCGGGCATCAGGTTGGCGATGAAGACCTGCTTCTCGCGGTCCTTCGGTTCCATCAGGTAGGCGCCGGGGGAGCGCACCAGCTGCGTGACGACCACGCGCTCGGTGCCGTTGATGACGAACGTGCCGCGCTCGGTCATCCACGGGAAGTCGCCCATGAACACCGACTGCTCGCGTATCTCTCCCGTCTCGCGATTGATGAACGCGACGGTCACCGTCAACGGGCGCGCGTAGGTCAGATCCTTCTCGCGGCACTGGTCCAGCGAGGCGACCGGCTCGTCGAACGTGAACTCGCCGAACTGGACCGCAAGGTTGCCCGTGTAGTCCTCGATCGGGGAGATGTCGTCGATCGTCTCGCGCAGGCCACCGGTCTTGGGATCGGTCAGCCACGCGAACGAGCGGCGCTGGATGTCTATGAGGTTGGGTACGTCAACGGTCTTCTGGAGACGCGCGAAAGTCCGGCGCGTCCGGAGAGCATCTGCAGCAGCCAAGAAATGACTCCTTCGGAGGGCGATACACGGGCAGAGGAAGGCGCCGAAGCGCGACCAGCAAAGATAGCACAGACTATCGACGCCCTCAAGTGGGGCTGCCGGTGCTCACGGACCCCGTCCTCGACATTCGCGTATGTGGCGCGATGCCCGTGCGATGGACGGCTGCGACTATCGACCAGCGCCGCAGACTCTACCGGAAAATGCGCGAATGTGAGCGGAAAGTAAAGATCGGACGGCGCCCTGACTTCGACGGGTCGCAGGCGCGCCCAGCCGGGCGCCGCGTCCGCCGGCGCACGCCGCGCGCGAGCCCGGCCCTCAGCGGGCTATCGACAGGGCAGGGGGGCGCCGCTCCCTCCGCTAGGGGGGAGTTGTCGATAGCCCGCTCAAGGCCGTACTCCTGCACAACGGCAGTGACGGAGCTTCTGGCGTCTGCACCGAGCAGACCTGCTGGGCGGGACAGCCGGCCGATGCCGACTCCGCGCCAGCACCTGCACTCAGCGCGTCCACTCATACCTAACCGCTCTCCTTCGGTGTCGTCAATCAGTCATTCGACGGATCTTTGGCGATTCGACGACCGCACGATCACGCGGCCGACGCGCGCTCTCCCCGAGCGCAACCGGCCGGCGGCACGCAGCCGCTCTCATCGTTGTAACACCGTTTCCGAGCCCGCGAGGCGGTTGTCGCCACCGTGGCCCCGCATTCTTATGCGGCGTTAAAAAGCAGGGCATCAAGATCCCTCCGCCAGGCCGAGCGCCGTCGAGTCGGCCAAGCGAAGCCGTCCGTCGGAAGGTCGCCGCGAAGTCGCGACCTTCCGACGGACGGCGTAGCGCTACTTCAGCTCGACGCTCGCGCCGGCCTCCTCGAGTTCCTGCTTGAGTTTGTCGGCCTCCTCGCGTTCGATGCCCTCCTTGACCGGCTTGGGAGCCTCGTCGACGAGCGCCTTGGCCTCTTTGAGGCCGAGACCGGTCGCGGCGCGCACGACCTTGATGACCTGGATCTTCTTGTCGCCGGAGCCGGTGAGGAGCACGTCGACGGTGCTGCTTTCTTCCTCGTCTGCACCGCCTGCGTCGCCGCCGCCGGCGGGCGCCGCGACGGGCGCGGCCACCGCGGCGGCCGATACGCCGAACTCCTCCTCGAGCGCTTTGATCCGCTCGGCGAGTTCGAGCACCGAGATGCCCTTGAGCTCCTCGATCCAATCCTGTGTGCTGGTTGCCATGTGAGTCAGTCCTCCTTGGGGGGATTCGTCTCGGCGTCCTGTGGCTGGTCCTCAGCCGAGACGTCCGCGTGGTTGTCGTCTGCTTGCGCCGGCGCATCCGCCTCCGGCTCAGTCTGTGTCTCTGCCTGCGCCTCAGCGGCAGGCTCATCTGCAGCGGCCAGCGCCTCTGCCTCCGGCTCAGCCGCAGACCCTGCCTCAGCTGCGGGCTCGGCCTCAGCCTCGGGCGCCGCCTCAGCCTCCGGCGCCGCCTCGGCCTCGGGCGCGGGAGCCTCCTCGGCTGCGGGCTGCGCGTCGTCCGCCGCCGCCGGAGCATCATCGGCCGTGGCAGCCTCCGCAGCAGGTGACTCATCTGCGGCGACAGCCGCGGAGGAGTCACCGGATGTGGGGGCCTCACCAGCCGGGATCTCGCCAGACTCCTTCTTGGCCTGCACCTGGCCGAGCGCGACGGCGACGCCGCTGAGCAGCGCGTTCAACGTGCGCACGAGGCCGCTGACCGGCGAGGCGACGATGCCGACGAGCTGTCCGTAGAGCACTTCGCGCGAGGGCAGGCGCGAGAGCGAGCGGATCTGCTCGACGTCGAGCTCCGCGCCGCCCATGAGACCGCCCTTGAACGGCAGCAGTTGCGATGCCCGCCCGTAGTCGGCGACGGCTTTGGCGGCGCTGGCGACGTCGCCGCGGACGAACGTCAGGGCCGTGGGGCCGGTGAGGAACGCCTTGAGCGTCTCAGCGCCGACCTGATCGGCGGCGCGCTCGGTGAGCGAGTTCTTGACGACCTTGAACGTGGCGTCGGACTCGCGCAGCTTGGCGCGCAGCTCGGCGACCTGCGCGACGGTGATGCCGCGGTAGTCGACTGCGAAGATCGCGTCGGACTCGTCGATGTTGGAGGCGATCTCGGCGATCGCCACTGCCTTCTGGTCTCGGTTCATGGGGCTCCTGTCCCGGTCTTGCGCCGCTGCCCGGCTGCCGGGGGTCTCTGGTGGCCTCTGCTGTGGATGACGCTAGGCGGCGACGGTAGCCGCGGGCGCCTCCTCGAGGATTTCACGTGTCTTTGAAGAATCGACCTTGATACCCGGCCCCATCGTCGAGCTGAGCGTGATCGAGCGCAGGTAGCGTCCTTTGGCCGCCGACGGTTTGGCGCGAACGAGCTCTTCGACCACCGCCGCGTAGTTCTCGAGCAGCTGACGCTGGTCGAAGCTGACCTTGCCGATGACCAGATGCACGATCGCGGTGCGGTCGGTGCGGTACTCGACCTTGCCCGACTTGGATTCTTCGACCGCTTTGGCGACGTCCATCGTGACGGTGCCGACTTTCGGGTTCGGCATCTTGCCCGAGGGCCCGAGGATCCGCCCGAGCTGGCCCACCACGGACATCATGTCGGGTGTCGCGATCGCGACATCGAAGTCGTCGAAGCCCTCCTGGATGCGTTTCGCGAGGTCCTGAGCGCCGACGACGTCGGCGCCGGCGGCTTCCGCCTCGGCTGCCTTCGGCCCCTGCGCGAAGACGGCGACTTTGACGTCCTTGCCGAGACCGTTGGGCAGCGCGATCGTGCCGCGCAGCTGCTCGTCGGCGTGGCGCACGTTGAGGCCCGTGCGCACGTGCACCTCGACGCTCTCGTCGAACTTAGCGCTGCCGAGCTCGCGCACGAGCGCTACCGCCTCGGCCGGCTGGTACTCGTGCTCGCGGTCGACCTTGGCCAGCAGCTCGGAGTAGCGCTTGCCGTGAGAGCTCATGACGCCACGTCCACGCCCATCGAGCGGGCTGTCCCGGCGATGATCTTGGCGGCCTGGTCGACGTCGTGCGCGTTCAGATCCGCGAGCTTGCGCTCGGCGATCTCGCGCAGCTGGTCCTGGGTGATGGTGCCGACCTTCACGCGGTTGGGCTCGCCGGAGCCCTTGTTGATTTTGATTGCCTGGCGGATCAGCACCGCGGCGGGCGGGGTCTTGGTGACGAACGTGAACGAGCGGTCCTCATAGACGGTGATCACAACCGGGATCACGGTGCCGGTTTCGCTCTGCGTCTGCGCGTTGAACGCCTTGCAGAACTCCATGATGTTGATGCCGTGCTGGCCCAGCGCAGGACCGACCGGCGGCGCAGGGCTAGCCTGCCCGGCATTCGCCTGCAGCTTGATCGTCGTGAGGACCTTCTTCGCCATTTCGTGTCTCTGTTCTTAGGTGGTTCTTGAGCTTATTGGGAGTTGCGCGGCTGAGCGGTTCGAGGACCAAGCGAGACAAGGACGCAGTGAGCGAAGTGTGCTTTTGCACACGAGCGATCGAGGACGCCGTCTCGCGCCGGTCATCGGGCCGCTCAGAGCTTCTTGACCTGGTCGAACTGTACTTCCACCGGGGTCTCGCGTCCGAAGATAGATACCAGCACCTTGAGCCGCGCCGCGTCCTCGTTGATCTCGGAGATCTCGCCGGAGAAGTCCGACAGGGGCCCGGAGACGACCTTCACGGACTCGCCGATCGTGAACTGGGCGCGCGTGCGCGTCGCCGTGGCGACCTCCTTGTGCAGCAGGCGGTCGACCTCGATCTGGGTCAGCGGCACGGGCTCCTGCGAGGCGCCGACGAAGCCGGTGACGCCGGGGGTGCCCTTGACGACGCCCCACGAGTCCTCGTTGAGCTCCATGTTGACCAGCACGTAGCCCGGCATCGTGCGCTTCTCCACCGGGTTCTTCTGGTTGTCCTTCATCTCCATCACCGTTTCGGTCGGCACCACGACGCTGCGCACCGCGCGCTGCTGCCCGAGCGACACCACGCGGTGCTCGAGGTTGTGCTTGACCTTGTTCTCATGGCCCGAGTATGTGTTCACGACGTACCAGCGAAACATTCAGATCTTCCTCACGACTCAGCCGAGTATGAATTCGACGATTTCCTTGGCGACATAGTCGGCCAGGGCCAGGTAGACACCAGCGATTGCGACGAAGCCGAGCACCACCGCGGTCGCCTGGGTGACCTGTCGCCGGTCGGGCCACTGTACGCGTTGAAGCTCAGCCCAGCTCGCTCGCAGGAAGCCCACCGCGCGGTTGCCGCCTCGGAGGGGAGCGCCCGACGGCGGCACGACCTCGCCACCACCACCGCCGCCAGGTCCTCCGCCGCCGCCGGCGCCGCCTGGCGCGGAAGGACCGCCGGGCTCCTGGAGCTCGTTCTCGGCCTCAGCCTCGTTCTCCGCCTCGACTTCGCCTTCGGAGAGCTCGTCGCTTGTTGCGGGCACGCCGCCTGCGCCGCGTATGAGCGCAGCGTCGAACTCGTCGACGTCGCCCGCGTGCTCGAGCGCGCCGGGCAGGTCGCCACGCTCGACCCTGCCGTGCGCCTCCGGGTGCGCGGCAGTCGACTCGGCGTCGGCGTCGACCGCGGCGCCCTGGGCGCCGTTGGGCGCGACGTCGGCGTCTGCAGGACGTCGGACAGCCGCGCCACCGCCGCGTGAGCGGCGCTGTTTTGCACGTTTACGGTCACGAGCCACGGCAGCGCTCCCGCGCTAACGGGTCTCCCTGTGGCTGGTGTGCTTGCGACACCAACGGCAGTACTTGCGCAGGCTGATCCGGTCAGGGTTGTTGCGCTTGCTCTTGTTTGTCTGGTAGTTGCGATGCTTGCACTCCTCGCAGGCGAGGGTGACAGCGATTCGGACGTCTCCGCGGGCCATGATCAGAAATCCCTGCGTCGTTGTTTGCAGCGGCTCTGGGCGAAGAAAAACCCCGCCCAGGCGCGAGGTCCAAGCAGTCTAGCGCGCTTGCGCGCTCGGAACCACCGTCCATCTCAGACCGCGCTCGCTCGCCGGCGCGCAGCCCTTGACGCGCAGCGCGCAAACCGCGAAGCTCGGGCCGCTCAACGTCCCTCGCCACGCCACCCACCGGCCCCTCCCCATCTAAATAAAAGAAGGAGACACGCGCGATGCCCCTACCCGAGCCGATCCCCGTCAGCGCCCACGACGAGTCCTTCGCCGGCACCACCTACCACATCCGTGGCGAACTCGTGCCCGAGCTGCAGATCGACATTGCGGGGCAGCAGGTGATGTTCGAGCACCACACGCTGCTGTGGAAGGAGACGCAGCTGAACGTCGAGCTGAAGAAGCTGCCGGGCGGGATCAAGCGCAAGATCGCCGGCCTCGAGTTCTTCGTCACGCGCACCTCCGGCTCCGGACGCATCGCCTTCTCGCGCGACTCGCCCGGCCAGTGCGTGCCGATGCACCTGAGCCAGGGCGAAGGGCTCGACGTACGCGAGCACCAGTTCCTCGCGGCCACCGACAACCTCGACTACAGCTTCGAACGCATCAAGGGCGTGCAGAACATGCTGCTCGGCGGTTCCGGCCTGTTCATGGACAAGTTCCGCGCCAAGGATGGAGACGCGCTCGTGTGGCTGCACGGTCACGGCAACGTCTTCCTCGTCAACCTCGGCGACGGCGAGCAGCTCGACGTCGAGGCCGGCGCGTGGCTCTACAAGGACCCGTCAGTGCAGCTGGAGGCGGTGACCATGGGCCTCAAGACCGGGCTCATGGGCGGCGGCGGCAAGCTCACCTGGAATCGCTTCACCGGGCCCGGACGGCTCGCCATCCAGACCATGTTCATCGCACCGCTCGAGGGCGAAGCCGTCGCCAGCAACGCGCAGGCAGCCACCGCCGGCGGCCTCGCCGGCGCGCTCATCGGGGGGCTCACGCGGGGGTAGGCGCGGGGAGCGCTACTCGTACAGCGTGAACGTCGCCAGGATCACGTACAACGCCACCAGCGCCCAACCCTCGAATTCCGCAGCCTCGCCGTCGCCCGTCACCTGCCACAGCGACAGCGCCGTCAGCGCCAGCGCGCCGATGTACACCGGCGCCAGCGCGAACGTCAGCGTCGTCTTCAGCGCAAACGACACCAGCACCAGCACCGGGAACAGGAACGCGGCGATCTGCGCCACCGAGTTTTTGACGACCGAGATCGCGAGGTCCGAGCGGCGCTTGTACGCCAGCACCAGGCCCGCCGTGTTCTCGACCGCGTTGCCCGCGATCGCCACGATCACCAAGCCCGCGAACGCCTGCGAGATGTGCAGGACCGAGATCGCCGGCTCCAGGCCGTCGACGAACCAATCAGACACGAACGCCGACGCCACGCCGCCCGCCACCAGCAGGCTCAGCGTCAGCCTGAGCGACAGGCGCGGCTCGCGTGGGCCCGCGTCGTGCGCCGGCTCGCTCGCGTCAGCCGGCTCGCTCCTGTCGGGCAACTCGCTCGCGCCGGGCGGCTCGCTCGCGCCGGGCAGCTCGTCGGAGCGCAGATACGGCACCACCCAGGTCATGTAGACGATCAGCAGGCAGATCGCGCCGACGATTGAGATCGCCTGCACGTGGTGGCTGGCGGGATCGTGCGACGCCAGCGACAGTCCCAGCAGCACGATGATGAACACCGTCACCTGCAGCAGCGTCGCCGTGTCGTTGGGCAGGCGCTTGGAGAACCGCATCAGCCCGTCCGGCGAGCGCCGCGCGCCGACCACGATCACCAGGCCGAGCACCAGCAGCGCGTTCGCCAGCACCGAGCCGACGATCGCCGTCTGCGCCACCACCAGCTCGCCCTTCTGCAGCGCGAAGATCACCACGAACAGCTCCGGCAGGTTGCCCAGCGTCGACTGCAGCATCCCCGTCACACCCGGCCCGAAGCGCTCGCCCAGCTGCTCCGTCGCGAACGACACCACCCACGCCAGGCCCGCCAGCGCGACCGTGGCGATCGCGAAGCGCAGAACCGGCGTCCACGATCCGTAGTTGGCCACGCCCGCCAGGGCCGTGAGCACGGCGATCGCGAGCAGAGCGCTGCGCTCGAGGGGAGTCATGCTGGACACGGCTCGCCGCGACAATATCCTGCTGTACAGATGCGTCTCGCCACCTTCCTGGCACCAGGCTCCGACACTCCCCGCGCGGGCGAGGTGCGCGAAGAGGACGGCGAGCTGCACGTGTTCGGCTACGCGCAGGAGGAGCTCACCGTCCTCGATCGCCTCGCCGACCCCGAGGCGGTGCCGGTCGAGGGGCGCTCGTGGCGCGTAGACGACGTCACGCTGCTCGCCCCCGTCCCCACGCCCAGGGCGATCTTCGGGATCGGCCTCAACTACGCCGACCACATTCGCGAGACCGGCGGCGAGACGCCCCAGCAGCCGCTCGTGTTCTTGAAGCTGCCGTCCTCGGCCGCAGCGCCGGGCGCTCCGGTGTACTGCCCGGACGTCGTACGCCGCCTCGACTACGAGGGAGAGCTCGCCGTCGTCATGGGACCGGGACGCTCCGTCGCCGGTTACGCCGTCGCCGACGACGTCACCGCGCGCGACCTCCAGGGCCGCGAGCCGCAGTGGACGCGTGCCAAGGGCGCCGACGGGTTCTGCCCGTACGGCCCGTGGATCACCACCGCCGAGGAGATCGCCGACCCGCACCAGCTGGCGCTGCGCACGTGGGTCAACGGCGAGCTGCGCCAGGACTCCAGCACCTCCAACCTGATCTTCTCGATCCCCGAGCTGATCGAGTTCATCTCCGAGACCTGCACTCTGCAGACCGGCGATCTGATCCTCACCGGCACTCCCGCCGGCGTCGGCGTCGGGCAGAACCCGCCGGCGTTCCTTGCCACTGACGACGTCGTGCGCATCGAGATCCAGAACCTCGGCGCGATCGAGCACGCGATCGGCTGAGCGACCGCGCAGGCTTCAGTGACTCTCTAGCACCCGATCGACGAGGCCGTACTCGACGGCCTGCTCGGCTGTGAAGAAGCGGTCGCGCTCCATGTCCTGGCGCACCTGGTCCTGGGAGAGGCCCGTGTGCTGTGCGTAGATCTCGTCGATCGACGCGCGCACTTTGAGGATCTCGCGCGCGTGGATCTCGATTTCCGTCGACTGTCCTTCGAAGCCCGCCGACGGCTGGTGGATCAGGATCCGCGAGTTCGGCAGCACCGCGCGCTTGCCTTTGGTCCCCGCCGCCAGCAGCAGCGAGCCCATCGACATCGCCACGCCCACGCACATCGTCGCGATGTCCGGCTTGACGAAGTTCATCGTGTCGTAGATCGCCAGGCCCGAGTAGATCGAGCCGCCCGGCGAGTTGATGTAGATCGAGATGTCCTTGTCCGGGTCCTCGCTCTCGAGGTGCAGCAGCTGCGCCACCACCAGGTTCGCCACCTGATCGTCGATCGGCGTGCCCAGGAAGATGATGCGCTCGTTGAGCAGCCTCGAGTAGATGTCGAACTCACGCTCACCCCGCGCCGTGCGCTCGATGACCATCGGAATCAGTGGCATCGCCCCACCCTATCCACTGGCGCCCTTCTTCTCCGGCATCCTGCGCGCAGGCTCCTCATGCGGGTCGGACAGCCACGCCAGCAACGCCGCTGGCCGGATGTCCGAGTTGCCGCCTCTACGGTCTGGGTAGAGAACGCGCTGACGATGCTCAACACATGCCTCGAGCCAACGGAGGATCGGTGACGCCACCCCTCGTCCCGCGTCCGACGGCGCGTCCGCGCTCGCGGTTCGCCGCGGCCGCCGCGATCGTGCTCGCCGCGCTCGCATCGGCCGCCAGCGCCGCGGCCATGACGAGCCACGCCGGCTGGCCCGCAGACCAGCACCTCGAGATGGACAAGGGGCCAGCCGGACGCCACAACACGCTGATTGGCCGACAGCACGTGCACAACTATCTGCTCGGCGGCTACGGCAACGACACCATCTACGGCGGCAGCGCCGGCGACGTCATCTGGGGCGACTACCACCCCTCCGGCTGGCCGTCGTTCCAGACGGCCATCATCCACGGCGGCGACGGGCCCAACTTCATCTACGCCAACGACACCGTCAACTACGTCTGGACCGGCACCAACCCCGACACCGTCGTGCACGCCCACGAGGACTCGGGCGTGATCCACTGCGAAAACCCCAACGTCGTCGTCTTCACCAGCCACCACGCGCTGCCCCACTACAAGCTTCACGGCTGCCGACACATCAGCTTCTACTCGGTCGGCTACTGAGCAGCGCGCGCTGACGCGCACACAGGCGCGGGGGAAACGCGGGCGCGCGCCTGACTCAGGACGCTACGAGCAGACCGTGCAGGTGACGCCTTCGGAGGCCTGCTTCAGCGCTGTCCAGCCGAGCTTCTTCACGCCCGCATGCGTCACGACACCGTACTCCGCCGGGCCGTTGACTTCAGCATCGTGGTACTCGTAGACGAAGACGCCGCCCACATAGCCGGTGGCGCGCGCCCAGCTGACGAAGTTGTAGATGTTCGCCGCCTGTTCGCCCTGCGGCCACTGCAGCGAGTCACCGGTCGGCGCGAAGTTCGTGGCGGTAGGCCAGCCGACCTCCGTCACGTACACCGGCTCGCCCGTGTATGAGTGCGCGCGTTCTACCTGGGCGCGGTCACCCAACGCGGACTGCGTGTGGTTGCCGGTACCGCCATACGGATGCACCACCACGCCGTCGACCGCCTGCTTGTCCTTGAGCGCGTTCCACCACACATCGCCCCAGGTCGAGCCTTCCTCGAACGCACCGAGCAAAAGCGGGCGCTCGCCGGCGAACCTGGCCTTGACCTTGTTGTAGACCGCTTCGAGCAACCGCGCATACGCTTCGGCGTTGGCTTTGCTGTTCGCGCCTTCACCCCAGAACCAGTTGCCGTCGGGCTCGTTCAGGATCTCGACCGACACGATGCTCGGATCCGCTTCGATCACGCGGACCAGCCTTTCCGCGTATTCGCTCGCGTTGATCGAGCTGACACCATGCTTGGAGTACGGGCCCGCGTCGTCGTAGTCAACCTGGATCCCCGATGCCTGGAACTTCTCGAATTCTGTCGGATTCCCAGATTCGAGGCGCACATATTTGACCATCGGAGCCACTTCCGGCGGTTCAGACGGCCCCCAGCCGCCGCCGTTCACACCGACCCACATACTGCTCGGGTTCGCTTCTTCGTGTTCGGCTTTTTCACGTTCGGCTTGCTCACGTTCGCGTTTTTTATGTTTTCTTGCCCGCTTGGCGGCTTCGACAGGTGTCTGTGCCGGTTCGACGCCTTCGAAGAGCAGCTGTGCTTCGCCTTCTGCTGCTTCTTCTTCTGCCGCTGCCGGTGCAGCTTCTTCTTCGTTCGCCGGCGCTTCTGCTTGCTCCGGGACTTCGGGCGAGGCTTCGTTGGTCGCTCCGCCCGGCACTGCTTCTTCGGATTCGGCTTCTTCCTTCGCTTCCGCGTCGAGCGCGGGTCGTCCGTGACCCTGGCAGAGCCACGGACAGCCGTCGTGCCACCAGTACTGGTTCGGGGGCGCCACATCCGCACTGGCAGGCGCCACAAACGCGAACACGAGCATCGATGCGACGAGTACAAAACGCTTCATTGTCAACCTCCCAGGTATGGCGATTCCTCGGGCGCTCTGATCAACCGGCTGGCGTGCCGGGACGTGCACCAAGGGGCACACAACAGGCGTTCCGTCGCCTACGCACGGGCACCGACGCTCGTGATCTGCGGAAGGCAGCGATCGCACACACACATAGCGACGCGCTTCAACCGCAGCGTTTGGTGATGTTACCCGAGCGCGCGTCGATCAAGCGTCGTCAGACCCATCCGGACACGGAACCTTTACATCCCGCGATTTAGGAACCCTTTACGCATGCGTGTGTTCCGGCTTATCGGCGCGCGCCAGACTACGCTCTATCTGGCAGCTCACCAGCGGGAGAAACGGAACAGGATGACGCGCAGGCTCAGACGAAAGCTGTTCATCGGGCTCGCCGTGGCGGCAGTGCTCGCCGGGGCGACCGCTGCCGTGGTGATGGCCGCGCAGCCCAGCGCCTCGGGACACGCGCATCACGGCCATCATCACCGGCGCGGCACGCTGGCGACGGCCGCCGCCTACCTGGGCCTCGGCGAAGCGCAGCTGCGCAGCGAGCTGCAGGCCGGGAAGTCGCTCGGCGAGATCGCCAACGCGACACCCGGCAAGTCCGAAGCAGGGCTCGAGCAAACGCTGGAAGCGGCCGACCGCCAGCGGCTCGCCGCGGTCTCGGCCAAGCTCACGCGGATCGTCGCCGCGGAGGTCAGCCAGGTGGGCGGCCCACACGGCGGCCTCGGAAGCGACGCCCGCCGAGAAGGTCGCCCAGCGGGCAAGCGCGGGCTCGCAACCGCAGCGCAGTATCTCGGCGTCACCACACTGCAGCTGCGCCACGATCTGCGCGCCGGGATGACGCTTGCGCAGGTTGCCGCCACGACCAGCGGCAAGTCCGAAGCGGGGCTCGTGCAAGCCCTGGTGACGGCGGCCAAGGCAGCGCTCGCCGCGCGGGTCGAGAGCGGCAAGCTCACGCAGGCCAAGGCCAACGAGGTCCTGCCCCAGCTGACGAGCCGCGTCAGTGGCGAGGTCAAACGAGCTCGACACCACGCCGCCGAGAACGCCCGCACGCCCGGCGCCTAGCGCGCGCCCACGTCACCTACACGTTGACCGAGCGCATTCCCGCCTCGTCGTAACGCGCACCCGCCGCCATCGGCACCGCCTCGGTGATCCGCTCGACCTCCACTTCGCTCAGCGGGATATCGGCCGCGGCGACGTTCTCTTCCAGGTAGGACACACGCTTGGTCCCCGGGATCGGGACGATGTGCTCGCCGCGGTGCAGAACCCACGCCAGCGCCAGCTGTCCCGGCGTCACGCCCTTCTCGCTCGCGAGCTCGCGCACGCGCGCCACGAGCTCGGTGTTGTGCTTGAGGTTCTCGCCCGTGAAGCGCGGCCCGTAGCGACGGAAGTCGCCCTCATCCAGCTCGTCCGGCGTGCTGAAGCGCCCCGACAGGAAGCCGCGTCCGAGCGGCGAGTACGCCACGAGGCCGATCCCGAGCTCTTCCAGTGTCGGCAGGATCTCCGCCTCGACGTCACGCGTCCACAGCGAGTACTCCGTCTGCAGCGCCGTGATCGGATGTATGGCGTGCGCACGGCGGATCGTCTCGGCGCTCGCCTCCGACAGGCCGAGGTAGCGGACCTTGCCCTCCAACACCAGCTCCGCCATCGCCGCCACCGTCTCCTCGATCGGCGTGTTCGGATCCACGCGATGCTGGTAGTAGAGGTCGATCTGCTCGACGCCCAACCGCTGCAGCGAGCCTTCGCAGGCCCTGTGCACGTACTCGCGACTGCCGTCGATCGAGCGCACCGGCGGCCCTCCCCCCTCCCCCGGCTCGAGCTTGATGCCGAACTTCGTCGCCAGGAACACCTCGTCGCGGCGGCCTTTGATCGCACGACCCACCAAGCGCTCGTTGGTGTGCGGCCCGTACATGTCGGAGGTGTCCAGGAAGTTGCAGTCGAGATCCAACGCGCGGTGGATCGTCGCCACGGCCTCACCCTCGTCCGTCTCGCCGTAGAACGCCGACATGCCCATGCAGCCGAGGCCGATCGCCGAGACCTCCGGGCCGTCCGGCCCAAGCGTGCGGGTGTGCATCGTTGCGCTCCTCTCGTCGCTGCGTTGTTGGTTACGGACATAATGGCAAGCGTGCGATGTTCCCCCTGAACCTGCCCAACGTCCTCACCGTGCTGCGGATCATGCTCGTGCCCGCGCTCGTCGTCGCGCTGCTCGGCAACACGCCCGACGGCGACGTCATCGCAGCGATCGTGTTCGCGCTCGCGTCGTTGACCGATTTCGTCGACGGCTACCTGGCGCGTGCGCGTGACTCGATCACCACGTTCGGCAAGCTCATGGACCCGCTCGCCGACAAGCTGCTGATCATCGCCGCCCTGATCTCGCTCGTCTCGCTGCACCGCCTCGCCGCGTGGGTGGCGATGGTGATCATCACGCGTGAGCTCGTCGTCACCGTGCTGCGCCTCGGCGCCACCCAGGCCGGGGTCGTGATCGCCGCCAGCATGTTCGGAAAGGTCAAGACCTGCCTGCAGATCGCCGCCATCCTCGCCGTCATCGCCGTGCCCGGCCACCCCCTGTGGGTCTCCGCGCTGCTCTACCTCGCGGTCATCGTCACCGTGCTCTCGGGCCTCGACTACTGCTTCGGCCTGCGCCGGCGCCTACAGCAGGCCAACGCAGGCGTGGACGCATAACGAGCGCTACACGCCGGCGCCGCCGGCGTCGAGCCACTGCTCGAGCGTCGTCTGATGCGCGATCGGCGCGCCCGCGTCGATCTCCTCGCGCAGCTCCGCGAGCAGGCCGTGGCGTTCGGCGACGACGTTGTGCTGGTGGATTGTCTCGAGGTTCTCCTGTCGCGCGGACACGAAGCTGCCACCGTCGAGGTCGCTGAACTCGCGCACCACGCCGGCGATCATCTCGCGCACGCAGTCCTCGACGAAGCGTGGCCGGCGATGCGCCTTTTCCACGACCTCGACCTCATCCGAGCGCTTCATCAGCTCATAGATCTCCGAGGACATGCTGGCCTCGGCGATCGCCAGCAGCGTCCGCGCATCGATCTCCGCCGCGCACTCCTCGGTGCAGCCGATGTGCAGCGTCGCGAGCCCGCGTTGGTTGTGCGTCGCCACCGGCACGCTCTCGAGGATCCGGTCGATCTGCTCAACCGAGAACTCCTGCGTTGCGAGGCGCTCGCGCGCACGCGCCGCCACCAGCTCCTGCGCGCACGGACACGCCGTCATGCCCGTCGCGGACACGCCGACGGTGCCGCGCGTTCCGCGCTCGGATGCCACCGCACGGCCGTGCAGCGTGTAGATCTCCTGCGTCTGGATGCCCGACACCGGCGCCAGCTTGTGCTCCGGATAGCGCGCCGCAATCGTCACCTCCGCGCGCTCGGCGCCCTGACGCTCACGCACCAGCTCCGCGATGTGACGAGCGAGCGTCTCCGCGCGAAACGGCGCCTCACTGAGGACGACCTCGCCGATCGCGTCGTTGACAACCTCCTCGAAGCGCGACATGTGCGCGCCCTTCTGGTTGCGGCTCAGATCGACGTAGCAGTCCAGCCGCGCGAGGTACAGCTCGTCGCGGATGCGCACGACCTTCTCGACGCCGCTGACGCCGACACGCGACAGTCCCACCTGCACGCCCGGCTCGCGCGCCTGCACATCCTCGACCGAGTCGCCGGTCAGAGACAGCGTGGAGATCGCCCGTGTCGCCCGCACCGCTGCCAAGCGTAGCGTGCCACACCGACCCCCGAAGGCACGCCCGAGGACCCCCCCGGAACCCCCGGCCGCAGATTCTGGTATCAATCGGCACGCAACTCATCAGAGCAACGCAACGCAACAGGAGGCTTAGCGTCGGGCTGGGGAGGTCGGAGCGGTTGTGCCGCGCCGAGGGGAGACGGACGAGTACTTGGGAGGCCAGTTGAGCGAGAGGCTTGAGGGTCTAATGGGTGCCGCGGACATAGCCGTGGTGGAGTTGGAGGAGTTGCAGGGAACGATCGCCGACTCCCAGGAGCGGGGATACATGACGGCCGCCGCGCTGGCTGGCGCGGTGGAGGACGCGGAGCTCTCCGCGCAGCAGACGCACGACCTATTGGCCTACTTGGAGGAGCACGGCATCGAGGTGCTCGCCGCGGGTGAGTCCGCGCCGGAGCTGCAGGTTCACGGCGCGGGGATCACGCCGCCGGAGCACGTCGAGGATCCGCTCGCCGGACGGGCATCCGAGCACGCGCTCACCGCCGCCGGCGTCAGCGTCGGCGTCGGCGTCGGCGAACACCAGGGCGATGGCGAGCACGTCGGCGAGCTGCAGGTCCGCCTCGAGGAGCTCAAGCGACCCGAGGTCGATCTGACCGTCGAGCCCAGCCTCGACTCGCTGCGCCTGTACCTGCGCTCGATCGGCCGTGTGCCGCTGCTGAGCGCCGAAGAGGAGGTCGCGCTCGCCAAGCGCATCGAGCGCGGCGACGTCGCCGCCAAGCAGCACATGGTCGAGGCCAACCTGCGCCTGGTGGTCTCGATCGCCAAGGGGTACGTCGGTCGCGGCCTGACGCTGCTCGACCTCATCCAGGAGGGCTCGCTCGGGCTGATCCGGGCGGTCGAGAAGTTCGACTACCGCCGCGGCTACAAGTTCTCGACCTACGCCACCTGGTGGATCCGCCAGGCGGTCACCCGCTCGCTGGCCGACAAGGGACGCACGATTCGCATCCCCGTGCACATGGTCGAGCGGCTCAACCGCCTGATCCACGCCGAACGGCGGCTGATCCAGCAGCTCGGGCGCGAGCCCAGCCCCACCGAGCTCGCCGACGAGCTCGAGTGCACCGTGCGCGAGGTGCGCGACATCATGCGCATCACCCAGCAGCCAATCTCGCTCGAGAAGCCCGTCGGCGAGGAGGACGACTCGGCGCTCGCCGACTTCGTCGAGGACGCCTCGGCGGCATCCCCGTTCGAGCTCGCCTCAGAGGCGCTGCGGCGCGAGAACGTCAGGCGCGTGCTCGCTTCGCTGCCGCGGCGCGAGCGCGAGGTGATCGAGATGCGCTACGGCATCGTCGGCGGGCGCTCGCGCACGCTCGAGGAGGTCGGCCGCGCCTTCAACATCACCCGCGAGCGCGTTCGCCAGATCGAGAACCGCACGCTCAAAAAGCTGCAGACGCTCCCCGAAGCCCAGCAGCTGCGCGAGGCGTCGTAGGGGCAGTCTGGTGTCGCCTCGCGCGCGGCGACGCATCGCGCGGGGCGGCTGGGCCCGGGCATGGCTCGCCTCGCGTGTCGGCCGAGAGTTGTGTCCCAAGCTGCGCGTACGTTTGGCCGGTGCAGCGAATGTCACCGCGCAAGCAGGGCGACCTCGGCGAGCTCTCGGCGATCGACTGGCTCGGCTCGCAGGGCTATGCGCTGTACCTGCCGCTGGGGCACATCCCTGACGTGGATCTGATCGCGCTCGACGGCGAGAGAGCCATGCGGGTGCAGGTGAAGAGCTCGACGGTGTATAGCAACGACCGCTGGCACGTGACGATCTGCACACGCGGCGGCAACCGCAGCTGGAACGGGCTCGTGAAGCTCTTCAGCGCCGAGCGCTGCGATCGGCTTTTCGTGGTCGTCGCAGATGGACGCCGCTGGTACATCCCGTCGCAGCAAGTGTGCGCAGGCTCGGCACTCGCGCTCGGCGGTCCGAAGTACGCGGCGTTCGAGATCGAACCCGGACGTCCTCTGCACCCGGCTCGGGGCGGCTGACCGCTATCCTCGACACGCTCCGGCGGGGTTCCCGAGCGGTCAAAGGGGCGTGGCTGTAAACCACGTGGTTCTGCCTTCGAAGGTTCGAATCCTTCCCCCGCCATTTCGAAGATTCGCGCGCGGTCTATGAGGCGAGCATGAACAGCTCGATCTCGATGTCGGGACCGACGTGGCTGTCGGAGATGAACGCGATGACACCGCGGCCGGATAGGCGCTCCACCACCTCGACGAACCTCCGCTGCATCGCGTTCTGGAAGGCATTGCGGGTGTCCCTCACACTCGGAGCGCGCTCTAGCTCGATCATCGTCTTCTCGACATCCGTATAGACACCGCCGAGCACACACGCGAGGAGATCGTCGCCGAGCATCCGCGTCTTGGCGGTGACGGGCTTGCGGTGGTAGTAGCGCTGATGCAGCGCGACCATCGCCTCGGTCACCGCCGCGAGCAGCTCGTCACCGTCGAGACGAGGTTCGGGTGCCGGCATGCGGCCATGTCTCTCTCGTCCTCCGGTGGGGTCCGCGCGCGAGGCAGAAGGGCGAGAACCCGACGAGCGATCAGCCTCCAGCGTAGCGCGATGCGATTCGCATCGGTGAGCAGTCTCGCGAGGTAGGATCCTCGAGCGATGAACTCACCCGGCATGCTCCACAGCGCGCGCAGCGGCCACGGGGACGTGCTGACGGCGATATCCGATGGGATGGTGGCGCTGCTGAAGGAGTTCTACGGGCGTGGGCCGACCCGTGCGAAGTCCTACTACGAGGACGATCTCGTGGTGTGTGTGCTGCGGGGAGGCTTCTCGCGCGTGGAGCAGACACTGCTCGACGGCGGCCGCGGGCAGGCCGTGATCCAGCAGCGCATGGAGTTCCAGGAGGTCATGCGCCAGCGGTTCGCCAAGGTCATCGAAGACGCCACGGGCAAGCGTGTGATCGGCTTCATGAGCGGCAACCAGCAGGACCCGGACCTGATGTGCGAGGTCTTCATCGTCGCTCCCACAGATCTCGTTGACGATCACGAGATACCGGCCACCGGAACATCCGCCACGCCGCTCTAGACGCCACTCTCGCCGCTTGACACCCCGGACCCGATCGGCGCTACACTTGCCATTGGAGGGCATCACTGCGGTCGCCCCTTCGAGGTGGGCGGCATCACAACCTGACTTCCGGCGTTTGCTCATGCAACCCGCTAGGAGGTCCCGATGCCACAAGCCTCAGCCGTTAGAAGTCCGACCATCGTTCGCGACTACGCCGCGCCGCCGTTTGCCTGCTCCTGTCAGATAGATAGCGGGGGTTCAGCAGCCTGGGTTCAAGCAGCAGGCGAACTGGATCTCGCCACCTCGCCGCAGTTTCGCCAGAAGCTGGGAGAGGCGCAGCGAGCCGCGCACGTCGTCGTGCTCGACCTGCGTGAGCTGTGCTTCATTGACAGCTCGGGCGTTCACGTCATCCTCGATGCCGCCCGTGATGCTCGGCGCAACGCGGGACGGCTGCTGATCGTGCGCGGGCCCGCCCAGGTCGACCAGGTGCTCACGCTGACGGAAGTCTCCAAGCAGGTCGTGATATTCGACCTCGCGCCCACCGAGCCCGCGCCAGCGCTGCTCCGAGCCGTCCCACCGCCAGTCGCGGCGTGAGTGTCGCTTCGACCGATCAGACGGAGAGTGGAGGATGTCCGGCAGAAAGATCGACCGTCGCGCCGCGCAAGAAGACGCGGCGGCAAAGAAGGATGATGAGCTGATCACGCGTGCGGCCAAGCGCGCGGACTGGGCAGGCACGGCGCTGGAGAGCGCCGCCGGAGATCTGGACGACGCCCACGGCGTCGAGGGGAGACCGCTGGCGAACCTTGCGGAGGTGGTCCAGGATGAGGCGACGCGCGTGGCTCATCTCGCCGAAGACATCGAGAGCCATCGGCTCGTGCCGGAGGATGCCGAGCCCGGCCCGCATGCTTGAATCCGCACCGGACGCGTGCAAGAATTGAGTTGACTGCGGCCCGTGCTGTGCGGGCCTCACTCACAGCCAAGCGCCGAGGGTCATGCCTGACGGTGTCGGCCCCCAGCAGACTGCGAGCCGGGTCAATCACGGCGCAGGTTGCGGTTACCGACGAGCGCGACGGTCGCTCGATCAGGGTCGTCGCGCCCGATCATCACATCCGCAACCTGAGGAGGCTGTGCATGTCCGCTCGAAGTCTCACCGACGAGGAGATACACGAGGCACGATCCACGTCGTGGCTGTTCCTGGCGCTCGGTCTGATCAGCATCGCGGCAGGGGTGATCATTCTCGCCAAGCCCAGCGACAGTCTCACGACGCTCGCCGTCATCGCTGGCATATTCGTGCTGATCGACGGCCTGTTCGACCTCGGCGTGTCGCTCAGCCGCAGCACCCAGAATCGTGGACTGGCGGCGATCATGGGGGTGTTGAGCGTCGTCGTCGGCGTGCTGCTGATCCGCCACCCGATCGGCGGCGTGCTCGCGGTCGCGCTGCTCATCGGAATCTGGCTGATTGCGGTCGGCATCGTTCGCCTCGTCGGGGCGTTCGAACGCGAGCATCGCGCCTGGAACATCATCGTCGCGTTGATCGAGATCGCGGCGGGAATCGTGATCGTGGCGAGCCCGCCGATCGCGTTCACGACGCTGGCGTTGATCGTGGGAATCTCGTTCATCGCGAGCGGGCTCGCGACCTGTGCCCTCGGCTGGACGATGCACGCGCTCAGTCACGACGCAGCCGGCCCGGAATTCAACACGGGAGTGA
>DATHOH010000031.1:0-12967 GCA_035485155.1 Solirubrobacteraceae bacterium
TCGGTGGATGTTGGGGCGGTGCTTCGGGTTGTTGCTCAGGCGGTCGCGCTGACGGCCAGCTCGCCGGCCATTGCCGGCTCGTCGGCGATCCGGAAGACGAGTCGCGGGCTGGGTGAGCTGCCGTCGAGCACCTCGCCGATCGCGTCGTTTACGTCCTCGAGCTCGCGCTCGACCCGCTCGACGTGTGTGCGTCCGCGGCGGTGCAGCTCGAAGACCTCCTCGAGGTCGTGGTGGGTGCCGACGATCGAGCCCTTCACCGTCAGGCCGCCGAGCACCGTCTGGAAGATCGGCAGGCGCATCTCGTTCTGTGCCGGCAGCCCGACGCAAACGAGCGTCCCACCGCGCGCCAGCGATCCCAGCGCCTGCTCGAATGCTGAAGGCGAGACGGCGGTCGAGATTGCCTGGTCGGCGCCGCCGAGCGCTTGAATGGCGGCGATCGGGTCTTGTTCGCCGACGTGCACGACGTGCTCGGCGCCGAGCTCACGCGCCGTGTTCAGGCGCTCCTCGTTGATGTCGACGGCGACGACAGCGGCGCCTGTGATGCGGGCGTACTGGATCGCGAGGTGGCCGAGACCGCCGGCTCCGAAAACGGCGACGAGGCCGGCCGAGCTCGCGCCCGAGACCTTCACCGCCTTGTATGTGGTTACGCCCGCGCATGTCAAGGGCGCGGCGTCCAGGGGGTCGACGTCGTCGGGGACGCGCACGACGTGGCGCGCATACCCCACGGCGTACTCGGCGAACCCGCCGTTCATGCCATACCCGGTGTTGATCTGCGACTCGCACAGCGTCTCTGCGCCGGAGTTGCAGTAGCGGCAGTCGCCGCATGCGTAGCCGAGCCACGGCAGCGCGACGCGCATGCCCTCTTGTAGCCCATGCGCGTTGCCGGGACCGACCCGCTCGATGACGCCGACGCCCTCGTGGCCGGGAATGAACGGGGGGCTCGGCTTCACCGGCCACTCGCCGCGGGCAGCATGGATGTCGGTGTGACACAAGCCGCACGCCTCGATCCGCACGAGCACCTGCTCGGGACCTGCGACGGGAGGGGGGACGTCCTCGAGCGACAGAGGCTCGTCAAAGCTATGAACAACTGCTGCCTTCATGGTGACTCCTCGGGTAGCGTCCTACTCGTCGTCGGTGCCGGCCAGCCAGCTCATCGGGCGATAGGGCGACATCTGCCTGACGAGGAACATCACGACGGCCGTGACGCCAAAGTAGGTGAACAGCTCGATCACGGTCGCGTTGTTGCCGACCATGTCATTCGCGAGGCCCATCACGCCGAAGGCGAGCAGAGCGACTCCGAGGCCAGCCAGCAGGATCGGCTTGCGCCGCCGTGGCAGGAACTCGCCGCGAAGGAGGCTGATCGCCAGCAGCACCACGATCGACGCCTCGAGCAGCCCGAGCAGCACCCACGCCGCGTTATCCCCGGGCACGCTCGCGAAGAACGAGCCAGCGAACAACTTCTGCAGCGGGGCGGGCATCGTGCCGCTGTCGGTGAACAGCTTCTCGTGCGCCGCGTAATAGAAAAGAAAACCGACGGACAGGTAGATGCCTGCCAACGTCGTCGCGTAGGTCGCGATCTTCGCGATCTCGGCGAACGCCGGGCGAGTGCTCGTCCGCGGCTGAGCTTGGATGGTGGTGGCAGACATTCCGTCCCTCCTCGTTTGTTTGGAAACCGGCACCACGATGCTCGCTCACACCGACGATCCGGTCATCCGCATCCAGCCGCCCTACCAGTGCGGCTAACTACTCATCAAAGTGTCAGGATTCGGTGCGCCGGCATCCGCTATGGGGCCACGTTTGCGCCGTGACTCAGGCGGCCTCCAGCACGGCCCTTGCCTGACGCGCGATCTCCAGATCCTCGCGCGCGGCCAGCACCAGCGTCCGCACCGGCGCCTGCTCTGCTCCGACCAGCATGTCGCTGTCGGGTCGGTTGTTGCGCTCCTCGTCGAGACTTACACCCAGGAAGCCGAGTCCGGAAGTCGTGCGCGCCCGAACCTCGGGTGAATGCTCGCCGACACCGCCGGTGAACACGAGCGCGTCGAGGCCGCCGAGGCTGGCGGTCATCGCCGCGATCCCCGCGCGCAGCCGGTGTACATAGACCGCGAGCGCCAGCTGGGCGGAGGGCTCGCCGGCCGCGTCGCGATCGACGACCTCGCGCATGTCGGCGCTGCCTGCGAGGCCGAGCATCCCGGAGTCGTGCTCGAGTGAGTCGGCGATCTCCGCCACCGACAGCTCTTCGCGTTCCGCCAGCCACAGCAGCATGCCGGGGTCCACGCTGCCGGAGCGGGTGGCCATCACCAGACCCTCGAGCGGTGTGAAGCCCATCGTCGTGTCGAGCGAGCGGCCCTCGTTGATCGCACACAGGGACGCGCCGGCCCCCAGATGGCAGCTCACGATCCGCAAGTCCGCTGGGTCGCGCTGCAACAGCACGGGCGTGCGCCGCGCGACCCACGAGTGCGAGAGGCCGTGAAAGCCATAGCGGCGCAGTCCCCAACGCTCGCGCCAGCGCGCCGGCAGCGCATAGGTGAAGGCCGCGGCCGGCATGCTCGCGTGAAAGGCCGTGTCGAAGCACGCGACAGCGGGCAACTCGGGCAGCAGCTCGCTGACGGCGTCGAGCGCCGCGAGCGACTTGGGCTGGTGAAGCGGCGCGAGATCCGCAAGCGCACGCAAGTCCGCCTCGACGGAAGCGTCGATTCTCACCGCGGTCCGGTAGCGCTCGCCGCCATGCACGATGCGATGGCCGACCGCGTCCGCTTTCCCCAGCGGCGAGTCCAGCGCGGCGCGCAGCTCGACCGGGTCCACCCGCGCGCGCGGAGCCTGAAGCTCCCGCGAGTCAATCGTGTTGTCGTGGCCGTCCAGCAGCACCAGCTTGAGGCTGCTCGAGCCGGCATTGACGACGAGCACCCGCAAGCTCTCGCCTATCCCGGCGCGCCGGGCGTTGGACGGGCACCCGGCCAGCACCAGTCGCTGACATCGGGCGGGTCCTCACCGTGCTCGCGGGTGTAGGCGCGGTGGCGCAGCCGCTCGTCCTCCATCTCCTGACGCACGTGGCCGGCGCGCTCGGCCAGGCCGGGAACGCGGTCGATGACATCCATCACGAGATGGAAGCGGTCGAGGTCATTGAGCATCACCATGTCAAACGGAGTCGTGGTGGTGCCCTCCTCCTTATAACCCCGAACATGGATGTTGTCGTGGTTGGTACGGCTGTATGTAAGACGGTGAATCAGCGACGGGTAGCCGTGGTAGGCGAAGATCACGGGCCGATCGGTCGTAAACAGCGCGTCGAACTCCGGCTCAGAAAGCCCGTGCGGGTGCTCGCTCTCGGGCTCCAAGCGCATCAGGTCAACGACGTTCACGAGCCGGACCTTCAACTCGGGTAGGCGCTCGCGCAGGATCGCAGCCGCCGCGACGCTCTCGAGTGTCGGCACGTCCCCTGCGCAGCCGAGCACCACGTCGGGCTCCTCATCGCCGGCGCTCGAGAAGGAGTCCCAGATCCCGATCCCGCGGGTGCAATGCGCGACCGCCTCCTGCATCGTCAGGTAGTTCAGCGATGGCTGCTTGCCCGCGACGATCACGTTGACGTAGTTACGGCTCCGCAGACAGTGATCGGCGACCGACAGCAGGCAGTTGGCGTCCGGCGGCAGGTACACGCGCACGATCTCGGCCTTCTTGTTGACGACGTGGTCGATGAAGCCCGGGTCCTGGTGGGTGAACCCGTTGTGGTCCTGGCGCCACACGTGCGAGGAGAGCAGGTAGTTGAGGGAGGCGATCGGCCTGCGCCACGGGATCCCGCGGGTCACCTTGAGCCATTTGGCGTGCTGGTTGAACATCGAGTCGACGATGTGAATAAACGCCTCGTAGCTGTTGAACAGGCCGTGACGGCCCGTCAGCAGATAGCCCTCGAGCCAGCCCTCGCACTGGTGCTCAGAGAGCACCTCCATGACTCGCCCATCGGGTGCGAGGTGATCGTCGGTGGGGAGCGTCTCGGCATCCCAAGCGCGGTTTGTGACCTCGAACACCGCACCGAGCCGGTTGGAAGCCGTCTCGTCTGGCCCCATGATCCGGAAGCGATCGGGGTTCAGCCGGATCACATCGCGCAGGAACCCGCCGAGCACCCGTGTCGGCTCGCTGACGCTCTCAGTCGGGGATGGCACCTCGACGGCGTACTCGCGGAAGTCCGGAAGCTCCAGGTCCACCAGGAGCGCTCCGCCGTTGGCGTGGGGGTTGGCGCCCATCCGCCGCTCACCCTGGGGTGCCAGCGCTGCGAGCCCCGCGCGTAGCGCCCCGTCCTCGTCGAACAGCTCCTCGGGACGGTAGGAGCGCATCCACTGCTCAAGCTGTGACAGGTGCTCGGGATTCTCCGCGAGGTTCGCGATCGGGACCTGGTGCGCTCGAAAGGTCCCCTCCACGGGCAGCCCGTCGACGAACTTCGGTCCGGTCCACCCCTTGGGTGTGCGCAGCACGATCATCGGCCAACGGGGACGCTCGGACTCACCATCCTCGCGAGCGCGACGCTGGATCTCCGCGATCTCCGCCGTGATCTCATCGAGTGTCGCGGCCATCAGCTGGTGCATCGCCGCGGGCTCGTCACCCTCCACGAACCTGGGCGCGTAGCCATAACCTTCCAGCAGCGCGCGCAACTCCGTCTCAGGGATTCGCGCCAGCACGGTTGGGTTGGCGATCTTGTAGCCGTTGAGGTGGAGGATCGGTAGGACCGCGCCGTCGCTCGCCGGGTTCAGGAACTTGTTCGAGTGCCAGCTTGTCGCCAGCGCCCCGGTCTCCGCCTCGCCGTCGCCGACGACACAGCACACCAGCAGGTCGGGGTTGTCGAATGCCGCGCCGTAGGCGTGGGCAAGGGAGTACCCGAGCTCCCCACCCTCATGGATCGAGCCGGGGGTCTCGGGCGCCACATGGCTCGGGATCCCGCCGGGAAACGAGAACTGGCGAAAAAGCCGGCTGATGCCCTCTTCGTCACGGCCTATGTGCGGGTACACCTCGCTGTAGGTGCCCTCCAGGTAGACGTTCGCGACGAGACCGGGCCCGCCGTGGCCAGGGCCCGCGATGTAGATCGCGTTCAGGTCGCCCGCGCGGATCACCCGGTTCATGTGGGCGTAGATGAAGTTCAGGCCGGGCGTCGTGCCCCAGTGGCCGAGTAGTCGCGGCTTGGTGTGCTCGATCCGCAGTGGCTCGCGCAGCAGCGGATTGCCGAGCAGGTATATCTGGCCGACCGACAGGTAGTTCGCCGCACGCCAGTAGGCGTCGAGGTTGTGCTGCTCCGCCACGGATAGAGGGCCGGGTGAGACCGTGACGGCGCTGTCGGGCATGGGCAGACTCCAGCGGTAGGAGGGGGCAAGCTCTACACGAGCATCCTCGCCCACGCAAACGCTCCCGCCCTCCGGGCTAGCTCGAAGGCCGTCTAAGTAGAAGCCCGCAGCAGCAGGGGTGCGCACCCCGGAGGAAGCGGTGCACCTTGCCGCTTAGCATCGTTCCCACGACGATCAAAAGGGGACGACGATGTTCAAGAACGTGCTCATAGGAGTGGACGGCAGGCCGGGCGGCCGCGACGCAATCGCGCTCGCGTCGCGCCTCACCGACCCAGCCGGCAAGCTCACGCTCGCGCACGTCCACAGTGGGGCGCTTCGTCTCTCGCACGCCATCAGCCCTGCGCTCGTTAGAGCCGAGCGTCAAGCATCTGTTGCGCTGCTCGAGCAGGAACGGACCAGCGGCGAGGCGAGCGCGGAGATCGTCTCCGTAGAAGCGATGAGTCCCGGCGGCGGCCTACACCAGCAAGGCGAGGACCAAGGCGCAGACCTTCTCGTCGTCGGCTCCTGCAGCCATGGCTCCCTCGGCCGTGTGATGCTCGGCGATGACACCCGCGCCGCGCTCAACGGCGCCCCCTGCGCCGTGGCGATCGCTCCGCACGGCTTTGCCGAGCATCCGACGCAGATCGCGAACGTCGGCGTGGCCTACAACGGATCACCGGAGAGCGCCGCCGCGCTCGCGCAAGCGCGGGACATCGCAGCAGCTACAGGCGCAACCATTCACGCCCTGGAAGTCGTCTCGATACCGTCGGTCGCCTACACGGGGCTCGTCGCCTCCGCAATTGGTGAGACGATCGACGCGATGCTCCAAGAAGCCAGGAGCCGCATGAGAGCGATCCCCGATGTCTATGCTCGCGCCGTGTATGGGCTCGCCGGCGAGGAGCTCGCGAGCTTCAGCGACGCACTCGATCTGCTGATCGTCGGATCGCACGGTTACGGGCTGGTGAAGCGCCTGGTGCTCGGCAGCACCTCGGACTACCTCCAGCGTCACGCGCGCTGCTCGCTCCTCGTACTACCCCGCTCAATAGCTCCGGCGGGGAGTCGGGCCGATGACGTCGGTGCTTCGGCAGTCGCCGTCGTCTGACGCCGTCGGATTCTCGATGGCGTTGATCCGACCCCCGACCCCAAGCAGATCAAAGGCGATACGGTCACGTCGATGACCGAGCCAGACGAAGCCGAGACGGATAGCTCGCCCGATGGCGGGGCCTCGGCAGAGGCGATTCGTATTGTGCTGGCCGACGATCATCAGGTCGTCCGCAGCGGCCTGCGGATGCTGCTCGACAGCGAGCACGGCTTCGAGGTCGTGGCCGAGGCAAGCGACGTCGACAGCGCCAAGCGTTACGTCCGCGGCCACCACCCCCGCGTACTCGTGCTCGATCTCAACATGCCCGGCGGCTCAAGCCTCGAGGCGATCCCGGTGATCCGCGAGGAATCGCCGGACACGCAGATCGTCGTACTAACGATGCAGCAAGAGCCCGCATTCGCCCGCGAGGCCCTCAGTGCCGGCGCGCTTGGCTACGTGCTGAAGGAGGCCGCCGACGACGAGCTCGTGGAAGCGGTGCGGCGTGCCGCCGCCGGCGAGAGCTATCTGAACCCACGCCTCGGTGCGCGCATCGCGTCCGAGCCGCCGCCGGGGCCGCCGGACGATCTCTCACAGCGCGAGGTCGAGGTGTTGCGGCTGATAGCGCTGGGAAACACCAACGCCGAGATCGCCGAGCAGCTCTATCTCTCTGTACGGACCGTCGAGACGCACCGCTCCCACATCCAGCAGAAGCTGCGGCTCTCGACCCGTGCCGAGCTGGTCGGCTATGCACTCGAGCGGGGCCTGATCGGCGCCGGCAGCGATCAGGGCTGAGCACTCATCCCGTTGCGAGACTCTCGAGCCGTGCCTGCGCGACACGCCAGCTGGACGTGAGGAACTCGACCCTCTCCTCGGGTCCGTCGCGGCCAACCACCCGTGCGTCGAAGCCTTCTCGGAAGACATCGAGCATCGCGCGGTTTTCACACAGCACCTCGGCCACGAAATAGGCGATCCCGCGGCGCTCGGCGAGCGCTGCCAGTCGTCCGATCAGGATCGTCCCGAGACCGCGACCGTGGAGTTGGTCGGCGACCTCGACCGCGACTTCGGCGCGTTCTGGGCCCAGCTGCACGCAGATCGCGTGTCCCACGATCACTCCGGCCTCGTCGCGCGCCACCAGACCGTGGTGACCCGCCGTGGTATCCGCGGCCAGATGAGCGGCGCTCGCCGTGTCGACCGCTCCGGTGAAGAACCGCAGCCGCCGCGCTTCCGGGCAGAGATCGCTCAGGAAGAGACGCAGCGACACCTCGTCGTCCTCACGCGTCGCGCGTATCGTCACCAGCGAGCCGTCGCGCAAACGGACAAGCTCAGGCCGCGAAGCCGCGCGAGGACCGACGGCTCCACTCGTCTCGAGGAGTGTTGAAGGCGAGCCGCTCATCGGCCGCTGCGGTCCCGGTGCTTGCACCCCGGCCAGCAACAGGGCCGGCGTTGTCCTTCTTCCAGCTCTTCCTGGGTCCGCCGAACGCGGCGCTCTCGGGTGGTCTCCTGCTTGGCATCCTCGACCCAGCAGATGAACTCGTTGCGCGCCAGGGGCGTTATGTCCTTCCAGACATCGAGTGCCGTGTCGCTGGCGAGCAGCGCGCTACGCAGGTCCGCGGGCAGTTCATGGACCACCCCGCCGGGCACTCTCTGGCCGCTCACAGGCCCGCGGGGACCTTTCCGAGCGGCGTTGTCGCTGGCTGCGTTCATCGGGGGCGTCCCGCTCATGCTCGCTTCACGAACCTCAAATAGAACGCCGCGAACACCAGAACAATCCCGACGTTCACCATCAGGCGCTCCCAGAACCGATGCCTGAAGAACAAGACGTCCACGACGACCACGACGGTTACCAGCGCGAGCACGTACAGCACGACGCCTGCCTGCCTTCCCATCGTTCCAGCCTACTGCTCGAGGACGCGAAGCTCGCGAGAGGCGGACTGCTCTGGCCGGGTCAGCGCCGACCGCGAGCGCACGTCCTGACCTACGCGCTTTGCTGCGCGTCGTAGTGCTCTTTCCAGATCAGCTTGTAGATCGGGATCTTGCGGGGGAGGCTACGGATGCCAGGCAGAAACGGAATGCAGACGAACGCGAGGCTCAGCAGGCCCATGATGAGCATCACCTGGATGTCTGCGTTGGATGAGGACTTGATCGGTTCCACCTGGTACCACAGCGCATACAGCCACAGCCATGCCTGGCCGGGGTAGCTGTCGGTCTCGTTCATCATGCCCCACTGCTCACCGAGCAGGTGCTGAGCTTCCGCGCGTTCGCCGAGCAGGCCACCGTCGGCCATGAACAGCAGCGGCTTGGTGTAGTCGGTCTGGAAGAACTGGTTGCTCGTCAAGAGACTCCCGTCGAGCCCGCCGCTCTTTGCGAGGCCGAGCAGTCCGGCCATCATCACTGGCACGGGACCCGCGCCGCGCGCGTTCACTGTCACCGCACCGCTGCTCGCATCGAGAGCCACCGTCTTTGGCAGCGCCTGCTTTTCTTCAACGGCCGTTTCGTATGCTTCCAATGGCTTGGCGTAGGCTTCGCCCCATGCCTTTTTGATCTTTTCGGGCGCGGCCTGATATTCCGAGACGGCACCAGCAAGCGTCGGGTCACCCGGGATCGTCCTCAGAGGACCAATCACGTAATCGTCAGCGGTATTGATCGGATGGCTGACGCCGAGCCAGCGCTGTGGATGCAGGAACAGGAAGTGCTGCACGCTCCCGCTGTTGTGGTTATACGGCGGGCCGTATTCCGCGGTGTCGCTTGTGCCGTTGAGCTCCTTCGCCGCAGTCGTGATGAAGTTCACGGGCTGCTCGCGCGACCACTGCGCGATCGTGCTCGGCTTGTCATCCGGTGAGGAAAACAGCACGGTAAGCGCCACCGCCAGCAGTCCGATCACGCCGACCGCGATGCAAAGCTCCTTGATCAGGTCATATGGCGCATATCCACCCGTCCACGGCCGGGTGTCGTCCGTCGGACGCAGGAGGCTCACGTCTGTACCCCGTTCGAAGAATCGACGGTCCCCTCGGCATCGTCGCTCGTGTTCGTGGGGAGCGCCACCCGCCGCTTGTCCAGCTCGAACGGCGGCACGACGCCGTGACGGCGCACGAGCAGCACGTGAGCGCTGACGAGCGCGACCACCGCCACGGGCAGCAGCAGCACGTGATAGCTGTACATCTGCCCGAAGTTCGTGACGTTGAAGAACGCGCCGACGCCGACGGAGTTCAGCCCGTCCTTGGCCTGCGTGGCGATCCACTGCGCGTCGAAGTTCTGCTGGGAGACGTATCCGGTCAAGGCGCAGGGCACCGCTACCAGGAACGTGACCGCACCGGTCATCCACACGCGCGCACGGCCTCCGCGCCACGCAGCCATCCAGAACTTGCCCCACAAATGGACGACCATCACGAAGAAGAACAGCTCGACGCTCCACATATGGATGCTGTTGAAGAAGTGCCCGACGCCTGTCTCGTGCCACCACGCGGGACCCTTCAACGCAAGGATGCAGCCAGAGGCGATGATCACGATCAGCGACGCGATCGAGGCGACCCCGAACACGTAGATCCACGAGGCGACATACGTCGGCTGGCCGTCAGGGAGCAGCTTCTCGGGCGGCAGCGCCGCGACGGCCGCCTCCCTGACGCGCACCGTCCAGGTATTGGGGTGCGCCGGCGCACCCTTGCCGGAGGGAGGGGGCGCGACGCTCACGATGCCCCGCCGCGCCTGCGCGCCGCCCCAGGGAAAGGAAGCACGATCGCCAAGACGAACACGAGCAACATCAGGACGATCACGACCACATTCGCCACCGACAGATGAACGAAACTCCAATCCACTGTGTGGGCCGGGTGATTCAGGTTGACGATCGCGCCAAGCACGCCCGTCGGGCTCACGAGCAGCCGCCTCGAATCGTGATCCCGCGCTGCTCGGGGAGAACCGCCGGACACCCGTCGGCTGAGACCAGGGCGGTTGCGCCGCGAGGAATTGGAGATGCACATTCCACGACGCCCACCTTGAAGCGTGCAGCAGCTGCGCGCATCAGCGGTTGGCCGTCAGCTTCACGTGGAAAACTACGGTGAGGAGCTAGTCGCGACGCTCGCGTCGACGAGCACCCGCAGCGCTCACGCTGCTGAATTCAGCTCAACGGTGCGGAAAACGGCTCAGGAAAGCCAAGAATCCGCGCGCGTCTACCGGCCGGCGCTGCTCGCCAAGACCGGCATGGAGGCAATGCGCTGCCTGAAGCGACATCTCGCCCATCACTTTCACCGCCCGCTCGTCATCAACGGTCACGAAACAGCCGGCAGCGCAGCCGTTGCGGCCAGGGCGACAACGGTCGCGAATACTGCGAGGGGTGCTCCTCGGCGCGAGAACGCGACAAGTGATGGCTGTGCGCGCACTTGTTGTGCGGCACGCCACCACAGGAACGCGGAGAGTGACCCAGTAGCGGCAACGTTGGGACCAACGTTCAACCCTAGGAGCAGCGCGCTCGGGTGCGCGACTGGGTGCGCCGAGAGAAGGACAGCGGCAGGGAGGTTGTTGATCATCACCGACGCGAGCGCCCCGATTCCCGTCGTCTCCCAGCGCCCGGCGCCATCGAGCAGCTGTGCCGGTCCATCCCACGATCGTGCGAGAACTCCCAACGCGACGCACACCAAGAACAAGCTGATAAGCACAACCGGGCCAACCGCGCGCAGGACCTCTCGCCACTGCAGTCGACCGCGCACCACCTCGATTGCGGCCAGGGCCACTCCGACCAGGAAGACAGGGATCGCGGGATTGCGAAGCGCGATCGTGAGGACGGCCGCGGCCAGCGCGCCGGGCAGCCCCAAGCCAAGCGCGTCCCAGGCCACACGCTGCGGGTGTCGACTTGTCGCTACCCCCAGCCGACGGTGAAAGAGCACGAACAGCCCTAGCGCAGTGGCGAGTGTCGCGGCGAGCGACATCACAAGCATCCGCGCGGCAAACGTGGCGCCAGAGATCGGCTGATGTCTCAGGACCAGCAGGTTTGTGAGATTGGACCCCAGCAGGTAGAGCGAGGATGCGTTGGCCATATAGACCGCGCCATAGAGAAATCCCTCCTCATCAACACCGCGACCGCGAGCCGCATGAACCAATACAGGCGTCAGGAACACCACAGCGGTGTCGAGGTTGAGCACAGCAGTAACGACCGCGACGAGCAGCAGGCAGGCGGCGAGCAGCACGACCGGCGGCCCCGCGAGACCCTGCAGGAAACGCCCGACCTGCTCGAAGAGGCCGTCCCGATTGGCGACCAAGCCGATCAGCAGCAGCCCGCTGACGAGTACGAACGGAGGCCAGGCCTGTTCTGCGGCAGCGCTCAGATGCACCGGCGACAGCCTGCCAGGGTCGCGCACCGGCCGAGGCCACGGCTGTCTGGAAGTCTTAGCGTCACGCCCGCGTGGTGTGGGACAAAGGGAGCCGCCGCCGATGCCGTAGAGGCGTGCACGTGCGCATCCGGGGAACCGCAAGACACTCGCTTCCGCGCTGTCGCGCCCTCGGCGGCCGAGCGCGATGCGCCGTTTATCGACAGCTCGAACCGTTAAGCAACAGGGGCCATGCTCGCGCCAAACGCGCGCCAGCCCGACCGCGGATCGTGCGGTTTCTAGCGGTTTCCAGCGGCAAACGGACGCACACGGCACCGCACCCGCCGGGCAGCGAATCCCGCTCAACCATGCGGAAAACCGCTCAATAAGGCCAAAAAACAGACGTCCCGCGGAAGGTGCCCACATCTGTCCGTCTGGATTTCAAGACCGGTGCATTCAACCGCTCTGCCACCCTTCCACGTGCGGGTCTGGGAAGGCTAGTCGATAGCCGACCGGCCTGGGCCGATTGCAAACGGCTGGCCGACGGGTTCAACGACCGAGGCGGCGCCCGCGCGGGGCGTGAACGCCTCGAACAGCAGTTGCCCCAGCACCGCCAGGGCGAGGACGCCGACGAACAGGAGTGGCGGCAGCCCGCCGCCGGCCGCCGCCAGGCCGAGTGCGAGCACCACGAGCAGGTTGCGGCTGACGAAGGTGGGGTCACGCATGCTCGTCCACTCGGCTCCGATGTGCACCGCCGCCAAGGCCAGCGCGAAGGCGCCGATCCCGCCCGCCAGCGCCCAGCGCGTCGCCGGCGGCAGATCCGGACGCATCGCTTCGGAGATCGCGAGTTTCGTCCCGACGCCGAACGCGGAAACGCCGGCCAGCAGCGGGAAGTGGGCGTACACGTAGACCAGTCCGAGCGCGCCTCGTCCCACCACCGAGGTATCGGCGAGATCGAAGTAGATCCACCATAGGCAGAGCGCGACCAGGAAACAGGTGCCTGCCAGGAACCACGACGCGGGCGTGAACTCGAGTCCGGCAACCCCCGACACGACGCCGACGATCGTCTGTCCGAGGACGATGATGAAGAACGTGCCAAAACGCTCCGTCAGGTGTGAGATGTCGACGGCGTGTCCCTTGAGCGTCGCCCAGGCCCGCGTCGGAAAGACCAGATCGATGGCCATCGCTACGCCCCACAGCACCTCCCGGGCCGGGCTCGGCACGAACACCGAGATCAGCCACAGGACGGTGGTCGCGGAGTAGCCGAACGCGTAAATCTGACTGAG
>DATHOH010000032.1:0-21670 GCA_035485155.1 Solirubrobacteraceae bacterium
CACCGAGATACACGTGAAGTCACGCTCGCGACGTTCAACAAGCGCAGCGCACGGTCGAATCCACGCCCGGCGACCGCCGTCGGGCTCGACTGAGCGATGGCACCGCTCGGTCCTCCCGGTAGACGGGCATCCCACTCCTTCTTCGTCGCCCTCAATCCATCGTCAACGGCCCCTCGGCGGAGCCGCTGAGGAACTGGCGCACGAAGGGGTTCTCCGAGGAGAACATCTTGGCGGCGTCGCCCGATTCGACGATCCGCCCGCGCCACAGCACGGCGATGTATTCGCCGATCTGGCGCGCCGAGGCGATGTTGTGCGTGACGACGATGTAGGTGCCTTTGTGGATCTGGTGCATCTCCTGGATCAGGTCGCACAGCAGCGCCGTGCGCACCGGGTCCAGACCCGAGTCGGGCTCGTCGAAGATCACGATGTCCGGTTCCATCACGAGCGCGCGCGCGAAGCCCGCGCGCTTGCGCATGCCGCCGGAGAGCTGCGAGGGTGCATCGTCCATCGCATCCGCAAGCCCGACGTCGCTGAGCCGCTCGCGCACCCGCTGCGCGATCACGCCCTCCTTGTAGTCCGTGTGCTGACGCAGCGGGAAGGCGACGTTGTCGAACACCGACATCGAGCCGAACAGCGCGCCGTCTTGGAAGAGCACGCCGATCTTGCGCCGCATCTCCAGTAGCTGGGGCATCGTCAGCTCTTTGACGACTTTTCCTTTTACCACGACGTCGCCCGAGTCGGGGAACATGAGGCCGATGATGTGCTTGATCAGCACGCTCTTGCCGGTGCCGGACGGCCCCAGCACGACGGTGATCTTGTCCTCGGGGAACGCGACGTTCAGCCCGTCGAGCACCGGCACTCCGCCGAGGCGCTTGTGCACGTCCAGGCAACGGATCGACCACTCGCCGTCGTCGGGATCGCCGACGAGGTCGACGTCGCTTGCGTGGTACTGGTGGCGGTCGTCCTCAGACATCATTTGCCTGGGGGAGCTTTATACACGACATGTGGGAACTCGCTGGTTTCGCCGTTGAACGTGAACGGCGCCTGCTGGGTGCAGCCGGGAGCCGCCACCCTGTTGGCCGTTTCCGGTTCGTTTGCCAGCGGCGATTCTCCGGCGTTCGAAGGATGAGTGAGCTGCTGGAGGAGTTCTTCGGAGACGATTTCGTTGGGCGGTCCGCTGACCGATGGTGCGGAGTTCGCGCAGGCGCTCGAGTTGAACACCGGGAGCCCGCTGACGAGCGAGCCGTAGACGCCGGAGTGCGGGTAGGCGTTGGCGCGGTTGGTGCCGATCCGTTTCGGGTAGATCGCGAGGCTTTCCGGGCTGAGCACCTGCATCGCCGTCAGCACGTGCACCTTGGGCGCGTGCTCGGAGGCGGGGAAGTCACTGCTTTCTTCCGTTCCCTCGGCGGCGGCCGTGATATTGGCGAAGAACGACTGCACCTCCGGCAGGTACTCGCCGAGATACTGCAGGAACGGATCGAGGTTGTGCAGCACCGGACGGAAGTTTTCGAGGATGGGGACGGAGAGTTCGAGCGCCTTCTTCTGATCGGGCAGGCCCTTGTTGGCGGCCTTCGTCAACGGCCCGAGCGCGGTGAGGAAGCTGTTGAACTGCGGCGCGAACGGCTTGGCCGTCTGCAGCAGCGCCGAGAGCTGGCGCTCGGTCGGCTGGAATTCCTTGAAGTACGGGTTCGCGATCGCGGCGAAGCGATCGGTTTCCTTGAGCGCCACCGTCGAGTTGTGCTCGAACGTCGGCAGCGCATGGAAGGCTTCGGCGAAGGCCTGGCTGGCTTCGGCGGCGGCGTGGAAGGTGCGCTCGCCGTTTTCGATCGAGCCTTCGAGCTGGTGATCGCGGCTCGCGAGCGCATTGAAGACGACGCCCGTGTTGTGCACGAGCGCTTTCACCGCCCCTTCCTGCTCGTCGAGCAGCGTCACCAGCTGGTTGGCGTGTTCGACGAACGGTTCGAGCTGCGCGAAGGACGCGTTGATGTCTTCGCCGCGGTTGGCGATCCCCTTGGCGACTTCCTCCTGCCAGAGCTGGAAGTCGGCTCTGGTCTTCGGATCGAACGCCGAGAGGATGTCGTCGAGCGTGACCGACGGTTCGACCTGGCTGTTCGGGAGCCGATCGCCGTCCTCGAGACGCGGTCCGCTGTTGCCCTCCGGGATCAGCTGAATGTAGGTCTCGCCGAGAATCGTCTTCGTGCGCAGAATCGCGTGCATGTCCTCGCGAATCGGCGCGTAGCGCCCGTTGAGTTCGACGGTCGCTTCGGTGCGCCCTTCGTTGTTCAGCTTCAGCGAGACGACGTGCCCGACTTCGACGCCGCTGATGCGCACGTCCGACTCTTCAGCCAGAGAGAACGAGCGCGGGAACGCCACCGTGAAGCGATAGCCCTTGGGTTTCAGCGGCAGCGGCCCGCCGAAGGACTCCCACAGGAACATCAGCAGCGCGAAGCAGCTGAGCACGAACAGGATGATCACGAGCAGGTTGCCGAGGGTGGGAGCGCGCTTTTGCATCTCAGCCCTTGCCTCCAAACGCGCTCTGACCGAGGCTCGAGAAGGGACCGCTTGCCGGCGCCTTGGTGTGGCCGTGGGCGCTCGCCGCTGCGCTCGCACCTTCTTTCAGGATGCCCTGGCTCACGCACTCCTGCTTGCTCGGCGGCTTGAGCAGGCTCAGCAGCAGGTTGACGTTCGGGTTGACCGCCTGGACCGACTTGAAGATTTTCAGGATTTCGCAGTTGAAGTACACGACGGTGCGGCCGAGCACGCCGTGCGCGTCGGCGGTGCTGAGCACGCTGTTGAGATTGTGGTTGCCCCAGTCGAGGAAGAACAGGAAGCCGCCCTTGCTCGGACCGGGGTTGTAGGCGATCTCGTTGAAGAATTCGTTGAGCACGGAGAACGCGGCCGCGAGTTTCGGCAGCGCCTGCGCGAGGTTCTGTGTCGATGGGCCCAGTTCGTTGACGACGGGCAGGATTTCCTTCGCGAACGGACGGACCTCGTTCTTGATGATCGGCGTGGTCTTCAACGCGAGCTTGCGCGTCGCTTCGTTGGCCGGGCCGAGAGCGCGCGCGAACGGCTCGAGATCGCGCAGCGTCGGCGTCAGCACGTGCGTCGCCGTTGCCAGCTTGCCCAGCCCCACGCCGGTCTTGTGCAGCGCGCCTGGCAGCAGCGCGAGCGTCTTCTTGAAGCTCGCGTCCTCTTTGGCGAACGTGGCGAACACGGCGTTTGAGGCATCTACCAGCTGCGAGAGCTGCTGATCCTTGCCACCGAGCGCCTGCACCAGCACCCGGAAGTTGTGGATCGAGCGCGCGACGTTGGCGTGGCGGATTTCGAGCTGCTGGGCGATCTCTTCGGTGTAGCGGGCGGTCGGGTCGAAGCGCTTCAGCGCCGCGGACAGCGCCGGCCCATTGTCCTTCAGTCCGATCCCCAGGCCGGCGAGCAGCTCCTGCAGGTAGGCGCGCGTTTCGGCGTCGAGTCCCGCGAGGAACTGGTCGAAGTCGATGTTCGGGGCCGTCTGGGACTGCGGGATCACCTCACCGCTGTGCAGTTTTCCCGCGGAGGGCGTGCCCGGGTTGACCTCGATCGTGATGTCCTGCAGCTGCGTCTTTGGGCGCAGCAGCATCGTCGCGTTGCGGTAGATGTACTTGGCGTATTCGGGTTTGACTTTCATCGTCACGAGCGCAGCCCCGTTGCGCAGCTCGACGCTCGCGATTTCGCCGATCTTGGCGCCGGCGATCGTGACCGCCTGTCCCTGGCCGGGAGTCACCGCCTGGGCGGTCTGGAATTCGCCCTCGAGCGTGAAGTAGTTGTGCCCGAGCACCGGCACCCAGCTCGGGAGCTTGAGGTTCTCGTGCGCGAGGATGTAGCCGCCCACGACCGCCGCCAGCGCGACCATGATCACGACGGCGATGAACGAGGAGCGGTAGCGCTCGATCTGGTCGCGGACACTGAGGCCGCCTTCGTGACCCTCGGTCGGGTTCATCCCTGCCCGCTCCCGTCGGCGGGGCCCTGCGAGAGCGGCCCGTTGAAGTTCGGCAGCGCCTGCTTGGCGCACGGCACGAGCGGCTGATATGGCGGCTCTTCGGCGGGATACGCCGGCCGCGTGCCGAGCGGCGGCAGTGGTGAATGTGCGAGCAGCGGTTCGCCCTTTACGTGGGTGCCTGCAATCGAGACCGGCGGCGACTTGAGCGTCTGCCCGCTGTTGCCGACGAGGAACCTGACCGCTGGCCCATTGCCGGTGAAGCCCTGCCCGATGCTGTCGAGGCCAACGAGGCTGTACCAGAATTCCTTGTAGTTTTCGACGCCGGTCGTGCTGTTGCCGTCCTGGATCTTGGTGTTGCCGGCCGGGTAGATGACCTTCGTCATGCATTCGTTGAACGATTGGGTCTGCTTGTAGAGCGGCGTCTGTTCGGCGGTCAGCTTCGCGACCGTCGGAATCGAGGCCTGCAGGCCCTTTGCCACGCCGCCGAGCTCGCTCGGTGCCAGCGAGGCCTGGACCTGTTCGATCCACGGCAGCGTCGCGGCGACCGTCTCGTTCGTGTTTTTCACGCCCGGGAGGATGTCGTGCGCAAAGGCGCGCGTCGGCGGAAACGATTCGTCGAGGCCAGCGAGACCCTGATCGACGTTCGTCAGCGTTGCGGGCAGCTGCGCGACGAGCGTTTTCAGGCCGGCGGACTGGGACGCAAGCGCTGCGAAGAACGTGTTGAAGTTCGGGAACAGTTCGCTGAGGTCCTGTTCGTGGACGTTCAGCGCGGAGGTGACCTTGCCGATGCTCGCGATCAGCTCCGACAGGTCGTTCGGTTCGGTGCCGGTGATCGCCTGGGCGTCGATCGCGCCGCCGCGCAGCGGCGCCGCGCCACGCGCGTAGACTTTGTTCAGCGCCTGCGCCGCGTTGACCCCGCGCACTTCGGGTTCCTGTTCGGCGTCCTCTTTCGCGGTCGGCTTGGCTGTCAGCGCTTCGCCGTAGTTGATCAGGAAGCTCTGCAGGTTGGCGCGCGTGTCGGTGTTGAGGGCGTCGAGCACCTGGTCGAGTTGCACCGGATCAGAAGTCTGGGTGGTGGGGATCGTGTAGCCGGAGGAGACCGCCTTCGCCGAGGGGGAGCCTGGCTGCAGTTCGACGAACCAGTTCCCTTCCAGGAACAGGCGCGGACGGACCTTCACCGTCGCGTCGGTGTGGATCGGCAGCCCGCGGGGTTCGATTTCCATGTTCACGAGGCCGGTGTTGCCGTCGCGCAAGATCGTCGTGACCTGACCGATGGTGACGCCTGCGATCCGCACCGGCGACTTCGGCTGGATGTCGACCGCCGTCGCGAACTGCGCCTTCAGACGGAAGCCGTGTTTGAACGGGACGTGCTTGGTGAAGCCGAAGTACACGGCGATCGCGATCAGCACGAGCAGCACGATCCCAGCGCGGACAGGATGCGCGCGCTGCAGGTCCACGACCGCGACGCGACTGCGTCGGCCGAAGAAGCGCGGGCGTTTCATGCGCCCTTCCCCTTCGCGTTGCTCTTCGTCTTTGACTTGCTCGGTGCCTTGGCGAGTCCGAGGGCCTTGAGCGTCGCTTCGGGATACTTATCGCCGAGCAGGTTGTCTTCTCGGTTCGTGATTTCGCGGTTGTTCGTCACGTCGCTCGCGGGCAGGTTGCCGACGGTCAACTGCCCCGGCACATAGGTCTCGTTGCCCGCTTCGCATACATCAGGCTGGCCAGGCGCTGTCGTGTTCGGGTAGGGGTTGTAATGCAGGTGGTTGTTTTTGACGATTTCCGAGGTTGTCGGGGATGCCTTTTCGATGTCCGGACCGTTCGCCGGTACCGCCGACGGGAAGCCCTCGTTGTTGGGACCGATCGGAGAGAGCAGCGTGCTGGCGCGAGCGAGCGTGCCCACGCCGACGCTCTCGGACTCGAGGCTCGCGAGGTTGCGGAACGCGAGGGTCCAGTAGTTGCAGTTGACCTGCTCGGGCGCGATCCCCGCAAGCAGCGGGTTGCCGATTTCGAGCGTTTCGGTGAAGTCTTCGAAGGCGAGCGTGACCACGGGGTTGTGCGCGAATTCCTCGAGCGCCTGTGAGGATTCGGCGAGCTTCGTGTTCAGCGCGGTCGCGGCGGCGAGGTTCCTCGCGCCGACGCTGAAGGCGTGTCCGAGCTGCGGCGCGACCGTACGCAGCGATTCCGCGCTGGGACGCAGCAGGTGCATGAACTCGGCGGCGTTCTCGTAGAAGGGCGCCTCGTGGGGGAGCGAGTAGATCGCCTGTTCAAGCGACGCCGGACCACCCTTGTTGGCGGCTTCGATCGAGGGGGCCACGCTCGCCCACGCCTTGAAGAACGTGTCGAGGTTGGTGAAATATTCGGCCTGCTGCTGCGCGACGGGCGCCGACTGCGAGGCGACGCGGTCGAGCGCGACCCACAGCTCGTGCAGCCCGGTCGCCGGCAGCGCGAGGTTGTGCAGCGCCGGGATCGCGTGAATCACGAGCGGGCGCAGTTCCGCGATCGTGTTGTTCAGGCCGAGACCGCGCCCGGCGAGGCCGTCGCCGAAGTTGTTGCTGTTGATCTTGATCGCCGTCCTCGTCGGCTTGTTGAACATGTTGAAGAGTTCTTCGATGTTCACGGGTTCGCGCGTCTGGGAGATCGGGATCGTGTGACCGGCCTTCAGCGTCTGGCTCGAGCTGCCCTTCTGGAGTTCCAGGTACTTCAGACCGACGGTCGAGACCGACTGCACGATCGCCTTCGTGTTCGCCGGCAACGGCTCGATTTTCTTTTCGAGGTGGAGTTCGGCGATCGCGGTGACGCGTCCGGTGTGCGGGTTCTGATGCGGTTTGATCGAGCTGACGAGCCCCACACGCGTGCCGGCGATCCGCACCTGGTTGGAGGGCTGCAGGCCGGCGGCCTCGGGCAGTTCGACCTTGATGTTGTACGTCGGCACGAACGGCAGGCCGTTGTTGGCGTTGTAGGAGAGGAACACCGCGACGACGACGATCAGCGTCGTGATCGCGCCGATCAGCAGCGGGCTTGCGGCCAGTGAGCTGCGACGCCGGTTCATGGGAGCTCCGACGGGTCGCAGCTGAGCATTTCACCGTCGACGAACGGCGAGGATCCGTCCGCTGTCGGCTGGGTTGCCGTTCCGGGGCAGCGGCGCAGCTGTCCGGTGGCGAGGCCTTCGAGCGCCTGTGGCGCGGTGGCCGCCGGGGTGAGCGCTTCGTGTTCGCCGACCTTGAAATCGGGGAAGACGCCGTTGACGTGGACGTAGTGGCCGTCGGCGTCGTAGTAGCCCGCGCCCGCGCCGAATGTGCGCAGCGTGCCCGCGAGATCGGGCGAATAGGGTCCGAACACGGCGCTGATCGGGACCGTTTCCTTCAGTGCCGTCACGCTGATCGGCGAGGCCGTCGTGAGTTGCTTTGCGAGCGCCGGCAGCGCGTTCGCGAGGTCGGTCAGGTCGTTGTTGGGCCCGGGGCGGCTGAACACTTCGCTGAAGTTGTGCACGACCGGGGTCGCGGTGCTCAGCAGCGGCCGCAGCCGTTCGAGCAGCACGGTCAGCGGCTTGGTCGTCGGCCTCGACGCGTTCACGAGCGCGGTCAACGCGGCGAACGTCGCGGGGAGTTCGGCGAACGTCTTGTTGCCCTGGTTGAGGGTCACAGGCAGCTTTTTCAGGCCCTGTGCGAGCGCGGTCTGCTCGGAGCCGATCGCCCGGAAGGTCGTGTTCTGGTTTTCGACCAGGTCGGCCACCGATTCCTGGCGGGCGCCGATCGTGGTCACGGCCTTCGCGGTTTCGATCAGGAAGTGCGTGAAGACCGGCTGGTCGAGCGTCAGCTGGTGGATGAAGTGGTCGGTCGAGGTCAGCGCCGGCGGGAAGTATTCGGTCGAGGCGCGCAGGTTGCGCCCCTGTCCGGCGAACTGTTCGGCGGTCCCCTGGATGAAGCCCTGCAGGCCCTTGCGCGTCTTCGGGTTCAGCGTGTTGAACAGCGCGTCGAGGTCGGTCACTTCTCGCGTCGCGCTCGCCGGCAGCGTCGCGCCGGTCCGGTAGGCAGGGTTGCTGTTCGGCCCAAGCGACAGCTCGATATAGCGGTTGGCGACGGTCGTCAACGACGGAACACGTACCTGAGCGACGGTCCCCACGTGCAGCGGCACGAGCGATCCGTTCACGTGAATCGTGACTTCCGCCTTGAAGTCGGGCGTCAGGGCGATGTCCTTGACGCTGCCCACCGGCGTGCCGGCGACCTCGACCAGGTCGCCCCTGACGAGCTGGTCGGCTTCGGTGAAGATCAGCTTGTAGTTCGCGCCGCTCGAGCCGCCGAACACGAGATAGGCGACGATCAGCACCACCAGCGCCAGGGCTCCGAGCGCGATGATCCGCACCGGTCCGGTCCGCGGCGCCTTGACGCGGGCATCCGGGGCAGGCGGGCCGCTCGGCGGCGGTGGCGGCGGTGCCGCTGGCGGTGTGGGCGGGCTAGTCGTCGCCATGCGCCTGTCCTTCTTGGGTCGTGCTCGAGGCGCCGGCGCCGTCTGGGATCGCGGCGCTCGAGTGCCCGCTGCCGACCGTCGGGTCGGGGATCTCGCCGAGGCGGTCGAGCAGCTCGATCCACTCGCTCGGGGTGAGCCCCGCGGTCGACTGCGCGGCCGCCCGCGCCCCGCCCGCGCCGAGCGCGCCGAAGCTCACGTGAATCGCGTCGCTGGCGTTCGGGCTCGTGTGCGCGGCGGCCGCGCCGGGGTAGCTCATCATGCTCACGATCCGCTTTGGCCTCGCGAGCCCCTGCAGCATCAGCAGCTTGCGCACGGTCGTGTCCGCGATCGAGCCCGCTCCCTGGTGACCGGCGACCGGCACCCCGTTGACGGCGGTGATGTCGACGGCGGCGGCACTTGCGCTCGCGGGAGCGTTGGCCGCGAGCGCCGCCGGCGTCCTGGACGCGCAGGGCAGACCGGAGACCGTCGGCCGCAGGCCCGACACCGACAGGTACTCGAGCATCGCGAGCACGCGCTTGTCCACCCTTCCCTCCTGCACGTCCTGACGCGCGCAGCCGCCCAGCCGGACGCCGCCACCGTGCAGCACCTGCGGCTCGAGCTGCTGCTTTGACTCGAGCAGAACCTGCCCCACCGTCGGCGAGGTGGCGAGGAATGGGTTCTCACCCTTTGCCCGGAAGATCGAGGTGTCTTCGAGCGCCACCCACCCGTCGAGGATCGGCTTCGGGTCGATCAGCGGCGCTCCGCTGCCCGCGGGACGCATCTGGAAGACGATGTGTGGGGCGGCTTCCTCGCCGCCGGATTGCGCACCAGCGGTTGTGCCGGCGCCGACGTGGCCGAGGACCGTGCCCGCGATCACCTGCACGCCGGGCACCAGCGGATGCAGGTAGACGTCGTCGGCGCCTTCGGTGAAGACGCGCACGTTGGCGGTCGCCTTCCGCGGGGCCGGCACCCGCGTGGTGGTCGGCGCGCTCGGCGTCGGCGCGGGGTCCGCTTCCAGGCCCGCGGCGGCGCCGAGTGCGAGCCCGGAGATCGCGGCGCCCTCGCTCAGCGGCGAGCGTGGCTGCGCGCCCGCCGTCGCCGGGCCGCTCGGCGTCTGTTCGCTGGCGCGCGGCGCGACGCGTGGACTGGGCGCGGTGTGGACGTGTGGCTCGAGCACGGGGTACACCGACGCGATGTCGCCGAGCTCCGCGTACACGTAGGTGTTCCCATAGGCGTCGCGCAGCGTCACGAAGCGACCGAGCGCAGGCGAGTCGCCCACCTGGACGACTTCGCCGTCCTGCACCGCGATCACCGGCGCTCCCGCCTGCGAGTAGATCGTGGTACCGACGAGCGTCGTCGGCTTCGAGCCGCCGGCGGAGACGGTCGGGAAGCCGTCGTTGTAGTGCGAGGCCGCGTGCACCGGGAAGCGCGCCTCGGTCAGGCCGGTGATCGCGCCGAGCAGTTCCGAGGGTGTGCCACCGAGCAGCTGCGCGCGCAGCATCACCGATTCGACGTACGCCTGCGAGTGGTTGTAGGAGAAGACGGCCGCCTTGACGTTCGTGTCGCCCCCGGCGGCGCTCAGGTACCTGGCCGCGGCGAAGATCGCGTCCGCCGGGTTGTACGGGTCCTCGAAGCCGTCGCCGTTGGCGTCGACGCCGTACTGCGCCCACTCGGACGGCAGGAACTGCATCCAGCCCTCGGCGCCGGCGCTCGAGACGCTGAGATCGCGCCCGTAGTCGGTCTCGACCTCGTTGATCGCCGCCAGCACCTGCCACGGGATCCCGTACGCGGTGCCGGCGGCCTGGAAGATCGGCAGCAGGAACGGCGGGATCTGGAAGCTTTCGATGAAGAACGCGGGCACCCCGAAGATCGACGAGCGCAGGTTCAGCGGCAGCGACGGCGTCAGCGACGAGGGCGCCGGGGCGGGCTTCTTGGCGCGCACGCCCGCGGCGCCTTCCGGGGCTGCGCCTGCGGTGCCGCCTGGCGCCGCGCTCGAGGACCTGTGCTTGGCGTGGGCGGTCGCTGAGCCGCTCGCGCTCGTACCCTGCGCGTGCTCGGCCTGGACCTGTGGCGGCGCTTCCGCCGCAGCGCCTTCGGGCGAGCCGGACGTGCTGCTCGTCGGCGCCGGCGCTTCGCTCGCCGCAGGGCCGGTCTGCGTTTCCGTGGCGGCTGGCGGCGATGGCGTCGCGGGCGTCGTCGTGGTGCTCGTTTCGTCCGCCTGGACGACCGGGGCGGCCAGCGCGAGTGCGCCGGCGGTCAGCGCGGGCAGCAGGTATAGGAGGGCGGGGCATCGGGTCATCGTGTCATTCGCTGCCGAGCAGGTATTTGAGCAGCAGGCCATCGGCTTCCGAGCCTTCGCTCGCGGGCGTGTAGTAGGTGGTGCCGGCGGTCGAGCCGCCGACGGGCGCCGCGCTCGGCGCGGTCGCGTCGCTCGTCAGGCTCGGTGCGGCTGCTTCGCCCGCGCTCGTCGTCGTCGGGCCCGGGTATTTCGCGAGCGCCTGTGCCGGCGTCGCGCCTTTGAGCACCGCGAGTGTGCGCGCCATCAGCACGCTCGTTCCGCTTCCGACGCTCGCCGCCGAAGCGTTCGGGGCGTTGCCGGCGCTCGCGGCGGTGCCGGAGTTGCTGAACAGCTTGCGCCGGCAATTCACCTCAGTCGAGGGCTTGATTTCGTATTTGAGACAGGTATTGCCGACACCCTCGGCGCGCAGGAAGTGGCCGAGCGCGTCGTAGCCGTTGGCCGAGCTCGTGCCGAGAAAGACGAAGTCCATGATCCGCTCGAGGCCACCGGTGTTGCGCAGGCTTTCGAACAGCTGCGAGAAGTTGGTCGTGAACGGCACGGCGGACTTGCCGAGGGCTTCGAGGTGTTTGAGCAGCGGTCTCACACCGACGAGCGCCGGGCCCGAGACTTTCGAGGTCTGTCCCAGGTTCACGAAGAACTTTTCCGAGCTCTTCGAGAACGCCGGAATGCTCGTGAACGCCTGGTTGAGTCCGGGCGCGGCGACTTTCAGCGCGGCGAACGTCGGCGTCGTCTGTTCGGCGAAGGCGCCGACGCGTTCCAGCGCGGGGCCGAGCTGTTCGAGGAACGGCGGGAACAGCGCGAGGTTGCGCGCGAGGGCGCCGCGCGTGGCGGCGCCAGCCTGCGCCACGGTATTGCTCTGCACGATGAAGTCGGCGACGCGCGAGCTGACTTTCGCCAGTGGCTGCAAGGCCTTGTCGGAGTCGACCGCCAGTTTCGCGAGCACGTGGTTCTCGTTGGCGAGGATCTGCAGCACCTTGTCGAGTTCCTGAAGCGCCGGGCTGGCACGCTTGATGACTTCGCTGAGGTCGCTGCCGCGCCCGGCGAGGCCGGCGCCGAGTTCGTTGAGGATGATCGTGAACCGCTGTTGTTCGGGCAGCCGGTTGATGTCGCCCAGGAGGTCGACGTCCACCGGGCTCGAGGTGTTCTGCACGGGGAGCAGGTACTGACCGGAGCCTTCGCCGTGGCGGATCTGGTGCAGCGGCGGCGGCAGCGGCGCGCCTTCCACGCGCGGCTGCGTCGGCAGGCAATCGACGTACTTCTCCCCGATCAGCGACTGCGGGCGGATCGTGCAGCTGGCGTCGGCGCGGAAGTCCTTGAAGCCCGGGTTTTCGATGTTGAGCACGATCGCCGCCTTGCCCTGCGGAGTCGGCGTCACCGCGCCCACGGTTCCAACCTTGACGCCGCCGATCTTCACGTTCTCACCCGAGATCAGATTGCCGGCGTCGTCGAAGATCGCACGCACCGAGTAGGAGCCGTTGGAGCCCCCGGCGGCTGTCGCCAGCAGCACGACGGCCACGAGCGCGGCGACGCAGGCCGCGCCTGCAAGGCCAGCAGCCCATCTCCTCCACCCCACGATCTCCGTCCTCAACCCAATCCTTCCTTGCGTTTACAACGAGCGGGCGACCCCACCGTCTTCGACGGGGTCGCCCCTCGAGCCTTGCCTGTAGTCGAGCTTACGCCCTCAATGGCGCAAACCCTGCAGTTCCCGCTACTTGCGCGGGCACGGCGCCTTGTAGAAAGCCGTCGCGGTCTCGGGTTTCGATTCTTCGCCGTTTTCCGCGAAGATCACTTCGGTCTTCAGCGGGAAGCCGCCTTTCGGACACTTCGTCGGGACACGTCCGTAGTAGATCGTTTTCCCGCCTGACTTGTATGCCGAGCCAGCCTTGACGTTGATCGTCTTGACCGACGCGTACGGCGCGCCGGGCACGCTCGCGACGAGCGGCACCTGCGTGATCAGCTCGGGCCCGAAGCCGCCGCCACCGGTGAAGTTCTTGTAGTGGCCGGGAGCGATGATTTCGAGCGACACCGGCGAGTGGCCGTCGGTGAAGAACAGGAAGCCGCCGCCCGGCGCGTAGAACGAGGACAGTTCCGCGGTCTCTTCGACGCGTTCGCCGCCGAAGGTCACGAAGCCGAGAACCGTGCCGATCGGACCGGCCGCCGAGCCTTTGGGGCACTTGATCGGACCGAACTGTTCGAGCGTGGCCTTGGTGCAGGTCGGGAAGCCGGTGGGATGCAGTTTCGATCCGCTGGGCAGGTAAAAGTTGACGCCGATGACCGGCGGCGGCGAGCCGAGGTATTCGGTGCCCGCGATTTCGTATTCAGCCTTCAATGCAGTGCCTGCGCCGAGGATGTTGCCGGTGTGGGGGAAGCCGGGGATCGGCACCGCTTCCGCTTTGAACTTGACGGTCGGCAACGCCGAGGCGACTCCAGGTACGGCCAGCAGCGCCAAGCCGAGGACGGCAAGACAGGTCGATGCTCTGCGCATCAGGTTCTCTCCCTCTTTTGATGGACAGGTCCGCCTCGATCCGGGTAGATCCGGAACCATGCCGGTCCGGCGACATCGAGATCCCTGCGGGTTCGCAGTGGAACATTGGCGAGTTTCTGGCGCAAACCTTATATGTCCAGCCTGTTGTGTTCAAGTTGTGACTGTTGGATCGCAGAGCGTATTCGGCAGAGCTCTGGCGGACTCCCGGGCGAAGCGGCGGCATCGCAAACACTGAGCCTGAGCCTGAGCGTTACTGCTGAGTCACGGACAGCTCGAGCTGCTCTCCGCCGAAGCGCACGCCGACGGGCTCGAGGATGACCTCCCTCGGCCCCTCCTCGACGCTCCCTGCGAGCAGCGCGTCGAGCCCGAGGCTGTCCGCGATCTCGACGATCCGTGCACCGGCGCCCGCGCTGCAGTAGATGGCAAAGCCCGCCCCCATGTTGAAGGTCGAGTACGCCGACTGCGAATCCATACGCGCCTGTGCGACGAGGTAGCTCAGGACCGGGGGCACTTCGGGCAGGCGCTCGATGCGATAGCGCAGCGGCTTGTCAGGGCGCATCAGCTTGAGCAGGCCGTGGCCGGTGACGTGGCTCAGGTAGGTCAGCGGCACGTCCTGCTCGAGCAGCTCCGCCACCAGCGGGACGTACATCACCGAGGGCTCCAGCAGCGCCTCGCCGAGCGTCGCGCCGCCGAGCTTGGTCGCGTAGCCGTCGGGAAGCCGCGAGGCGACGCTGCGCGCGAGCGACGCGCCGTTGGCGTGCAGCCCGCTGGAGGCGACGAGCACGATCTCATCGCCCGCCGCGAGACGCTCGCCGAGGATCGCTCGGCGCCCCTCGGGGACGGCACCGACGGCCGCACCGGCAAGCTCGATGTCCTGCTCGGCGAGCATCCCCGGGAGCGACGGCGACTCGCCCCCGCCCCACACACAGCCCGCGTCGGCGCACGCGCTGCGCCAGCCCTCGAGCAGCGACGCCGAGCGCTCGCTCCGCCGGTACCACTCCGAGGCGCCGGTGGCGAAGTACGCGTTTACCACCAGCGGCAGCGCGCCGACGCAGCAGAGGTCGTTGACGATCGCCGCGACGGTGTCGTAGGCGACCTCCGCAAAGCAGTCGATCCCCTGCTCCTCGAGCACGTGGCGGGCGATCACAGACTTGGTGCCCAGCCCCTCGACGACGAACGCGAGCGTCTGCGCGCCGAGCTCGAACACGAACGCGGGCTCGCCACGCGAGGCGTCGAGCGCGCGCCCGCCGCGCGCCGCCAGCAGCGAAGAGGTCGACAGCGCCTTGGCCATCGCCAGGCGCTTGCCGGCGTCGAGCGCGTCGTAGTCGACCCCGGCGGCGCTGTAGGCGTCGTCTTTGCTCATCGGCGATGATCCTAGGCACCTGTTTCGAGAAAGGCGGTGCGGCCGGGGCGTTCCTGGACCAAGCTGGGCGACGCGGGACGGTGAAGACCGTGCTGGTAGCACGGTCAAGCCGGCGCGTGGCGATCCAGCGCAGCGTCCAGGGACGCATCCGGACGTGCCGATCTTCTCGAAGCAGGTGCCCAACGACTACCCACACCGCCGCCCGCCACCGAGGGAGAGGACCCAATGGACTTCGAGCCGAGCCCGCGCTGTTCTGAATTCAAGGAGCGCCTGACGGCGTTCATGGATGAGCACGTCTACCCCGCGGAGGACGTGTACGAGCGCCAGCTGCGCGAGTCCGGCGACCCGCACTTCCAGCCGCCGATCATGGAGGAGCTGAAGCGGCTCGCCCGCGAGGCGGGCCTGTGGAACATGTTCCTGCCCGACGAGGAGCACGGCGCCGGCCTGTCGAACAGCGACTACGCGCCGCTGGCCGAGATCCTCGGGCGCTCGCGGATCGCCTCAGAGGCGTGCAACTGCTCGGCGCCCGACACCGGCAACATGGAGGTGCTGCACCAGTTCGGCACAGACGAGCAGAAGGACCGCTGGCTGACGCCGCTGCTGGAGGGAGAGATCCGCTCGGCGTTCGCGATGACCGAGCCCGACGTCGCGAGCTCAGACGCGACCAACATCGCGCTTCGCATCGAACGCGACGGTGACGAATACGTGCTCAACGGCCGCAAGTGGTGGATCACGAACGTGTTCCACCCCCACTGCCGGATCATGATCGTGATGGGCAAGACCCAGCCCGACGCGCCGACATACACGCAGCAGAGCCAGGTGCTCGTGCCGCTGGACACGCCCGGGGTGACGGTGCTGCGCAACCTGCCGGTGTTCGGCTACACCGACCAGGACGGCCACGGGGAAATCCTGTTCGAGGATGTGCGCGTGCCGGTGAGCAACGTGATCTCCAAGGAGGGCGACGGCTTCATGATCGCCCAGGCACGCCTCGGTCCCGGCCGCATCCATCACTGCATGCGCGCGATCGGCGCCGCCGAGCGCGCGCTCGAACAGATGTGCAGGCGCGCGGTCTCGCGCGTGACGTTCGGCCAGCCGATCGCGATGCGCGGCAACATCCAGGATTGGATCGCGGAGTCGCGCATCGAGATCGAGATGGCGCGCCTGTTGACGCTGAAGGCGGCGTGGATGATGGACACGGTCGGCAACCGGCACGCGCGCACGGAGATCGCGGCGATCAAGGTCGCGGCGCCGAACGTCGCGCTGAAGGTGCTCGACCGCGCGATCCAGGTCCACGGCGGCGGCGGTGTGACCGAAGACTTTGGGCTCGCCTCCGCCTACGCGCACCTGCGCACGCTGCGGCTCGCCGACGGCCCCGACGAGGTGCACAAGCTCTCGATCGCCCGCCGCGAGCTGGCGCCGTACATACCGCGCGAGGAGCCCGCAAAGGTGACGGCGTAGACCCCGCGATGCCGAGCCCACAGACGCGCCGGGCAACCGCATGAGCGCACTGATATATCGCGAGCGCCCAGCCGGCGGCGAGGCGGAGGGCCTGCTGATCCTGCACCACGGGCGCGGCGCGGACGAGGCCGACCTGCTGACGCTGGCCGACGTGCTCGATCCCGAGCGCCGGCTGCACGTCGTCACGCCGCGCGCGCCGCTGAGCTTGCCCGGCTCGCCCGGGTATCACTGGTACCTGGTGCCGCAGGTCGGCTACCCCAACCCTGACACGTTCTCAGCCGCCAGGCGCGCGCTCGCCGAACTGCACGACGAGCTGTGGCAGAGGACCGGCCTGACAGCACAGCAGACGGTGCTCGGCGGCTTCTCGATGGGCACGGTGATGAGTTACGTGCTCGGCTTCGACGCCGAGCGCCCGGCCCCGCGCGGGATCCTCGCGTTCTCCGGCTTCATCCCCACGGTCGAGGGCTGGGAGCCGCAGCTCGCGCAGCGCACCAGCGTGCGCGTGTTCATCGCGCACGGGACACAGGACCAGGTGATCCCCGTCGAGTTCGCGCACGAGGCCGCCAGTCGGCTGCGCGACGCCGGCCTGCAGGTCGATTACCGCGAGTCACAGGCCGGGCACCACATCGATCCCAGGGAGATCCCACACGCCGCCGCGTGGCTGCGCGCGACATTCCAGGCGCACCCGGCATAAGGTTGACCCAGAAGATTCGAGCCCCAGCAGGAGGAGTCGCATGTCCGCCGTAGCGGTCGGTCCACAGCAGCCCGCGAGCCGCACGCTCGAGGTGCTGATCGTGGGCGCTGGCTTCGGCGGGATCGCCGCCGCGATCGAGCTGCGCAGGCATGGGATCACGAACGTCAAGATCCTCGAGAAGGCTCCCGAGCTCGGCGGCACGTGGTTCTACAACAGCTACCCCGGCGCCGCGTGCGACGTGCCCAGTCACCTGTACTCGTTCTCCTTCGCGCAGCGGCGCGACTGGTCCCGGTTGTGCTCGCCGCAGGCGGAGATCCGTGCGTACCTCGACGGTGTCGCGCGCGCAAACGGAGTTGACCGTCTGGTCCAGACCGACACAACCGTGACCGCCTGTGCGTGGGACGCGGAGCGCTGCCGCTGGAGCGTGCAGACCGCCGGCGGTCCGAGCCACGAGGCCGACGTGCTGATCATCGCCACGGGACAGCTCGGCCGGCCCTCGCGCCCGAACATCGAGGGCGCACAGAGCTTTGCCGGACACAGCTTCCACTCGGCCGAATGGGACCACGACTATCCGCTCGAAGGCAAGCGCGTGGCGGTCATCGGCACAGGGGCGAGCGCCGTGCAGTTCGTGCCTGAGATCGCGCCCGTGGTGAAGCGCCTGACGGTGTTCCAGCGCACCGGCAACTGGTTCCTGCCGCGGCGCAACCGCCGCTACAACTCGGCGATCAGAGCCGTGATCGAACGCGTCCCGGGCCTGCAAGCGGCGCGGCGCAGGTTCGTGTTCGAGTACACCGAGTCGCTGACTCTCGCGATCCGCCACCCCCGCAGCGTCGGGCGGCTCGCCGCCGCGCGCTCCGCCGGCTTCATGCGTTCACAGCTGAAAGACCGGGGGCTTCGCGAGAAGGCGTGGCCCGACTACACGTTCGGTTGCAAGCGCATCCTCTTCAGCTCGCACTACCTGCCGGCGCTCGCGCGAGCGAACGTCGAGCTGGTCACCGATGCGATCGCGCGCATCACGCCCACGGGGATCGAGACCGCCGGCGGCGCGCAGCACGCCCTGGACTGCGTGATCTGGGCGACCGGCTTCAAGAGCACCGACTTCATGTTCCCGATGCGCATCACCGGCTCAGGCGGCGTCGAGCTGCACGAGCACTGGTCGCGCGGCGCGCACGCGCACCTCGGCATGTGCGTGCCGGGCTTTCCCAGCATGTTCGTCATGTACGGACCCAACACGAACACCTCGGGCGGCTCGATCATCGTCTACCTGGAGGCGCAGGCACGCTACATCCGCCAGGCCGTCGAGCAGCTCACCGCGCGTCGCGCCGGCGCGATCGAGGTGCGCGCCGAGGTGGAGGCCGCGAGCGACCGCCAGCTGCAGGCGCGCTTCGCGGGTACCGCGTGGCTGCAATGCGACTCGTGGTACCGCGACGAGAACGGCCGGATCGTCACCAACTGGCCCGGCTACATGCGCGAGTACCTCGAGCGGACCGCGCGCCTGGACGCAGCCGAGTACCGCTTCGCGCCACTGCCAAAGCCAGCCCCTGTCGTGAGTGCTTAGGGTGCGCCGAGAGAAAGGCAGCCCGTGTACGACTACATAATCGTGGGAGCCGGTTCCGCCGGCTGCGTGCTCGCCAACCGGCTCTCGGAGGATCCGTCCGTACGGGTGCTGCTGCTCGAGGCCGGTGGCGCGGACCGCTCGCTGAAGATCAAGATTCCGGCAGCGTTCCCCGAACAGTTCCACACGAAGCTCGACTGGGACTTCGCGACCGAGCCCGAGCCACACGTCGACGGGCGCCGGCTGTACATTCCGCGCGGCAAGGCGCTCGGGGGCTCCAGCTCGATGAACGCGATGCTCTACGTCCGCGGGCGTCCACTCGACTACGACGGCTGGGAGGCGCAGGGCGCCCCCGGCTGGGGCTACGCCGACGTGCTCCCCTACTTCAAGCGCTCCGAGGACAACGTCCGCGGCGCCTCGGCCTACCACGGCGCCGGCGGCCCGCTGCACGTCGCCGAGCAGCGCTCGCCGCGACCGATGAGCGCGCGACTGCTCGCGGCCAGCGAGGCCGCCGGGATCCCGCGCATCGCCGACTACAACGGTCCTGAGCAGGACGGCGCCTCGATGTTCCAGGTCACCCAGCAGAACGGGCGGCGCTTCAGCGCCGCCGACGCCTACCTGCGACCGGCGCTCACCCGTCCCAACCTGGAGGTGCGCAAGAACGCCACCGTGCTCGGCGTCGAGCTCGACGGGGAGCGCGCCGTCGGCGTGCGCGTCGGGCGCGGGCGCCGCGGGGGCGTCGAGGTGCTGCGCGCCGAGCGCGAGGTGCTGCTGAGCGCCGGCGCGATCGGCTCGCCACAGCTGCTGCAGCTGTCGGGCATCGGCGCCGGCGAGGAGCTGCGCGCCGCCGGCGTCGAGGTCCGCCACGAGCTGCCGGGCGTCGGTCGCAACCTCCAGGACCACCCGTTCGTGACCGTCATCTGGGAGGTCTCTGACACGAACACGCTGTACGGCGCCGACAAGCCCAAGCCGCTGGCCGAGTGGCTGCTGCGTAGATCCGGCAAGCTCACCTCGACAGTCGCCGAGGTCGTCGCCTTCACGCGCACCCGCGGCGGCCTGCCGGCGCCCGACATCCAGCTCCACATGGGCGCCGCCTACTACGAAGACCACGGCGCCGACACCTACGACGGTAATTGCATCGTGATCGCGCCCACGCTCGTCTCGCCGCAGGCCCGCGGACGCGTGTGGCTGCGCTCGGCGGACCCGACCGCCAAGCCGCGGATCATCACCAACACGCTGTCCGAGGCCGATGACGTGCGCTCGCTGGTGGCCGGGGTGCGCCTGGCGCGCGAGATCGCCGCGTCCTCGCCGCTGCGCGAGCTGATCGTCACCGAGCTGAAGCCCGGCTCGGGCAGCGTCGAGGATGCCGAGCTCGAAGCCGATCTGCGCAGGCGCCTGATGCTCATCTACCACCCCGTCGGCACCGCCAGGATGAGCGACACCCACGAGGAAGCCGTCGTCGACTCACAGTTGCGCGTCCACGGGTTGCAGGGGCTGCGCGTGATCGACGCCTCGATCATGCCGACCATCACCGGCGGCAACACCAACGCTCCGACGATCATGATCGCCGAGCGCGGCGCCGACCTGATTCGATCGCATCCAGCCGCCGCGAGCGTCCAGAGCAGCGGCAGCGTCGCGTGAGCCTCTCGATCAACTACCACCGCGAAGGCGACGGCGCGCCGCTCGTGCTGCTGCACGGCGTCGGCCACCACTGGCAGGCGTGGGAGCCCGTGATCGAGCGGCTCGTCGATCAGTTCGACGTGATCGCCTGCGACTCGCCCGGCTTCGGTCACTCCGCGCCGCTCAGCGCCGGCATCGAGCCGACGATTCCCGCCTACGCCGATGCGTTCGAGTGGTTCTTCGCCGAGCTCGGCCTCGAGCGCCCGCACGTCGCCGGCAACTCGATGGGCGGCGCGATCGCACTCGAGCTGGCACGCGGCAGAGCGGTGCGCTCGGTCACCGCGTTCTCGCCCGCCGGCTTCTGGAACGCGCCGGAGTTGCGCTTCTGCCAGCTGTCACTCGGAGCCATCGGCGCCGTGCCCGCCGCTGCACGTCCGGCCACGGAAGCGCTCGCGCGCACGCGCGCAGGCCGTGTCGCGCTGTTCTCTCAGACCTACGGCTACCCCGCGCGCCTGCCGGCCGAGGAGGCGGTCGCGACGCTCCGCGACGCCTGGGCCGCGCCCGCGCTGAGCGGCGCTCTCGAGGCGTTCGACCAGTACCGCTTCGGCTCGCCCGAGCAGCTGCGCAGCACGCCCGTGACGATCGCGTGGGGCAGGCGCGACAGGCTGCTGCCCTACCGCCTGCAGGCACCGCGAGCACGCGCGCTGATGCCGTGGGCGACGCACGTCACGCTCGGCGCCGGGCACGTGCCGTTCTACGACGATCCCGCCGCGGTCGCCGAGGTGATCCGCGTGCGTGCGCGCTCAGCCGCGCCGCAAGCAGCCCAGCAGGCCTGACGCCTGTCGCCCCGCCGGCACTCGCCCGCCTCGCGCTGCGCTAGCGTCTCGGAGCCGTGGTCACGAGCGAACGGCCGGCGCCGACGAACAGGCCCCACTGGCGCTCGCCACGAGGGCTCATCGCAGCAGTCGCAGCGCTCGTCCTGATCCTCGCCGTCGGGCGGCTTGCGACAGAGACCGCGCCGCCGTTGATCCTGCACCGCACGCTGGCCGCGTACGTGCGCGTGCCCGGTGGACTGCCGCTGCTTGCCTGGCCAGGTGAAGGCCAGGCGGCTGTCGAGGTCGAGGGCGTCGGTGGCGCCGCGAGCGCACGCACGCTGGCGCCCGTCCCGATCGCGAGCGTCGCCAAGATCATGACTGCGTACCTCGTCCTGCGCGAACACCCGCTCACACGACGAGGGCAGGGGTTCACGATCACGATCACTCCCACGGACGTCGCCGACGAGCAGCGGCGAGTCGCGCTCGGCGAGTCGACGCTGCCCGTGCGCGCCGGCGAGCGCATCACCGAGCGCCAGGCGCTGCAGGGGCTGCTGCTGCCGTCGGCGAACAACGTCGCGGTGTTGCTCGCGACCCACGACGCGGGCACGCTCGCAGCGTTCGTGGCGCGGATGAACGCCACGGCGCGAGCCCTCGGCATGCGCTCCACCATTTACACCGACCCGAGTGGCTTCAACGCCGAAACGACCTCCACCGCGACCGACCAGCTGCGGCTCGCGCGCGTCGCGATGCGCGACGTGACGTTCGCGACGATCGTCGCGGAACCCTCCGCCGTGCTGCCGGTCGCCGGGCGCGTCGAGAACATCAACGCGCTCGTCGGCACCGACGGCTACGTCGGCGTCAAGACCGGCTCCGACGGCGCAGCGGGGGGCTGCCTCGTGTTCGCCAAGGACATCACCGTCGCCGGGCGAGAGCTGACGGTGCTCGGCGCGGTGCTCGGG
>DATHOH010000033.1:0-92724 GCA_035485155.1 Solirubrobacteraceae bacterium
GGCAGGTGAGGGTGAACGAGGTGCTCCTCCCACGCGGCGAGCACCCGGTCCATGCGCTCGTTGTCGCTCGAAGCCCATACGATCGAGTCCCAGTCGGTGTCAAGCACGAGCGCCCGGCCTCCCGGGCGCAGCACCCGGCCCAGCTCGAGCAGCGCGGCGGGAACATCATCGACGTACTCGTAGACCTGTGTGCAGACTGCGACGTCGAAGCTCGCGTCCGCATAGGGGAGCGTGTTCGCGCCGGCTTCTTGATACTCGATCGGGCCGCTGCCGGCTGGTGGTCTGCGCGCCCTGGCGAGGGCAAGCATGTTCTCGCTGACGTCCACCCCGCAGATCCGTCCGCCGGTCCCGACAGCAGCGGCCATTTCGCACGCGAGTAGACCAGGACCCGAGCCGATGTCGATCGCGCGCTCGCCGGGCTGGAGCGCGAGTGCCCGCAGGATCGTTTGGCGCTGTTCGATGACATCGGGCGTGGAGTAGATCCTCTCTACGCGCCGGGAGGCGTCCTCGTCGAATTGCAGTGTGGCGCTCATAGTTCGCCTTCGAGTGAAGTGCCGCTCGGCCCCGATGGCGGACCGTCTTGATCGGGTGCCTGCCTCATGTCGATGCCACTACGCGTGCTCGTCTGGGGATCATGTGGGGTCTGTGACCTCTATCCCCAAGGTTCGCGCCGCGCCAACGAACTGCATGTGCGTCAATGTAGCGCCTAGTCGAAGCTGCGGCCGCGAGTGCGTGCTTTGGGATGGGAAGGCCCGTCACAAGCCAGGCAGAGGACGGCTCTCACGTCTCGGATGCTTGCACGGCGATGCCTGCTACGACTTCTCCTCGAGCCCGACAGCCCTAAGGGCTTCGTCCAGCTCCTGGTAGAGGCAGATCCGGAATATGCGCGCGTCGCGAACCGTGAAAACGAATGCGCTGCGGGCAGTCACCTCAATGCCGTCGCGCCCCCGCTGGCGCGCGACATTCGAGACGACCACGCTGTCGTCAACGGCGGTTACGCCATCGATGTCGATCGCGATCTCGTCGAACACCTCGAAGTATTCGGTGTAGAAGCCGAGCGCAGTGTCGAAGCCTTTGTAAACGCCCGCCTGAAACCCATGCGAAGCGGACCAGTCCAGCTCGACGTCCGGATCGGTGAGTGCCCGAAGCAGCTCGACATCGCGACGGCTGTACGCGTCGAGCGACCGCGTGACGATCTCAATGTTCGCCTGGGGCATCGCCACGCAGCCGGGCCGAGGCCGGCGGCTCCTCACCGACTCTCGAGATTCAGCGCGACGGCCTCACGAATGAGGTCCTTCAGCGCGCCCGCGTCGATCTTGTCATTTTCCTTGATGTCGATTGCGCGCCTGACTTTCCCGTCGAGGCTCGAGTTGAACAGTCGCGAAGGATCCTTCAAAGCGTCGAGCGCCCGAACCCTGTCGTCGATCAGCCTGGAGGCATCTGTCTCGTTACTTGCCATTCGATGTCGCCGCGCGGTTGACGCGGACCGCTTCACCATCATTCAGCGGAGTCCGGGCCGTCGTTCTTCTGCTTGTAACGCTCGCGCTCGTGCGCCCAGCGCTGCGCCTCGGCGTCAGCGTCCGTCGCCAGGTCTCCTGGCTCCTCACCGATGTAGTCCCTCGTCGGCAGGCGGTTGAGCTTGTCGGACGCTTCGATCACACCGCTATCCGACAGATTCGAGGGAGCCTCACCGCGGAACATCGGTCCGACGTCCACTCGAGGTGCATCGTCCTCGCGCTGCTTGATCAGGCGCCTGATGCGCTCCAACACCCACCGACGGTACCACGGTCAACGAGGACGATGGCGCTCCCTAAAGCAGCTTCCCGACACTGTGGATCGCGGCTCCGCCGAGCACCAGCTCGAGAATGATGCCGGCTGCCACGACGACGAGGGCCGCGGCCACGACGAGGATGTCTTCGAGCAGGACTCCCAGCGAGAGCAGCACGACGCCCAGCGACGGCAAGGTGTCAAGCCCGGTGAACGGAGGGGCCACGAAGGCTCCGACGGACCCCACGATCACGAGCAGCCCAAACGCGATGTTGCTCACACGGTGACCGAAGGCGAAGCGCAGGCGAGGTCGCGATACGCGCTCGAGCCCACGTATCACCTTGATCAGGGCCGTTATGAACCGCCTCTGCTTGTTTCCCGCCAGCTCCAGCCTGCGCCAGCGCTCGGGCAGCCAGATGTTCTCGCGGCCGGCGATCAGCTCGAGCGCGACAAGCACAGCGATGATCTCGAACACGTGCGTCGCGCCGCCGGTCGGCAGCGGCAGCGCGGGGACGCCGAGCAGGACGATGAACAGGATCGCAAAGCTCCGCGCGCCGAACAGCTCAATGAGGCTGCCAACGGTCTTCTCGCCATCGCCGGTGAGCCAGCTTTGAAGCTCGTCGCTGACCTTCTGTGGTTGCCGGCTGATGGTGACTGCCGCCCGGTCATGCCTCGACGAGGCCGTTGCGGATCGCGTAGCGGGTCAGCTCGACGCGGTCGCGCATGCCGAGCTTCTCGAGGATGTTCGTGCGGTGGCGGTCGACGGTCTTTTCGCTGATCACGAGTGCCTCTGCGATCTGACGGTTGGTGTAGCTCTCCGCCACGAGCTTGATGACTTCGGTCTCGCGTGCGGTCAGCGGGTCGCGTGGCTCCTCGCCGTCGTGCGCGCGCCGAAGGTAGTCGTTGACCAGCGCGGTGACTGCGCCGGCGTAGAGAAACGGCTCGCCCCGGATGGTGGCTCGGCAGGCCTCCACGAGGTCGCGGTCCGCGGCCCGCTTGACGACGTACCCCGATGCGCCCGCTCTGAGTGCCTCATACAGGTATTGCTCGCTCTCGTGCATCGACAGGATCAGGATCCGCAGATCAGGACGTCGTTGCTGAAGTTCTCTTGCCGCTTGCAGCCCGGTCATTCGCGGCATCGAGATGTCGAGTATGGCCAGTTCGACGTCGTCGCCCAAAGCGAGCTTGACGGCCTCCGCTCCGTCGTCGGCTTCGGCGACCACTTCCAGGTCGGGCTGCGCGTCGAGGATCAGGCGCAGCCCGCGACGCACCAGCGCGTGATCATCGGCGAGGAGGATCCTCGTTTTCAGGCGTTGCACAGCGCACCGTTCAGCGGCAGCTCGAGGCACAGTTCGGTACCCGTTCCATCGACCGGCGCGTCGATTCTGAGGTCCGCTCCGATCAGTCCGGCTCGCTCCTGCATTCCACGAATCCCGCTTCCTTCGCTCACGCGCCCGTTCGGCAGGCCGCGGCCGTGGTCTCTAACGGTGAGGGTCAACCGATCGTCTCCGCTTGCGAGCGTCAGCTTCACTCTGTCGGATTGCGCGTGGCGTGCCACGTTCGTCAACGCCTCCTGGGCAATGCGATACAGGACGAGCTCCGCTTCGCTGCTGAGTTGCGGCACCGGCGTTTGAATCTCGCGCTCGACCTGCAGCCCGGCGCGCCGGCCGAATCCGTCGCCGAGCGCCGCCAGCGCGCTGGGGAGACCGAGGTCGTTGAGCGCCTCGGGGCGCAGGTCGGTGGCGATGCGCCTGACGTCCTCGAGGCTCGCGCGTGCCGCGTCCTGTGCTTCGCCGAGTTCCGTGCTCAAGCTCTCCGGCATGCGCTGCTCGAGCCGGCTCAGCTGGAGCAGCACTGCCGTCAATGTCTGCCCAACCTCGTCATGCAGCTCCTGAGCGATGCGCAGCCGCTCGGACTCGTGTGCGGCGAGAACTCGCGCCGTTGCCTCGCGCCGCTCGAGCTCCAGCCGCTCGAGCATCTCGTTGAACGTCACCGCGAGCTCGCCGATCTCCGACGTCGGCCGCGCGTCGGGAATCCGCTGTCCGGGCCTGCCCAGGTCCACCCGCCGGGCGAGCACTGTCAACGCTTGCAGCGGTGCGAGGTAGCGGTGCACCACGATCGCGTTGATGAGCGTGACCAGTCCAACCGCGATCACGACGATGATCGCCTCATCCAGCGCGAAAGATGAGAACTTGTGTGGCGCGAGAACCAGGACCGTCAGCGCGCACGCCGCGATCAGCAGCACGGCATTCGTGACGATCAACCGTTGACGGAGCGACCGGTAGCGCGTGCGTTCAGCGTGGCCCCGCGGACGACCCGCGGAGGATGCAGTCATAAAGGCATTCTTGCGCGTAAACGTCTCAGCGCCCGCGGTGAGGGGTTGGTCGGCGTCAGACCGCGGCCGACGGCAGCTTCCGCGGGATCGGTCGCTCGACGTCGAGTCGGCGCGTCGCGCGGGGGAATCCGGACGCCTCCCCGGGCAGCAGCTCCAGCGTTCGCAACATCTCGCATTCACGGGAGGACAGCTCGCGTGTGGACATCCGCAGCATCCGTGAGATCTCCGACCTCGGGATGCCCGCCATCAGCATGCCGAAAATCGGCTGCGCGGTGGCGTCAAGCCTCCGCCGCAGCATGTCCGCCATCGGCTGGGATGGCCGCGGTATCAGGCGCCTTCCGCGCGCGACCGACCGGACAGCGTCACATAGCTCTGAACCGAGCGCGCCCTTGTTGAGCACGCCGTCGGCGCCCGCCACCACACAGCAGGCCGCGAGATGGTCGTTGGCAAACGCTGAGAAGACGATCACGCGGGGCGGCTTCGGCAGTTGCTTCAGGTGTCGGCAAACCCACAGACCATTTCGCCCACCGAGGTGGTAGTCGACGATCGCGACATCGATGTTCGCGCGCTCGGCCTGCGCCCGGGCGCTCTCAGCGTCGGCACACACCAACTCGACGCCGAAGTCTCGCTGTCCCTCGAGCAGCTGTATCAGCCCCAGCCGAACGGCAGGGTGATCGTCGACGACCATCAGCTGGATCTGGCGGGGCTGCGAGCCCGCCATACCGCTGTGATCGTCGCTGTCACGTCCAAATCGTTGCGTTGCCGTCGGCATGGCTGCTCCTTGGTGGTTGTTCATGCCGATCAGCGTCGCATTCGGGTGACGCTCTCGGAATGGGGTCGCGACCCCATCTCGTTCAGGCGGCGTAGAAGATGGTGCCGATGACCGCATACAGGGCAATCAGCTGGACGCCCTCAAACCACGTTGACTCTCCGTCGGAGACGAGCACAGGTGCGAGGAGGCCGACCGCCAAGAGTGCCGCGATCTCAAAGGCGTTGAAGACCAGCGACATCGGCGCCGGGCCGATCACAAACGAAAGGAGAACGAGCACGGGAGCCACGAACAGCCCGATCTGGGCACTCGAGCCGATCGCGATATTGACGGCGAGGTCCATTCTGTTCTTGGTCGCGGCGACGACCGCCACGTAGTGCTCGGATGCGTTGCCGACGACGGCCACGACGAACGCCCCCACGAAGAACTGGGAGACGCCGATGTCGCTCGCAGCGTGCTCGATCGAACCCACCAGAACGTCGCTGAGGCCAGCGACGACAGCACCCACACCGGCGAGCGTTCCCACCGATCGGCGTAGCGACCACGCGTCGGTGCGATTGTCTTCAGTGTCTGAGGGGTTGAACAGGCCACGGTGAGTCCTGAGCGAGAAGAACAGGCCGGCGGCGTAGGTTGCTATGAGGACGAAGGCGACGACGAGCGAAACGTGCTCGACGTCGCGCCCGAAGCCGTGGCGCACCTCACCGACGGTGGGCAGGGTCACGTGGTGGGCGAGAGCGAGAACAGAGGGGAGTACCAGCGCGGCGATCGTGAGCAGCAGCATTCCGGTCTGCGTCTGGGCGGCGGTGCGGTCGAACGTCTGCTTCGTGCGGTGCCAGCCGCCGGCGAGCATCGACGCCCCGAGTACGAGCAGCGCGTTGCCGATGATCGATCCCACGAGCGATGCCTTGACGACCTCCTGCAGGCCGTCGCTAAGCGCAAACACCGCGATGATCAGCTCCGGCGCGTTGCCGAATGTCACGTTCACAAGACCGCCGATGCCGGCCCCCGTGCGGGCTGCGAGCTGCTCTGTCGCGTCACCCATCAGCGCCGCCGCGGGCACGATGCCGAGCGCCGAGGTCACGAACACCAGAGCTGGACTCGCACCCGCCAGCTTCAGGCCGAACGCCGCGGGGATGAACGCACCCAAGCCGTAGACAGGCCTCATCCGCACGAAAGGCTATATGGCTGCGCGCTCGCCGAGCTCGATCGCGCAGCTGACAGCGCGATCGCTGTTCAGCCGCCGTCGCTGCCGGCGGCGAGCATGCGTTGTGCCCGGGCTCCCGTGCTCAGCAAGTCGGCGTGTGTGCGCGAGCCGTTGTGCGAGGAGGGCTGCGGCGCAGATGGGGGCTGGAGGTCGTCTGTAGCCTGGGGGCGATCGCCGGCGCGCCAGTTCTCGAGCAGGGCGCCGGCGTCCTCGACGCTGAGCGGCCGCGCGAACAGGAAGCCCTGGCCACTGTCGCAGCGCTCGTCCTGCAGCAGCTCGAGCTGGTGCTCGAGCTCGATGCCCTCGGCGAGCGTCTCGATTGAGAGCGCCTTGCCGAGCTGCACCAGCGTGCGCAGCAGCGTCTCGCCTTCGGGGTTCTCGCTCACCTGCGAGATGAACGAGCGGTCGATCTTGAGCGCGTCGACGGGGAACTGTTTGAGATGGGCGAACGACGAGTAGCCGGTGCCGAAGTCGTCGATCGCGATGCGCACGCCTAGATCCTTGACGGCGTGCAGCCGGCGGGCTGTCTGCTCGGGGTTGCGCATCAGCGCCGTCTCGGTGATCTCGAGCGTCAGCGCGCTGGGTTTCAGCCCGCTGCTCGCGAGCGCGCGGCTGACGTCGGCAATGAAGTCGTCGGTCTCGAGCTGGCGCGCCGACACGTTCACGGCGACGCTGACCAGATGTCCGCGCGCGTGCCAGGCAGCGGCCTGACGGCTGGCAGTCTCGAGCACCCATCTGCCGACATCCACGATCAGGCCGGTCTCCTCGAGCAGCGGGATGAAGTCGTTTGGCTGGACCACGCCGCGCACGCCGCTGCGCCAGCGGATCAATGCCTCGACACCCGTCGGCACCATGCCATGCAGGTCGAACGTCGGCTGGTAGAGCAGGAAGAACTCGTCGTGCTCGAGCGCGCTGCGCAGATCCATCTCGAGCTCCATGCGGCTTTGCACGATGTCCTGCATTCCCGACTCGAACACCACGTGGCGGTTCTTGCCGTCCCACTTGGCGCGGTGCATCGCGATGTCGGCGTCGCGCAGGAACTCGTCGACGGACCCGCGCTCTCCGGTGGCGACGCCGATGCTGGCGGTCACGGTGATGCCGGCGTAGTCGCTGCCGGCGAGGATGAACGGCGCCTTCAGCGCTTGGCGCAATCGCTCGGCTATCAACTCGGCGTTGGCTGTGTCGCCGAACTGTTCGGCGAGCACGACGAACTCGTCGCCGCCGACGCGCCCGAGCGTGGCGGCATTGCGTACGACGCCGTCGAGCCTCGCGGCGATCGCCTGCAGCAGCTCGTCGCCGATGGCGTGTCCGAGCGTGTCGTTGATACCGGTGAAGTTGTCGAGGTCGATCAGCAGCGCCGCGACGGGGGTGCCAAGCCGGCGTGCGCGGACGAGCATCTGCTCGCCGCGGTCGAGGATCAGCGTGCGGTTCGGCAGACCGGTCAGCGCGTCGTGGGTCGTCATGAACATGAGCTCCTCGTCGCGTCGTGTGAGCTCATCTGTGATCCGTGCGCGCTCCTGCTCGAATGCCTCGCACATGCGGACCAGCGTCACGTCAAGCGTTCGCTGCACCATCGACGCGGCTGCTGCGAGTGCGGTCAGCGAGACGTGCAGCTCCTCGGCGCTCTCGTTCAGCACCTCGATGACGGCGTCGCGCCAGCGCAGGCAGCGCTTGGTGACCTCGTTCAACGGCGCCGTGTTCTGCGCTGCGAGCTGGCCGTAGGTGTGCCATGCCTCACGCCCCGTCTCGAGCCCGGCCTCGGGCTTGCCGCCGGCCATCCACTGCGCGACCGCGGCCGTCGAGCCCCTGCCGATGCGTTCGAAGTTCTCTGCGATCGCGGGGACCAGCGTGTCGGCCCCACGGGCGCGCCCGCGCTCGGCCGCGCGCTGCACGACGTCCTCGACGCGTGCGGCGAGCGCCTCGCCGAGCAGGCGGACCTCTTTGTCGGGCTCGTCGGGCGTGTTTGCCTTCGGTTTCCGTGGTGCAGGCATCATCGTGGTGAGGCTGAGAGCTGATCGATCATTCAGATGGAGGCGTCGGCGGTTAAGGACTCCATCTTTAGAATGGCTCGTTTCCAATAGACAACTGGTTTTTGAGTGCTACAGAGGATTTACGGGCAGATAGCGCCCGCCGTCGCCGCGGACGAGCAAGCCCCTCAGCTCGAGCTCGCTGAGCGCCAGTAGCGCTGCCGAGAGCTCGATTCCGGCGCGGGTGAGGCCGTCCGGCGTGTCGCAGCCGGCGCCCACGCGCTCGAGTACGGCCCGCAGGTCCGGTGGCAGATCGTTCTGCGGGGCCGCGCCGACGGCGGCCGCGGCGTGCTTGCGCGCTCGCGTTGCGTCGGCGGCGTACAGCAGGTCGAGCACGTCGCGAGCGCCGCGGACGAGGCTGGCGCCGGTCATCAGCAGCTCGTTGGTGCCGCGCGAGAGGGGGGAGGTGACGCGGCCGGGGATCGCCGCGACGGTGCGTCCGAGTGCCTGTGCGTGGCGCGCCGCGGCGAGCCCGCCCGGACCAGCGTCGGCCTCCACCGCGACGGCCACGCGCGGCAGTTCGGCGAGGATCCGTTCACTCGCCAGAAGCCCCCAGCGGCGCCCCGGGCAGTCGGGCGGCAGCTCTGAGACGGCGCAGCCGGTGCGCGTCAGGCGTTCGTAAAGCGCTCGTCGACGCGATGAGCACGACACGCGCAGGCCGCCGCCGAGCACGGCGATGCTGCGACCACCCGCGTCGAGTGCGCCGGCGTGCGCCGCCACGGCGATGCCGTCGGTCAGGCTCGCCGCGACGGTGACGCCGCTCGCCGCCAGCCCGCGCGCGAGGCTCCTGGCCATCTGGATTCCGTAGTCGCTGGCGTTGCTGCTGCCGAGGATCGTGACCACCGGCGCCGCAGCGAGCGCGGACAGCCGCGCCGTCCCGCCCTCCACGTGCAGCATTGGCGGCGCGGCGGGGTCATCCAACGCGCGCGGGTAGCCACGTCGGTGGCGGCAGATGGATTGCAGCCGCGCGTCGTCCGCGAGCTCCTCTGCGCGAAACGTCTCGTAACGGGCGCGCAGCTCCGGCTTGCGCCTGCCGGCGAGCGCTTCGAGCAGCTGTTCGTCGGGGAGCGCCAGCAGCTCGAGCAGGCGAGCGCGGTCGCGCGCGCAGCACTCCATCGGGCCACTGAGGCTTGACAATAGCCAAGCACGACGCAGGCAGCGACCGCACGCGCCCGCGGGCGTAGCCGTCGCGGCCGGCGGGCTCATGCCGCCCGGTTGCCCGCCACGCTGGCGTCGGGTCGCAGCGCGAGCGCCGCGCCGAGGTCGCATGCGCGCACGCGCGCGGTGGCATCGAGATCGGCGATCGTGCGCGCGACGCGCAGCACGCGATGCTCGCCGCGCGCGCTGAGCAGCCCCGCTGCGCGAGCGTCGTGCAGCATCCGTTCGCTGCGCGCGTCGAGCTTCACATGCCGGCTCAGCATGCGCCCGTCCATGCGCGCGTTGACGGTCACACCGTCGGGTGCGAGTCGCGCCGCCTGCAGCTCGCGGGCGCGCGCGACCTGCTCGCGCGCTTGGGCGCTCGTCGTCAGCGCACGTGCCGGCCGATCGCGCACTTCCAGATGCAATGCGGTGGCCAGGTCGATGCGATCGAGCATCGGCCCGCTCAGCCGGCGGCGATGGCGGGCCAGCTCGGCTTCGCTGCACCCGCATCGGTCTCCCTCACTAGCGAAACCGCACGGGCAGGGGTTGGTGGCGGCGACGAGCATGAAGCGCGTCGGATAGAGCGCCGAATGGTGTGCCCGGGCGATCGCGACGCGACCATCCTCGAGCGGTTGGCGCAGCGCCTCGAGCGTGGAGCGCGAGAACTCCGACAGCTCGTCGAGGAACAGCACGCCGTTGTGGGCCAGCACGACCTCCCCGATCGAGCCGCGGGTGGCCCCGCCGACGAGCCCGGCGGCGGTGATCGAGTGATGCGGTGCGCGAAACGGGCAGCGCATCGCCAGCGCATCGACACGGACACCGCTCAGGCTGTGGATGCGCGTCACCTCGACGGCTTCGGCGTGGCTCAGCGGTGGCAGGATCGAGGCGATCCGCCGCGCGAGCATCGTCTTGCCCGTCCCCGGCGCTCCGCTCAGCAGCACGTTGTGGGCGCCCGCGGCGGCGATCACCATCGCTTTGACGGCGTGATGCTGACCGTGCACGTCACCGAGGTCGCCTCTATCCATGCTGTCCGTCTGCGCGTCGATCGCGGGGCTTTTACGTCGAGCGCCCGCGGCCGGCGCGTGCAGGGCGTCGCCGCGGCCGCCGTTCAGTACGCGCGCGGTGCTTCGCAGATGCTCGACCGCGGGCACGTCGAGACCGTCGATCAGCATCGCCTCCCGCGCGCACGCAGGCGCGAGCGCGAGCGCGCGCATGCCCGCGCGCCGTGCAGCGTGCGCGACGGCGAGCGCACCGTGAACGGGGCGCACGCTGCCGTCGAGTCCCAGCTCACCGAACAGCGCAACGCGCTCCAGCTCCTCGCGCGGCAGCTGTCCGCTGGCGGCGAGCACGGCGCACGCGAGTGCCAGGTCGAGTCCGGCGCCGGCCTTGCGCACATCTCCCGGAGCGAGATTTGCGGTGATGCGCCTCGCTGGGAACTCATAACCGGAGTTGAGGATCGCCGCTCGGATCCGCTCGCGGGCCTCGCGCACGGCCGTGTCGGCGAGGCCCACGATCGTGAACGCGGGCAGTCCCGCGCGCACGTCCACCTCGACCGTCACGTGTCTTGTATGTAGGTGCTCGATCGTGAACGCGTGGGCCCGTGCCAGCATCGCCTTGTCTCTCCTCGCTTCGATCTGGGGGAGGGAGGCAGGCAAGCTAGAGCGCGCTTGGGATGGCACGCTGAATTGACCGTCAGTGAAAGCTTCCCGCGACGCGGTGACGTGTCAGAGCCCGAGTTTGCGAACGCCTGCCTCGTCGAAGCCGAGGTGGTGACCGACCTCGTGCCGCACAGTCTGTGTGACGTGTGCCCGCAGGCGGTTGGGATCGTCCCCGAAGTCGCGCACGAGCGTGTCGCGAAAGATCAGAATCTCGTCTGGCATGCCGCCGCCGCCGAAGTAAGCGCTACCGCCCCGCCTCGAGCCGACGTACATGCCGTACGCGTGGTTCTCGGCGCCGCGGTCGGACACGACGACGGCGACGTGCTCGAGCGCCCGTTGGAACTCGCTCGGGAGCTCGTCGAGCGCCGAGCTGACGAGTGCCTCGAACTCCTGCTCGCTGTAGTGCCGGCGTTTGCTCATGGCGCGGTGATCGTGCCGAGCGTAGCTGACACAAGCAGGGCGGTCAGGCGATCGGGACCGCGAAGTCACAGTCGGGGCCGCTGGTTGCGGTGACGGGAGTGCTCGGGTGAACGTGATCCTGACGCCCAGCTCGCGGCGAGCGGTGTGCTCGACCTCGGCTGCCGCCCAGTAGCGATCGATGCGTGCGGCGGCGTCCGCCGGCTCGAGCTCGAGGATCGCGGTGATCTCGGCGAGCGGGACCTGCAGCTGGCGCAACGCCGCCACCAGACGCGCCCGCTCGAGCTGTGCCGCCTCGTAGTAGCGGTAGCCCGAATCGGCGTCAACACGCGCGGGACGCAAGCAGCCCGAGCCTGTCGTACAGGCGCAGCGCCTTCGGCGACAGCCGCGAGCGCCTCGCGAACTCTCCGATGCTCATCAGATCCACTGGTCGCTCCCTCGTTTGACCGGACAGTGCCCTCAGTGTGCGGCCTCCCCAAGGTGTAGGCCCACGGAGCGATTCTTCGCGATCTCGTAGTTCCGTCCCCGCACATGTGCGGGGACGCCGGCGGGCGCATGCGCCCGCCGAGACACGCCGCATGCGGCGTGTCAGCAGGGCCGCATGCGGCCCTGCACGGGACGTGCATGCACGTCCCGAACAGCTAAAGACGCTCGCAGGGGCCAGGCGCGCGACGTGGTCGGACGTGTGAACAGCTAAAGACGCGCGCAGGTGGCGGCGGACGGGACGTGGATGCACGTCCCGAACAGCTAGATGCGGCTGCGCGCGCCTACAGCCCGTCGGGGTGACGTTCGACGAAGCCGCCGCCGTCGTCCCCGGCGCCGCCCCAACGCGAGCCGTCTTCGGCGAGGGCGACGGTGTCGAAGCGTTTGCCGTCGATGACCATGTAGGCGTGTTCGGCGTTGGCGTAGATCGTGATGTACCTGCCGGGCCCGGGTTCGCCGTAGGACTCGAGTCCGGTGGAGTCCTCGGGGGAGCTGAGCAGGCCGCCGCCGTGCAGCGCGTAGGAAACCGAGCCCGAGCAGTCATAGCCCTCTGACTCGAACGAGCCGTGGCCGCCGCCCCACACGTACGGCCGTGTCGCGATTTCGTCGGCCGCGGCGATCACGCGCGCGACGACGCCTTCGGCTTCGCCGCCGCCGGCGCTCGTGGCGCCCGCGGAGCCGGCGTCTGTGCTTGCGCCGGGGGTGCTCGGTGCGGCCAGCGCGGAGGCGGGCGGCGTGAGCGTGGCGGCGGTCTGTACGCCGATCACCGCCCACGTCGCGGGTCCGACGACGCCGTCGACCGGGAGGCCGTGGCGGGCCTGCAGGCGGCGTACCGCGGCCTCGGTTTCGGGGCCGAATTCACCGTCGACGGGGAGTTTCAGCGCCCGCTGCAGCCACTCGACGGCGGTGGCGCCGGTCGCGGTTTCCGGCTGGGTTGCACCGGTGGTGCCGCCGCTGCCGGGGGCCAGCCCGACGTTGCTGGTCGCGGCGATCGTGGCGACGTGGCTGTGGCTGGGCGCCCGCTTCGGCTTCGGCAGCGCCGAGGCGGGTGGCGTGAGCGTTTCTTTGTGTGAAACGCCGACCAGGCCCCACGTTGCCGGCCCGACGATGCCATCGACGGTCAGCCCGTGGCGCGCCTGCAGGCGGCGCACGGCGGCCTCGGTTTCGGGGCCGAAGTCGCCGTCGGCGCTGACGTGCAGCGCGCTCTGCAGCTCCTTGACCGCGCCTGTGGCTGTTTCTTCGGCGTGCTTTTCTTCCGCGTGCTGTTCGAACGCGACGGTCTTGGCTTCGGCTTCCGCTTCGGCAGGTTCGATTTCGGCTGTCGCTTCGGAGCCGCCGGTGGTGGCGCTCGCCGGGCGCGTGACGCCTTCGGTGCTCGCCGCGGCGCCGCTCGCGGCGTCCTGTGTCGATGCCGGCGCGGCGGTCGTGCCGACGGGCAGCGACGCGGTTCCCGGGAGCGTGCTGCTGACATCTGCGATGAACGCGGCGCCGGCGCTCTGGCTGCGCAGCGCGGCGCCGGTCAGCGGACCGACGACGCCGTCCGCGGTGAGGCCCCTGGCGGCCTGGAAGCTGTGCACGGCGGCTTCCGTTTCCGGCCCGAAGATGCCGTCGACTTTGATCGAGCCGAGCGCCTTCTGCAGCAGCTGCACCTGCCGGCCTTCGCTGCCGGCGCTGAGAACGATGACGTGTTCGGTGCTGGTCGTCGGTCCCGGGCTCGTCGCCGGGGTGCTCGCCGCCTGGCCGCTTGCGAGGGTCGCCGTGGGGCCGACCGTCAGCGCGGCGAGCGCGCCGAGCGACATGCGTTTGGCGCGCGAGCCGCCGGGCACGAAACGCAGCTCCCGAGCGCGACGGCGGGCGCGGGAACGGCCGAGCGACAGCTGCCACGGCTCCTCGTCGGCGAGGTCACGCGGCTGGCGCAGCGCTCCCCGCGCGTCGAGCAGCATCGAAAGCGACGAGCTCGGGTGCGCGCCTCGGCGCGCTCGCGCGCCGGTGGTGCGCCCGCGACGGGCCAGCGAGCGCTCCAGCGATGCGCTCCAATGGTCGACAACAGCAAGATCACGCGGGTAACCCGGCATCCGAGGCGTCCTTTCTCAAATTCCATTGCATGGCGCCTACGGGGTTAGCTGACGGGCTCGCGTAAGTGTCTACGCTACGCCACACTGTGTGGCGATTCGCCCCCGCAGCCTGTCGGCTGCTCTGGGTCCCCCGCTCCTGCACCCCTTGGGGCCCAGGACTCGGCACGAACGGGCGGCAAACTAACACATCTCGTTGCAAGATGCGTTACAGGAGAAGGTCTGCAAGCGTTCTTGCCGACGGAAGTCTTCGCGTGCGAGCGCGGGCGCTGGTAAGTTCGCTGTCCGATGCGTAACAACGGACTGAACCTCCGCGTGTTGTTGGGGCTGGCGCTGATCGTCGCCATCGCCGGTGGGGTGGCGGTCGCCGCGATCGGCGGTCAAGGCGGTGAACAGGCCAAGCACGCGCAGGCGCTCGCTCAGCACTTCGAGGCCGCCGCGGTGCTCGAACCGGCAAAGCCCGCGCCGGCGCTCGAGCTTCACAACTATCTCGGCCAGCCAGTCAACATCGACTCCTATCGAGGCAAAGCCGTGCTCGTTACGTTCCTGTACACCAACTGCCCGGACATCTGCCCGCTGATCACCTCGAACCTGCGCGTTGCCTTGAACGAGCTTGGCCCCGAGCGCGCCTCGAAGGTGCAGGTCATCGCGGTGTCCGTCGACCCGCGCGGTGACACGCCGAAGGCCGTCGCGGCGTTCCTCGCGCGCCACGGCATGACCGGGCGTATGCAGTACCTGATCGGCTCGCGCAAGGAACTCGCGCACGTGTGGCAGGCGTGGGGGGTCGGCTCCGAACGCGACGCCCAGCAGCCGCAGTTCATCAACCACACGGGGATCATCTACGGGGTCACCGCGTCGGGTAAGCGGCTGACCGTCTACGCGTCGAGCTTCCAGCCCTCGGAAATCGCACACGACGTGCCCGAGCTCGCCGAGCTCTGAGCGCCAGCGCATGCCACGGCGACGAGTGCTCGCTTGGACGCTGGGACTGGGCGCGGTGGTCGTCGTCGCGGCGGTGTTCGGCTTTGCCTCCTCGCACACCGCCACGGGGCGCGCCGCGCCGGCGCTGCCCCATGAATCGCTGTCGGGCGGCCCCGTCACGCTGACGAGCCTCGTGGCGGGGACGCGCGGGCGCGCGGCGGCGGTCGTGTTCTGGGCGAGCTGGTGCCCGCCGTGCGCGCAGGAGGCGCCCGAACTCGAGCGCTTCGCGCGCAGCGCCGCCGGGCGCGGGCGGATCGTCGGCGTCGACTGGAGCGACCCGGAGCTTCACGAAGCACGCGCGTTCATCCGCCGTTACCGGTGGACATTCCCGACGCTGCGCGACGCCGAAGGCGCCGTCGGCAGCTCCTACCATCTGCGCAACCTGCCGACGACGTTCATCATCGACGCGCACTCGCGCATCCGCGCGACACTGGTCGGCCCGCAGAGCGCGGCCTCGCTGACGAGCGCGCTGGAAAGCGTCGAACGCAGCTGAACGGCCGCGGCCGCGGCGGCGGCCGGGCGCCGCTCGTCACAACCGCGGCGGCCGGCTCGAAGATCCATACGATGGGCGAGAACCACGATGGACCCGATGACGCGCCGCTGCTGGCGGGCGACGCACACGACTTCGGGTGCTTCTACGCGCTGCACGAGGATTACGTGCTGACGCTGTTCCTCGCGCGCGGCGCCGACGCGGAGCTGGCGGCGGACCTCGCCGCGGAGACGTTCGCCCGCGCGCTCGTCGCACGCCGCAGCTTCGACCCCGCCCGCGGAGCGCCGCGCGCGTGGCTGACCGGGATCGCGCGGCACGTGCTCGCCGACAGCTTCAGGCGCGGGAGGGTGCAGGACAGCGCGCGGCGCAAGCTCGGCCTCGAGCGCCTGCAGATCGACGACGCCGCGATCGCGCGGATCGAGGAGCTCGCCGAGGATCGCGCGCTCAGCGCGCTGGAGGCACTGCCGGAGGACCAGCGCGCCGCGGTGCGCGGACGGGTGCTCGAGGAAACCGACTACAGCGAGCTTGCAAGCGCGCTCGGCTGCTCGCCGAGCGTCGTGCGCCAGCGCGTCAGCCGGGGCCTGCGGGCACTGCGAGAGCGACTGAAGGAGAGCGCATGAGGCTTCCCGAGCTGCAACGCATTCTGATCGAGGGTGCGCGCCGCCAGGAACGGCCGGCGGGGGGCACGCGGCGCCGGTCGCGCGGGTCGCGCCTCGGCGGCCGCCGGGCGCTGATGGTGGCGCTCGCGCTGGTGCTCGTCGGTGGCGCCACCGCCGGAGCGGTGATCAGCTCGAGCCGCTCACGGCCACTGAGCGGGACGCTCCCGCTCGGGCCGGCCAACGCCGGGCCCAGCCACTACCGGATCAGCGTCTTCCCCTACATGGCCGTCGGCTGGAGCGGCTGGTGCTCGAGCGTCGTCTTCAACAGCGACCGCAGCCGCGAAGCGACCGACTACGGTTGCAACGCCGTCGAGTCGAGCGGACCGCTCGTCGCTGGCGGCGACCAGTTCGGCGACCCCGCCGGCGCATACTCCTACGGCATCGTCTCCGACGCCGTCGCCTACCTGCGCCTCTCGAACGGCGCGACGCTCACGCCCGTGAGCAGCCCGCGGCTGCCACCGGGCACGCGCGCGTACTTCACCGTCGCGCGACAGTCCAACGAGCCGCCTCTGTTCAGGCCCGTGAGGCTGTTCAACGCCGCCGGCGCGCAGCTCGCGCAGCCTGTGATCTCCCGCGAAGGCGCCGTCGAGCACCTGCCCCAGCTCGCCGTAGACCCCTACCGCCCGGGCAGCGCACGCTGCGCTCTGCACATCGCGCCCGCCGCGCACCTGGTCGCCTCCGGGGAGACGGTCACGCCACCGGTCGCGTGGCCTCGCCACCAGAAGGGCGCGTTCCTCGCGTGCGCCAACGCGATGTTCGAGCTGAATGGGACACGGCTCGGCGTCGCGGTGTTGGTCAACGCCGGTGACCCAGCGCAGCCGGCGCCGCCGCTACCAGAGCTGCAGCCCGACCCGGCGCACCGCGGCGTGCTCACCGGGCACGAACTCGGCAACATCGGCTTTCGCCAAGGCTCCGGCGTCGCCGACTTCGGCGGCGGGCAGGCGTTCAACACGCCGACGCGCCACCAGCAGTTCGCCGATCACGACGTCAGCGCGCGGCGGGTGGGGGAGGGGTGGATCGTCGTCGAGGGCGGCACCTCCGCGCAGCGGGCGCTGCTGCTCGCGCACCTCTCGACCGAGGCGTAGCGCCGGCGCTTTCTCCGTAGGGCGTTCACGATCAGGCGCCCCCGCTGAACATCAGGTCACGCTTCCCCGAACGACTTCTCAACGATCGCTCCCAGGTTCGGCTGCGGCTATCGATCAGGTGCTGTCCTACGTCGCTCCTCTTCGACGTCGGCTGCAAAGTCGATCAGGCTGACATCGAGCGCGGTGGCGACGTCCAGAACCGTTGCCCACGCTGGCGCTGACCGGGCCAGCTCGATTCGTGCAAGCGCGCCTGCCGTGATCCCTGCCCGGTAGCCGAGCTGTTCCTGGGACTCGCCGCGTCGCTCGCGCAATCGCCGCACGACGGTCCCCAGGGCGGGATCGCGTTTGTTGGGCCGTACCATACGCGAAACATGGCACGCAGTGCATTGTCAAGTCCATGGTCCTGACTATCAGTGCTTTACAACCGAGAGTTTGCTATGGTCGCTGCAGCGCTATCCCCACAGATACGCGCGCGCCGGCGTCGTGCACGGCGCCGGCGTCCTAAGCAGCAGCTCTCTCGCATCACTCACTGCCAGCGGCGGCCTCGGCCGTGCTAGAGCAGACGTGCCTGCGGCGCGGCACAGATACACGCTCGAGATCCCACTCGTTTGCCGTTGCTTTTGCCCACTACTCTGGGAATGTCTCCCCGATAGGGGCGTGGCTGGCAATCGAAAGCGGCGCGGCTGGGGGCAGCCATGCTGGCCCTGCGACTACGATCGGCTCAAGCCGGGCGATCACGTGCGTGGCTCTGGTTCTCGGGGTTGAAACTTCTCGCATCGCAGGGCTTTTGCAGAGGCGACGACCGGAATCGAACCGGTGTAGACGGCTTTGCAGGCCGCTGCGTAGCCACTCCGCCACGTCGCCAGAAGGCCTAACAGCGTACCGGGCGGCGGCGTGTGTTCTCCGATATCGACGCAAGCCTCGGGGACGAGCTGACCGGCCGACGGACCAGGCCATCGCATGCGGCCGGATCTTCGTTATGAACTTCTTCTCGCGCCGTTAGGGCGGCTTTCGACGATCGTTAGCGTTCGCACAGCCCGCCGTCACACGATGGACCTCCCCGAACGAACTTAGAGGTGATCGCGTGAAACGGCTGTTTGCACCAATGTTGATGGCGGCGCTCGTCGGAGCAGTCGTCGCAGGCGGAGCTGTATTGCTGTTCGGCGCCGGCGGCGGCCGCAGTTCGACGACTACGACGAGAACCGCGTCCACCGCGGCGACCCCGACCGGCGCTCGCCGCGTTGTGGACTCGACGGCACCCACCGCCACCCAGATCTACAAGCGCGACTCCACCGGAGTCGTGGCGATCAAGGCGATCACCGCCACCGGCGAGGACGAGGGTACGGGCATCGTGCTCAACGAAAAAGGTCTGATCCTCACGAACGATCACGTGATCGCGGGCGCCACGAGCATCACCATCGAGGCCAACGGATCCTCGAGCATGACCCGGACCGCGAAGGTCGTGGGCGAAGAAGCCAACAAGGACCTCGCGCTGATCAGCGTCAACCCGTCCGGCCTCGGACTGAAAGCACTGACGCTCGCGAGTTCGAGCCCGGTCCAGGTGGGCGACTCCGTCTACGCGATCGGCAACCCGTACGGCCTGGAAGAGACCCTCACGCGCGGGATTGTCTCGGCGCTCGGACGCGAAATATCTGCGCCGGACGGTTCCAAGATCACCGGTGCGATTCAGACGGACGCGGCGCTCAATCCCGGCAACTCGGGCGGCCCGTTGCTCAATGAAGAAGGCGACGTGATCGGGGTCAACTCCCAGATCGCCAGCGACGCCGCCTCGGTCGCGGGCTCGCAGCCAGGCAGCACCGGCGTAGGTTTCGCGATCTCCTCGGATATCGTCGCGGAAGTCGTCAAGACGATTGAGGCAGGCCAGGGCGTCACGTACGCGTCTGTCCAACAGAGCGCCGCCCAATCAGAGGTCAGCCCGTACGGTCGACGCGGCGCTGCCGGCGAAGAAGCCGAAGAAGTCAGCCCGTTCGGGCGAGGAGGCGCCGCCGGCGAAGAATCCGAAGCCGCCCGCGCAGCGACCGAATCGAGCCAGGGCAGCGAAGCTTCGGGTGCTGAAGGCACCGAAGGCGGGGTCATCATCGTCCCGTAAGGGCGCATCAGACCCGGGCGCCTCCGGGAGGAGCTCCAACCGGCGCCCGGGTCTCATGCGCCTCGATCGGAGGCCTGAATCGCTGTGTGGGCCTCTCGATCGAGTCGGTCGTCGTTGATACCCTTCCGATCCCAGGGCGATTAGCTCAGCTGGGAGAGCGCCGCCTCGACAAGGCGGAGGTCACTGGTTCGAGCCCAGTATCGCCCACTACCGAAAAGCCCTGCTAACGCAGGGCTTTTTGCGTTGCGGAGGGGCGCGAAGGCGAGGGTCAAAACACCACAGACCTCGCAGGAGACCTCGTGGCGGCGATGCGCGGCCGGAAGCGCCCAATAATTGGCCGCTAAGCCCTCGGCCCACAGAGGTGGCCGGGGCCCGGGCGTCCCATGGCATGACGCGCCACAGGCTGCCACGCTGCTGCCACATTTTGGGTCCAAAAGCGCCTCCCAGAGCTAGCCGCCGCCGGGTCCTTCCACTGATCCGTCCGGGGCGTCTGCTGAAATTTAAGAACCCATCACACTGGGCGGGTCGCTAAGGCTGGCGACCCAAACTTGAAACGGAAATCTAAACCAACGATCGGATAGACGAAGTGGTCAGGACAATCGCAATCCACTACTGCCTCAAGAGTCCTGGCGGTGACTACGATGCCGTGACGGACTACATCAGGGGCTTTGACGGCTACTCGCACGTTCATGAGTCCCTCTGGTTCGCCCGCACGTCCCAGAGCGTGAGCACTGTGCGTGATGAGCTGAACCAGATCGTCCGAGTGGGCGACAAAGTGCTGGTGTTGGACGTAACCGGCGATTTCTGGGCGACCAACTTCACGGGTCGCACCACGGAATGGATGCACAAAGAAATGGGCACGGCCGTCGCGGCGTAGCAACGAACGAGGACAAGAAGATGCCTAACGAGATCATCATCGCCGGAGCGGTTGCCGTCGGCGCGGCCCTGCTCTTTGCGGCGCTGCTGGCTCAGTGGTTGAACGCGCAGGCTATGGCCGTGGTGATCCCGGCCAAAGGTCCCTGCGGGTTCATGCCGCCGCCTGCCTGACGGCCTCCACAGCCAACCGCGTTGGCTACCCCGCTCCGCGTCGACGGGTCAGCCGCTGCATGCTTACTGGCGCTAGGGCTACGACTGCTCGTGCTCCTCCTGGAGTTGGGCGTGTTCCAATCTCTCGTTGGCCACCCGGATACGGATGGTGTTCGCGGTGTGCTGCGAAGCTTCTACGTAATACCGTTTATCGGCGGCTTTGAACAGAAGACGTACGGCTGTACCGGGAGGCAGATTGTACGTCTCATCGACCATCCTAAAGTGGATTAGCTCGCCTAGGAAGACGTGGCTCCCGTATTCCGTGTATCTGTCGTTCCACGCCTTTTTCAGCATCATCTCGTCCAGCACCTCTTCAAGCTCCTCGTCGGAATAGGCCTCGTATGGTCCGTTGTAAACAGCGCCTGAACGAAGGTCGCTCTCCGCGATGCGTAGGTCCGCATAGCGGGGGAGCTTGGCCGTAATAGCCGCGTGCCGGAACCCTTTTAGGTCCCCGAACCCAAAGAGGTCGATGAGACTCTGGAAGACCTCCTTTGTCTCTGTTGCTTTGCCTAGCGACATCGCCTGTAGCCGACTGAGGGGCTCGGGCAGCGCGCCCTTATCGATCTCAGGCACACAGACGGGGATGATCCGGCCCTGACCCTCCTCCATCTTCGCCCACGACGCTCCGACCTCGAACCAAATCCAGGGGCGATTCAGCGAGACTGGCGTTATGAGAACGATGACCGCCGTCGCCTTGCGAAGCTGGCCATTGATGTTGTCGAGCCAGTCGGCGCCGGGCGCGACCGTACCAGGAACGCTGGAGGCAAAGACATCGACGCCTTTGGCAAAGATCCGCATGATTTCGTCGCGGATCACACGGACGATAGGCTCGTCCGTGGCCGCGTGGCTCAGAAAGACGGTCGGCTTGTTGATCGCGAGCGAGTCGGGCACGACGACGTAATTCTAGGTCCGCGATCGGTCGACGAGCCTGGTGGGTGACTACTACGGCGCGCTCGCGAATCCGGACAAAGGGCGGGATGCCCCACGCACAGACGCGATCTCTGCAACGTTGCCGGTGGGCGCTGCCGCCAGGACGCGCGCGCTGCTTTGCGGCCTCATCCTCCTGCGCGACTAGCCCCTTTCGATGATGGGCTCGTCCCCTGTAAAGAACCGTTCGCTGTTGAACAGCATCGTGTGCCCGCAGACCTGGCACTCGACCCGCACCATGAACAGGACGTTGCCGCTCGGTTCCTTTTCCACGCTGCCGTCAGCCTTTGGTGCCTGGCCGATAGGAGCACCACAGGACGCTTATCACCGTGCAGCCCAGTCTCGGACCCGCAGACGGTGCAGCTATTGAGACCTAGCTGGTTGAGCTTCCCGGCGATCTCATTGAACGCCTCATCTCTATAGAGCATGACTGCATTCTCCACCTGCCGCCGGACGCAAGCGACTACTTTTTGCAGGGTCGCCCCGCGCCGGTCTTCTGTATTGCGGGCGGTTGCTCGGCCTTTTCGAGCCCGCGGACCCGTTCCCGGAGCTGGCGATCGACGGAACGTAGGTGTTCTTCCTCTCGCTGCAGGCGCAGAACCCGCTGGCCGATCGACGTCGAGCTCGATCCGGTCGCGATCGCCAGTCGTGCGCTGCCGGCGACGGCGTCGAGGCGGAGCGCTGAGCCTTCGCGAGCTACTGAGGTCGATGCGAGCCTCCTGACGGCGGCCTGCCGCGAGCCCGAGCACGGGCTTTCGACGCTACGACTGAGAAACACGAGCACCTGTGCAACAAGCAGCACGAGCGACACAAGCAGGGCAATGAAGCCAACGTTGAGAAGTTTGAGACGTTTGGAGTTCTGTGGCGCGTCTTCGTTGAGGATTTCGGTGAGCAGTTCGATCTCCTCAGACTCCATCTTTGCGAGCGATTCGTCCTTGAGCGATTTGCGCAGGAAGTCGGGGTCGATTTCCTGCGACTCGATCGGCCGCAGGACGAGGACGGCGAGCACGCCGGCGACGGCGACGGCGACGGCGGCCCCGCCCAGCAGGCCGGCAGCCCACGGTCGATCCGTGCCGCCGAGGGCTTCGGCTCCTTCGAAGACGTTCTGCGCCTGAGCGCCAGCGAGCGCCGCTATGACGCCGGCGAAGCCAAGCAGCCACCCGGCCCGCGCGTGATAGGCAAGACGACGTTCGTCTTGGTACTTGATCCACCATCGCCCGCGCTGGAGCGCTGAGGTCCGTATGGGATCGTCCCGAATGATTACCGGCTCTGACTCATTGGCCTCCTCGCCTTTTGCCGGCGCGGAATCTGCGGCGGAGTCGTTGCTCTCCTCAGCCATGTGCCTAGTCTTGCCGACCAGGCGGCAGGACGCAAGGGTTTCGACGCTTACAACGCCGAAAACGAGCCAGTGCTGACCTCCGCCTTAGGCAGGCGGGTCACGCTGCCGGCGGGCGCTGCCGCCTGGGCGATAGCAGCGTCAAGGCCAGCGATCAACTCGGCGTCGTGACCCTCGAACAAGTGGCCGTAGCGGTCCATCGTCGTCGTGATGCTGGCGTGGCCCAACCGCTCCATGATCTGCTTCGGGTTCGCGCCCTGGGCGATGAGCATGCTCGCCGCTGAATGACGCAAATCGTGGAACCTCAGGCCGTGTAGTTCCGCCGGGAGCGCAGGCTGGCGGCGCTCCTTTGTGTCCTTGTTGTTGGGGTCGCCCTTGATCGTCGGATACCAGACGCGGCGCATGAACAGCCCGTGCCGCCACACGCCACCTGAGCCGGACCGGCTTTGACGGAGAGCGTGGTTTAGTAGGTTTTCTTTCTCATGATGTGGTGGTCAGGCTCTGCTTTTCGCAGCGTAGAGTTCTTCGATCTCTCGGGGTGGCCGGTCGTCGAGGTTTTTGTGCGGGCGGCTGTTGTTGAACCAGGCGATGTACTCGACGATCGCGAGCTCCATCTGGCTGCGGCTGCGCCAACACGCGGTCTGCGATGAGCTCCGTCTTGAAGCTGTCGACGAAGCTCTTGGCCATGTTGTTGTCGTAGGCATCGCCGGTGCTACCGACGATGCGAGCACGTTGTGATCGGCGAGCTTTTGGTGTAGTCACCGGACACGTATTGACCGCCTGTCGGAGTGGTGAATGAGCCGGACCTCCTCGACCCGCTGTCGTGTGCTGAGCGCCATCCGCAGCGCGTCAAGCACCAGCGTGGTGCGCATGTGGCCGGCGAACTGCCAGCCCACGACCATCCGGCTGTAGACGTCGATCACGAAGCTGAAGAACGCCACGCCCTCCCAGCAGCGTCGCGCCCCGCACGCATGGGCACGCCTCGTCCTACGCGACGTTGAGTCGTCTAGGGCGTCACCCGGTGCGTCAGATGCGCGCCCTCGCGCACGCCTGACCCTCGGCGCGCACGGACACGAGAGCGTTCGCAGCCGCGTGCGCGTGGAGTTGTCGCGCCCTCTATTGCTCGTACACCTGCTGTTCGTCGTCCATAGGAGGAGCGTGAGCGGCACACGCCGACGTGCTCGTATCGGTAGGAGGGCGGGAGCGGGGCGTATTCTGATGTCGTGCCTGGGATGGTCGAGGGGCGTATGCTCGTTTGTTCTGTATGGTCTGCGCGCTCGTCACCGGAGCCTCTGGTTACGTAGGTAGCCGGCTGGTGCGCGAACTGCAAGTGCGCGGCGAGTCGGTGGGGTGCGTGGTGCGCGACCCGAGCCGGGTCAACTTCGAGCAAGTCACCGTACACCGCGCCGACATGCTCGACCCAAGCTCCCTGAGCGCCATCGGTGATGGTTACACAACGGCCTACTATCTTGTTCACTCGATGGGTCGCGGGGGTGACGGCGACTACGAGAAGCGCGACGTAGAAGCAGCCGCCAACTTTGCCCGCTTCGCGCTCGACGCCGGCATTGAGCAGGTCATCTATCTCGGCGGTCTCGGCGATCGTCCCGCGTCCCAGCATCTGCGTTCGCGTCTACGCGTCGGAGAGATCCTGAGCGATGTGGGACCACCGTTGACGTGGTTTCGTGCCGGCATGGTGGTGGGCGCCGGCTCAGAGAGTTACCGAACGCTGCGCTCGCTGGTCGAACGCCTGCCGGTGATGCTCGCTCCGGCGTGGCTGTCCACACCCACCCAGGCGATCGGTATCGGCGATGTGTTGGACTATCTCATCCAGGCTCCTCGCATTCCGCAGACGCGCTCCCGCGAAATCCAGATCGGGTCAGCGGAGATACTCACATACGGGCAGATGCTCGATGAAATGGCCGACTCGCTTGGACTGCGCCGTCGCCCACGGATCCCGGTACCGCTGCTGACGCCGTGGCTCTCCTCGCATTGGATCGGACTCATCACGCCTGTTGACGCGGGTGTCGCGAGACCGTTGATCGAGGGGCTCTCCACCGATACGACCGTCACCGATCCGTCGGGGATGGCGTTGTTTGATTTTCTGCCCAGATCGTTCGCGCAAGCATTGAACGAGGCCATCGCCGAGGAGAGCGCACCCGGTCGAACGGCGCCTGCGCGATAGCGACCCCAAACAAGGTGACAGAGCTTCCATGCGCGGCAGTCGCTTGCCGTTATACCCTGATCACGGCGGGGTAGTCTTCCCCGGTTGGAGTGAGGGTGACTACGCGATTGCGGTCAACCCCTGCTGCCGATGCAGCATATGACGGTCGCTTGTCTTTCGATCTCAGCCTGCCCGGCTGACTAGCAACACTTGGCCTCCGCCCTCAGTCATCGAATGCGATTCGAGGACCGGCGATGCCGGCGCTGGAGTCAAGAAAGGCATGGCAAAAAATGTTCGCTCCACGGTGCAGAACGCTGCTTGTCGGCGCGATAGTCTCGCTCGGTGCTCTGGGGTCGACGGGGTTGGCAGGCGCGGCTTGCCCCTCTCGCCCCCTTCCACCCTGTAACCGTGTGGCATTCACGGGCAGGGTTGGAGCGCACTCTTCCCGATGCGTACATCAGCCGCCGGTCTGCCCTGATCGAGCAGGCCATCGGGGACCACGGGGAGCCACTGGTACGACAGGCGCCGCTGGAACGAGAGGAGCCGCTGGAAGGGCCGGTGCGGCAGGACAGGCTGGGCTTGCAGGCGCGGGTGGCACCGGAGGGCTGACGGGCCCCTCCGGGCCTGCGGGGCTGAGCGGGCTTATGGGACTCAATGGTGCTACCGGCGCGACGGGATTCGAAGGACTTCCAGGACCCACGGGCGCGACGGGATCCATCGGCATCAATGGAGCACCGGGGGCCACCGGACCCACAGGCGCGACAGGGGCTACAGGCATCGGTGGACCCACGGGGTCCACCGGACCTGCCGGTGCCACGGGATCCGCGGGACCAATCGGGCTGCCGGGCCTCGCCGGATTTGAAGGACAAGCCGGACCCAAAGGCCAAACAGGTGCCGCGGGAAGCACGGGACCAGCTGGACCGAAAGGCGAACCAGGTGCAGCCGGGGCCACGGGGGCCGCAGGCGCAGCGGGGACCACGGGCGCCATCGGGGCGACGGGCGCGGCCGGACCGGAAGGCTCGTCCGGATCGGAGGCATACGCCGAGTTCTACGCCCTCATGCCGCCGGACAACTCGGCAACGGTTGCGGTCGGAGCGCCGGTCGAATTCCCCCGCGACGGCCCCGCGATGGGCGCTATCACCAGACTCGGCACGGTCGCATTCCTGCTGCCCAGCATCGGGACGTACAGCGTCAGTTTCTCGGTGTCCGTCACCGAGCCCGGGGAGCTGGTGATCGCTCTGGGTTCCGGGGGTGTCACCGCCGAACTTCCCTACACGGTATACGGGCGAGCGACCGGCACGAGTCAGATCTCCGGCGATGCGCTTGTCACGACCACTGTCGCAAACTCGACAATAGAGATTCGCAACCCGAAGGAAAACACGACGGCACTCACGATCACACCGCTCGCCGGAGGCACGCAACCCGCCGCCGCCTCCATCGTGATCCAACAGTTGGTATGAAACAAGCATGCGCCCTCGTCGCAGCGTGACTGCTCGGCATCCTGGATCAAGGCCCCCTCGGCGCGTACGGAGGCGAGAGCGTTCTCAGCCGCTTGGGCGCGTGTCGTCATGCTCTCGATGCTACCGCCGCGATCTGCCCCGAGCTTGGTAGCAATTTGAGCAAACCTGAGCTGATCTGAGAGCATCGCAGGCCAGTAAAACCGGGCTACCTGGCCTTACCTGGGCGCCAGAGGCGAGTTCGAGTGCCCAGTATCGCCAATCGACAAAGCCCCTAGCGCGGGGGTTTTTGTTGCTCGGAGAAATCGGGGAACAAGCGGGGAACTTTGTGGCGCAGCCAAACGCGCCCCTCGCGCGCGGTTGGCTCCCTGTCACCGTGATCGACAGCGTCTCACGAGGGTTCGGAGCGCAACAGCTCTCGCGCCGCGCTTGCGATGTGCTCGAAATCAATGCCAGCCCAAGCCAGAAGCTCCTCACCGGAGCCCGACCCAGGCATTTCGCGGACCGCCAGATGGGCGAGCGAGAGTTCCCTCGGTCCGCCCGCGAGCAGAGCGTCGACGACGGCCGAGCCTAGCCCGCCCTCGGGCCGGTGATCCTCGACGATCACAAGTCTGCCGGATGTCGCAGCCGCGGCGGCTTCGAGCGTGACCGTATCGATCGGCTTGACCGAATAGCAGTCGATCACGCGCACCTTGATCCCATCGTGCTCAAGCAGCTCCGAGGCGTGCAGAGCGCCGTGCAGCGTCACGCCAGCCCCGACCAGCGTCACCTCGTCGCTGTCGCTCGATCGCAGAAGCTTCGAGCCGCCGACCGGGAAGGCCTCGCCTGCGTCGTACAGCACCGGATATGCGCCTCGCGTGGTTCGCATGTAACTGATGCCGGGCGTCGAGGCCATCGCATGCACCAGCGCCGCGGCGCTCGTCCCGTCGCTCGGGTAGAGAACCGTGGTTCCGTGCATAGCGCGCATCATCGCCAGGTCCTCAAGCCCCATCTGCGAGGGTCCGTCGGCGCCGATCTCGACTCCGCAGTGAGAGCCGACAAGCGAGACCTCGACCGCGGATATCGCCGCCATGCGGATGAAGTCGTGCGCCCGCGTCAGGAATGCCGCGAACGTCGATGCGAACGGGTGGTACCCACGGGCTGCCAGGCCGGTGGCTGCAGCGACGAGCTGCTGCTCGGCTATGAACATCTCGAAGTACCGGTCTGGATATGCGCGGGCGAACTCCTGGGCGTAGGTGGAGTTGCCCACCTCGCCGTCGAGTGCCACGACGCGCGCGTCCGACGATCCCAGCGCGACGAGCGCGTCCCCGTAAGCCTTGCGCGTGGCGATGGCCTCGCCAATGACGTAGCGCGGCGCGGCCCAGGCCACAGTCTTTGCGGGCGCGCTGTCGCCGCGCTCGGCGTTCGCGTGTGGGCCGCGGAGCACGATGTCTCGCACGCCGCCGAGCTCGGCGATCGCGCGCTCCGCCATGTCGGGCGGAAACGGCTTACCGTGCCAACCGAGCTTATCTTCGACCTCCGAGAAGCCGCGGCCCTTGATCGTCCTCGCGAGAATCACCGTTGGCTTGCCTTCGCCGGCCGCGGCCGCCGCGAGGGCGTCGTCGATCGCAAACAGGTCGTGGCCGTCCACCTCGATGACCTGTGCACCGAAGGCCTCGGCGCGGGCGGCGTACGCCGCGAGCTTCCATTCGAGCTCCGTCGGGCCGCGTTGCCCCAGCCGGTTTACGTCGATCATCGCGACCAGGCTCGAGAGCGAGTAGTAGGACGCCTTGTCGAGCGCCTCCCAGATCGATCCCTCAGCGACCTCGCTGTCACCGCACAGCACCCACACGCGATAGGAGAGCCGCTCGAGGAACTTGCCCGCGAGTGCGATGCCGACGGCGTCGGGCAGTCCCTGCCCGAGCGATCCGGTAGCCACGTCGACCCAGGGCAGCACCGGCGTCGGGTGCCCCTCCAGCCGTTGGCCAAAGCGCCGGTACCCAGTCATCAGCTCGTCGTCCTCCACCACGCCCACCGCCTTGAACACCGAATAGAGCAGCGGGCTCGCGTGCCCCTTCGAGAAGATCAGGTGGTCGTTCCTCGACAAGTGCGGATCGTCCCAATCGAAGCGCAGGTGCCGGGCGACGAGCACTGCGAGGAGGTCAGCCGCCGACATGCTCGAGGTCGGATGGCCAGAGCCAGCACTCGTGCTTGCACGGATCGAGTCCACGCGCAGCTGCGCGGCCAGCTCCGCCACGACGTCGAGGTCGTGATCGGAGGCGGTCGCAGTCCTCATGGTTCTCCTCTGCACAGTCATGTTGGTCACCTGCCTCAGTGGTCGAACGGAAACGTACAGCGAGGTCTATCACCCGATTCCGGGGCCGGCAAGCGTCGTGCCGGCTGCGCCGCCGCCTCGCCGGCTCGGCCAGCACCAGCGGCGCGCCCAGAACCTCGACGTCGAGGAAAGCGATGTCGGACGGCAGCTCCATCCAAGCTGTCAACGTGGATGTACCCGCCATCGCTGGCCTGTCCTCTCGCATCGTGGCATGGGGACGTGAGCTCGACACCCGGCCTATCACGACAGCCTGAAAGCTGGCCGGCGGGAGTGAGGGCGCCAGTCCGACGGGTCGGCGTGCCGATAGTCCTCAGACTTGTCAGCATTCTGTTGTGGCCTACAGGCACAACACGCCCGAGCAAAATAGATGAAAGCTCATCTTTAGCGCATGTCTCATCATTTCGACACGGCCATCGCCAGGGAAGACCCGCGGCTCAACATCCTTGACTTCTATCTTTTCCGCGGCCAGGCGGGTACCACGGTCATGGCGATGACGGTAAACCCGAACGCAGGAACGAAGGCGCCGGATACGTTCCACGAGGAGGGCCTGTACGCGTTCCGTTTCGATGTGAACGATGACGCTCACGAGGACGTGACGTTCAAGATTCGCTTCGGTGAGGTTGGGCATGCCGAAGGCGAGGGACGCGAAGGCCGGCACGTACAAACTCTCGAGGTGCGCCGGGCCACCGGGGGCGATGCCGCAGAAGGCACGGAGGGCGAGGTCGTCGCTTCGGGCACTACCGGCCGGATCGTCTCGGGCGACGCGGGTGTGCGGATCTTCGCTGGCTTGGCCCCGGATCTGTTCGCTGTGAACAAAACAGGTGCGGTCGCGTTCCGCGCCGCACTTGCCGCCGGGAAATTCGCACCGGAAGTGTTTCACGACGGCGCGAGCTACTTCCAAAACCGCAACGTCACGGCCATCGTGATTGAGGTCCCCACGCAGTCGATCGGTGACCGGGCCGCGACCGTGCGCGCGTGGGTCACGGTGTCGCTGTGCGGACACGCGCCGGAGGTGCAAGTGTCTCGGTGGGGCCTGCCGCTGGTGACACACATCTTTATCACGGACGAGGCGGTGAAGGACGAATACAACCGGTCCCATCCCTCTGCGGACGTGCCGCGTTTCTCTCAGATCGTGGCGGACGCCCTCCCGCGCATCATCCAGTTGGCGAACTCGACCGACGACCCGGCGGCCTACACACAGCGCGTGGTGGAGCGCCTGTTCCCGAGCACCTTGCCCTATGTCCTCGATTCGGCGGCCTCGTTCGGTTTCGCAGGCTTCAACGGTCGCGCCATCACGGACAACGTGGAGAACGTGATGCTCTCGCTGCAGACCAACACTCCTATCGACCAGGGCGTGACTGTCGCTCGGACCAACATCCTCGATGAGTTCCCCTATTTCGGCGCACCGAACGCCGATCCCATCGTCGATTGATCCGCTGAGGAATCCGGCGACCCCTGCTGTGGTCACGCAGGACATCGTCCAGCTGCTCGTGTCCGAGTCTTCACGCCAAACACGCTCCGGGGGAGGACTCGCGGCCGTGATGCTCGGGCCGCGCCCCAGGCGCCAGAGCCCTCCTCGCGTGCCCGTTCAATGGGCTGTCAACCGCTTGTACATCTCAAAGGCGTTGCGCTCGACCTGATTGGACAGCAGCATTCCGTCGTCACGCACGGCCGAGATTGCGATGCCGGTCAACTCGATGGGGCTGTCGTCGGGCTTTGTGCCGAAGGCGCCGTTGTTTGTGCCAGTGACCCGAAACGTCGAGGCGACCCGGGACCCGTCACGGTTCTCGAAAGAGTCGACGATCTCGGAGTCGAAATGCCCGATGGCCGCGCTGAAGTCTTCGGCCCAGTTCTTGAATGCGTCTCGACCTTCGATCCTGCGGCCCCCGGAAATGATCACGAACTCCTCGACGACGAGGTCGTCGATGGCGTCGTAGTTCTGGGGCGACTGCCACACCTGCTCCCAGAAATTGTGAACCGCGTCGATGCCTGAGTGCTTCTCCATGATCGCTCCTCGCTTGTGGCCGGTGTCGCGGCAAAAGCCGTAAAGCATCGACGGTATCCCCACGTCGAAGGTCTCCTTCGCGTTCGTCGGGTGCTGTTCTAGTTGTGGTGGCTACGCGAGCGCGACGCAGTCGACCTCGATGTCGAATCGTCCGGTCCATTCGGGAACAACTACGAAGATGCGCGGTGGGAGCTGATCGGGGAAGTAGCGGCCGTAGACCTCGTTGGAGGCCCGGAACAGGTCGGCGCTTGAGCAGAAGACGTTGACCTTCAGGAGCTGATCCATCGAGCTGCCCGCGGTCTCCAGGCAGGTCTTCATCTGCTCCAGCACGAGTTCTGTCTGCCGCTCGATCGGACCATCGACGATCTCGCCAGTCTCAGGCTGAAACGGTGGCATCCCGGAGACGAACACGAGTCCCGCTCCGCGTGCGACCGCGGCGGTCGGCGCGTTCCAACGCTCCAGGTAGGTGGAGTACGGCTCGACGCGGATGATTTCGCGGCTCATCATCTCTCCTCGTCCGGGTCAGGCGATCTAGTGGATTGCGGGTTGTCCATCTCGATCCTCCAGTTCCGAGCCGGTGAGCCGAGTCGTGATCCCGTCTCACCGCGATCCCGATTGATTGCTGTATCGAGCACCGTCGCGCGTTTCGCCCGATTCCGCGCCCGTGTACGCCCTGGGTTAGGACCCTGGGTTTGGGTCGTCAAGGGTTTTGAGGCGGACGAGCGTTCGTCGCTGCTGGTCCGGACGAGCAGCGATCGTGGCGGTTCTTGGTCGTCTTGCGCCCGCTCGTGAGGCATTGCGGCCGTGTTGGACCCGCAGTCAGGTCAATGCTGTGGCTCACAAGCCTCATATCACGTCAGCTGAGGTCCGGGGGCGATTTCGAGCCCAGTATCGCCCATCGTCTTCCGCCCCGTGTCCACGGGGCGTTTTGCGTTTTGAGCGTCGATCGTGGGGCCAATATGGCTCCATTCGTCCGTCTCGATTGCAGGCTGGCTCGCGGCGGATGCTCTCGTCGAAGAAGGGCACCTCGAAGGCTCTCCTTCCCGTGGGCAAAGCCGCTTAGAATCTCCGCTAAACCCACCCCGGCTCAGGAGCATGCGTGTGCATGCTCTTTTGGGTTATTCTGGCGGCCTCAGCCGGCGCTGGGATCCCCTGGCGTCTTGAGGCAGAGTCCACTAGATCAAGAGCGGGGGCGCGCTGTGGCTATCGAGACGACGGTCGACGATCGGCTGTACTCAGGGCACCATCGTTGGGGTTGGCAGTACGTGCCGCCCCCTGAGATTCCGCCGAGCGACCTCTTCGACCAGCGCCCAGTCGCGGAAGACGTTTCCCCGCCCGACACGTCCAAGTACGTGCAGAAGAACGCGGCGGCCAGGAAGAAACTCTTGAAACGACTTCTGATCGTCATCGTGGTCGCGGTAGTCCTTGGGGCGGTGACTCATGGCGGGGGCGTCATTGTCGCCCTGCTCCTGGCGGCGTGCTGGTTCGGGCCGACGATCAACAGGAGCCGCAAGATCAAGAACCTGGAACGTCAGCATCAGGACGCGGTGGCCGCGGCGGAGACGCGTCATCGGCGAGCACTTGATGAATGGGAGAAGGCCAAGCAGGACGAGTTGCAGGCAAAAGCTCAGGCCGAGGATGCAGTCGCCGCCTGGTTTCCGATCGCCTCGCCGCCTGAGGTCGACAGGGTCGACGTGTTCGGTGGCGCCGCCCGTGGCTGGCCCCACCTGCTCGCGCATCTCGTCACCTACGTTGTGACGGGCGGCGTGCCCACGACGGTGCTCGACTTCAGCCAAAGGGACGTCGCAGCGCCGCTTATGGATCTGACGAAAGGTAGGGGCCCGGTTGACGGTGTGCAGATCCCGCGCGACGTCGATCGCTTCAACCTCTTGGCTGACCTCTCACCGGACGATGTGACCGAGGTGGTGACCGAATCGCTCCGGGCGCTGCGCCAGAGTCCCGACCCGATGCTCCTCGCGCAGGACCGCCGGGTCCTAAAGCAGCTCACAGGAGCCCTCGACGGCTCGATCTCGCCGCGGAAGCTGCTCGCAGGCGTGCGGGTGCTGGCCGGCTCCGCAACCCCCGAAAGCGATGCCCTCAGTCCCGGCGAGGTGACGACGCTCATCCGGGCCATCGATCAACTGGGCGCAAACACCGATCCAGTGCGCGGCCAGCTGTCCTTCCTCCAGGAGGCACTCGAGATGCTCGTCGGGGCGACCGAAGACGGGGAGTCCCCGCTGTCGATGTTCAGCGACGCAGGTCTCGTGGTGGTCGCCTCCGCCGACCCGGGACGTCTGCGCAAGGACTTCGTTGACCGGATCATCTTCCAGTCAGCGTTGCAGCGCCTGAAGGCCGGCAATTTCCCTCCAGGCGATCGCATCCTTGTGATCACCAGCGCGGATGCCGTCGGCACCGAGGGACTGGAGGAGCTCGACCGCGTGGCCGTGCAGCGCGGCGTCAAGCTCGTGCTGCTGTTCGAGCACCTCAGAGGCGAGAGCTTGAACATCATTGGCACCGGGCAGAGCGCGACGGTCCTGATGCGGCTGGGCAACGCGAACGAGGCGAACGCGGCCGCCGAGTACATCGGGCGCGGTCACAACTTCGTCCTTTCCAGCTTGAGCGTCCAGGTCGGTATCACCAATACCAACGGCGGCGGCACGACCACCGGCCGCACCGACACCAGCACGACGAGCGACTCCACGACGACTGGACGTACCACGACTCAAGGGAGCTCGTACTCGAACAGGGACCGCTTTGGTTCCGCTGCGCAAAGCTCGTCGAGCGCTGACACGTCCAGCAGGACCCAGTCCTACTCGAAGGCGATTGCCGACTCCAGCCAGGAGATGACTAACTGGTCTCGCGCCGAGTCCAAAAATGACACCGAGACCCAACAGCGCGTGTACGAGTACAGCGTGGAGCCAACGGTGATACAGACACTCCCGGATACGGCTTTCATCTTCGTGTCCGGTGCCGAGGCGGGAGCCTCTGGCCGCCCGCTGCTGGGCGGCGACTGCAACTCGGCGATCGCTCTGCAACGCGGCGTTTCCGACGTGCCGTACGAGCTTTACTCTTATCCCGCGCCAAGCATGAATCGCCAGATCGCGCCGCAGGGTCTCGCGGCCGATCAGGTTTGATGCGCGGGCGGGCAGGGCTACAGCTCGGCTAATGCTGTGAACGCGCTCGCGTCGGTCGCGCTGCACCAGATCGACATCGCTCCGAGGCCGCCCGAGATCGCCACGGCGACCGAGGATGACGCACGGCCCCCCTCGTTTCCGGCGCTCGTCTCTGCACACGGGGCGCTGGCCGGCGCATCGCAGGACTCGCTGCTGATGAGCCTATGGCTGCGCGAGCCGGGGGAGACTGCTTTCCGGTTCCTGTTGGGAGGCAGGCCTGAGCTGCCGTCGGTCCGACAGGCCTCGGCTGGTCCGACGGAGGCCATCCCTTACCCTCCAGGTTGCAGGGGGCACGAGGTGACGGACGACTGGCTCGGCGGTTTGAGAGAGATGTTTCCCTCGTGGTCGCTTTGTCTGGGTGAGCCGGATGTTCTGTGGTCGGCGTCAGCTGCCCGACAGGAGCGGCACCGGCTCTTCAGTCAGTACGTGACGCAACTGAGCGGACCGTTCGCCTGGCTCGTGCTGGCCTCCCCGGTCGACGCTGATGGGATCGAAATGGAGCTCCAAAAGCTCGAGAACGAGCTGGCACTGCTGAGATCCAAGACGACGCTCGAGAGTGACCGGCTGACTCTCGCTCGCAACGAGGCGCGTTTCGAGGAGCTCAGCCGTGGCAGGGCCCACGGGCTGTGGCAGGTTCGGATTCTAGTCGGCGCTGCCGAGGAGCGGGCCGCCAGAAGGGCAGCCCTGTTGCTCTGCAGCTCGAACGCGGGGATGGGCCTGCCGTACGTGCTTGTCCCCGGGACAGAGGTGGATGGTTTGGATCGGCAACTCGAGGAGGACACATCGAGGCGGGCCGCCACCTCTCCGTTCCTCGCGAGCACGGAGTACCTCTCCAACCTCGCGGGCCCTCCTTCGGTTGAGATGCCTGGAATCCGCCTTCAGTACACGAACCCGTTCGACGTAACGCCGGAGCCAACCGGGGGTGACACCATCCCACTCGGTGCCGTCCTCGATCAGTCGAGCGAGCCCGCCCAGACCGTCTCGGTGACGCAGTCCACACTCAACCGGCACACGTTCGTCACCGGTGCGACCGGGTCTGGGAAGTCACAGACGACGAGATGGCTCCTGGAGCAACTGGCGCGCGCCGAGAAACCGGTCCCGTGGCTTGTGCTCGAGCCGGCCAAGGCCGAGTACGCACGCATGGCGGGACGACTGAAGGACATGGTTCAGGTCACACGTATTCGCCCCGGTGCGCCAGATGTCCCGCCGGCCTGCCTCAACCCGCTGGAGCCCGCGCTAGGCTTCCCGCTCCAAAGCCACGTGGATCTCGTGCGCGCCCTTTTCATGGCCGCGTTCGAGGCCAGCGAGCCGTTCCCACAGGTCCTCTCGGTCGCCCTGACCCGTTGCTACGAGGAGGCGGGGTGGGATCTTGTGACCGGTGAGCCCCGCCCCGCGCAGAACCCGAGGCAGACCGCTGATGAGCAGCCGCGGGACGCGACTCCCTCCTATCCATCGCTGGGTGACCTACAGCGCTCGGCGAGGGCGGTGGTCGAAGGGATCGGCTACGGCCGTGAGGTGATGGCGAACGTCCGCGGCTTTGTGGATGTCCGCATCGGCAGCCTCTGCACCGGCACCCCCGGGCGCTTCTTCCAGGGTGGACACCCGCTCGACATAGAGCGCCTGCTGCTCCAAAACGTGGTCGTCGAGTTGGAGGGAGTGACCGACGATCAGGACAAGGCGTTCCTGATCGGGGCTTTCATCATCCGGATAGTCGAGCATCTCCGTGTGCGCTACGGCGACACCGGGACCGACGAGCTCAAGCATGTGCTCATTGTCGAGGAGGCCCACCGCCTACTGAAGAAGGTCGAGGGGGGACCCGCGGCCGCAGCAGTCGAGCTGTTCGCCTCAATGCTCGCTGAGATCAGGGCATACGGCGAGGGGATCATGGTCGTCGAGCAGATCCCGGCCAAGGTATCGGTGGACGTGATCAAGAACACGGCGTTGAAGATCATGCACCGGCTCCCCGCAAACGACGATCGCGACGCAGTCGGCGGGACGATGAACCTGACCGAGGAGCAGTCCCAGTTCGTTGTCTCCCTGCCTCCCGGTGTCGCCGCCGTCTCGGCCGACGGCATGGACCACCCAGTCCTCGCGGTGATAACGCCAGGCAACAGCCGTGAGTCGTCCGACGGTGTGAGCGACGCCGCTCCGCTCCTCGGTAGTCGCAGCCCGCTGTGCGATGCGGCGTGTCGCACAACGCCATGCACCCTGCGGCAGATCAGCGACGCTGCCCACGTCGCCGCGGAGCCCGGCACCCTGCTCTGGATAGAGGGGACCGTCATGTCCTACCTTTATGGGGTGCGGCCCCCGGCGGCTACACCTGCAACGTACAGACGCCTGGGTGAGCTCGACTACCGCCCGCGGCGATGCGCTCTATCGCACGCTGTCGACAGGGCAGTCGGGGCTCGGTCGGCCCATTTGCGCCGCTACTTCGCCGTCGCCGACTTCAAGCTGGCCGTGATGAAACAACTCGAGAGCCAGATCGCAGCCGGCGATCCCGTGCCCGTCGAGGAGCACACCAGATGGCAGGTGGGGCCGTACCGCTTTAGAGATGTGGAGACGGTGATCGAAAACCGCCGCAAGCAGAAACGTCCGGTGGAGCCTGTCAAACGCGCGGCGTGGCGGGCACGGGGACTGTCCGTGGCCGACGATGACACTCTCGACCAAATCGAGGCGCGCCTCCACGCCCAGACTCGCGGACGGGACGGCGGAGGCATCCTCGGCGACACGTCGCAAACGGGACTTCTGGAGGCTGTTGCCAACGCCACTGGCGGTCGCTCTGCGAGTTCAGTACGTCTAGCTTTTGCAACGGCACTACTACCGGGGCCCTCCGCACGGGCGCTGGCGCGCGATACCTGCCAGCGGCTGGGATTGGAGAAATCACAAGATGGCGATTGACTCGGACAAAGCAGAGATCGACACAGCCCCGCTCCCTGCGGCCCCGCCATCCGAGTACGGCAGCCTGAGGGAGGCTTTCAACGAGGCCGCTCAGCCCGAGCCGGACGACGACGAGACAGCGACGTCCGACTTCGTGGTGCCGCGAGCCGCCAACGACGACGTGGCGGGTGCGGAGTATGACCGCGGCGAGGGTACCCCCGTGATCGGGCGGCTTATCGACACACAGGTGGCGAGCGATTGGGAGGGGCACGCCGTGATCGACCTGCGGGCGAACCCCAACGCGAACGAGGTGTGGGCCGAGGCGCATGAGCGTGGCGAGCTACGCCCTGACGGGCGCCCCGTTACCGAGCCAGGCTGGTCGCCGGAGCTAAACAAGGGCTGGATCGACTCAATCATCGAGGACCGCGCGATCGTGTATCTCGGAAGCGAGCCCACGGGAGACAGCCTCCTCAGCAAGGATCACGAGCATGCGTCGGTCTTCGCCACCGAGATCAGCCAGCTACAGGACGCCGGCTACCAGCGGGCTGATAATTACCTCGTTCCGGGGGAGCTGGTGGAAGCTTTCGCCGGCAATCATGGGGACGCAACGGTGAGGAGTAGTCGTGGATGCTGATTACGGCAGCGGATTGAGTGACGCTTTCAATGAGGCTGCTCAGCCTGAGGTGGAGGGGAGTTTGAGTGAGGCTTTCAATGAGGCTGCTCAGCCTGAGGGGGAGGGAAGTTTGAGCGAGGCTTTCAACGAGGCTGCTCAGCCTGAGGTGGATGACGAGGGTGCTCTGGGGGGCGATGGAGGTGACGGCTCGCAGGGGACAACTGACGCTGGGGCGCTCATGACAGAGCTCGAGCCCGGGCTTGACGATGGCCAGCAGACATCGGCAGAGGGAAGTTTGAGCGAGGCTTTCAATGAGGCTGCTCAGCCTGAGGTGGAGGGGAGTTTGAGTGAGGCTTTCAATGAGGCTGCTCAGCCTGAGGTCGATGACGGGGGTGCTCAGAGGGGCGATGGAACCGAGGGCTCACAGGGAGCGACTGACGCTGGGGCGCTTACGACAGAGCTTGAGCCCGGGCTTGACGATGGCCAGCAGACATCGGCGGACACCGACGAGGAGGCCGAGGCGGCGGTCGACGCTGATGCTGACGCCGATGCGACCGCTCAGGAAAACGAGGCCAACGCTCTCGGCGCTGAGGCTGCAGGGCTACGCGCACAGTTCAACAGGGCTGCCGTCGCAGGTGACCAAGACGAGGCGGCGGACGTCGGCGCCGACGCCGAGGCCACGGAGGAGGACGCCGCCGTCCAGCGCTCTCAAGCTCAGCAGTTGCGCAACAAAGGGCCACGCATGTAGGTCACTCGGGCGTACGTCGCTAGAGCGCAGCGTCGCTCATCGGCCGAAGCTATCGGGCGGGCCTGAACCGGTGCTTGACGCCTTCGGGCCTTGGTCTGACTCGAGAGTGCGCGCTGGGCGCCGCAGCTGTCTGGTCACCGCTTTCGGCGTTGCTGGCGGCGAGAAGCGGTACGAGCTTGCTCGCGACAGGGGAGCCCCATCCACTGGCCGGGTCCCAGCCGGGTGCGGCGGAGTAGCCGGTGACCGGTGGGTAGCTGTTGTTGCCCTCGGTGATGTCGTGGAACGCTTCGCGATACCTGCTGCCCTTGCCGATTTCGTACAGGGCGGGGTTGATGTTCCCCAGCGCGTGTCCGGCGAGCTGGTCTGCGATCGCGACGAGGCCCGCCCACTGAGGCGCCGCGGCGCTGGTTCCCCCAGAGATCCAGTAGTTGCCGTACTTTTCTTCTTCTTCCTTGCTCTGGCCGCTGCTGCCCCAGACGAAGACCATGCCGCCATCGGCCGCGGCGTTGTCGGAAACGTCGGGGACGCCGCGCTGCGTTGTGATTGCGGGAACGCCTTCTTGGTATTTCGGTGTGGCATAGAGTGTGCTGAATCCTCCGCCGCCCACCAGATGTTCGGGCCAGACGCTGGAGGGGGTGGTTTCGTTCCAGACAGACTCGCTGATGTAGCGGCCCGAGCCGAAGTTCGCTGTTAGTGCGCTACCGCCCGCCGCCGTGACGTTGGGGTCGCTGGCTGGGATGTTCACTTCGGGATGCGACAGCGGCGCGCTGTATTCGCAGTTCGGAGCAGCGGCACCTTCGTCTCCCGACCCAGCGACAAACGTGATGCCGTCTTCCACGCCTTCCTTGAAAACGCTCTGTTCTTCTTCGACCAGGGACGCGGACTCGCATTCCTCAGTTTCGGTGTAGCTCATCGAGACGACATCGCCGAGATGGTGTGCGACGACGTAGCGCTCAGTGTTGATGATTTCTTCGTTTTCGCCCGAGCGGGCGAGCACCAGCACGATCTTCGCTCCCGGCGCGGTGGCGTGCGCCAGCTCAACATCCATCGAGACCTCGAACGAGCCCGTGACATCTTCCGGGTTGGATGCTTCGAACGGGGTAACCCCAAAGGGCGCGACCACTTCAAGGCTCGGCGGTGCTGGCACCTTGAATCTAGAGTCGAATGTCGCGAGGTCTTCGTCGATGGTCGGGTCTTCCGTCCAGTCGATGATGGCGATCGTGACGCCGCTACCGTTCTCGCCACGGCGGATCAGCGGCGAGAAGCCGTAGGCACGACTGATCTGGCGCGGCTTGTAACAGATGAATTCGGCGTCCGGATTGCGGCAGTACAAGTGGCGCGCGGACACTACGCGGGGGTCTAGCGCGCCATGCGAAACCACCTGGCTCTCAAACGAGCCTTCCGTTGAGAGCGGAGCGTGAGCATCGAATACTGCGCCGCTCGCAGTCGCCGACCCGATGGTGGACGCCAACGCACACGCGGCGAGCGCCAGCCACGTCTTCCGCCCCCCAGCCATCGCAACAAGTCGCCTCAACATGCCCCCGTCCCATGCTGCTCCGCTGCGAGCATACATCGTCCGCGACGCACCCGCAGCGCGCGCGGCGGACCGGAGGCGACGCCAGGCACCACCAGTGTCGGTGGCGATGTCGCCGCCCTGTGCGAGACCTGCGCCGACCTCATCCGTTTAGGGGGATGGTGCCGGCGTGACTCCATGCCACAGTGGATCGGTGCCCGACACAAGCCTGGCGAGGGCGATCCAGGACCCAGCAGCTCCCAGATGAGCGACAAGAACCGATACGGCGATCCCCGCAAGCAGGCGGGCGCGAGCGCGAAACGCGCGCGACGGAGGTCAAGGCGCGAACTCTCGATCGGCTTCATCGCCTTCGCGTGGATCGTCCTCTTCGTGATCTGGTTCGCCGTGGGAAGCCTGCTGGTCGCGGCGATCGTCTTCGCTGTCCTGCTGATGGCCGGGATCGCCGCGCTCGGCGCGACCTGAGCCCCCGTCCTGCGCCCCTGCTCCCGCGACGAGTTGAAAGGCGGCGACGTGGTGCTAGTTTCCGCCCAATGAGCTCAACCGATGACAACAACGAGATCGACGTACTGCTCACGGACATCCCGCAGAGCGCAAACGCGCTCGGCGAGCCCTCCGCGCCGGCGACCCTCGAGTACTTCGGTGACCTCGAGTGCCCGTTCTGCCAGCAGTTCTCGCTGGAGGTCCTGCCCTCGATCATCCGCCGGTGGGTGCCGACCGGCAAGTTGCGAATCTCCTACCGCGCCTTGCAGACGGCGACGCCCGAGCCGGACGTGTTCTTGGCGCAGCAGGTCGCCGCACTGGCGGCGGGCAAGCAGAACAAGGCGTGGTACTTCGTCGAGACCTTCTACGCCGAGCAGGGCGAGGAGGGCACGGGCTACGTCACCGACGCCTACCTGCAAGGGATCGCGAGCCAGGTCCCACAGCTCGACGTCGCGCGGTGGGCCACCGACCGCAACGACCCCGAGCTGGCAAAGGAGATCGCCGCCGACGCTGAGGCAGCAGAGAACGCCGGTCTCGGCGGAACTCCGTCATTCCTGCTCGGTGCGAGCGGCGGCGCGATGCGGGTCTTCTCTCCGTCCGACGCGACGTCGTTCGACACGGCGATCGAAGCGCTCGCCGCAGGCAGCTAGTTAGTTCTCGCCCCAGCGCCCGTCGCCGTGATCGCGCGGCGGGCCGTCGCCGTAGAACTGCCTGGCGAGGGCGAGGATCTCGCCCTCGGTGAGGTCCTCGCTGTCGGACTCGATCGAGCCGACGATCCGCTTCATCAGTTCATGGTCGTGCTCCGCCAGGTACTGCGTGAGCTGCAGCATGCCGTTGCTGTGACCGTGGCCGTTGCCGATGATCAGGATCTCGGCTGCGGGCCTGAGCGCCTCGGCGAGTTCCGCGTACCACGATTTCTCGATGCTGCCGTACCAGCCATCGGGGTTGTTGGCTTTGTGGTGCATCGTGCGCAGCTTGCCGGTGGGGTCCTCGGGCACGATCCTCCGTGGCGAGCCGTTCGCTTGGTCGGTCGGGTAGATGTCGGCGCCGTGGTAGCTGATGACGAGGATCGCGTGGCCGTTGGGCGCGCCCGCGTCCGCGTCCGGCTGCGCGCTTGGGCCCTGGTGCTCGCGCAGCCCGTCGGCGGTGATGCCGGCGGCGGCGAGCATGCGTCTGAGGTCGACGACCATCTGCTCGCCGATGTCCTTGCCGCTGGGGCGGTGGAGCGTCTCGGTCTCGCCACCGACGGCGACCTTGAACTTGCCGTTGTGCTCCTCGGTCACCTCGCCGATCGCCTCGAGCAGCGAGAGGACGTCTCGCCACTCGATGTTGTGGCTGACCGGGTGGGAGAGGATCGCCTCCGCGGTACGGCGATGGTGGTTGTCGAGGTGCGTGGTGGCGCTCATGAGGATTCGAGCAGCTGCTTCGCGTGCGCCAGCGCCTCGCGCAGGCTGTGCGCGTTGACAACCACCGCGCCGCCATCGCTCGCAGGCTGGATCCTGAGGACCAGCTCGCCGTCTTCGACCCGCGTGAACCCGAAGAGCCTGTCGCCGACCCAGAACTCCGCGGTGCCGTACTCGGCCTCTTCGGGGCTTACAACGCTGACGTTGAGTTCGTGCTGAGCGGCCATCTGTCCAGTCCGTCGGGTTGTGCTGAACAGCCTACTGCGGCCGGCCTCGTTTCGCTCGCCGGCTCAGCCGATGTCGAGCACCTTGGCCTTCGCGGCCGCGAACTCGTCATTCGTGGCCTCCTCTCTGGCCGGGCGCCACGCCCCAGGCGAGAGGCGTCCCACGGGACAGGACGCCTCTCTTACCTGGAGGGATCAAACACATCCTTGTACGCCAGAACGTAGCGAGTGCTCCGGTCGGACCCGCGCACGGCGCTCGGCAGCTCAGCCGCCTCGCCGAGCATCGCACTGCAAAGCGACGGGGGCGGCCCATGGGCCGCCCCCGTCCATCACGAGCTCACCGAGTCGCCGGCGAGCTGCGGATATGACGCTATTCCCTGTCGAGCGTGCCCTTCTTGATTTCCGCGACGAGCGAGCCTTCGAACGTGCCTTTGGTGAATTCCGTGCGCGGCAGCGCTTCACAGAATTCGCCTTCGAGTTCGTAGGGCACCCTGCTCAACGCGGTGCTGATGCCGAGTTTCTTCTCGAGCACGGGGCCCTTGCCCGTTTCAATCGTTTCTTCGAGGTTGGTGAATTTCGCCGCTTCGTATTCGGCTTCGGGGTGCTTCGCCGATGTCGATGGATATGTACCGGCGGGGATGTCGATCGTGCACTTGAAGGGTCCCTTGACGGCGATTTCGATTTCACCGGCGCCTTCGAGCTTGCCGTCGTTGACGGTGCCGCCGGCGCCCATTTCGACGATTCCGTTGGCGTGGTAGACGAACGTCACGGGCGACAGGAATTTTGCTTTGAATTCGTATTCCGCCCCGTCGAGTTCCGCTTCCGCTTCACATTCGGAGAACTTGACAACGGCGGTCAGCGTTTTCGACGGAAACGTCGGCGTCACCCCCGACGTCGTCGACTTCTCCTTTTCGCATTCGACTTCAAACGGCTTCAGGTCGAATTCCGCGCTTTCGCCGGCGAACCTCGGTTCGACGTTCGCGCTGCCCACGAACTGGTGCGTGTTGGGCGCTTCCGCGCTTCTCTTGGCCGCGACAGCGGGTGCCGCTGCAAGCGCCAGCGCCGCGAGCGTCAGCCCGGCGAGCGCCAGTGCCGACGTGATTGAGCGTCTCATGCCTCCGTTCCTCCTTGCGGTGGGTCTGATCGCGACGGTGCTGCCGCTGATCTCGCGACCTGCCCCCTCACGCTTGCACTGCCAGGTGGCGAGAATACCAGTGGCCCGAAGGCCGCGTGCCACCAGTGCGGCGGCGCAGCACCGCCGGCAGCGTCCGCGGAATCCGTCGCCGCGCGCTCGAACCTTCGTCCAGATCTCGGCGCCCGCCAGGCTGCAATCTTCGTCCAGAACGCATTCGCGGGCGGGGCAAGCGGGCAGAGGATGACGTAGCTGTGTATATGCGCATGCGCTTGCGTCACCTGCTCCTAGTCGCTGGTGTCGCCCCATTCATCGCCGCCTGGCTGTCCGCTCCCACGTTCGCCGCGACCGGCACGCTCGTCGCGAGCAACTGCGCGCCGGTCGCGGCCAGCAACTCCGGCACGATGGTCTGGTACAGCATGAACGCAGTAGGCGTCTGGGACGCCTACATCGGCACCGGAAACTGTCAGGGCCAGCCGCTGCTGCCGGCCTATGACGGCAATCGCGGCCCGGCCGGGATCACCGCCGACGGGCGCTACGTGCTGCTGACGACCGCGGTGGGCTTGGACAAGACGCTGCGCTTCTCCGCCCCTGGGCAGGGCTCGGGCAACGCCATCCAGCTGTATGACCGCCAGACCGGCAAACTGTCGACGCTGCTGCCCGGGGCGACTGCGTCTCAGCGCGGGGTCATCTGGCCGACGTTCAACTCCAACGCCACCAAGATCGTCTGGTCGCAGATGGTGGAAACGGCCGCCGAAGACCCGCCCGTCGGTCGCTGGGCGCTGCACGTCGCCGATGTGAACCTGGCCGCCGGCACGCTCAGCAACAACATCGAATGGCAGGACCCGAACGGCGAAGCCGACTTCTACGAGGCCTACGGCTGGATCCCGAACACCAATCTGCTGGTGTTCATGTCGGGGACGCGGGCGACGAGCAGCGGGCTTCGCGCCGCACAGCTGTTCACGCTCCCGGAAGAACTCAACCCCGCCACCGCGCCGACGCGGATCAGCCCTGAATTCGCGCCCGTCTGGCCGTGGCAGGAAGCGGTCGACGTCTTTCACGAGTTCGCCCACTTCGCCCCCGGCAACCCCTACACCATGTACACCTCGATCGGCGCCGACACCGTCGGCGGCGACGATCTCTTCTCCTATGACCTGCGTACCCAGGAAGCGAGCGGACTGCTCGGACAGCCGGCGCGAATCAGCTACTTCGGCGGCGACCTGAACGCCAACATGGGCAGCCAGGCGATCCCCGGCTGGCCGGCGCCCTCCTACACCGTCGTCACCACGATGGCGTGGGTCAACGGCGGCTGGGTACTGACCACCTGCCCAGACCTGCTGTGCTCATCGGTGAACGCGTGGCGCATCGAAGAATCGGGCGAACCCCCGAGCTCGAAAGGGAAAGGCTCCAAGAACCCCCACGGCTCCTCACCCGGCACCGGCGAACCGGTCACCGAACCAGGTGGCTCGACGGTCAGCGCCGAAGTCGAGCCGGGTGAGGCGGGGCTGCTCGCCGCCAAGCTGAAGGTCTCAAGCGGTCACGTGACGATCCAGCTGCGCTGCGCCGGCGGGGGCCTGTGCACAGGCACGCTCAGGCTAACCGTCAAGCACGCAGCCTCCGGCCATCACCACAAGCGTTCCACCACCGAGACGATCGGCCAGGCCGGTTTCACGATCCTGCCGGAAATGAGCGCCAGCGTGAGCCTGTCGTTGAACGCTGCCGGCAAGGCGCTGCTGGCCGCCGGCCACGGCAAGCTGAAAGCGCTGCTGGAGATCCTCGGCGCGGGATCGGTCGCGGGCGACGCTTCCAACGCCACGGCGCAGCGGCTCTCACGAGCGGTGCGCCTGAGTGCCGCCATGAAGCCGGCAAAGCGCTAGCCGAATCACGGCGGTGGGCGCCTGCGGCGGCCGCCTGCTCAGTGGTAGGATCGCCGTTGATGGGGAGGAAACGTCCGCCCGTCACCCGGCGGGGGGAAGGGAGAGAGGCAACGTGGAGCCTGTCGCCGTTCGGACCGTGAAAGCTCGTCAGCGCGCATTCCTGCGGATCGCGCTAGCAGCGCTCGCCGCACTCGCGACGATGGCGCTCGTGGCGGCGACGGCGCGCGCCGAAGAACAGTTCGGCGACCTCTCCGGCGGCGCCTTTCAGATCCTCGCGCCCGGCGAGGAAGGCAGCGTCTTCTCCAATCAGTTCTCGATCGATCAGGGCGTGCTCTACAACGCGCTGACGCCGCTACAGGGGAACGTCACCACCAGCGCCCTGGAAACGGACTTCGTTTCGGAGAAGTTCGGCGTGCAGGGGCCGGTGCTCCGCGAAGAAACGACACCGCGCGCGGGCCTGCAGATCATCCGCGACAGCCACGACATCCCCCACATCTACGGGAGCACTCGCGCGGCCGTCATGTACGGGTCCGGCTGGGTCGCCGCCAGAGACCGCGGGCTGCTGCTGCGGCTCGGTCTCGGCCCCGCCTTCGTCGCCGCGCTCGGCATCCCCGGCCTCAACCCCGAGGGGCTGCTGCTCGAAGCGCGAGGCTTCACCCCGAGCCCCGAAGCCGTCAGCTTCGTCGCCGCGCAGAAGAAAGTGCTCGAAGAAGAGGGGCCGAGCGGCTTTCAGGTGATCTCCGACCTCGAAAACTGGGTCGAAGGCGTCAACGGCTACGAGGCGACGCTGCCGGCACTGCTGCGTCTGCCGACGGTCAACCTCGCCGACGCGATCGCGGGCTTCTCGCTGATCGGGTCCATCTTCGGCAACGGCGGCGGCAACGAAGTGCTCGATTCGCAGTTCCTCGCGCGCCTCGAGCAGAAATACGGGGCGCTCGAAGGCCTCAAGGTGTTCCGGGATCTGAAGGAGGCGGAGGACCCCGAAGCGCCGACCACCGCCACCAAGGCCTTCCCCTACGACACCGTGCCGACGGGCCCGACGCCCGGCGCGGGGATCGTCGAACCGGGCTCTGTCAGCGCGCTCGCCGCCGGCGCCGCGGCCGCGGTCAAAGCCACGCGCCACAAGGCCTCCAACTTCCTGCTCGTCGGCGCCGGCGACACCGCGAGCGGCCACCCGCTGTCGGTCATGGGTCCGCAGCTGGGTTATGCCTATCCCGAGCTCGTCTTCCAGGCCGACCTCCACGGTCCCGGCATCGACGCCGAGGGCGCCGTCGCCCCGATCTCGCCGTACGTCTTCATCGGGCGCGGCAAGGGCTTCGCCTGGAGCCTCACGAGCGCCGGCAGCGAGAACACGCAGCAGTTCCTGGAGAAGCTGTGCAACCCCGAAGGTGGACCGGTCACGAGCGAATCGGACTACTACGAACACGACGGGCAGTGCCTGGCGTTTCACACGTTCGACGCCGGGCGCCTCGCGGCGGGCGAAGGCGAACCGGCGCACGAGGTGTACTTCAAAGAAAGCATCCACGGCCCCATCAGCGGCACGGCGATGGTCGCCGGCAAGCCCTACGCGATCGCCAACGACCGCAGCACGCGCGGCCGCGAGCCCGCGGGTGAGGTCGCGTTCAGCATGCTCGACTCAGATCAGGTGAACAACCCCCAGCAGTTCTTCGAAGCGGCGAACCACCTCGAGACGACCTTCAACATGGCCTACCTCGACAGCAAGCACATCGCCTTCTTCTCAACCGGACGGCTGCCGATCCTCGCGCCCGGCACCGACCCGAGCCTGCCGACGTTCGGCACCGGCCCCTACGACTGGAAAGGCTTCCTCTCGCTCGAACAGCACCCCCACGAAGTCGACCCCGCGGGCAACACGCTGCTGAACTGGAACAACAAACCCGCGCCCGAATGGGGTGCCGCCTCCGACAACTTCTCCTACGGCCCCGTCTACAGGGTGCAGATGTTCAAAGGCTTCAAAGCCGGCATGAGCGAGGCCGACGACGCCTCGATCATGAACCGCGCCGCGACGCAGGACTTCCGCGCCGTCACCGACTGGCCGCTGATCGCGCGCGTGCTCGCGGCGCAGCCCGCGTCGAGCAAACTGGCAGAAGAAGCCGTCAACGAGGTCACGAGCTGGTCGCAGGGAGGCGCCAGCCTGCTGGGGATCACCAGACCGTTCGCGCCGGCCGCTGCGGTGCTCGAGAAGGTCTTCACGCCGATCGCCGAAGACGTTCTCAGCCCTGTGCTCGAGTCCCTGCTGCCCGAATTCGAGTCGATCGACGCCCCCGACGACGCCCCCTCATCGACCGGATCGGCCTTCGACACGGGCTGGTATGGCTACATCTACAAGGACCTGCGCACGCTGCTCGGTGAAAAGGTGCTCCAGCCCTACAGCCGCGGCTACTGCGGCAGCGGCAGCCTCGACGCGTGCAGCTCCTCGCTGTGGCAGTCGATCCAGGCCGGCGTCGAAGCGCTCGCCGCCGAACAGGGCCCGAAGCCGGCGTTGTGGCGGGCACCCGAAGTGAGGATCAAGTTCCCGCCGGGCCTGTTGCCCTACACGATGCGCTGGACCAACCGCTCGACCTTCCAGCAGGTGATCGAATTCACGGGCTCCTCGGAACCGTGAGCCGCCACGCTTCGACCCTCGTGCACAGCAGATCAGGGCACGTCGCGGCGACCCACGCGCCGTTCACCCACGCCATCGTCGTCACGACTTTGTAGGAGGGCTTCGGCCAGCCCGGTACCGCCTGCGTTCCCAGGTTCGCGTTCAGGTTTCCGCCGAAGTAGCTGATTCGGGTCGGTTGCCCGAGCAGCCCGTCGGGCTGCTGGCGCTGCAGGTCATACGAGAACAGGTCATCGCCGCCGACCGTGTCGGCCCCCACCGACGTGTACAGCGTCTGCGGGTGGTTGGGGGCGAAGTGCGCGAACTCGTGAAAGACGTTGACCGCCGACTGCCCCGGCCACACCGGCGCGAACGGAGGACTGATCCGCGTCGGTGTGCTCTGCGGCTCGAGGCCTTCAGGCAGCGTGAACAGCTGCGCGGCGCGCAGGCCCGGAGCGCCCGAGCGCGTCCCGGACATGAAGATCAGCAGCTTCGTGTTCGGCACCCATCCGTAGGCCTCGTAGAAGCTGGGCCGCCCGCCCGGTTCCTGCCATTCGAGGTTGTCGCTGAGCGTCCCCGCCGCGAGGTTCACGTCGGCGACGTGCAGCGCCCATCGGCCGACCGGTGGGTCTTCGAGCGCGGTTTCCAGCAGCTGCGACCACACGATCTTGGTGGCGTTGGCGTTGAATGTCGGCCAGATCACGCCGCGCTGGGAGGCGCGCGCGCCGGCGAGCAGGGTCGAGAGCCTGTGGGTCCGGCGGTCATACAGCTGGATCGCGTTACCCGAGCCCTGCCCCGGCGCGGAGTCGCTGAGCGTCCGGTCCAAGCCGACGGCGCTCGTCAGCAGCACGTAGCGGCCGTTGGCGGTGATGCCGGCCGGGCCGCGGTTGCCGTCATACGGCGGCAGCAGCGGCTTGCCGTGGCAGCTGCCGTTTCCGATGTAGGCGTCCCACACCCCCGCGCTGTTGCGTCGGTACCAGACCATCGTGCCGGAGCTGCTGGCAGCGACCGGAGCGCAGTTGCCGGCGACGAGCGTGTCATGGGCGCCCGCAGCGGCGCTCGCGGCGAGCGTCTGCCCGCAGCCCGGCAATGCGAACGCCAACGCGAGGGCGGCGAGGAGAAGACAGAGAGAGCGCACTTGCATCCGCGAGCGCCATACATTACGGACGATGAGGAAATCGACTCCCACACCGCTCGCCGGTCGCACCGCCGTCATCAGCGGCGCCGGGTCCGGCATTGGACGCAGCCTCGCGCAACGGCTCTCGCTCCACGGCTGCCCGCTCGCGCTCGCCGACGCCGACGGCGCGACCCTGGCCGAGACGGCGGCGCTGCTCGACGGCCCGAAGCTCACGCGCGTGCTCGACGTGCGCGACCGCGACGGCCAGCTCGCGTTCGCCGCCGAGGTCCGCGACTGGTCTGGGGCGCCGATCGGCGCGGTCTTCAACAACGCCGGTGTCGGCTTCGCCGCGCCGTTCGCAGCCGGCTCGAGCGGGGAGGAGGAGCGTCTGATGTCGATCAACTTCGACGGCGTCGTCAACGGCGTGCGCGCCTTCCTGCCGATCCTCCTCGAGCAGTGCGACGGCGCGATCGTCAACACCTCGAGCATCTACGGCCTCGCCGGCCTGAGCAATCAGACCGCCTACTGCGCGTCGAAGTTCGCGGTGCGAGGGTTCACCGACGCGCTGCGCCAGGAGCTGGCCGGCACCGGCGTGCGCGCGATCACGGTCTACCCGGGTGGCGTCAAGACCAACATCGTCGCCAACGCGCACGTGCACGCCGACCTCGACGACGGCCGCAGCGCCGAGGAGCTCACCGCCGAATTCCACGCGCGTGCGCGCACGACGCCCGAGCAGGCCGCGGCGATCATCCATGCCGGCGTCGATCGCGGCAGGGCACGGATCCTGATCGGCCCCGACGCCCGCCTGTTCGACGTGCTCGAGCGGATCGCGCCGACCCAAACGATGACCGTGCTGGGGGCGCTCGAGCGTCTCGGCCACCGTCGCTCAGCTTGACAGGCCGCCTGGCCCGTGCTATCAACCTCCGTAAATAGCGGGGTTGCGCTCGCGCGTTGCTCCCAAACTCGAACAGCGCGACAATCAGGGGGGGCCTGGCTTGTCTAGTTTCATTCAGACGCCTGATGGCTACGCCCAAGTAACACGATTGGCGACGTAGGATCGGACACTACTGCTGTGATCACGGACGGCAAGGAAGCCACATTGAGCGAGATCGAGCGCGACGCGATCGCCCTGAGGAAACGGGGGCTTTCGCATGAGCGCGCGACTCGGACGCTTGGGCTCGGGCGCTCGCCTGTACGCATCGTGAAGGTTCCCGTGGTCGACGCCGCCGGGGCGCCGACGCGACGCTGCGACGTGCGTCTGGTGCGCTCGGTGCGCGACCCGTCGGCCGATCACGCCTGGGATGCCGAGGGCAGCGAGATCACCGCCGTCGTGATCCTGCGCGACGTCACCCCCTCACGCGTGGCGTCCTTCGTGCAGGCGGCGACCGACGGCGACGGGTCGATCTCGCCGGGGCTCCTCGATCAGCTGCTCCCCGAGGGCGAGCGCACGCGCCCGAACCGCGGCGAGCCGCAGCTCAGCGAGCGCGAACACCAGGTGCTGCGGATGCTCGCCGAGGGCGAGAGCACACGCGGCATCGCCGAGCGCTTGAACTACTCCGAGCGAACCGTCAAGAACATCGTGCGCGACCTGCTGGTCAAGCTCGACTGCAAGACCAGGGCCCACGCTGTCGCGCTGGCCGTGCGCCAAGGGGTGATCTGAATCGAATCGGCGCAGGACGCGTGAGCGGCAAGGTCGCCGTCATCGGCCTCGACTGCGCCGAGCCCAAGCTCGTATTCGATCGCTGGCGCGAGGAGCTCCCGAACCTCAGCCGGCTGATGAGCACCGGCACCTGGGGGCCGCTCGCGAGCGTCGACCCGCCGATCACCGTGCCGGCATGGAGCTGCATGATGACCGGGCGCGATCCCGGCGAGCTCGGCATCTACGGGTTTCGCAACCGCAGCGCCCACGACTACCGCTCGATGTCGGTGGCCGACTCGAGCTCCGTCGCGATCGATCGGGTCTGGGATCACCTCTCGTGCGCGGGCAAGCACGTGATCGTCCTCGGCGTGCCGCAGACCTCGCCGCCGGTGTCCGTCAACGGCGAGCTCGTGTCGTGCTTTCTGACCGCTGATACGCGCAAGGACCCCTACACCCATCCCCCCGAGCTGCGCAGCGAGATCGAGTCGCTGGTCGGCTCCTACCGCGTCGACGTGCGCAACTTCCGCAGCGACGACCGCGACCGGATCCTCGCCGAGATCTATGAGATGACCGAGCAGCGCTTCACGGTCGCCCGCCACCTGCTCGACACGCGGCCGTGGGACTTCTTCATGATGGTCGAGATCGGGCTCGACCGCATGCACCACGCCTTCTGGCGCTTCCTCGACACCGAGCATCCGCGCCACGAGCCCAACCACCGCTACGGCGAGGCGATACGCAGCTACTACATCTACCTCGACGAAGAGATCGGCGAGCTGCTCGAGCGCTTCGACGAGGACACCACCGTGCTCGTCGTCTCCGATCACGGCGCGCGGCCGATGCAGGGCGCGATCTGCGTGAACGAATGGCTCCTCCAGGAGGGCTACCTCGTGCTCGAGGAGCCGCCGCAGGGGCCGACGCCCTTCAGCGAGGCGAAGGTCGACTGGAGCAGGACCCGTGCGTGGGGTGAGGGCGGCTACTACTGCCGGCTGTGCGTCAACCTCGCCGGACGCGAGCCCGAGGGCACCGTCGCCGAGGGGGAGTACGAGGCGCTGCTCGACGAGCTCGCCGATCGCCTCGAGCAGCTACCCGGACCCGACGGCAAGTCGATCGGCACGCGCGTCTTTCGCCCGCAGGAGCTGTGGCGCGAGCAGCGCGGGATCCCACCTGACCTGATCGTCTACTTCGGCGACCTCGGCTGGCGCAGCAACGGCAGCCTCGGCCACGGGCGCCACTGGACCTACGACAACGACACCGGCCCCGACGACGCCAACCACGACCGCAACGGGCTGTGCATCATCGCCGGTCCCGGTGTCCCCGCAGAACGGCGCGAGGACCTCGTCATCTACGACGTCGCACCGACGATCCTCGCCCAGGCCGGCCTCGTGCCCGACGAGGAGCTGCGCGGCCGCGTGCTCGCGACCGCGCAGAGCCCCATGTAGTCGCGGCGCGCGCCGCTCAGCCGACCCGCAGCGAGGTTGTGTGCCCGGTGGCGTCGGTTACCCGCACGCTCGCGGCGAGGGTGCCCGTCTTGTGCTGCTTGGCCTTGCCTTCGAGCGTGCTGGTCTCGTGCAGCAGTGGGCCGCGGGCCACCAGCGACACGGCGGAGGCGCCCTGCGTGAAAATGACCGCCAGCCTGCCGTTGGCGATGCGCACGCTCTTGACGTGGGCGCCGGACAGCGACAGGCCCTTCACGAGGGCGGCTGCGGTGAGCGAGCGGTGGCTGAAGCTCAGGCCTGAGGGCAGCCCGAACGACAGCGACACGAGCCCCGCGCCGCTGCCGCCATGCGCGTGGATGCTGAGCTTCGGCTTGCCGGTCGTGAGCCCGCTCCAGGACCCGGAGGCCTTCGGCTTGGCGCTCGCCGCCGAACAGCCGACGTTCGTCACCGGCCCCGTCACCTTCACGGCCGGGTTCCCGTTCTGAGGCACGAGCGTCGCCGTGATCGTGGCGTTCTGACATTCGGTCGTGAACGCGGGCCCTGCCGGTACACCCGTGAACGTATAGGAGATCGAGTTCAACGGGATGTCGGGGAAGCTCAGGAACGTGATCGTGTGTTCGGTCAGGTTCAGCGGCCCGACGACCGAGAACTGGTACGGCGGCGGGAATGACATCGTCACCGCGCCCGTGACCTGCTGGCTCAGCGAGCCCGAGTTGATCGAGCCCGCAAGCGTCAGCAGGCCAGCGTTCAGCGCCGTCACCGGCAGGTCCGGAGAGCTGGCGTCGACGGTGCCGACTGTGCAGGTCGAGCCTTTGAAGCACGGCGCGAGCACTTTGTTGATTTTCACGCCGTTCGGGTTCCCGAACGCGATCGCGCCGGTGGCAGCTTCGTCGGCGCCGCTCTGGGTGATCGTCACGACGACCTGCGCTCCGCCCTTGATCTTGGTGACGGTGGCGGCGACTTTCGGGGCGTACGGCAGCGTGTTGCAGCCCGTCACGGCCAGGGGCGCGCTCGCCGATGCGGTGCTGCCCAATTCATAGGACAACGTCTGGATCGTCACCGTTCGGCTCGCGCTGCACGTCGTCGGCAGCCGCGGGCCCGCAAGCGTGAACTGCATTTCTTCGATCCCGATCGGGAAGCCGAGGAAGGACACGGTCCACGCTGCGGGGGAGGTGGGGGAGGGCGATACCGGGCCGGTGATCGTCGCGCCGCCCTGGAGCACGAAGGCGATGCCGGCGACGTTGGCCAGGGTCGGCGGCGCCACGAGGTACAGCGTCACCGGGGTCGCCAGGCCTTTGGTGCTGTTGATCGTGCCCGTACCCAGCACGCACAGCGGGTTCGGTGCGCTCGCGGTGACGCACTCGCCGCTGTTCATGCCGAGGTTCAGGAGGAACCCCGGCGGAAAGGCGATCGTCAGGTTTTTGACGGAGTCAACGCCCAGCCTGGGGTTGAAGTTGATGTTGAAGCCGGTGGCAGGGCTGGTGCCCGCGGTCGTGCCAGCACCCTGTTCGAGTGTCAGCGTCGGCGTGAGCACGGCCTGTGCAAGTGCCGGGCAGATCGCAATCACGGCCGCTGCGAGCAGCCCGGTCAGTGCAGTTCTGGCGAACATCAATTTATTCCTCCGTGTATTAGCCATTGCTCAGTTCCAGGGCCGACGGCCCGGCGATCTGCTGCATGTGCTTCTCGAACACGCCGACGGCGCATTTGATGCCGTCTTCCGCGCGAATGCGACCGCCGAGCGCAGCCGCGCGCTCACGGATCTTCACGTCTGTGACTGCAGCCGCGATCGCCTCGTGCAGGCGCTCGGGGGAGAGCTTGCGCCGGCGGATCGGCGCCGGCCCAGCGCCCAGGGCGTGGATCGTGCGTCCCCACGCGACCTGGTCGATCATGTGCGGCACGATCACCGAAGGCACACCGGCCTTCAGCGCCGTCGCGGTCGTCCCGGCGCCACCGTGGTGCACGACCGCGCTGCAACGCTCGAACAGCCAGTCGTGGCTGATCGCACCGACGGCGTGCACGCTGTCGGGCAGCTGCGCCTTGTCGAAGCCCTGGGCGCCGCGAATCAGCACGCCGCGCTGGCCGGCTCGCCGCAGCGCCTCGACCGCGAGCTCGCTCATGCCCTGCGGATCGGCGTCGATCATGCTGCCGAAGCCGACGCACACGGGCGGCGGTCCCGCCTCGAGGAACTGCGCGAGCTCCTGTGGCGGTTCGGGGTCGACGTCGTTCTCGAGAAACCAATAGCCGGTCACCTGCGTCGAGGCGCTCAGCGACGCCGAATCGGGCACGACCGCCGGGCTGTACGCGCGCAGCTCGAGCGTCCCCCGCGCGGCCAGCTGGCCCACAGGCTCGCGCCAGGAGAGCGGCGGCAGGCCGGCGGCGCGTCGGGCCGCCGCGAGCCAACGACGCATCGCCAGCCACGCCGTCTGACGCACCGCGGGCGCCGCGGGATTCTGCGCCACGCGCGGTGGCGGGCACAGCCGCGCGCGGACGAGCTGCGCGCCGGAGTGCTCGGAGGCCTGCCAGCCAAGCAGCAGCGCGAGCTCGTTGGTGACGATCACCTCGGCTCCCTCGCACGCGCTCAGCGCGTCGGCGAGCCGCTGGCCAAGGACCGAGTGCGCGTCCTTGACGAGCGCTACAAGCGCAGGCGTCTGGTGCGATCCACGCTGCGCCACGCGTCGGTCCGCGGCGGTCGCGCCGCGGCTGATCCGCCCCTCCGCCAGCGGCGCGAACTCAAGGCCCGCGTCGGTCACCTGCCGCTCGAAACGGGGGAACGCCGCGACGCGAACATCGTTTCCGGCCGCCGCCAGACCGAGTCCGAAGCCGAGCAGCGGCTGGACGTCGCCGCGCGACCCCAGGCTCAGGAGCGTGATCCGCATCGTGCGCCTCTCCTCACGGTTCTCCCACGACGCTCGCGTAGCGGAGCGCCCGTTCGAGCCTCAGCGTCAGCGCGGAGAGATCCCCGTTGCCGTCGCTGCTCGTGCGCAGCCGTTGCAGGTCGTGCAGCGCCTGCGCCTTCTCGCCTCGCGCCGCCGCGGCCTGGGCGGCGTCCAGCAGCCGCTGCGCCGGCGAGGGCGAGCCGGCCCGCGCGATGCTCGCGCGACCCAACGCGGAGGTCCCGAGCACGCCACGCACCGAGCCGAACGTCGCCGCCGGCTCCGGCGTCGGCATCGTCTGCACGTTCGAGGGTTCGGACTTCTGGCCGGCCGCGTTCTCGGCGATCACCTCATACACCCGGTGGGCGCTGCTGTGAGCGACGAAGAACGCGCTGCTGGTGGTCCCGATCGGTTCAAACTGACCGGGCACCGCGACGTTGACCGCCAGCGCGCCGGGAGTTTCAGGTTCGGTCAGGGTCGGTTCGGCGCCTTCGTACTGGAACCCGCTCGCGAGCGTCGGCTGCGGCTGCAGGTACACCGTCAGGTTGACTTCGGAGGCGGCCAGGACCTCGTAGTGGCTCGCCGAGGCCGAAGGATTCCACGAGAGCAGCGTGCTCTTGTGCTTGCCCGTGCCCGTGGCCTGCGCGATCATCGCGTCGGGTGCGGACACTTTGCGCCGCTGGTTGATCAGTGACGAGCACATCGATTCGCGATCGTCGAGGATCATCGTGCCCTGCGCCTGGTTGGCGCTGCCGATGTACAGTTCTTCGCCGTCGGGCCCGTTCGTTTCCAGCGTTCGCGCCCCGAAGTCGTATTCGCCGTCGCCGAAGGCGTTACGCGTCACCGGGAACCAGTCTTCGCCGTCGCACGTCGACCACAGCTGGTAGCCGGCGGCGCCTGCGAGCAGGTCGCCGAGCCAGCCTTTCCCTTTGCCGCCTTTGACGAGCTCGGCCCAGCTGTTGGTGCCGACGTACAGCCCGCCGCCGAAGTCGGCCATCCGCCAGAAGTGGGCGTTGAAGAGGCTGTCGAACCCGTCGTCGAGTCCGCTCGTCGGGTAAGCGATCTGGCCGTTTGGCAGCTTGCGCGGGTTGCCGACGACCAGCGTCCACTGACCGTCGGGTGAGATCCGAATCATCTCCGATTTCGGCAGCGTGTTCTGGTACCAGCCGCTCGCGCCGACGTACAGCCGGTTGCGATACACGTGCATCGAGACGACAGACGTGATTTCGGCGCCGCTGCCGGCGCCTCCGGTGATGACCGGCACGAACGGCCGGTCCTCGCCGCTGGCCTCCCAAACCGAGTAGCCCGACGTCGCGTTACCGCAACCGAGATACAGGTCGCCGTGGAAGGTGACGGCTTCGAAGATGTCGAGGTTCGGGGGGCTCACCTGGATCAGGCGCGGATGCGCCGAGGAAGGGTTTGTGACCTCGAACAGCGAGCCGTCGCCGGTCAGGTCGGGCGTCGCGGTGACGAACAGGTGGTGCTTCCACACGACCATCGCGCGGTAGCCCATCGGGCGCACCTTGCCGCCGGGGTAGTGGACGGTCACGGCCGGCAGTTTCAGCGCTTCCCAATGAACGCCGTCGTAGCTGCGCAGGATCCGCGGCGGGTGGGTGCGCAGCAGCGAGGGCAGGAACTCGTCGGGGCTGACGCCGGCCGCGTACAGGGCTTCCCGGCCGTCGCGTTCCTTGAAGGTGACCATCGAGCGGTAGGCGATGTCGGTCGCCACGCGCAGGTTGCGTTCCACGGGGTTGCGCAGCGTCGGCGCGCGGTAGACGCGCTTCCAGATGCCGGTCTCGGGCGTGTACTGCCAGATCTCGGCGCGCAGCTTCAGGTCGAACGGGTTCGCCGGACAGCGCACGTTCAGGGACGGGTTGATCGTGTACTTCTGCTCCAGGGGCACGAAGAACTGCGTCGTCTCGTTTTCGACGCACAGCACGTCGCGTCCGGTGCCGACGTACAGCTTGCCCTGGAACCAGCCCATCGACCACGCGTAGGAGTTGTCGCGTTCGCCGAAGCCGTTCTGGGCGATCACGCCGTGCCCGGATTCGTCGACGAAGTTGGTGTTCGGCCTGGATTCGTCGACGAAGCTGGTGCCGGGCCCGGATTCGTCGGCCAAGCTGGCGCTGGCCGTCGCACCCGCAAACGCCAGCAGCGCTGCGAGCACCACCAGCACGCACGGCATCGTCCTTGCCCCTCGAGAAAGACTCACGACATGTTCCTTTCGATTGCTTCCCTAGCGTCCGGTGTCCCGGTTCCATTGGCCTGCGCGCCCGGCCCTGCGGCGGCACGCCCATCCACTGCGGATGCCGTCTCCGACGGCTTGTTGCTGCGCCCCCGCATCGCGATGTGGTACGCGAAGCGCCCCGTGGGCAGCAGGTCGTCGAAGATGTAGGCGATCAGGTGCAGCGGCATCAGCACGCGCGCCGCGCGGGGCGCGTGCAGCGGCACCCGCACCGCGAGGATCGCGAGCGTCACGAGCTCCTGCAGACCGACGCCGGTACGCGCCATCCGCTGCACCGTGAACTGCGGTTCGAGCAGGCCGGCGAGCTCCTCGGTGGCGAAATGACGGTGTTCCTCTTCGTCCGTCCCCACGACGCCCTCGAGCTCGGGCCACGACGGGCGCCGGCGGCGCAGCGCCGCATACACGTTGACGGCGTCCAGATGCCTCGTCGGGCCGCGGTGCGGCACGCTGACGATGATCGTGCCGCCCGGACGCAGCACGCGGTGCGCCTCTGCGAGCACGCGCTCGGGCTCGGCGTCGTGCTCGATCACGTCGAGCAGCAGCACCGCGTCCGCGCAGCTGTCCGCGAGCGGCAGCTCGCCGCCGTCCGCGTCGATCATCGGCAGCCACGGGAAGTGTCGCTGCGCCCGCGCCAGCAGCTCGGGATCGCGCTCGACGCCGACGATCAGCCGCGGCTCGCGTGCACGCGCGACGATCGCGACCGAGCCGTAGCCGCCCGCGCAGCCGATGTCGAGCACGCGTAGCGCGTCGCTCGGCAACCATCGCCGCGCGCGTCCCCAGCGCCCCACGTGGGAGAGCAGTCGCGGGCGCGCCGGGGCCTGTCCGGGCCTGGCCGCGGCAAACGGGTCGCGTCGGCCCGCGAGCGAGGGTGACGCGAGTGCGCTCACACCAGCTCCCCGATTGCCGTTGCAAGGTGACGTCCGGAGCGGGCGCCGGCTGCCAGCTCTTCGAGCAGTTCGGCCGCGCGCGCCGGCCCCGGCGCGGCGGCGAGCTGGCCGGCGAGCCGCTGCGCGGCCTTGCGGTAGGAGGGCTCGGCGATCACCTCGCGCACCGCCGCGCGCAGCCCCCTCGGGTTCAGGCGGCGCGCCGAGAGGCGGATGCCGGCGCCGGCCTCGGTCACCCGCCGTGCGTTGTCTGGCTTCTCCCAGCTGTTCGGCACCAGCACCATCGGCACGCCGGCTTCGGCCGCGGCGAGGACGGTGGACTTGCCGCCGAGCGTCACCAGCGCCGAGCAGCGCGGCAGCAGCTCACCGTGGTTGAGCCAGCGCGCGACGTGGACGTTGGCCGGCAGCGGACCCTCGCCGAGCACGCTCGCCTCGCGCCGCTCTCCCGTCGTCACGATCACCTCGACCGGCTCCTGCGCGAGCGCGTCGATCGCAGCTCGAAGCAGGAACGGGTCGTCGCAGGCGAGCGTGCTTTCGGTGACGTGCACCCACGGACGCCGCGCCGGGATCCTCTCCAGCTGCTGCTCGCCGCCGGCGCGCTGCGGATACCAGATGCAGTTGCCGACGTAGTGGACGCTCGCGGGCAGGTCGCGGCGGTTGTAGTCGAACTCGCGCACGTTGCCGACGATGTAAAGCGGCAGCCGGCCGGCGAAGCGGTTGACCGATTCGCGCAGCGCCGGCAGCCCGTAGCGCGCACGCACCTCGTTCACGCCTCGCCTTATCGGGATCGCGAGCAGCTCCGTCAGGCGCGTGATCGCGGCTGACCCCAGGCGGCCCACGCGCGTCCGCGGCGGACGCATGCCGAAGCCCAGCGGCGGCGCATCGGGCCCGGGAATCGCCGCTCCCATGACCGCGGCGCACATCGCCACCGGGATCGGCTGCGCCTCCCACAGCACGAGCGTCGGCCCCCACAGCGCGATGTCGGTACAGATCGCGTCGGCGGGCCACCGCGCGAGCACCTGACGGATGTCCTCGACCTGGCCGGGCATCGTCTCGACCAGCCAAGAACGCATCAGCCCCAGCAGCCGCCCGCGACCAGGTCTGCTCCGCCGCCCGCCGCCGTCGATTTCGTGCAGCGTCTGGAGCACACGCTGCTCGTCGACGCGCTCGAACGCGAACAGCTCGAAGCCCGCCTGCTCGACGCTCGCGCGGGCTGCCTCGCCGCTGTAGAAGGCGACTTCGTGACCGCGCTCTGAAAGCGCGCGAGCGATGCTCAGCTGCGGCAGCAGATGGCCGTCGAACGGCCATGTGGCAAACAGGACGCGGCTCATGAGAGCGCCTGCTCCTGCTCCGCCACAGGCGTCACGCCGGCCTTCGCTCGCCGCTGCACCCGCCGGATGTGGCCACCGAAATAGAGCCGCTCGAACAGGCTCTGCGGCATGTAGCGGCGCAGCGCGATCACGATCGACGCGCCGCGACCGACGACGTAGCGCATGCGCGGCTGCTTTGCCGTCAATGCCTGCGTGATCGTCTCGGCGACGTCGGCGGGACGCGTCGGCGAGCGCTTGACGAGCTTGTCGGCGATCGCCTCGCTCTCGCGGAACAGCCCGGCATACGGGCTGTCCGGGTCCTCGGCGCGCGCGGCCGTGCCGCGGTGGCGCGACCAGCGTGTGGTCTCGATGATCCCCGGCTCGACGATCACCGACTGGATACCGAACGGCGCGAGCTCCTGCGCCAGTCCCTCGCCGAGACCCTCCTGCGCGAACTTGGTCGCGCAGTACATCGTCACGCCGAAGCCGCACACACGCCCGCCGACCGAGGTGACGGTCACGATCCGTCCGCAGCCCGCCTCGCGCATGTGCGGGATCACGGCCTGGGTGACGGCGATCGTGCCGAGCACGTTGGTCTCGAACAGCTGCCTGATCTCCTCCTCGTCGCAGTCCTCGGTGCAGCCGCGCAGGCCGACACCGGCGTTGTTGACGAGCCCGAAGACGCCGCCGGCGGCGTCCACGACGGTGCCCACCGCCTCGGCGATGCTCGCGCGGTCGGTCACGTCGAGACGCAGCACCTCGAGCTCGACGCCGCGCTCGGACGCGGCTGCCTGCAGCTCCGCTCGCTGGTCGGGGTTGCGGACGGTCGCGAACACCCGAAAGCCGGCCGCCGCGAGCTGCAGGGAGGTCTCGAGGCCGATGCCGGTGCCGCTGCCGGTGACGATCACGGCGTCTCCCGGCTGCCCGGGTCGTCCCTTGTCGATGCCGTGCATCACTCGCCCCGACTCTCGAGCGCTGCGGCTGCGGGGAGCCGTTCGACGATCGCCCGCGCGACCAGCTCGGGTTGCTCCATCGGGCCGAAGTGCCCCCACTCGGTCTTCGGCATCAGCACGGCGTGCGCGTTTGGGAGGTGCTGCTCGAGGTACTCGAAGGTGTCGATGAACGCCGAGTGCTCGGTGTAGATCAGCACGACCGGCGTCTCGATCGAGCCGACGCGCTCGAGCGTCAGCGAGCCGATCTGGCGGTAATCCTCCGACAGCGTCGTCTCGTCGAGCAGCCGCAGCAGCGGCTTGGGGTTGCGCGGCAGTCCCCGCAGCGGACCCCACTGCTTCGGCAGGTCGATCGTCGCTCTGATCATGTAACGCATGTCCGAGCGCTTGTCCGCGGGCACGGGGTGCCCGGCTTCCTCGAGCGCCCGCGCCCAGTAGGACCAGCCGACCCAGCCGTCCGGACGGCGGCTCTCCTCGAGCGCCGGCAGCGCCGCCTCGATCGCGATCACCTCGCGAACACGGTCGGGGTGGCCCAGCGCGTGGTAGAGGGCGATGTCGGCGCCGTAGCTGTGGCCGGCGATCAACGGACGCTCGATCTCGAGCGCGTCGAGCAGCTCGCGCAGGTCGCCGGCCATCGCGTCGAGGGTGTAGCCCGACGGCGGCGTGTCGCTGTGGCCGTGGCCGCGCAGGTCGTAGGTGAGCACGCGGAAGTGCTCAGCCAGCTCGGGAACCATCTGCAGGTGCCACACGGCGAGGTTGCCGGTGAGGCCGTGCACCATCACCAGGTCGGGCCCCTCGCCGACCTGCTGGTAGTGAATCCGCACCCCGTTCTCGAGGGTCGTCTTCGGCATCAGTGCGTCTCCTCGTCGCTCACTCGACGTACCCCAATGCGCGCAGGCGCTCCATCAACGCCGCCTGCTCCTCAGGCGCGAGCTCGACGCCGGCCGCCGGGCTCGCCACGAGTTGCGCGGGCGGTCCTGCGGGGACGCGACGCACGGGGCGTCGATCGAGCTCGCCGTCCTCGAAGATCGACTCGGGGACGACGCCGGACATGTCTTCAGGAGCAGGCAGGCCGATCTGGTGCAGCAGCAGCGGAGCGACGTCGACGATCGACAGTTCCTCGACCTCCGCGCCGGCGCGGATCCCCGGGCCCGCGGCCATGAAGATGCCCTCCCAGCGGTGGTGCCCGCGCGGCTGCGGGCGGCGCGCGACGACGGTCTCGGAGGGCAGGATCGACATCGTGCCGCCGTCGGCGAGCACCAGCGAGAGGTCGGGGCCGAGCTGCTCGAAGGGGCCCGCGAACGCCTGCTCGCGCGTCCACACCTCCTCGACCAGCGGCTGGCCGTCGGAGGGCCGTTGGACGGCGCGCAGGCCCTCGGCGATGTCCTGCGCGAGCTTCGCGCGGGCCTCGTCGGGCATCGGGTCCTCGCTGCCGGGGAGGCGGTCGACGATGTTGATCCCCTGGCTCGAGGGCGTCGCCGCGTAGGCGACCGTGCGCGACCAGTCCAGGGCGTGCACGTGGCGGGTCATCTCGGCGAACCCGACGTCGGTGTCGGTGCGGCCGTTGGTGCTCGCCGCGCCGCCGTTGGCGCTGTCCGGCTCCGCCCACGTCAGGTATCCCTGCTGCTCCAGCCAAGAGTTGACGTGGAACACGTCCTGGGTCGGCCCGAAGCCGTGATCGGAGGCGAGCACCACCGTCGTGTCGGGGCCAGCGAGCTCGACGATGCTGCGGATCTGCTCGTCGAGCGAGCGGAAGTAACGCTCGCAGCGCTCGATCATGTCCTGCTCCCAGGCGCTCGGCTGCGCGGGCCGGCAGGCGGGGTCGATGAAGCGCCAGCACAGGTGCTGGAGCTTGTCGACGCCGTCGAACATCACCGCCATCAGGTCGGCCGGTTCGTCCTGCATCAGGTAGCGCATCACCTCCGCCCAGCGCTGCTCGCGGCGGATGTGCAGCTCGACGAACTCGGCGTGCTCGTCCTCGGGGCAGCCGTCGATCGCCTTGATCTCGAGCTCCATGTCGAGCATCTCGCGCGGGTTGAAGCCTGGGAGTGCCTTCAGCCGGTCGAACAGCCCGGGCGGGTGGCAGCCGAGGCGCAGCTGACGCCAGGGCATCATGCCGCCGGGTACGACGGCGCCCTCGACGGGCGGCGCGGGGAACATCAGCGGGAAGTTCAGGGAGATGATGCGGCGCTGCTGTTCGCTTGCGAGGCTCCAGATCGTCGCCGAGCGGACCTCCTGCGAGCTCGCGAACGAGAAGTACACGCTGCCGGGCTCTTCCTTCTGGAAGAAGTCGAAGATGCCGTGCTGGCCGGGGTGCTTGCCGGTCACGAGCGAGGTCCACGCCGGCGGCGTCAGCGGCGGCATGATCGAGCGCAGCACCGCGCGTGTGCCGCGCGCCGAGAGCTCTGACAGGAACGGCATCACGCCCGACTCCATGTAGGGGTCGAGCACCGTGAACGTGGCTCCGTCGATTCCGATCAGCAGGGTTCCCATGTCAGACCTCCAGCGGACTCGGTTGCCGGTGCTCGCAGACGAACATCGCGAGTTCCGAGACGCTGAGGTCGCGCTCGTCGATCGGGCGTTGGCCGATTTCCTCGAAGAACTGAGGGAACGGCAGGCGTCCGTAGCGCTGCTGGACCATCGTCGAGAGCACCACGATCTCGAGCGACTCGAGCCCGAGGTCGGCCACGAAGCGCGTCTGCGGTCCGATCTCGCCTGTGTGCTCCCAGTCGCCGCTCGCCTCGTTCAAGAGCGCGAGGATTCCCTGCATCACCTGTGGGTCGAGTGTCGTCATGACGTTGCCTCCGTGGCCTCGTGATCGCCTGCAGGACCTGAATACAGGGCGGTGGCAGCGATGAGGTCCCCCTCGCGGAGCGTCCAAGCTAGCAACCGCTCACCTGCCACGTCCAGCTCTACAACCTCGCTGTCAATCTTGATTGCGCAGGGTCGCGGAGCGCCGGAGCCGCCGGCGAGCCCCGTCCCGAGCGCCTTGCCCGCGGCCTCCTTCGCGCACCACAGGCGCAGCAGCCACTCCTGCACGGCGTCTGCCGGCAACTGCTCGAGCAGGCGACGCTCCGCCTGATTCAGCGCCGCCTGCTCGAAGCCGGGCGCCCGCGCCACGAGCGGCTCGACGTCGATGCCGACGCCGCTGCCGGCGCCCGGGGGCGCGAGCGACGCGAAGGCCGCGGCGTGGCCCTGCGCGTGCGTGAGCGAGACCAGCGGCAGCTCGGCCAGCCCCTCGAGGCCGGGTGCCACCACGACCGGCGCGCCGCGCTCGTCGGGCAGGATCTCGATTTCGGCGGGCAGCAGCTCGAGCCCGTAGGCGCCGCGCAGCAGCTCCGCCACGCACTCCTTCGCGGCGGTGCGAGCGGCGAGCCACTCGAGCTGCCGGTTCTCTGGCAGCGTCAGCGCGTCGAACAGCTCGCGCTCGTGGCGTCCGAGCACGCGGCTCGCCCACACCGGCTTCCACAGCGCCCGGTCGGCCGGCATCCGTGCGTCGAGCAGTCGGCAGGCGACGCGGCCGCCCGCGTGGGCGATCAGCGGCCCGGGCCACGGCGTCGAAAGCGGCGCCAGCGCGGCCGGCCGCGCCAGTGGTGCGAAGCGCTCGGGCACGTCGAAGCGCTTGTCGTCCCATCCAGTCAAACGCATCCAGCAGCGCCCGCTCGTGTCGAGCACGTCGATGTCCGCGCTCACCAGCTGATCGCCTTCGAGCCTGATCGCCGCGGAGCATGCGAGCGTCTCGCCCTGCGCCGGCGGCGGCCCGTACAGATCGAGCGCCTCGAGCCGGAAGGGAAACACGACGCGGGCCTGGTCGAGCATCTCCGCGGCCCAGAATCCGACCACCTGGCCGGCGGCGTCCAGCGCCACCGGGTCAAGCACGAAGTTCGGCTCAGGGTTCTCGCGCACGAGACCGACGCGCGCCAGCACCTCCAGCTGCGCCCGCGCGCCCGCGGGCGCGACGACGTCGACGCTCGTGACGCCCTGCCACAGCGGCTGGTGGAACATCGCTTCCTCATAGAGCTGCTCGCGACGCCAGCGCGACGGTCTGCCACCCGCCAGCGCGAGCGTCATCGGCGCCGGCGCCGGCGGAAAGCCGTCTGTGAGCAGCACCGTCGCCTCGACGACGGGGTCGGCGGTCTCGGAGCCGTCGCCGAGGTCACGCAGCTCGACCCGTATACGCTCGCAGCCGCCCTCGGCCGCGATGCGGCCGACGGTGACCTCGAGTGTCTTCGGGCCGTCGGGAAACGCCAGCCAGCGGTGCGCGCGCAGATCGCGCAGCCCGCTGACGGTCAGCTCCGGCAGTAGGCACGACGCCGCCTCGGCGATGATCTCGATGCTCATCGCGAGCGGCATCAGCGCGAGCGCGTGCAGCCCGGGATCGCTGCGTGACACCGTCCGGCCGAGCGTGTGATCGAGCAGGTAGCGGTCCTCGGCGGGGTCGACCAGCCGGCGCGCAACGAGCTCCAGCTCGGGCTCCCACGCGACCACCGTCCCCACCAGCGGGCGGCGCGCCTGCTCGAGCGCGACCGCCGCGCCGCCGCCGAGGTAGGCGCTCATCACCTGCTCGTTCATCGCGAGGAAGCGCTCCATCGTCTCGAGGTAGCCGTCGAGCGCGACCGCGAGCTCGTCCTCGTCGGTGCCGATCGCCACCGGCGAGGGCACGGCGGGGGATTCAGCGGGCCGAGCGTGGAGTGCGGGCAGGAGATCCGGCGCGCCCTGGGAAGCGGAAGCGGCGAGGGTCTCGTGCGCCTGTCCTGCATGCGTCGCCGGCTGCGCCGGTGTCGCCAGCAGCTCGTTTGCCGGATGCGTGTCCGGCGCGCCGCCGTTGCCGTTCGCGCCGCCGTTGCCGTTTGGGCGCCTGCCCTCGGGGCCGGCGGCCGTGCGCAGCGACTTCAGCGCCTCGTCTGAGAGGCGCAGCATCGGCCAGGTCGTCGACAGCGCGATCTCGTGGCTGGCGCGGCCCGAGTCGGGCGTCGGGTGGCGCCAGTCGATCGCGTGCACGTCGCGCTGCGCGTACAGATAGCCGAGGTCGAGCGTGACGTCGTGCGCGGCGAGCATCCCCACGAGGTGGCTCAGCTGCGCCGTGCCGGAGCGGCGCATGACGTCGGGAGCGACAGTGCAGGCGGGGCGTCCGCGCAGGATGTCCTGCATGAACGACGTCATGTTCCCGCGCGGGCCGACCTCGATGAACACGCGCGCCCCGTCGTCGTGCAGCGCCTCGATCGTCTCGCGGAAGCGCACCGGCTGCGTCCAGTGCTCGACGAGCAGCTCGCGAATCGCCGCCGGGTCCTCCGGGTAACGGCCCGCGGTCGTGCACGACCACAGCGGGGTGCTCGCTGCGCGCACCGGCAGCTCGGCGAAGATCGGGCGCAGGTCCTCGGCGAACGGCGCGAACAGCGGCGTGTGCACGGCGCGGTCATACGGGAGCTGCTCGCACATCAGCCCCTCCTCGACCGCGATCGCTTTCGCGCGGGCGGCCGCGGCCGCCTCGCCGACGAGCACCGCCTGGTGCGGGCAGTTGTCCATCGCCAGGTACAGCTCGCCGCCGGCCTGCTCGCCGATCCGCCGTGCGCTCTCAGCATCTGCGCCGATCGCCAGCAGCACCGCCGCGGGCACCTCGTGGCGCTCGGCGGCAGCGGCGTAGGACGCGTTCAGCCCGTGGGAGAAGACGCCCAGCCGCTCGTCGGTCTCGACGTCGAGCGCGCCCGCGGCCATCGCGGCGGAGTGCTCGCCGGAGCTGTGGCCGAGCATCGCGTCGCAGCGCGGCACGAGCCTGCGGATCACCTCGTACACGGCGGCGTTGGCGGTCAGCACCGCCTCGACGGCGATGTCCAGCTCCATCAGCCGTGCCTCGGTGAGCGCGCGCTCGGCATCGGAGAACGCCGGTCGCGGGAACACCCAATCGCTCAGCAGGTGCCCGCGCGGGTGCTCCGCGTAGATCCGGTCGATCCGGTCGAACACCGCGCGGGCCTCCTCGAACTGCAGGCACAGGTCCGAGAGCATGTTCGGATACTGCGCGCCCTCGCCGGGGAACACGTAGACGACCTTGCCGCCAGGTCCGAGCGGTTCGGACTCGTAGTAGATCCCGGAGGTCGTCTTGATCCGCTTGCAGTCGGGGTCGCGCAGCTTCTCGATCGCCTGGCCGAGCTTGCGCACCAGGTCCTCCGTGGAGGCGACGACGAGCGCCAGCCGCCTCGGTTGAGGCGTACCGCCGAGCTCCTGGCTGAGCGTGAAGGCGAGGTCTGCGAGCGCGATCTCGGGATCGCGTTCGAGCGCGGCCAGCAGCTCGCTGGCGGCGTCGGCCAGCGCCTGCGGCGAGTCGCGCTCGAGGATGCAGACCTCGGTGTCCCACGCGGGGCGGTGCTCGGCGCTGCGCGCGCCTTCGAACTCCTCGAGCACGGCGTGCGCGTTGATGCCGCCGAAGCCAAAGGCGTTGATCCCGGCGCGCCGCGGCTCGCTGGCGCCGTGGATCCACGGTCGCGTCTCGGTGTTGATGTAGAACGGCGTGTGCTCGAGCCCCAGCTCGGGGTTCGGCTGCTCGCAGGCGATCGTCGGCGGCAGCACGCGGTGGTGCAGCGCGAGCGCGGTCTTGATCAGGCCGGCGACCCCCGCCGCCGGGATCGTGTGGCCGATCATCGACTTGACCGTGCCCACCGCGCAGCGCGGCAGCTCGCCGTCGCGCTCGCCGAAGACCCTCGTCAACGCCTGCACCTCGGTCGCGTCGCCGACCGGCGTGCCCGTGCCGTGCGCCTCGATCAGCCCGATGCTCGCGGGCGAGACCCCGGCGGCGGCGTAGGCCCGCTGCAGCGCCAGCTCCTCACCCTCGACGCGCGGCGCCATCACGCTCATGCCGCGGCCGTCGCTGGCGACGCCGACGCCGCGGATCACCGCATACACGCGGTCGCCGTCGCGGACGGCGTCCTCGGCGCGCTTGAGCACGACCGCGCCGATGCCCTCGCTCAGCAGCGTCCCGTCGGCGTCCTTGTCGAACGCTCGCAGCTGCTGACGGCGTGACAGCGCCCCCAGCCGGCAGAACAGGTTGAGCGTCGCGACCGGCATCCACACCTGCGAGCCACCCGCCAGCACGAGATCGTGGTCGCCCGCGAGCAGGCCCCGCACGGCGTGCTCGACCGCCACCAGCGAGGAGGCGCAGGCGGCATCGATGGTGTAGGCGGGGCCCATCAGGTCGAGCCGGTTGGCGATGCGCCCGACGATGATGTTGGGGATCAGGCCAGGGACGGTTTCCGGCCCGAGCGCCGGCAGCACCCGCTGCAGCTCCGCGCGCAGCCGCTCGAGCTCCTCCTCCGTTCGCCACGGATCGAGCTGGCGCAGGAGATCGAGCGTCTGGCCGATGACGAGGCCGCGCTGCAGCGCGATCGCGTTGCCGCCGTTCAGATAGGTGCCCTTGCCGAAGATCACCGCCGTGCGCGCGCGAACCTCGGCGGAGAGCTCGGTCGCGCCGGCGTCGGCGAGCGCGTCGGTCGCCACCTGGAGTGCCAGCCACTGGTCGGGCTCGCCGCCGACGGCGACCGGCGGGATGCCGTGCGCCAGCGGGTCAAAGCGCGCGAGCGACCCCAGGTAGCCGCCGCGCTTGCAGTAGGTCCGATCGGGGTCCGTGAAGTCCGGGTCGTAGTAGACGTCGGGGTCCCACGCCTCCGGCGGCGGGTCCGAGGTCGCGTCGAGCCCGCCGAGGATGTTGCGCCAGTAGGCGTCGAGGTCGCCCGCGCCGGGGAACAGGCACGCCATCCCGACGATCGCGACGCCCCGTTGCGCGCCGGTCTCTGACATCACGCCCTGGCTCCGATCACGCCTTCGCTCCCGCGAGGCGGTTCAGCGCCTGCGTGCCGACGCCGACGACGTCGTGCAGGAGCGCCAGCAGCCGCCCGTCGGCGCCGTAGAACCAGTGGTCGGCGTGGCACAGCGGCAGGTTGCTCGACGGCCGGATCCGCAGCTCGTGGCGCACCGGCTCCTGCGCGGTGGGCTCGCCGAGCTTCACGTAGGCGCCGATCTCGGCCGGCAGCAGCGTCACCTCCCACTGCAGGCGCGCCCACAGCACCTGCATCTGCAGCGCGCTGTCGATCAGCACGGGGTCGAGCAGCCAGCTGCGGCCCTCCGCGCCCGCGACGCACTGTGCCGGCTGAGAGGGGCGCAGCAGCGCGCTCGCTCCGCGCGCGTCCATCCCGTCGATCGCGACGATCCCCTGGAACAGCGGCCCGTGGAACAGCAGGTCGCGGTAGGCGTCGGCGACCGGCAACGGGAACGGCGCCAGCTCGGGCAGCGGCGCGGGACGTGCGGCGATCCCCGGTTTGCTCGGATCGTGCAGTCCCGGCAGATCGCGCGGGGCGAGCAGCTCTCCGAGCTGCACGCGCGCACGGTAGTGGGGCCGACCCTCGGCCACGGGCTTGATCGTGACCTCGATCTCCCCGTCCCCGTCCTGCGGCGTCGCGTCGATCCTCACGCTCGCCGGTCGGTCATGCTCGAGCGCGAGGCCACCGAGCAGCCGAATCGTGCTCAGCCCGGCGACCGCTCGTCCGGGCGCGGCCGTGGCGGCGAGCTCGGCCATCAGCTCCATCGCGACCGCGAACGGGAGCACCGGCCGGCCGTCGATGCGGTGATCGCCGAGATAGAGGTCGCGCGCCAGATCGAACGTGTAGAGCGCCTGGAGCGACGGCCCGCCGGCGCCGGCGCCACGTGCGATCTCCTTGGCGCCGGCGAGCAGCGCCAGCCCGGCGTGCTCGGGCTCGGCGGCGGTCGTGCTCGCCGCGCCCTGCGCACCGTCGCCGTCCTGCGCCGCCGCGAGCCCCGTGGCTGCGCCGATCACGACCTCGGCCTCGTCCTTGCGGCCACGACTCAGCTCCTGCTCGAGCATCCGCGCGCCCTGGTCGAGCCCGATCAGCGCGACGCCACGGCGGGTGAACTCGGCTTCGAGCCAGGGGGAGACCATGCCCGCCGCACGCCACGGACCCCAGTCGACCGATACGACCCGCGCCGGCCAGCGGCGATCGAGCTCGTGCGCGAGCTTGCCGAGGACCTCGCTCGCAGCCGCATAGTCGGCCTGACCGCGATTGCCGAAGCGACCGGAGACCGAGCTGAACAGCACGAGGAAACGCAGACCCTCCGGACGCAGCCGCTCGGCGAGCGTCTGGGCCGCCCCGGCCTTGGTGGCGAGCACGCGCTCGAGCGAGGAGCGCTGCTTGTCGCGGATCAGGCTGTCCTCGATCACACCGGCGCCGTGGAGGACGCCGTCGATGCGGCCGTGACGCGCGTACACGGAATCGATCAGCTCGCCGAAGGTGGGCGGGTCGGAGACGTCGCAGACGAGGTACTCGACGCTGGCGCCGGTCGCGCGCAGGCGCTCGAGGTTCTCGCGAACCTCGCGGGCGGCGAGGATCCGCCGGCAGTCCTGCTCGACGAGCGCCGGCTTCAGCTCCCTGTGCTCGCGCTTGCGCAGGTCGATCATCGCCGCTCGCAGCTCCGCCAGCTCGCTGAGCCCCGCCGTCTGCTCGCTCTCGGCTTCCAGCGGTGTGCGCCCCACGAGCACGAGCGTGAGGCGGCGGCGCTCGGCCAGCGTCAACGCGACGTGCGCGGTGATGCCGCGGGCGCCGCCGGTCACGAGCAGCACGCTGTCCGCGTCGAGCGTCTGCCCGAAGCGGCGCTCGGCGAGTGGCGCCGGCACGACGCCGAGCTGCACGCGCTCGCCGTCGCGATATCCGACCTCGACCAGTCCGTCCGCCGCCGACAGCTCGGTGAGCAGGTTGGCGGCCGCCGCCGTGGCGGGCATCGCCTGCAGATCCACAGACTTGACGCGCACCGTCGGCCACTCCTGCGCGGCGGACTTGAGGAAGCCGTGGATCGCGCCCTGGGGGGCCGCGCCGAGCGGAGCGTCACCATCCACGCCGAAGGCGCCGCCCAGGCCGGTGGCACCGAGGAGCACCGCGCCGCCTGTGCTCGCCGCCGCCTCGAGCTGCTCGCGCAGCGCCTGGGCGAGCGCGAGCAGCGCGGTCAGCGCGCCGTATTCCGGCTGTGGCTCGGCGAGCGCCGCCAGGTGCACGAGCGCCTTGACGCCACCGTCGGCACGCGTGCGCTCGGCCAGCGTGGACGCCGCGTCGGCGTCGCGCGGCTGCTCGTCGCGCGCGAGGCGGATGACGGTCTCGCCGCGGGCCGTGAGCACCCGCTCGAGCTCCTCGCCGACGCCCTGCTCGTCATCGACAATCACGACCGCGCCGGAACCCGTGAGCCCGGCGCTGTCGATGATCGCGGGAGCGCTCTGAGCCTGCACGACGAACCGACCGATGCGCTCCTCCTCGGCCGGCCCTTCCTCAAAAGGGCGTTGTGCCCCCGCCTGTTCCCCCGGCGGCGCCGCCGTCGCGCTCACGCCAGAGCCGCCGAGCGCGGCTTCGAGGATGTCGATCACCGCCGTCAGCGTTCGGCTCGCGGTGAGCTCCTCGATGTCGATCGTCGAGCGATCCTCCAGGCCGAGGCCCTGCGTGAGCGTGCCCGCGATCTCCACGCGCTTGATCGAGTCGATCCCGAGGTCGCCCTCGAGGTCGGCATCGAGCCCGAGCATCTCGGCCGGGTAGCCCGTGCGCTCGCTGACCACCGCGAGCAGGCGCTCCTGGATCTGCTCGCGCGTCATCGCCGTCGCGACGCCGTTCGCCGGCGCCGGCGGCGCTGCGGGCGTCGCCGCCACGGAGGCCGGAGCGGGCGTCGGCGCCACAGCCGGGGTGGGAGCCGGCGCCTCGGCGGGCGCGGCCGGCTGGAGCGGTACCACCTGCGCGGCCGCCGCCGCTGGGGCGGGTGCGGCCGGGAGCGCGGCTGCGGCCGGGCGCATCGACGCGAGCGCCGGCCGCGGCAGGCCCATGCCCGGCAGCGGCGCCGCTCCGCGTGCGGCGCCGAGGTACCCCAGCATCACGCTGCTCTGCGCCTCGAGGAACTGCTGCATCACCTGCTGGTGGCGGAGCATCACCTCCGCGACGCGGTCGCCGGCCGCGGGCGCCGCCGAGATCTGCCCGCCCTGCAGCGCGCGCGTGCCGAGCTCGGCGCCCGGCGGGGAACGATCGGGGTGTCCATTGCTCGTCTCGAACTGCTCCGGCAGGGAGGCGGGGACGACCGGGCCCCCGCCGTTGGTGCTCGTGCTGGTCACGGGTCTGTGCTCCTCTTGTTCGGCGACATGGATCGGCGCCGCCGGTGCACGGGTCGTGCCGGCGGGCCATGCGCGGCCGCCGTCGACGAGCCAGGTCGCGCCCGGCTCCTCGGCGGTGTGGCCGTTGCCGCGCGGATCGAGACGCGCGGCGGGACGTCCTTCGAAGAGGCGCTCGGTCTGCACCGGCAGCCCCTCGGCGGCGAGCGCCGCCAGGCAGTGCAGCAGCGACAACAGGCCGGAGCGGCCCGGCCGGTCCATCGGGACGGCGAGGTGCTCGCGCTCGCCGAGAATCTGCGGGACGAGCCCGGCGAGCACCGAGCGTGGCCCGACCTCGACGAAGACGCGGGCGCCGTCGCGGTACATCGCGTCGATCTCGCGCACGAACTCCACCGGGCGGATCAGGTGCTCGGACAGGACCTGGGCGATCGCCGCGGTCTGGAGCTGGTGCGCCTCGCCGGTTGTGTTGGAGTACACGGGGACGCGCGGGACGGCGAGGCTCGTGCGCTCGAGCAGCTGCGCGAAGCGCTGCTGTGCGCCGGCGACGTGGGGCGAGTGAAACGCGCACGACACGGGCAGCATGCGCGCGCCGACGCCGCGCTCGCGGCACCACTCGACCGCGGCCTCGACGTGCTCCTGCGGTCCGGACAGCACCGTCTGACGCGGCGAGTTGAGGTTCGCGGCGACGACGCCGCCGCCCTCGAGCAGCGGCGCGAGCGCGTCGGGTGGGGCGTCGACGGCCGCCATCGCGCCGGCCTCGGCCGCGCCGGCCTCCTTCATGAAGCGCCCGCGGGCCTCGGAGACCCGCAGCAGCTGCTGGACGTCGATGCCACCGGCGGCAGCGAGCGCGACGAACTCGCCGTAGCTGTGCCCGGCCGTCAGCTCGGGGACGATCCCGAGCGTCTCGAGCACGCGCAGGTAGGCGAGCTCTGTCGCCCCGAGCGCCGCCTGCGCCACGTGCGTGTCGGTCAGCGCCGACTGGCGAGCGCGCTGCTCCTCGGGCGTGAACGACGGTGGCGGGAAGACGTAGCCGCTGAGCGGCTGCTCATAGCTTTCGGCCAGCACCCGGTCGGCGAGCTCGAACTGCTCGCGCGCCTCGGGGAACGCGATCGCGAGCTCGCGCCCCATGTTCACCATCTGCGAGCCCTGGCCCGGGAACAGGAACGCCACCCGACCGTCGGCGCCCAACGGCCGCTCGGACCAGTGGATGCCACTGGGATCGTGCACGCGCTCCTCGGCGCCGGCGAGCAGCTCGCGCGTGCGGCCGAGCTTCTCGCGCAGATCCTCCAAGGACTCGGCGACCAGCGCGAGCGTCGGGCCGCCGGCCTCGCGTGCGTGAAACTCCAGCGCGAGCCGGTGGGCGAGCGCGTCCAGCCGCGGCGCCTCGGCGGCCACGAGCTCGCCTTCGAGCTTCTCAAGCGCGCCGAGCACCTCGGCGCGGCTGCCGCGCCACAGCAGCAGCTCGCCCGGCCATCGCGGCATCGCGGCCTCGGGGTCGTCGCGGTAGGCGCCGGTGTACTCCTCGAGCACGATGTGGAAGTCGGTGCCGCCGAAGCCGAACGCGCTGACCCCGGCCCGGCGCGGATGTGCCGCGCCGCCGGTCAGCCACGGGCGCGCTTCGCTGTTGACGTAGAACGGGCTCTCGGGGAAGCACGCCTTCGGGTTGGGTTCCTCGACGCCGATCGTCGGCGGCAGCACGCGGTGGTGCAGCGCCAGCGCGGCCTTGACGATGCCCGCGACGCCGGCGGTCGCCTTCGTGTGGCCGATCATCGACTTGACCGAACCGACCGCGCACCATTGCCGGCTGTCGGAGTGCTCGGCGAACACGGTGCTGAGCGCCTTGATCTCGGCGCCGTCGCCGGCGACGGTGCCAGTGCCGTGCGCCTCCACCAGGCCGACGGTCGCGGGCGAGAAGCGCGCCTGCGCGTAAGCGCGCCGCAGCGCGCGCATCTGGCCCTCGGGTCGCGGCGCCGTGAGGCTCCTGTCGCGGCCGTCGCTCGCGGCGCCGACGCCGCGGATCACGGCGTAGATGCGGTCGCCGTCGCGCTCGGCGTCCGCCAGGCGCTTGAGCACGACCGTCGCGAACCCCTCGCTGATCGCGATCCCGTCGGCGCTCGCGTCGAACGGACGGCAGCGTCCTGTCGGCGACAGCGCGTGTGTCTTGGCGAAGCACAGGTACGCGAACGGGTTCTGGATCGCGTCGACGCCGCCCGCGAGCACCATGTCGCTGGTACCGACCTGCAGCTCCCGCGCGCCGAGCCCGATCGCGCTCAGCGACGAGGCGCAGGCGGCGTCGACGGTGTAGTTGGTGCCGCCGAAGTCGAGGCGGTTGGCGATGCGCCCGGCAGCGACGTTCATCAGCAGGCCCGCGAAGCTGTCCTCGGTCCACTCGGGGAGCGCCTCGAACAGCTGCTCCTGCAGCTGCGGGTGTGCGTCGCCGAGCAGCGACGGGATCGCCGAGCGCACGGTGTAGCCGACCGACGTGTCCGCGCCGCCGCCGCCCGCGCCGAGGATCACCGAGGTGCGCTCCCTGTCGAACGGGCGCGTCGCATATCCGGCGTCGCGCAGCGCGGCCTGCGCGCACAGCAGCGCGAGCAGCTGGAACGGCTCGATCGAGGCGAGCGACTTCGGCGGCAACCCGAGCGCCATCGGGTCGAGCGCCACCGGGTCGATGAAGCCGCCCCAGCGCGAGTACACCTTGTCGCGCGCGGCCGGGTCGGGGTCGTACATCCGCCGCCAGTCCCAGCGCTCCGCCGGGACCTCGCCGATCGCGTCGACCTTGTCGATGATGTTGGCCCAGAAGCTCGCGACGTCGGGCGCGCTCGGCAGGATGCAGCCGAGGCCGACGATCGCGACGTCCGCCGGCGCCGGCGCCTGCGGCTCGGGCCCTGCCTGCGGTGCGGCCAGCTCATCGAGCAGCTCGCTGCTGGCGTGCGAGACCTCGCTGTGCAGCTCGGCGATGCTCGTCACGCTGTCGCGCAGCGCGGTGACCTGGCCGATCATGTACATGCCGCGCTGCCACTGCTCGGAGGCGTCGACGGCGACGAGCTCGGAGTCGGCGCGGTCGACGCCCTTTGACGCGACCCGCAGGCGGCCGATGTTGAGCTGCTCGAGGCGGCCGCGCAGCTCCTCGGCGTCGATCCCCTCGGAGCGCAGGCTGCGCCGCTCGGCCTCGAACTGCTCGACGAACGGGGAGGGCAGGCAGCGTGTGGCGTGGCCGGGCCCGCTCTCGAGCAGCGCAGTATCGGCGGCGGCGATCGCGGCCTCCTGAAACAGCGGCGTGATCGCACCGCACTCGGTGGCCTCGCGCGTGAACAGGTAGCTGGTACCCATCAGCGCACCGATCTGCGCTCCGCGCGCGCTCGCGGCGGCCGCTGTCGCGGCGGCCATCGCGGCCGAGCGGGCGTCGTGAATGCCGCCCGCGAGCAGCACCTGGCAGTCGGATGCGTCGTTCGGAAGCTCCTCGAGCAGGACGCGGAGCATCGTGTCCCAGAGCACGAAGCTCGTGCGGGGGCCGACGTGGCCGCCGCACTCGCGCCCCTCGAACACGAAGCGGCGCGCGCCGTCCGCGAGGTACAGCTTCAACAGCCCCGGTGACGGGACGTGCAGGTAGGTCTCGATCCCGTCGGCTTCGAGCTCGCGCGCCTGGTCGGGACGCCCGCCGGCGATCAGCGCGAACGGCGGGCGATGCTCGCGCACGACCTCGAGCTGCTCGGCGCGCAGCTCGGCCGGCACGAAGCCGAGCAGACCGACGCCCCAGGAGCGCTCGCCGAGGAGCTTCGCCGTCTGCTCGAGCAGCGCGCTGGCTTCCCCGGCCCGCATCAGCGCCAGCGCGAGGAAGGGCAGGCCACCGCCTGCGGCGACCGCCGCGGCGAACTCCGCGCGGTCGCTGACCCGCGTCATCGGACCCTGCACGAGCGGATAGCGGGTGCGGTGTGCCTGCGCGACGCCCGCGCCCTCCGCGAGCGGGCTGCCGTCCGCGAGCGTGTCGCAGGCGCGCGCGATCGCGGCGCCGAGACCGTCGAGGATGCCGGCGACGGTCTCGAAGCTGCGCGCCAGCTCGGCGGCGAAGGCGGCGTCCTGCCCGAGCGGGAGCACCGCCGTGTCCACACCCGCTCCCGCGACGTGGGCCCTGACGCCCGCTCGCCAGGCGCCGCGGGCGTCGGCGCTCGCCAGCAGCTCGTCCTCGACGGCGCGCAGCCGCTCGAGGCTGTGCATGCCCGGTCGGCTGTAGGCGCGGAACGGCGCGCCGAGCTCGGAGCCGAGCGTCACGGTCTCGCTGCCGTCGGCTCCGGCGAGCGTCGCCCGCAGGTCGTCCGGGAGCGGGGACTCGCGCGTCAGCAGCAGCTGCGCGTCGAGCACCGCGCCCGCGGCGCCGGCGACGTACGCCGCGGCGACGGTGTGCCGGCCGATCCCGCCGTGTATGTAGACGGGGACGGCGAGCGTTCCGAGCAGTCGCTGGGAGAGCACGAACGAGCCCTCCTCGCCGATCCAGCCGCCCGCCTCGTGCCCCTTGGCGATCACGGCGTCGGCGCCGGCGTCCTGCGCCGCGACGGCCTCGCCGAGCGCGGTGGCGACTACATACGCCTGCAGGCCCGCGCCGTGCACGAGCTCGACGAGCGCCGGCAGCTCTTCCACGGGCGTGTTCGCGAGCAGGACAGTGTCGAGAGCGTCCGGTTGCGCGGCAACCACGGCGGCGAGCGTCTCGGCGCCATCCAGCAGCACGCCACAGCGACCCCGCCCGAGCTCGCACAGCCGCCGAAGCTGAGCGAGGCCGGCATCGAGGTCAACCGCGAACTCGAGGTTGACCACGCCGAGCGCACCCGCACGACTGCCGGCGATCGGAACAGTGGCGTCCGGCGAGCCGGACGGGCACAACACGACGAATTGAAACAATGTGGGCCCTTCGTGTAGGTGTCTCCATCCGGTCGGAGAAGCATCCGAGACCGCGGACGTTGCGGACTTTGGCCCACGCAGACAGAGTGGTCAAGCAGCGACAGGCAATGTTGCACGAAGGTGCAAATCGCATTGACCATGCGGTGTGAGCGACCCTAACCTGCACCCGGCTACCCCGTGTTGGGACGCCGGACAGCCTCGCTGGAAGCTCGGCGACAGCGCAGGGGAGCAGCGCCGGCTTACACGTTTCCAACGCGCCCGGGGGGGCCTTTCTCTTGTCCGTCCTGTCGCACCCTTCGCCTTCTTCGCAACTGGATCCCCCGCACTCGCGCGAACGCCTCGAGTGGCTGTGCGACCCGCACAGCCTCGAGCCGCTCGAGCCGGCTTCGATGCCGGCCGACACCGAGGTCGGGGTTCATGCAGCATGGGGTCGCGTCGCCGGGCGTCCGATCCTCTGTTACGCCCAGGACGCCTCGATCGCCGCCGGATCGGTGGGCGTCCCCGAGGCCGAGGTGATCGTCCGCGCGCTGCGTCACAGCCGGCAGGTCGGGGTTCCGCTCGTCGGCTTCATGGAGTCGGCGGGCGCCCGCCTGCAGGAGGGCGCCGCCGCGCTGGGCGGTTTCGGACGGATCTTCTTCGAGAACGTGGCGCTCTCCGGTCGGGCGCCCCAGATCTCGGTGATCACAGGTGTCTCAGCCGGCGGCGGCTGCTATTCGCCCGCGCTGACCGACTTCGTCGTGATGACCGACAAGGCGTCGATGTTCCTCACCGGTCCGCGGATCGTCAAGCGGGCGCTCGGCGAGGACGTCACGACCGCCGCGCTCGGCGGTACGCGGGTCCACGCCCGCAACGGCGTCTGCGACTTCGTCGCAGGCGACGATCGCAGCGCGATCGGACTGTTGCGCGAGCTGCTCGGCTACCTGCCCCAGAACGGGTCCGAGCCGCCGCCGCCGATCGCGCCCGAGTCCCCGACCGGCGAGGATCCGGCCAGCGTGCTGCCGGCCCGCAGCCGCAACTTCTACGACGTTCGCGAGCTGATCGGACGGCTGGTGGACGGCGGTCGCTTCCGGGAGGTCTCCGAGCGCTGGGCGCGCAACATGGTCGTCGGCTTCGCCCGCCTGGAGGGGCACACCGTCGCGATCATCGCCAACCAGGCGCGCCACCGCGGCGGCGTGATCGACGTCGCCGCCTCGCAGAAGGGCAGGAAGTTCGTACGCACCTGCGATGCCCTCGGGATCCCGATGCTCGTGCTGGTCGACACGCCCGGCTTCATGCCCGGCAGCCGCGAGGAGGCGGCCGGAGTCATCAGCCACGGCGCCGAACTCGTGCGCGCGTTCGCCGCCGCCAGCTCGCCGCGGGTGACCGTGATCGTGCGCAAGGCCTTCGGCGGCGCGTTCATCACGATGAACTCCAAGGATCTTGGCGCCGATGCGGCGTTCTGCTGGCCGGACGCCGAGATCGGGATCATGAGCCCGGAGGCCGCCGTCGAGATCATCCACGGTCGCCGGCTGCGCCGGATTCGCGGCGCCGACGTGCGCGAACGGCTCGCGCGCCGCTATGCCGAGGACAGCCTCACCGCGCAGGCTGCGGTCGCCTGCGGCGCAGTCGACGCCGTCATCCAGCCGGCCCAGACACGCGAGCATGTGGTGCGTGCGCTGCGCCAGGAGCGACGCGTCGCCGAGGGCAACACCGATATCGTGAACGCGCCGAGCACGGGACCCGCAAGAACGGCGGGCAGAGCGTCCCGGCAGACACCGCGGCCGGCAGACGCGACGAACAACCTCTACCGTCTCAAAACCGCCCCAGAGGGAGCACAGACATGAAGCTTGTCCGCCGCACAACGACGCTCGCACTGATCCTCCTCGCCACGTCCGCGACGCTGGCGGGCGCTTCGAGCAGCCTGTCGGGCGAATACGTGACGACTGTCAAGACCGCCGGGAGCCTCAACGGCACCTACCGCATCGCCTTCAGCCCCGGCCACTTCATCCTGCACGCGCCCTACGACATCACCGGCCACGGGACCTACTCGATCTCCGGCTCGAAGATCACGATGCACGGCCCGTCTGCGACCTGCACGGCGGCCGGCACCTACGAATTCAAGATCTCCGGCAGCTACCTGTCGTTCAAGAAGATCCACGACCCATGCCAGCGCTCGGAGATCCTGACGCCGCACGCGCTGAAGCGAACCTGACGCCGTAGCCGTAGCCGCAGCTCAGGCGAGGACGCGCGCACGGGCGAGGTGCGAGCCGGGGCTTGGGTGCAGCCCGTCGCTGCGCGCCGCGCAGTAGCGCGCACCCAGCGCCTCGGGGCCCAGGTTCTCGACGATCTCGAGCCCCGTTCCCTGCAACTGCTGTTGCAGGCGCAGCGGGTCGAACCCCGAGACCCATGGCTCGCCGAGTGACGCGACCTGGGCGCGCGCCTTTTGCATCGGGTCCTCCGCGTCACCCGACTCGAGCAGGCTTTCGTCGAGGTAGCTGAAAACGACCTCGCTGCCGGCCGGAGCGCACGACGCGATCGCGGTCAGCGTCTCGAGGTTGGCCTCACGGGTGAGATAGCCGGTCACCCCGAGCCACGAGAAGAACGAGGGGAGCTCGCGGCGAAACGGCGAGCCGGCCAACGCCTTATCCAGCCGTGTCTCGCTCAGATCGGCGGACACGAGATGCAGGCCCACCGGCAGCGCGATCCCGTAGGCGGCGAGCCGCTCGATCTTCAGCTCCTGGGTGCTGGGATGGTCCACCTCGAAGATCTCGAGCTCGTGCGCGAACTGCGGGCGGCGCAGCGCGAAGCTGTCCATGCCGGCGCCGACGATCACGTACTGGCGGACGCCCTCGCGCACCGCGTCGGCGAGACGATCCTCGGTGTAGCGGGCGCGCAGGATCACCGTCCCGTAGGAGGGGTGCGCGCGCAGGATCGCGTCCAGATCGGGCGCCCCGGCACGCGCCTGCACCGCCTCACGCTCGCCGGCAAAGCCAAGGCGATCGCCCCACGGGTCCTCGATCAGCGCCGGGCTGTCGAGACGCGTGTGAACCGCTCGCATCAGCGCCGTTCCGATCGCTGTCGCGCTCGCTCGCCCCGTGTCCACCGCGCGATTCTCCCACAGGGCTCGCGAGGACCTCGGCCTTGGTCAATATGTCCAAGCACGGCGCGATCGGATTGGCCAGCGGGCCCTGTCGGGCCCGCGACGACGGGCTCATAATTGCGCCCATGTCCGAGGATCCCGAGATCATCGGTGGACCGACCCCGATCCCCGTCCCGCGCGAGGGCGATCTGTACCGCTGGAAGGTCCAGAACGGCCGCGCCGAACAGCACGTCTACGTGCAGATCGCGGGTTCGCTGGCGCCTGAGAAGTTCGACGAGCCGCTGCGCTCGGGAATCGAGTCGAAGGGCAAGTCGGTGCTCGTCAAGCTGCTCGAGCGTGGCAACGTACCGACGCGGATCAAGATCACATCGGCGGGGATCACGGAAGTCGGCACGGACCGCCGCTCCCGCCCCTGCTCGGTGTAGCTGCGCTCAGCCGGCCGCTGCGCTCAGCCGGCCGCGGCGCTCAGCCGGCCGCTGCGCTCAGCCGGCCGCTGCGCTCAGCCGGCCGCGGCGCGCACGAAGCGCTCGGTGACGGCGAACGCGCGCTGCATCGTGCCCCAGTCGAGGTTCTCCGGCGTGTCGCTCGGCCAGTGGTAGTTGGCCGGAAACTTGGTCTCATCGATCGACGCCAGCGTGGCGGCGGCGTAGCCGCGCCGCAACGCGACGAGCGCGTCGGTGGCGGCGACGGTCCGCAGCCCGCGCACGAGCTCGACATCGAGCGCCGCGGCCGCATCGGCCAGTCGCCGCCGAGCGCTGTCGCTGTAGGGGCGCATCCGCAGCATGCCCTCGGCCTCGATCAGCGTCAACGTCGGGCTGCCCACACACTCGAGGCACAGCACCGTCGTGCGGTCAGGGTCGAGCGCGCCGCGATGGCGGCGGATGAAGCCCTGCATGCCCTCCATGAACGACTCCTCCGAGCCGGTCGACAGCAGCAGCACGCGCACGCCGGGCGACGGGCGTTCAGACAGCGCGCGGCTCAACGCGACGAGCACAGCCACCGCGCTGAGATTGTCGTTAGCGCCGGGCACGACCGCGCTCGCGCCGATGTCGAGCATCGCAGCCGCGGCGCAGCCCGCGAGCATCGAACCCGCCCGTACGAGGCCCGCGCGCCCGAGCAGCGACCCGAGTGCCACGAACACAGGGCCGAGCCACGTGGCGTACATGATCGGCACGGTCTGCTGCGCCCGCTCGTGCTGCGCAGGAAAGCGCTCGGCGAACAGTCGCGGTAGCGCCGGGTGGAAGACCAGCCCGCTGTGGGCCGCGTCGTGATGCGCGACCACCACGATCGTCTCGTCTGCATCGGGGTCGCCGGCCTCCGCGACGACGTTGAACGTGTCGCGCTGCGGCAGCGCCGCGCGCCGGAACCACAGGCTCCCGCCGCCGACGTCGTCCCAGATCGCCGCGGCGGCGCCGGCCCCGACGGCCGCCGCGAGCAGCCGCACCGGTCGCGAGTCCCGGCGGCGGCGGACCGCCAGCCCGGCGAGCACGGCGGCGCCGTTGAGCAGGCCGAGCGGCCACCAGTAGCCGCCGTGGGCACGCTCGACCTCGACCCGCGTGGTGTGGCCGTGCTCGCGCATCCGCGAGGCGATCCACTCAGCCGCCTGGCGCTCGCCGTCAGAAGCCGACGGTCGCTCGATCGCCGCGAGCCGATCGACGACCGCGTGCAGCTCATCCGCCAGCCACGGGGGCTGCGTCGACTCGAAGGCGGTGTCGGCGGCGGTCGCGCTCATACGCAGACGCTAGCCGAGGTGCGTGTTTGGCAGGAGTCAAGCCCTAAGAGCTCGGCGCCGATGAGGCAGGGCGATGATGCGACTGCGGTCCTTCGTGTGCGTGGCCGGTGTCGTGGCGCTGCTCCTCGGCGCCAGCGACGCAGCTGCGCGCACGCACCGGCGCGCCGCGCCGCGTGCGGTCGGCCACGCCGCGATCATCGGCGGCGCACCTGCCGCCGGCGCGGCGTTCCCGTGGCTCGCCGAGATGATCGACGTACGGGGGAACGAGGCGGTCGAGTGCACCGGCAGCGTCGTCGCTCCGCGGCTGATCCTGACTGCCGGCCACTGCGTCGAGAACCTGCGTACCGGCGCCTCATACCCGGCCTCCGGCTTCAGCGTGATGACGTTCACGCAGTCGCTGACGGGCGGCGAACGTCAGGTCTCGACGGTCTCGGGCGTGATCCCCTATGAAGGCTTCAAACGCAGGGTTGACACCGGCGACGCGGCGCTGCTGGCACTGTCCGCGCCCGTCCGCGCTCCCGCGATCACGCTCGCCACGAGCGCCGACGCCGGTGAGCTCGAGCCGGGGACCACGGCGACGATCGTGGGGTGGGGGAAGACCCGCTTCACCGAGCACGAACCCAGTCGCACGCTGCGCGCCGCCGGCACCGTCGTGCAGGCCAGCACCTGGTGCACACGCACAGCACCGCCGTTCTTCGTCACCGGCGAGCTGTGCGCGCTGGACGCGCCGAGCTACACGACCGGGGGCTGTAGCGGTGACAGCGGCGGCCCGCTGCTGATCGCCGGCGCGAACGGGGTGCCGGTCGACGTCGGCATCGCAGTCCATGTCTACGGGCGCTGCTCGACGCGGCGCCCGACGGTGTTCACGCGCATCGACGCGATCGCGCCCTGGCTCGACAGCTGGATCGCGGCATACGCAGCGCCCCCGACAGCGCCCGCCCCAGCGATACCACCGACGCCCTCAACGCCGCCTGTCCCCTGACCCCGCCGATGCCGCACGCCAGCAGCGCCGCCATCTAGGCTTGCACCCGTGAGCGTGATCGCACGCGTCGGGGGCATCGCGTATCGGCAGGCCGGAGATCAGACCGCCCCGGCGGTGCTGCTCGTCCACGGCTACCCCGAGTCCTCGTACATGTGGCATCGCGCGCTGCCGGCACTCGCGGACGCGGGCTGGCGCGCGCTCGCGCCCGACCTGCCCGGATACGGCGACTCCGAGCCCGGCGCGGAGCCCGGCTCGTGGGAGGCCCACGTGCAGGCGCTCGCGCGCTTCGTCGATGAGCTCCAGCCGGGACCGGTCGCGCTCGTGACGCACGACTGGGGCGTGATGATCGGGCTGCGCTGGGCCTGCGATCACCCGGGCGCCGCCAGCGCGCTGGTGATCTCCGACGGCGGCTTCTTCTCCGACCGCCGCTGGCACGACCTCGCGAACGCGATGCGCACGCCCGGCGACGGCGAGCGCCTGATCGAGGGCTACACGCGCGAAGGTTTCGCCGCAGCGATGCGCGCCGTCTCGAGCGGCATCGACGAGGAGGCGCTGACGGAGTACTGGAAGGGGTTCGCCGACGACGCGCGCCGACGCCGGCATCTCGAGCTCTACCGCTCCGGGGACTTCGACAAGCTCGTCCCGTACGAGGGTCGCCTCGCCGCGCTGGAGCTGCCGGCGCTGATCCTGTGGGGCCAGCGCGACCGCTTCGCCGGAGTCAAGATGGCGCAGCGCTTCCACGACGAGCTCCCCGGCTCGGAGCTCGACGTGATCGAGGATGCAGGGCATTTCGTCTGGGATGACGAGCCCGAGCGCAGCACCGCCGCGCTCGTGGACTTCCTGCGCAGGCGCGTCGCCTGAGCCGCCGCGCCTGCGCTCACTCGATGTGGATCGTCGGGTCGCTCGCGGACAGCTGGTCGGGCAGGTTGATGTCGACGCCCGGCGGCGGGTCCACATGGCCGGCCAGCAGCGGGTCATCGGTGTCGCGCATCCACCCCTCCAGGCGACCCCGCAGGTCGGCGAGCACCGTTGCGTAGGCGGGATCATCGAGCACGTTGTTCGCCTCGTTGGGGTCGAACACGAGGTCGTAGAGCTGTTCTTTGGGGATCACCCGCTCGGCCCACCCGTTGCGCAGCAGCAGGTCCTTGCTGGGCCCGTCGTCGGTGTTGGGCAGCACCGGCGTCAGCCGCTCGCCCCAGCGGCGGATGTACTTGTGTCGAGCGGTGCGGACCGCCCGCTGGGGCTCATATGCGGCGTGCCACGTCGAGCCGGCGAACACCTCCTCGCGCGCGCTCGTCGTATGCCCGTAGAGCAGCCCCAGCAAGGAGACGCCCTGCAGGAACGGGGGGCGCTCGATGTCGAGGTACTCGCACACGGTCGGGTAGACGTCGATGTGGGAGACGAGCGCGTCGAGCACGCGACCGCCGTTGAACGGCTCGGGGCCGCGCAGCACCAGCATCACCCCGAGCCCGCGGTCATACAGCGTCGCCTTGGCGCCGGGGAACGGCATCCCGTGGTCGGTGGTGAAGATCACCAGCGTGTCGTCCATCAGCCCCGACGCGTCGAGCTGGTTGAGCACCATGCCGACGCCGTGGTCGAGGGAGCGCGCGCTCGCCTTGAAGGCGGCCACATCGGCGCGCACCTCGGGCGTGTCGGGGAGGTTGTTCGGGGGCTTCGAGTAGTGGACGTCGCGCAGCGAGCCCGGGCCGAGGAATTCCCGATGCGTCTCGAAGAAGCCGACCGACAGGAACAGCGGGCGATCACGCGGGCGGCGCAGCACCTCCATCGCCAGCGGCGCCACCGTCTCGACTCGGGTAGTGGGGATCTTCAACACCTCGTCGTAGCCGATCACCCCGGGCTCCTTGGAGATGTGCTGCTCGCCGATCAGCGTCGAGGTGTAGCCCACTTTGCGCAGCGTGTGCACTATGTGGTGGCGGTAGTCGCGCAGCGACCAGCCACGGTGGGCGAGGCCGAGCATCCCGTTGCTCTGCCCGTACTGCCCCGTCAGCAGGCACGCGCGGCTGGCCGAGCACGTCGGCGCGGCGCAGAACGCCTCGCGGAACAGCACGCCCTGGTCGGCCAGCGCCTGGACGTTCGGCATCGGCACGGGCTCGCCGTAGGGCTGCACGTAGCGCCCGGTGTCGTGCGAGTGCATGTAGAGGATGTTCGGGCGGTCGGTCACGGGATCTTGGGAACGGCCCAGCAGCGGGAGAGGGGGGTATTGTTCACCAAGCCAGTGTGCTTGACCTGGTCACCGCGATGACGCCGATGCTCTCCTACCTCGTGTGCGCGACGCCGCGAAGCGGCAGCACTCTACTGTGCCACGCGCTCACTCAGACCGGAGTCGCCGGTCAACCCGAGGAGTACTTCGAGGCGCTGGCTCGCTCCGGGCGCCCGCGCCGACCGCACGAGTACTTCGACCCGGACCGCCACGTCAACATCGTCGAACGGCTCGCCTTTCGCGAGATGCCCGACGGCGCGGCCAAGCCGAACCCGCTGTGGCACCCCGAGACCTACGACCAGTACCTCGCGTGGGCGCTCGAGGAGGGCACCAGCGCCAACGGCGTGTTCGGCGCGAAGATCATGTGGGGGTACCTCGGAGACTTCGCCGAGCTCCTGCGCGGCATCGAAGGGATGGGCGGCCGGCCGCTGCCGGAGCTGCTGGCGCGTGCATTTCCCGGCCTGCGCTACATCCAGATCACGCGCGAGAACAAGATCCGCCAGGCGGTGTCGCTGTGGAAGGCCGTGCAGACGCAGGCGTGGAAGGCCGGGGACGAGGTCGAGCGCTCGGTCGAGCTCGTGTTCTCGTTTCGAGCGATCAACTACCTCGTGCGGCTGCTGACCGCGCACGACGCCTCCTGGGACGCCTACTTCCTCGGTCTCGGCGCCGAGCCGCTGAAGCTCACCTACGAGGAGCTCGCCGAGAGCACCGACGCTGTCATCCGCCGGGTGCTCGCGCACCTCGGCATCCCGGCCCCCGCCGATCTCAGCGTCGGCAGGCCAAAGCTGTCGGTCCAGGCCGACGAGATCTCAGAGGTTTGGGTCAGGCGCGTCGACGAGCACCTGCGCGCGCTCGAGGCGCCCGAGCCGGCGTGAGCGCGGCGCTGCTCAGACCTTCGGCTTGGCGCGTTCGACCGCGTCGGCCAGCGACGCCAGGCTGACGTCCAGCGCCAGCGCGATGCGCCTGACGGTCGTCCACGTGGGGTTGGCGTGCCCCCGCTCGATGCGTGCGAAAGCGGCTACTGTCAGGCCCGCTCTGTGAGCCAGATCCTCCTGCGTATCACCGCGGGAGAGGCGCAGGCGCCGCACTGTGCTCGCGAGCGCGAGATCTGGCTGGCTGGGCGCCGACACAATCAGAAACATCGCACTTCGCGAGTAGCAAGATCCAGACAGCGAACTGCTGGTATCCCGCTGCCGCGACGCCGTCCCCGGCCCTGGCGTCTGCCTCGCTCCGCGTATCGCACACCGCGCGGACGCGCCGCGGATGGCTACAGGACGCTCGGCAGACGGTACTTGCGCGTCCTCGAGGAGCGCTCCAGCAACCCGAGCTCGACAAGCGTCGACGCGTACCGGTGTGCGGTGCTCGGGCTCATCCCCAGCTCGCGCGAGAGCTCGACGATCCCGCGCTCGGACCCGTCGGGGCCGAAACGCGTGAGCAGCGACAGGCCGCGCATCAGCGACCGCGACAGGCGCGGGTCGGCTTCGTCGTCGTCCGCGAGCCCTCCATCGGGTGAATCCCCATCGTCGCCGTTCAGGCCCGCAACGCCCGGGAGCTCAGCTCCGCCGCGTGCCCTCAGCGCATTGCCGATCAGCGTCGAGACGCTCGGCGCGCGACTGTGTGTGGCAGCGCGCACGACCGCGTCGACCTGGGCGGGGGAGAGGGCGATCGAGATTGAGTTCGGCTCGTCATCGGTCACGCCGCGCAGGTTCGCATATTCAGACGATTGTCTGCAAGCGATGTTTCTCAGTCGATCCGGCTCCGGGAGAACTGCTTGCACGTGCAATCATTGCGGCATGAGCAAAATCTCCGTCACCCACTTCACCGACCCCGGCTGCCCATTCGCCTACTCCGCGAGCCCGGCGCTGGCGGTCCTGCGCTGGCGCTACGGCGACCAGCTCGACTGGCGCCTCGTCACGATCGGCCTCGCGGAGGACCCCCAGCGCTACCTCGACGCCGGCTACACGCCCACGCGCTCGACGATCGGCCAGCAGAGCTACTTCAAGCGCTTCGGCATGCCGCTGTTGATGGAACCACGCGCCCGCGTGACGGCCACCTCGCGCGCATGCCGCGCGATCGTCGCCACCCGCAGGCTCTACCCCGGGCGCGAGGACGAAGTCCTGCGCGCGCTGCAACTCGCGTGGTTCACGACGCCGCTGCTGCTCGACGAGGACGCCGACATCGCACAGGCGCTCGCGCGGGTCGACCGGCTCGACGTCGACGGCGTCGTCGCCGCGATCGAGGACCCCGAGACGCTCATGGCCTACGAGGACGACAAGGAACAGACGCGCAGCGCCGAGGGCGGTCCGACCGACTTCCAGGGCAAGGCGCGGCAGACCGACGGCCCGGTGCGCTACTCCGCGCCCTCGCTCGTCTTCCACAACGAGGCCGGGCTGCGTCTCGAGGCCGGCGGCTTTCAAACGATCGAGGCATACGACGTGCTGATCGCCAACCTCGACCCGACACTCGAGCGCCAGGCGCCCCCCGAGGACGCGATCGACACGCTGCGAGCCTTCCCCGACGGGCTCGTCACCGCCGAGGTCGCCGCGATCCTCACCCAGAACAACCAGCTCCCAGACCGGGACGCCGCCGAGCGCGCGCTGATCGAGCTCGCCGGGGCCGGGGCTGTCCGCCGCCAGGCGCTCGCCGACGACGCGCTCTGGCAGCTCGCCCCAATCGCAAGTCGCAGCGTCGAACCGGGGCTGCACACCGCGCAGGCCGTATAGCCATCGCTACGACGGCCGTCGCGAGGAGAGACCAGGCGGGGCCCCCGGCGACGAACACCCGCCACGGCCGGGTAGCCTCCAACGCTCCGATGTCCGTGACGGTCACACTCCCCGATGGCAACCAGCTCGAGCTGCCCGACGGCGCCACCGGCGCCGACGCCGCCGCGGCGATCGGGCCGGGCCTCGCGCGCGCGGCGCTCGCGATCGAGATCGCGGCGCCTGGAGGCGACGGCGCCACCGGCGAGGGCACGGAGGTACGCGATCTCGCGCGCCCACTCCCCGACGGCGCCCACATCGCGATCCTCACTAAAAATGACGGGCCGAAGGCCCTGCAGCTGATCCGCCACGACGCCGCGCACGTGCTCGCCGCCGCAGTCATGGAGCTCTACCCCGGCGTCAAGATCTCGATCGGGCCGCCGATCGAGGACGGCTTCTACTACGACTTCGAGTTCCCCGACGGCGTCGCGCTCTCGGAGGCGGACTTCCCGCAGATCGAAGAGCTGATGCGAGCGCACGTCAAGGCCGCCGAGCCGTTCGAGCGCGAGGACGTGCCCGTCGGGCAGGCGCGCGAGCGCTTCCTCGCCGAGCGCCAGGACTACAAGGTCGAGCTGATCGACGACCTCGTCACGGCGGCCGCCGACAGCCTGCACCGCGAACCGCTGCGCACGGTCTCGCTGTACACCAACGGCCCCTTCACCGACCTCTGTCGCGGGCCCCACGCACCGAGCACCAAGACCGTCGGCGCCTTCAAGCTGAACACGCTCGCCGGCGCGTACTGGCGCGGCGACTCCACCAGGACGATGCTCACGCGCGTCTACGGCACGGCGTTCTTCACCAAGGCCGAGCTCGAGGAGCACCTCGAGCGGCTCGAGCAGGCGAGGGCGCGCGACCACCGCAAGCTCGGGCGCGAGCTCGGGCTGTTCAGCTTCTCCGAGGTCTCACCCGGCGCCGCCTTCTGGACGCCCGCCGGCACCACGATCTTCAACTCGCTGGTGGCGCTCTCACGCCAGATGGGCGCCGAACGCGGCTACTCCGAGGTCAAGACCCCGCAGATCTTCGACGCCGAGCTGTGGCGCACCTCCGGGCACTGGGACAAGTACCGCCAGAACATGTTCACGCTCGAGGTCGAGGATCGCGAGATGGCCGTCAAGCCGATGAACTGCCCCGGCCACTGCCACCTGTTCGCCCAGACCCGCCACTCCTACCGCGACCTTCCCGTGCGCTACTTCGAGCCCGGCCTCTTGCACCGCAACGAGGCCTCCGGCGTCCTGCACGGGCTGTTGCGCGTGCGGCACTTCGCCCAGGACGACGCGCACATCTTCTGCACCGAGGAGCAGGTCCAGAGCGAGGTCACGACCGCGCTGGAGATGGCGTTCGCGACCTACGCCCTGTTCGACTTCGACGTGCGCCTCGAGCTCTCCACCCGCCCCGAGCAGCGGGTCGGCACCGACGAGATGTGGGACCGCGCCGAGGAGAAGCTCGCGCGCGCGCTCGACGAGCTCGGCCTCGCATACGAGCTGAACCTCGGCGACGGCGCCTTCTACGGGCCGAAGATCGACATGCACGTGACCGACTCGCTGGGGCGCTCGTGGCAGCTCGGCACCGTCCAGCTCGACTACTCGATGCCTGCGCGCTTCGGGCTCACATACGACGGCGCCGACAACCAGGAGCACACGCCGGTGATGATCCACCGCGCGATGCTCGGCTCCTACGAGCGCTTCATCGGGATCCTGCTCGAGCACTACGCAGGCGTGCTGCCGCTGTGGCTCGCGCCCATGCAAGCGATCGTGCTGCCGGTGTCCGACCGTTTCAACGACTACGCAGTCGAAGTCAGAGACGCGCTCGCGGCGCAGGCGGCGCGGGCCGAGCTCGACGAGCGCAGCGAGTCGATCGGGCGCAAGATCCGCGACGCCGAGCTCAGGAAAGTGCCGTACATGCTGATCGTCGGCGAGCGCGAGCAGGGCGACCGCGCCGTGTCGGTCCGCGAGCACGGCGGCGAGGACGCCGGCAGCGTGCCGCTCAAAGAGTTCACAAACCGCCTCGCAGGCGAGCTATACTCGGCCCCGTTGACGCCCCGCAAATCCTCACACAGCCACGCGTAGCGACAGCTTGACGCGAGGCCACCACAGCTAGTGCCGGTTCCGCGCAGGTTCGACCGGCGCCCGCCCGAGCGGGACACGACCAGGATCAACGAGCGAATCCGCGTGCCCGAGGTCCGGCTGATCGACGACGAGGGACAGCAGATCGGCGTCATGAAGACGCCCGACGCGCTCGTCTTCGCCCAGGAGCGCGAACTCGACCTCGTCGAGGTCGCCCCCGAGGCGCGCCCGCCCGTCTGCCGCGTGCTCGACTACTCGAAGTACAAGTACGAGCAGGCCCAGAAGGTCAAGCAGGCGCGCAAGCACCAGCAGCAGATAACCGTGCGCGAGATCAAGTTCCGCCCGAAGATCGCCGAGCACGACTACGACACCAAGAAGCACCACGTCGAGCGCTTCCTGCGCCACAAGGACAAGGTCAAGGTCACGATCATGTTCCGCGGACGCGAGGTCACGCACCCCGAGCGCGGCACCGCGATCCTCGACCGGCTCGCCGAGGAGCTCTCCGAGCTCGGCGTCGTCGAGCAGCGCCCGATGCAGGAAGGCCGCAACATGACGATGATGATGGCCCCGTCCAAGGCCGTGCTCGCGGGCAAGGCCAGCACCGGCGAGGCCGCCGACGAGGTCTTCCCCGCAGCAGCCGAGGGCGACGTCGCCGAGGAGGCGCTCGAGTCGGCGCTCGAGGACGGCTCCGCTGCGTCCGAGCCGGTCTCCGAGCCCCCGCTCGCGACGCCCGAGCCGGCGGCTGAGGCAGCCCCCGAGCCTGAGGCCGACGCGGCGCCCGAGCCCGAGGCCGAGGCACCGCCCGAGCCTCGCGCGACGCCCGTGGCCGACGGCGGCGCCGCGGCCACCAGCAGCACCGTGTCATAATCAGCGGCTCGCGGGTGGCACAGGCGACGGCAGGTCGTCGAGCCGAGCCCCGCGTCCCCTGATCTATGCCCAAGATGAAGACACACTCCGGCGCCAAGAAGCGCTTCAAAGTCACCGCCACCGGCAAGGTGCGGGGCCGGCACGCCTTCACGAGCCACATCCTCGAGAAGAAGTCGCCCAAACACAAGCGCCAGCTCGGCAGGCCCGCGATCCTCTCCAAGGACGACGTGCCGCGTGTCAAGCGGATGCTTCAGATGGGCGCCCGGAAGGCGCCCCAAAGTGTCAAGTCTGTGGGCGGGACGCCCACAGGGGGTGCAAAGAAATGACCCGCGTCAAGCGCTCGGTCGGCGCGCGCAAGAAGCGCCGCGCGGTGCTCGAGCAGACCAAGGGCTTCCGCGGCGAGGCGCACTCGAACTACAAGCGCGCCAAGGAGGCGCTACTGAAGGCCGACGCGTACGCGTATCGCGACCGGCGCAACCGCAAGCGCGACTTCCGCAGGCTGTGGATCACCCGCATCAACGCCGCCGCGCGCGTCAACGGCATGAGCTACTCGCAGCTGATGCACGGCCTGAAGCTGGCCGGCGTCGAGCTCGACCGCAAGGTGCTCGCCGACATCGCCGTGCGCGACGCGGACACCTTCCGACGTTTTGCCGAGGTCGCCCGCGAGGCGTCGGCTGCCTGACCCCGGACCGCCGGGGCACCGGCAAACGACAGACAGCCTCCCGGGCGTCGCTCCTGAAAAGGACGGCGCTTTTTTTATGACATCAACCAGATGACCCAGATCCAATCCCCACACAACCCCCGCCTGAAGGCCGTGCGCCACCTGCACACCAAGCGCGGCCGCGCCCGCAGCGGCCTGTTCCTGGCCGAGGGCGAGGACCTGCTCGCCGCCGCCGAGCGCGCCGGGCGCCCGCTCGTCGAGGGCTACCGGCTGGCCGGCTCCGAGCTCGGCAACGACGACTTCCATGAAGTCGAGCGCTCCGCGCTCGCGAGCGTGTCCGCGCTCGGCTCCGGCACGCGCGTGATCGCTACCTACGAGCAGCGCTGGAGTCCGCCCGCCGGGCCGCTGTGCGTGTACCTGCACCGCGTCGGCGACCCCGGCAACGTCGGCACCGTGCTGCGCTCGGCCGAGGCCTTCGGCGCCTCCTGCGTCGCGCTCGGCCCCGGCTGCGCCGACCCGCACGGGCCCAAGGCGGTGCGCGCGAGCATGGGCGCGATCTTCACCGTCGCACTGGCGCACGTCAGCGACATCGGTGAGCTGCCCGGCGAGCGGATCGCGCTCGCCGCCGACGCCGGCGAGGCGCTGCAGGGGACCGGCGAGGGCGAGCTGACGCTGCTCGTCGGCTCCGAGCGCGACGGCCTGCCGCCGGAGATCCTCGCGGCCTGCGATCGCGTCGCGCGGATCCCGATCGCGACCGACTCGCTGAACGCCGCAATGGCCGCCACCGTGGCCCTGTATGAGATGACCCGCCGGCCGGATCGTCGTCTCGCCCGCGCCAACGATACGGTCCCCGCGTCATGATCGATCGCATCCAGGAGCTCCAGGGCGAAGCGCAGAGCGCGATCGCGGCCGCCGGCTCGAGCGCCGAGCTCGAGGAGCTGCGCGTGCGCTACCTCGGGCGCAAGGCCGAGCTCCCACAGCTGCTGCGCGGCGTCGCCGAGCTGCCCGCCGAACAGCGTGGTGCGGTCGGCAAGGCCGCCAACCAGGCGCGCCAGGCGCTCGAGGCGATGATCCAGGCGCGCATCGACGAGCTGGCTGTGGGCGAGCTCGAGCGCCAGCTGCTGAGCGACCGCGTCGACATCACGCTGCCGGGAGCGCCGCCGCAGCCGCTCGGGCGCCTGCACGTGCTCACCGCCACGCGCCGCGAGCTCGAAGACATCTTCCTCGGGCTTGGCTTCTCCGTCATGGAAGGGCCCGAGATCGAGACCGTCCACTACAACTTCGACGCGCTCAACCACAGCCCCACGCACCCCGCGCGGGCGCGCACCGACACCTTCTACATCGCTCAGGACGATGACGGCGGGACCCCGCTCCCGCAAGACGAGCTGGTACTGCGCACGCACACCTCGCCGATGCAGGTGCGCGCCATGGAACTGCACCCGCCGCCGCTTTACGTGGTGATCCCCGGGCGCGTCTACAGGCCCGACTCCGACGCCACGCACACGCCCCAGTTCCACCAGATCGAGGGCCTCGCCGTCGACGAGGACATCACGCTCGCCGACCTCAAGGGGACGCTCCTGAAGTTCGCGAGCGCCGTCTTCGGCGGCACCCCTGAGGGCACAAGCGAGCGCGACGTGCGCCTGCGCCCGCACTTCTTCCCGTTCACAGAGCCCAGCGTCGAGGTCGACGTGTCGTGCTTTCACTGCGACGGCAAGGGCTTCCTCAAGGACGGCTCGCGCTGTCCCCTCTGCAAGGGCGAGGGCTGGCTCGAGGTGCTCGGTGCCGGCGAGGTCGACCCCAACGTCTACGCCCACGTCCCCACGACCGCGCACAACGTCCCCGGCTATGACCCCGAGAAGGTGCAGGGCTTCGCGTGGGGGCTCGGCGTCGAGCGGATCGCGATGCTCAAGCACGGGATCCCCGACCTGAGGCTGTACTACGAGAACGACCTGAGATTTTTGGAGCAGTTCTCATGATCCTGTGCACCCAGGGCAAGTCGGTCAAGGACGCAGGGAGCGTGGCGTGCTTTGCACGCGAGCGACCGAGGACGCCGATCCGGCGCCGCCATGGGGGTGCAGGATGAGGGTGCCGCTGCCCTGGCTGCGCGAATACTGCAATCCCCCGCTCGAGGTGCGCGAGATCGAGGAGCGCCTGACGATGACCGGGACGAAGGTCGAGGCGATCCACCACTTCGGCGTGCCGTCGACCGACGGCTTCGTCGTCGGTCACGTGCTCAGCGCCGAGCAGCACCCGGACGCCGACCGCCTGAAGGTGTGCAAGGTCGACCTCGGCGAGGTCGAGGGGGATGGCGTCGTGGCAACGATCGTGTGCGGGGCGCCGAACGTCGCCGCCGGGCAGACCGTCGCGGTCGCGCGGCCCGGCGCGGTGATGCCCGACGGCACCAAGCTGAAGCAGGCGAAGCTGCGCGGCGTCGTCTCCGAAGGGATGATCCTGTCCGAGTCAGAGCTCGAGCTCAGCACGAACTCGGAGGGTATCCTCGTGCTCGACGGCCAGCTGATCGACGCCGAGCTCGCCCCCGGGACGCCGCTCGCGGAAGTGCTGCCGATCGCGATGGACGTGCTCGAGCTCGAGATCACGCCCAACCGGCCGGACTGCCTCGGCGTGTACGGGGTCGCCCGCGAGCTGCACGCCGCCACCGGCGCGCCGCTCGCGCCGGCACCGTGGAACGAGGACCCCGGCACGCCCGGCCCGGTGTCCGGCGCCGCGGTG
>DATHOH010000034.1:0-2490 GCA_035485155.1 Solirubrobacteraceae bacterium
CTGAACCCGCCCGTCGCGGCCTTGGACCTCGCCCAGGCCAGGATCACCCTCGTGGAGCACGACCAAGGCGTCGAGACGGACGACAACTCGGACATGGATTCGCTGCGCGTCCTGCTTTACAACCAGACGACCGCCAAGAAATGCGGTCATCGGCCCGATCTTCGCCAGGTTCACCGCGAGCAATCCGACCTAGGTGATGCGGCCGCCCTGTTCCCAGTGAGCCCAAGGCGCTGGTTATTGCTGCGCTCCCTACAACTACCGGATCATCGCCGGCATCACTTTGTGCGGCTGACACCCTCCTGAGCGGAACGGGGCGGATCACGGCCTGACGACGACTGACAGCTTGCCAATGGTTCGTCCGGTCTCGATCTGGCGGTGAGCGTCGGCCAGGCGTTCGAGCGGGTAGCGCGCGCTGACGTGCGGGCGGACGAACCCGCGGTCGACGAGCCGAGCGATCGCAGTGAGGATCGACCCCTGGTGGCCGGGATCGAGAGCGTACGCGACCGGCACGCCCATGAACTCGTAGTGCACGGTGATGCGTCGATAGAGCAATGTCGGCGCCCGATCGCCGGGCGTGGACGCCAAGATCGTCACGATCTGGCCGCCTGGAGCAACGCAGTCGATGCTGCGCCGGAACGTCTCGTCGCCCACCGTGTCGAATACGACGTCGACGCCTCTCCCATTCGTCAGGACTTTCGTTTGCGCGACGAAGTCCAGGGTTCGATGGTCGATGACTTCGTCAGCGCCGAGGGTGTCGCGGCAAAAAGCGATCGTCTCTGCGCGCCCCGCGGTGGTGATGACGCGACAGCCGTGAAGTCGCGCGAGCTGGATCGCGATGTGGCCCACGCCGCCGGCACCGGCATGAATCAGCAGCGTCTGTCCGGGGCCGATGCGCGCGCGATCGTGCAGGGCTTCCCAGGCCGTGAGGCTCACGAGCGGCAGACACGCCGCGGTCGCGTGATCGATGGTCGACGGCTTTCGCCCCGCGGCCCGGGCATCGAGCAGCACGTAGTCCGCATTCGCGCCGGCACCGAACAGATTCGGACAGCCGAACACGGCGTCTCCGACGTTCCAGCCCTCGACGTCGGGGCCACAATCCCTGACGACTCCGCTTGCGTCGTAGCCCAGGACGATGGGCATGGTTCGCGCCGCGCTGCCACCGCGCCGAACCTTGGCGTCGACCGGGTTCACCGAGGTCGCATGCACCTCCACGAGGATCTGGTGCTTCGCCGGCACCGGTTGCGAAAGCTCTTCCGAGCGAAGCACCTCCGGCCCCCCGTGCTCCCTCAAGACGATCGCGCGCATGCTGGTGAGTCTAGAAACGCCGGCAGCGATGAGCAACCCGGCGGCATGTCTCGACGACGATCATGGGGCCGAGTCGCGGCCTTAGCCCGCTTCCACCGCGTAGCGCAGGTGCACCACCCGTGCGCGAGCGCCTCGCTTGCCACGAACCGCAGCTGCACCTTGCCCGCCAGCCCCTTCGCGTCTGGCACCTCGAAGACACCGCTGACACCGAGCGCCCCGTCGATGGCGGGGGCGACCAGGAGGCTGAGCTCGTCGACGACGCCAGCCGCCAGCAGGGAACCGTTCACGTTTCCACCTCCTTCGACGAGCAGCCGTTTGATGCCGAGCTCGCGCCCAAGGAGCTCGAAGAGGGGGCGCGGGGCCATCGCTTCGTGGGGCGCGACGACGTAGGAGATGCCGTCGCCCGCCAGCTCTGCGAGGTGGACGTCCGACACGCCCGGGCCGAGCAGCACCACGACATGGTCGCCCCCGATGTCGGCCTTGGCGAAATGCAGCTTGCCCGAGCGGTCGAAGGCGATCGCGTACGTCCCGGCGTCCCGCTTGGCGAAATGGTGCGGTCGTTCGACCTTCTCGGGACGCGATGGTGGGTGCGGGGTCCCCTTGCTCATCTCGGCCATCGTCACGCGTCCGACCAGCCAGGCGTCACCTGCCAGCGTGCCGTGCACGCCTTCGTAGATGGTCGTCCAGTCCTGTCGGTTGCCGTCCGGGCTCGCCGTCCAGCGGCTCGGATGAATGCGACCGTCGAGGGAGACCATCATGTGGCAGATGACGTGCGGCTTCATGATCGAGCGTTGATAGCACCAAAGCGGCCTGGTTGACGACTGACACCACCCGACCATTCGGGACCCGACCCCCATGCCGCGCACTGGTAGACCGTCGGCGATCCTCGGCTAGCGAAAGCCGCGTGGCCTCACCCGCGACTCGCCGCCGAGCGCGTCCGGCGTCGCAAACTGTCCATAGACGCCAACGAAGGAGGCAGAGGTGGATCGAGCTCTGCGGCTGGAACCTCTGGGAACGGGAGTGGTGGAAGCGGCACCGGTGGCAACGGCACCGGTGGAGACGGTACCGGCGCGTCCACTGGCGGAACCGGCGACGGGAGCGGTGGCGCAACCGGCGTCGGCAGCGGCGACTCGAACGGGAGCGGCTGCTCATGCGGCCTACCGGGCGGCGGACCGTCGGGCGGCG
>DATHOH010000035.1:0-10018 GCA_035485155.1 Solirubrobacteraceae bacterium
GGTCCTCCACCGGAGGGCGCCCCGGACGCGTCGCTGTGGGTGCTCGACCCCGACATGGCGGCCGCCTTCCCCACAGACGGCGGCCTCACCTTCTACGTCGCGATGCCGACCAAGGACCGGCTGGCTGAGTTCCGCGGCGACCCGCTCGAGGCGCTCACCGAGTTCGTGGCGGCGATTCCCGATGCGCCGCCGATTCTCGCCTCGCGTCTCGTGGGTCAGGTCACCGGCAAGATCGACATGACCAACGTGATCCACGCGCCCACCGCGCCCGGCCTCGCGCTCGTGGGGGATGCCGCGGCTGCCCTCGATCCGTTGTGGGGGGTCGGCTGCGGCTTCGCACTGCAGTCCTCGGAATGGCTGGCCGACAGTGTCGCCCCAGCGCTGGCCGATCGTGGACGAGCCCGTGGCACGCTGGGTTCGAGCAGCGAGCGGCTGGAACGGGGACTGAGGCGCTACCGCCGCCGCTACGCCTTCGGGCTGCGCGGCCACACGACGATGATCCTCGGCTACTCCAGCGGCAGGAAGCTCGAACCCGCCGAGCGGCTGCTGTTCTCGGCTGCCGCCCGCGACGAACGGCTGGCCGCGATCTTCGAGGCGTTCGGCACCCGCAACATCGGTCCGGTGCGAATGATCGCGACGGCGGCGCCGCGCGCGATGCTCGTCGGTGCGCGCCACAGGCTCTCCAGTCGCGGCGACGGGCGCCTGCGCGCGATGCAGACGGGGGGCGCGTGAGATGGCGGTTGGCGAGAGCCGGCGGGCGCAGACCCCGAGAACGGGCGAGATCGTCGTCGAGGGCATCCGCTCGCCGGTCATCCAGGCGGGACCCGGCGACGCCCGCGAGGCGGTCGTGTTCGTTCACGGCAACCCCGGCTCCTCAACCGATTGGACCGCGCTCTTGCAGGCGACCGGCGAGTTCGGCCGGGCGGTGGCGTTCGACATGCCCGGCTTCGGCCGCGCTGACAAGCCGCGCACGTTCGACTATCGGGTGTCCGCGTACGGCGAGTTCCTGCAGGGTGCGCTGACGGAGCTCGGGATCGAGCGGGTGCACCTGGTGCTGCACGACTTCGGCGGGCCGTTCGGCCTGTTCTGGGGACTCGGGCACGCGGATGCGTGGGCGAGCGTGGTGTTGATCGACATCGGCATGATGCCCGGCTACACGTGGCACACCATGGCCAGGCGCTGGCGGACGCCGGTGCTCGGCGAGTTGCTCCAGGCGTGGATCCCCCGGTCGGGATGGCGGCGTGCGATGCAGAAGGCCAACCCCAAGGGGTTGCCCGAGGAGTTCGTCGAGAAGATGTACGACGACTACGATCGCGCGACGCGGCGCACCGTGCTGAAGCTCTACCGGGCGACGCCCGACCCGGGGAGCACCGCGAGTGAGCTCGGGCCGGCGATGGCCGAGCTGCATAAGCCTGCGCTCGTCGTGTGGGGGGCGAAGGACCCGTTCATCGGCGTGCAGTACGCGGAGCGCCAGCGCGAGTTCTTCGACGTGCAGGACGTGGTGATCCTCCCCGACAGCGGTCACTGGCCGTTTCAGGACGACCCGCAGGGGGTCGAGCGCGCGGTGCTCCCGTTCCTGAAAACCCAGCTGCAGCCGGCGCGCGCGTGAGGACCAGCGCCATCGAGACGTCCCGCTGAGTGCGTGGCGCGGCGCTCGCGCGTCAGCGAAACAGATCCTCGTGCAGCGGACGCAGCAGCGCGGCCGCCCCGGGACCGTCCTGCTCGGTGAAGAAGCGCTCGAGCCCGTCCAGGATCACGACCGGCTCGCGCGAGTCCTTCGCCCGCGCCAGGTCGGCGCTCGCGGCGGCGGCGTCCGCGACCCCCAGCCAGGTGGCGTGCAGCTCGAGGCCGCTGGCGTCGGTGCGCCCGCGCCAGTCGTCGAGCGGCTGCATGCCGGCGAGGCCGATCACGACATCGAGTTGCCCGTGACGCCATGCGCGTCCGAAGCTGTCGCTGATCAGGACCGCGACCTGGGCGCCGCTCAGCTCGCGCAGGCGCGCTCGAATCCGGCGTGCCGATGCGTCGGGGTCGCGCGGCAGCAGCACGAGCGTGTCCGCGCCGCCGTCCTGCGAGGCGTTCGAGGCATCGACGCCGGCGTTGGCGCACACGAAGCCGTGGCGGGTGCGGCAGATCAGCACGCCGCGCTCGGCACGCAGCACCTCGAGCGACTCGTCGAGCACGACCTGCACCGCGCGCGGGTCCTTGGGTTCGCCCCCCGGCGGCGCCGCGGCGAGCTCGACCGCGCGGGGACCGGGGCGGATATCCGCCAGCGCCACGGTCGCGCCCTCTGACTTGGAGACCACCTTCTGCGCGATCGCCACAAGCTGGCCGTCGCGCAGACGCTCACCGCCGAGCGCCGCGACGATCAGCTCGGCGAGATCGTCGCCTGCGTGCACCTCCGGCAGGCCGGGCAGGCTCCGTGCTGAGAGGCTCGCCACGCAGCGCTGCTCAGCCGCAGCCGGTCATCGAGAGCACGCCTGCGCGTTCGCCTGCGCCGAGCACGGCTCTGGTACGCGACGCGCGGGCGGGATGGCCTGCGAGTCGCGCGCGCAGCACGTCGAGGTCCGCGCCCGTGTCGATGTCCAGCAGCAGCGACGGGACGCGCTCGACGCGGCAGGCGACGCCCGCCTCCCGGGCGAGCGCGCGGTGGCGCTCGCAGCTGCCGGGTCCGAAGCTGGGGGAGATGGCGTCGGCGGGCGCGAGCAGCAGGCCGTTGGTGCCGGTGCCGTGGCGATCGGGCACGACGACGACATGGCCGGCGCGAGCGCTGTCCGGGTCGCGCTCGAGCAGCGCGTTCAGCTCTGCCGGGTCGAGCGTGGGGCAGTCTCCCGGGACGCACAGCACGCGCTCGATTCCGGTCGCGAGCGCCCGCTGCACGCCGAGCTTCGCCGCTGCCGGCTGCCCGTCTTCGTGCTCATCCTCGATCACGATCGCGCCCAGCTCGCGCGCGGCGGCGGCGACCGAGCGCTCGCCGGTGACGAGGATCGTCTGCTCGATCGCACGCGTCTGCGCAAGCGCGAGCAGCACGTCGGCGACCATCGCCTGCGCGAGCTCGATTCGCAGCGGGTCGGCGACGCTCGCGCCGAGGCGCTGCTTGGCGCGCGCGAAGCGCTTGACGGGCAGGATCGCTGCGGTGCGCATCTACCGGCAGACGATAGTGGCGCCGGCGCTACCAGCCGAGCAGCATCAGCCCGAGGGTCACCCCGGGGCCGATCGTGACCAGCAGCCCGTGCTCACCCGGCTGTGGGGCACAGCGCTCGATCGTCTCTTTGAGCACGTACAGGATCGAGGGCGTGCCCACGTTTCCGTGCTCGGCGAGCGAGCTCCAGCTCGTCGCGAGGTCCTCGCGCGAGAGCTCGAGTGCGCTCTGCACGTTCTCGACCACGCGCCTTCCGCCGGGGTGGGCCATCCAGTGATCGATGTCCGTGCGCTCGAGGTTGTTGCGGCGCAGGAACTCCGCGGCGACGTCCGGTAGCCCCTCGCCGGCGAGGTCCGGCAGGTCTCGGGCGAGGTGCAGATAGCTGTCCTCGGCGCTGAGATCGAGGCGAACGGCGTCGAGCGTGTGCGACAGCTGGTGAACCTGAGAGTCGAGGATGATCGGTCCGTCCGCCGACGCGTCGCTGGAGAGCAGCGCCACGGCGCAGCCGTCTCCGAACAGCGCCGAGCCGACGGTCTTGGCCTTGGGGTCCGCGGCGGTGGCGCGCGTCAGGATGCCGCTCATCGACTCGGCCGCCACGACCAGCGCGTGCCTGCCCGGGCTCGCGTGCATCGTCTGGGCCGCGAGTCGCATCAGCGGCACTGCGCTCGCGCAGCCGACGCCGCTGACGTGGTACTTGTCGGTGCTCGGGTCCATCGCGTAGTGATCCACGACCTGATGCGCGAGCGTCGGACAGCCAAGCGAGTACAGGCTCGAGCTGACGACCGTGCCGACCTGCGACGGGTCGAGCGCCAGCGTGTCGATCGCCCGGATCGAATGACTCAGGAGATCCTGCTCGATCTGTTTGGCGCGTCCCTGCATCGTGCGCCCGAGAAAGTCCTCGCTCAGGTTCAAATGGCGGCGCTGGACACCGCTGCGAGCGAAGATCCGCTCGGCGAACTCGTCGCCCGCGAGACCCAGACGCTCGAGCACCTGATCCTGGGAGAGCACGTCCTCGGAATCGGACACCGCGATCGCCGCGATCCGCGTACCGACCCGGCGGGTGAGGCGGCGCGGGGCCACGAGCGGATCGGCGAGAGCAGCTCCTTCGTGGCCGCGGTTCGAGCCGTCGTTGTACACAGTCGAGACTCCTTGTGGGGCGGTGGACGTATCTGGCGTAACCCGGTCAGCGCCGTCCAGTTGTGGTTCCGACGATATGCGCAAGACTCCACACTAGCTGGTGCCCGGGCGCCCTTCTTATTGAGTTCTTCGCGCGCCTGGCAGGTCCTTTGACCCTCACGCAACGGCCCCGGCAGCGCTACACGGTAGGTTACAGGCATTAAACGCGTCCCGGGAGAGACTGCACGCAGATGAGCATCGAGCTGATAGGCGCCGGACTGCCGCGCACCGGCACGCTGACCCAAAAGTTGGCGTTCGAACAACTGGGCCTGGCCCCCTGCTACCACTGGGTGAACGTGCTCGCCGACCTGCCCACGCAGGTGCCGCTGTGGAACCGGGCGCTGGACGGCGAGGCGCCGTGGGACGACGTGTTCGCGGGCCAGCGCTCGAGCGCGGACTGGCCCGGGGGCTACTTCTACCGCGAGCTGATGGAGGCATACCCCGACGCCAAGGTGCTGCTGAGCGTGCGCGAGGGCGAGTCGTGGGAGCGCAGCTTCCGCGAGACGATCGTCGAGATGTCCTACGGCGAGTCGGTGATGGCGCTCGTGTCGCGCGCCCGCGCACAGATCGATCCCACGTGGGACAGCTATCAGGCGCTCGTCACGCGGATGTTCTGGGGCCCGCAGGGCACGTTCGCGAACGGGCACGAGCCGCAGCAGCTGATCGAGCAAATGCACGCGCACAACGAGCAGGTCAAGCGCACCGTGCCACCCGAGCGCCTGCTGGTGTGGAAGGTGACCGACGGCTGGGAGCCGCTGTGCGAGTTTCTCGATGTCGCCGTGCCCGACGAGCCGCTGCCGCACGTCAACGACCGCGGCACGTTCCTCGGCCGCGTGATCGACGGCGGGCTCGCCGCGCTGGGGCAGTGGCGCGAGCAGCACGCCGCGGAGTTCGCCTGAGCTAGCCGCCGAGGGCGTCCGCGAACGACAGCGTCTGCTCGGCCAGCCGGGCGCGCGTGTCGCGGTCGTGCATCCGCGTGTCGGTCTGCAGGGTCGTCAGTCGCCCGACGTCTTCATCGGCGATGATCCCGTCCAGCAGCTCGCCGTAGAAGTCCGCGATCCCATCGGCGCTCAGCTCGAGCGCGCCGAAGGCCATGAACGATGCCGTCGGACCCTTGATCACCTCGCCCGCGACGATCGGGCTGACGGCGAGCACGGGGGCGTTCGCCGCCTGCAGCGCCTCGTGGATGCCGGGGACCGCGAGGATCGGGGCGATCGAGGCGAGCGGGTTCGACGGGCCGATCACGATCACGCTCGCCCGCGCGATCGCGGCGAGCACCTCGGCGCTCGGACGCGCCTGCTCGGCGCCGCGGTACTCGAGTCCCTCGAGCATCCCGGACGCGCGCTCGCGAATCATGAACTCCTGGAAGGTGAGCCAGCCGGCCGGGCCGGTGCGAACCCAGGTGCGCACCGGGTCGTCGCTCATCGGCAGCACCTGCGAGCGCACGCCGAGCGCCTCGTTCAGGCGAGCGAGCGCTGCGGTCGCGGGGATCCCCTCGGCGAGCATCCGCGCGCGCTCGAGGCACCACGCGAGGTCGCGGTCGCCGAGGTTGAACCAGACCTCGACGCCCAGCTCGCGCAGCGCATCCATCACCGCGAAGCTGTCGCCGTGCAGGCCCCAGCCGCGCTCGTCGATCGCATCCGCAAGCCAGAAGGACACGAGGTCGGGATCGGGGGACACGTGCGCGCCGTAGATCTCGATGTCATCGCCCGTGTTGACGATCGCGGCGAGCCGCTCGGGGCCGGCGATGTCGGCGATCCCGCGCGCGAGCTTCGCGCCGCCGGTGCCGCCCGTGAGGATCACGATGTCCGGCTCGGTCACTCCCACAGCGCCTCGGGCAGGCTCGTCAGGCGGATGCCGGCGTGCACCTTGTAGCGCGCGTTCACGGCGATCAGCAGGGCCGTCAGCGCCTCGGTCGTGCGTGACATCTCGAGTTTCCCGCAGTCGACGCAGCGCAGACCGTCGATCCGCTCGATCAGCTCAGCCGCGCGGCGCTTGTCGGCGCGCGAGTCGCCGCACACGAGCACGTCCTGTGCCAGCGGATACTCGAGGTCGCTCAGCGACGCGGCGCTGACGGTGTGCAGCGCCGACACCACGTGCACGCCCTCGGGGACCATCTCGAGCGTCTGCTGTGCGGCTGAGCCCTGCCACACGCCCACCATGCGCGTCGCCTTGCCACCGACGGCTGCCGCAAGCGGTACGGTCGCGTCGATCAGCAGCTGTTCGGAGAGCAGCGCCGGCTTGAGGTTGGCGAGCGTCTCCGCCTGGTTTCTGAACGGGACGCTCAGGACCACGATCCCGGTGGCGCCGGCGGCGCTGACCGCGGCGGCATTCTCGTGAGCCGTGAACGTGGCGCTCGGCACGAGCTCGCGGGCGCGCTCGGCCGTCTCCTGCGCGCGGGCGCCGTCGCGCGAGCCGATCGCGATCGGCACGCCCGTGCGCGCGAGGCGCACCGCGAGGCCGAAGCCGAGCGCCCCTGAGGCGCCGATGACTGCGACGGGGTCGGGGCTGGACGGTGCCACGGCGGCCGAGTATAGGCTGAGTGGCATGCCGATCGAGCGAGGCGCAGCGCCGTGAGCGGGCTGCCACAGGCGGTGAGCATCAGAGAGGTCGGGCCACGCGACGGCTTCCAGAACGAGCCCGAGGTGATCCCGACCGCGCGCAAGGTCGAACTGATCGAAGCGCTCGCACGCACCGGTCTGCGGCGACTGGAGGTGACGAGCTTCGTGCGCGCCGACGTCATCCCGCAGCTCGCGGACGCCGCCGAGGTGCTGGCGCGGATCGACGTGCCGGCGAACGTCAGCGTGTCGGTGCTGATCCCCAACGAGCGCGGCCTCGACGCCGCGCTCGAGCTGCGCGCCGCCCACAGCGCCGGCGCCGGCGCTGGCGCGCGCCCGGCGTTCGACGAGATCAACGTCTTCATGTCCGCCTCCGAGACGCACAACCGCAACAACGTCAACCGCTCGGTCGCCGAGTCGCTGGAGGGGCTGGAAGCCGTGCTGGGTCGCGCGCGCGAGCAGGGGCTGCGTTGCGAGGGCGTCATCTCAACGTCCTTCGGCTGCCCGTACGAGGGCCACGTGCCGTCCGCGCGGGTGCTGGAGATCGCGGCGCGCCTGCGCGACGCCGGCGCGCAGGAGGTCGGCTTCGGCGACACCACCGGCATGGCCAACCCGCGCCAGGTGCGCGCGTTCTTCGATCAGGCGCGCGAATCGCTGGGGGAGGGGGTGGAGCTCACCGCGCACTTCCACAACACGCGCGGGCAGGGTCTCGCGAACGTGCTCGCGGCGCTCGAGGCCGGGGTGTGCAGCTTCGAGTCGAGCTTCGGCGAGCTCGGCGGCTGCCCGGTGCCGGCGGGCGCCACCGGCAACATCGCCACCGAGGACCTCGTCTCGATGCTGCACGAGATGGAGATCGAGACCGGCATCGAGCTGGACGCGCTGCTGGCGTGCGCGCGGCGCGCGCAGGAGATCCTCGGCCGGCCGCTGGGAAGCCACACGCTGGTGGCCGGGCCGGTCGACTGGCATCGCTGAGCGCCTACGCCGGCTCCGCGGGCGGATCCCCGCCCTCGGCGAGCGTCCGCTGCATCCAGGCCACGTCGTGCCAGCTGCCGTGCTTGAAGCCGATGCGCCGGTAGGTGCCGATCGGCTCGAAGCCCAGCGCACGATGCAGGCCGACGCTGGCGTCGTTGGGCAGCGTCATGCCGGCGACGGCGACGCGCAAGCCGCGGCCTGCCAGCCGCCGGAAGAGCGCTTCGTAGAGATGCCTGCCGCTGCCGGTGCGCCGGCGTCCGGTCTGCACGTACACGCTGACTTCACACGCCCACCGGTAGGCGGCGCGCGCTTGGAAGCGGCCGCCGTAGGCGTAGCCGACGACGCGTCCCTCGTCTTCGAGCACGACCCACGCGTGAGTGCGCAGCGCGGCGCCGATACGCACGGCCATGTCCGCCGGCGACGGCGGCTCGGACTCGAACGTGATCGCGGTGTCGATCACATACGGCGCGTAGATGGCGGCACACGCCGCAGCGTCGCGCTCGGACGCGTCACGCACTATTGGCTGCCCCGCGTCGACCCCGACCATACGTTCAGAGGCTTGCGACCGGCTCCTCGGGCTGGCGCTGCGCGCTGGCGCTCTCGCGCGCCGCGGCGACGCAGTACTCCTGGACCGCCACCTCCATCTCGAGCGTCTGCGCGAGCGCCGGACGCGCGGAGGCGTCGATCACGCGCTTGGCGCGGCCGACCGCGATGTGCGAGTTCGCCAGCAGCTCGTCCACGAGCGCCTGCGTCGCCTGCTCGAGCTCGTCCGCCGGGACCACACGGTTGACGAGGCCGATGCGCTCGGCCTCGGCGGCGTCGATCAGCCGTGCCGTCATGATCAGCTCCTTCGCGCGGCCGAGGCCCACGACGGCGGGCAGACGGGTGGAGCCGCCGACGTCGGGGATGATCCCGAACTTGACCTCGGGCAGGCCGAAGCTCGCGTCGCTGGAGGCGATTCGCAGGTCGCAGCCGAGCGCCACCTCCAGCGCGCCGCCGACGCACGTGCGGTGGATCTGGCAGACGACCGGCTTGGCCATCTCTTCGCAGATGTTGGCGCAATCGAGGAACACTTTCCTGAACGGGCGCAGCATGTCTGTGTGGCTGGTCGAGTCGGCGAGCTCGACGAGGTCGACACCCGCCGAGAACACCGGTCCTTCGCCGCGCAGCACGACGCAGTGGATGTCCGGCTCGGTGGCCGCCTCACGCAGCATCCCGCCTAGCGCCAGCAGCAGCTCCTGGTTCATCGCGTTGCGCTTCTCCGGCCGGTTCAGCACCACGTGTCTGACGTGGCCGCGGTCCTCCGCGAAGACGATGCTCATTTGCGTGGCCCTCCTGTAGATGAGCGTCCCGTCGGGCATCTTCCGGTCGGATGAGCCTCGTACAGGGCCATTTGGTCATCACAGCGTACGGAAGGACGCCACTGATAGCATGATTGCACCGATGATGCAGAGGCTGATGATCCAGGCCGAGCCGGAGCTCGTGGAGCGCGCCAAGCGCCGTGCGGCGGAACGCGGGGTGTCGATGGCGCAGTTCGTTCGGGAAGCGATGGAGCGCGAGCTGGTCTCATCCGAAGAGCAGGTCCCGCCGCCGCTCACCTGCATCGGCGTGTTCGACTCCGGACGAAGCGATCTCTCGCGCCTGGCGAGCGAGCACATCTTCATGCCTCTCTCGTGGCGCTCGTAGTAGACAGCGGCGTGCTCTACGCCACGCTCGACGCCCGGGACGCCGAGCACGACTCGTGCACTTCCTTGCTCCAGGAGGCACGCGAGCCTCGGGTCGTGCCAGCGCCGGTGCTCACTGAGGTGGACTGGCTGTGCGCGCAGGCGTCGACCGAGCGCTTCGGCCCTGTGCTTGAACAGATCGGATTCGGCGCGCTCGTGGTGGAGAATCTCCTGCCCGAGGACTATCGCCGTGCGCTCCAGTTGCTCGAAATCTACGCCGACCTGCGGGTGGGCTTCGTCGACGCCGCCGTTCTGGCGATCGTCGAGCGCCTGCGCGAGCCCAAGCTGGCGACGCTCGACCACCGTCACTTCGCCGTCATGCGCCCGCGGCACGTCGAGGCGCTCGAACTGCTTCCTCTCAGCTGAGGTCCAACACCGTCGTCGGCGGTTCGATCTCTTCCGTGTGGCCCTCGCGCGGGATGATCGCGGTGCCGACGGCGAAGAACTCG
>DATHOH010000036.1:0-6122 GCA_035485155.1 Solirubrobacteraceae bacterium
CCCAGGTGCGCGTCGATCTGGCGCTCTCGGCGGTCGCGGCGGAAGGCATCGAGGCCAGCGGCGAGGTCGGCGACTCCGATCCGTTCATGGCGACGATGGACGCCGTGGCACAGCGCAGGCCCGACGAAATCATCCTCTCCACCTATCCGATGCAGCACTCGGGCTGGCTGCGACGGGATCTGATCGAACGGGTCCGCAACGCCACGGCGCTGCCGGTCGAGCACATCGTGGCGGACATCGATCAGGAAGGTCTGTCGGTGAAGGTCACGCTGGTCGTCGCGCACAAGACCTCCAGCGGCCAGGAGCTGATCGCGTACCTGCTCGCCAAGGCGGGCGAAGCCGACTCGCGGCTGTTCATCGCCGTGGTGCCGCAGCTCGACGGTGGCGGCGGCGCGCCGCGCGAGGCGCGCGAACGCCTGGCGAGCATGCTCGACCGGCTGCACGCAGCCGGCCTGCTCAGCTCGGGCATGATCGGCGACCCGGATCCGTACACGGCGACGATCAACGCGCTCGAGCTCTTCCACGTCGACGACGTGGTGATCTCGACGCTGCCGGGCGAGCGCTCGGGCTGGATGCGCTCCAACCTGATCGAGCGTGTGCGCGGCGCCACCGCGGTTCCGGTCGAGCATGTCGTCGTCGACCCGCAGGTCGCGACCGTCGCGACGCAGGCCGGGTAGCGAGCCGAACATGGAGGCAGCCAGCATCTCCCACCCCGCCGGCGCCCACGGAGGCACCGGCGAGCATCACGGGCCACCCCCCGCGAACCACAGCTCGCGGGTTGACGCGCCGCTGCTCGGAATGCTGCTTTTCATCATCTCCGAGGTGATGATCTTCGGGGCGTTCTTCACCGCCTACTTCTTCATCCGCATCGCCGAAGGCGAACCGTGGCCCGCGCCCGGCATGCACCTGCCGGTGCCGGTGGCGCTCGTGAACACGCTGATCCTCGTGTCCTCGTCGTTCACACTGCACTGGGCCGAGATGTCGATCAAGCGCGGCAACCGCTTCGGCTTCAAGGCCGGGATGCTCACGACGTTCCTGCTCGGCTGCACGTTCCTGTTCATCCAGATCAACGAGTACGCGAACCTCGGCTTCGCGCCGCAGGACCACGCGCAGCAGACCGTCTTCTACTCGCTCACCGGGCTGCACGGCGCGCACGTGTTCATCGGCCTGCTGATCCTGTTGAGCGTGACGGTGCGCGCCTTCCGCGGCCATTACAGCCCCGAGTCCCATCGTGGCGTCGAGGTGCCGGGCATCTACTGGCATTTCGTCGACATCATGTGGATCGTCGTCTTCACGACCGTCTACGTTCTCTGACCGTCGTGCTGACCGTCGCGGAGACGGCGTGAGGCTCGACCGTCGATCGCTGAAGGTGAACCCGTTGCGCTCCGAGGCCGATGCGTTCCGGCTGCTGTTGTACGCGATCGTGCTATTCGCCGTGATCGCGGTGCTGGCCGTGATCGTGCGCGTGATCGTCTAGCGCAGGAGGCGCGTCTGAAGCCGCGGGCCGGCGCCGTCTGCCTGCCAGGAGTGCTCAGAGATGGCGCACAGCGCGGGCTACTTGACCGTGAGCGTGCCGTACATCCCGGCGGCACGGTGGCCGGGAGCTTCGCAGAAGAACGTGTACTTGCCCGGTTTCAGGTTGACGGTAACCGACGTGCTGCCCTTGGTGATGAACGAGCTCGCGCCGATCGGCGCCGTCTTCTTGGTGGCGCCGTTTTCGCCGGGTTCGACGGCGATGTTGTGCGAGACGCCCGACATGTTCGCCATCACGATCGTGACCGCACCCGGCTGCGCTTCGGCCTTGCTGGTCGTGTAGGCCAGCTGGCCCGCGGGGTTGGCGTCGATGTCCAGCTTTCCCGCCTTCTCGACGGCTGGCTTGCCCGCCCCCGGCGCTTCGACGGCGCTCGCCAGCAGGCCGGTGTCGGGCCCCGCGCGGTCGGCCGACTGGGCGACGTAGGCGGCGATGTCGGTCAGCGTTGAGCCGCTGGCGAGGCCTTTCGGCATCACCCCGTCGGGGTTCGGGTTCTGGACCTGGCCTTCGACGACCGTGCGCACGGCGTTTCGCTGCAGGCCTTCGGCGACGCTCGTTTTAAAGACCTCGTCGAGGTTGGGGCCGACGATGCCCTTGGTGTCAGCGCGCGCGAGCGCGTGGCACGAGCCGCACTTGGCGACGAACGCCTGCTTGCCGACGATCAGGTTCGCGTCGTCGTCGCCCTTGACGGCACAGCCGGCGGTGCCGAGCGCGAGCGCTACGAGCAGCGCCGCGCCACCGATGCGGCTCACCGCGCGCCGCGCATACCGGCCGTCGCCTGATGCGCGGCTGCTTGCTCGCGGGAAGCTCACGGCGAAACCCTATCCGACCGGGCGGCGCGCGGGCAACATCTTGAGCGTCGCACCGTGCGGACGCTCACGGCGCCTCGAGCGCATCCAGATCGCCGCTCGCGGCCGCGATCACGCCGCGTGCGACGCCCTCCCACGACCAGCGCTCCCGCACCGTCGCGACGAGCCCGGCGCGCGTGGCCGCACGCAGCTGCGCAGCGGCTGAAAGCCAGCCGGTGATCGCCGCCGCGAGCGCCTGCACGGCGTGGTCGTCGACAGCGAACGACAGCCACGCGGCCGCCTCCTCGGGGATCGCATGCGCAAGCACCGTGCTGACCTCGGCGAGCCCGGAGTGCGCGGCGCTGATCGGCATCGCGCCGCACGCGGCCGCCTCGGCGGCGACCATCCCGAACGCCTCGGGGAAGGTGCTCGGCACGACCACCGCGTCGCACGCCGGGAGCAGATCCGCGAGCTCCTCGTGCTCGAGCCGTCCGGTCAGCACCAGCCGCCGCCCGAGCTCAGACGCGGCGTCGAGGTAGCGCGCGCGCTCAGCGCTCTGCAGGCTGTCGAAGAACGCGAGCAGATGACGCAGCGGCTGCGCAGGCCGCGAGGGGTCCTCGAGCGCCCGGCCCGCTCGCGCCAGCTCGCGCGCCTGTTCCAGATCGCCCGCGGCGAGGGCGGCGCACAGGCGTTCGACACCGTCTTGGTAGGCACCGAAGCCGACAACGACCAGTCGTGCTTGAGGGACCGACTCGAGCACCAGCGGCCACGCCGCGAGCAGCAGGTCGATGCCCTTACTGACGATCAGCTTGCCCACGAACGCGACCAGTGCGTCGCGCTCGGGGTCGAGCTGCTCGATGGCGCAGGCGGCGCCGAGCAGATCGCGAGCGAACACGTCCCCATCCGGCTGGGGCTCGGGCTCTAGCTCGTGCGTCGCCGCCGCCTGTGTAGCGCCGGCGCGCAGCCGCGCGGCGAGTTCGTGCACACCGGCGGCCGCGCGCTCAGGCTCGCGCGGCGCAAACCGCGCGACGTCCACGCCCGGCGGGCCCAGCCGCGTGCGTCGCGGCAGCTCAGCGTCCGCGAGCGTCCGCCACAGGCTCAGCGCCGTGTGGCGCGAACCGACGAGCACCGCGCGGGCGGGCGCCAATCCCTCACGCGCGACAGCGAGGAAGCGCGCTGGCTCCGGCTTGACGGTGTACTCGAGCGCGCTGCCGTGTACCTTCACCGCGTAGGGGATCGTGCCGCCCAGCGCCCGGGCGAGGATCGCCGGGCCCATGATCAGGTGGTTCGCGAGCGCCAGTTGTGGACGGGCAAGCGCGACGACCTCGGCGACCGCGGCGATGTTCGCGTCGAGATAGCGCTCGAGCTCGGTATCGCTGCAGCGTGCGAAGGTACGCGCTTCGATGCCCTCGTAGCGGTCGGCTACATACACCGGCAGCAGGTTGCCGATGTCGGGCCGGTAGACGATGCAGCGGCCGCGTCGGGCCTCGTCGTGCGCTCGCACGGGACGCCCGAGCTCCCGCAGACGCAGCGCTCCGCCATCCCAGTCGCCGACGGCGTCGACGAACGGCTGGCGCTCCGGATGGCGGTCCTGGCTGAGCAGGTGCACCTCGTGTCCGAGACCCACCAGAGCCGTCGCCAGCTGGGCGTTGTAGACGTTGGAGCCGGTCCCCTCGAGCAGGTAGCCGTGGAAGATCAGCACGCGCACGCACGAGCAGCCTATCCACGCCCACACGCTCCGGTAAAGTTGCGAGACGTGAGCTCTAAACAGCGTTACCGACTACGAAGCTCCGCAGGCCGCGAAGTGCTGATCGAGGCCGAGCCGGAGGAGATCTACCTGGATCGCGAATCGGGCGAGCCGCTCGAGATCGTGGGCAAGGTGCTACCGCTGGCGCCGTCGCGCTCGCGGCTGCCGTGGGCGGTCGAGAACCTACGCTTCTGCCCGTGGTGCGACCAGCACGCACAGAAGGACCTCAACGAGTGCCCCACCTGCGGCAGGCGCATGGGGCCGCTGTGAGGGCCCGCCTGGCGCTCGCCGTGTGCGCAGCGCTGCTCTGCGGGCTGGCATTGAGCGCCTGCGGCGGCACCAGCGTCTCGGACGCGGTGCCCAAGAGCACCCCTGAACTGACACCGCCGACGGACACGAGCGCCGAAGCGGCAGCCGCGCAGACGACCTCGACCGGCACGAGCTCGACCAAGAGCACGAAGACGAGCGAAAGCAAGACCGCCGCCGGCGAAACGCCCGCGAGCGAAACTAGCGAACCATCGTCCGGGTCAAGCGCACCCACCACCGAAGGCACCTCCGGCGGCGCCGCCGCCACCGAAAAACCAGCTTCAAGCGAAGCCACCAAAGCAAGCGAACCAACGGCGCCGACCAGCCCCACCGGCGGCGCCAGCGCGCCCTAGGCGTCCGCTGAGCGGCGCCATGCTGCGTCCTCAGTCGCTCGCGTGCTGGCCGATCGGCGATCCCATCGATCGCCGATCGGTACGCCACGCGAACTGCCTGTGCCCCGAAGGGGTGCGTCCTTGCCTTGCTTGCCCAGCGAACGCCTAGGGCATCTGCAACTGCTACGGGGTCGAGATCAGCGTTGCGCTGTAGGTCAGGCGGGCGGTCTGGTAGAGGCAGTAGTACTGGACCGCACTGCCGATCGCGGTCTGCGTCGTCTGCGAGCTGGTGGTCGTGCAGCCCGCCTTGGGGCGGCTGGCGCGCCACGAGGTGTCGTCGCCGAAACCGAGCGCGAGCGCCGGCGCCCACGAGGGCACCGTCAGCGCGACGATGTAGCCCTTCTTTACGGGGATCGTCGTTTCGAGCGGGAACTGTGCGGTCTTGCCGAAGTACGGCTGCAGTTTCACCAGCGGGCTCTGCGCGACGAGCTTGTAGGTCAGGTTCGGCTTCTTCTGGGGAGCGAGGATCGCGATCCCGGCTTCAGAGGGGCCACCCTCGTTGGCGTTGAAGAACTTGATCTGGGCGGCATTCGGGTTGCCGAGCGTGATCGTCCAGGCAACGACGGTCCCCGCCTTCGGTGCGCCCAAGAGGTTGTTGGCGGTCGCCACCTTGACCTGGAAGCCGGTGGTCCGGCTGACGGCCAGGCACGGGGTGCCGGGGCAGCTCGGGACGGTGGCGGGCGTGGTGGCACCGATGATGCCGATTTCTGTGAGCGTCGCCGGCGCGATCGCGGGCAACGCCAGCGCGAGTGCGGCGCTGGCTATCAGGGCAAGGGATATTCGTTTCATATGGGCCATTGAACACACACGAGCGCTGGATGTCGCGGTTTGAGTATTTCGCTAAGCCCCTGAGAGTTCCTGCGCGGCCGCGCCGATCTGCTCGGGGTCGCCCTCGCCGGGCATCCACGGCAGCCGTAGCGGATCGCCCTCGTAGCGCGGGATCACGTGCACATGGAAGTGGAAAACCGTCTGCCAGGCGGCGCGGCCGCACGAGTTCAAGAGGTTGACGCCGGCGGCCCCTAGGCGCTGCTTGGCCCTCCCCGCCAGCCGCTGGGAAGCGAGCGCCACCGCGCTGAGATCGGCCGGATTGACGCTGAGCAGGTCGACGCTGTGCGCGCGCGGGATCACGAGGGCGTGCCCGCGGGTGGCCGGGGCGATGTCCATGAACGCGAGCGTGCGCTCGTCTTCGTCGACGATCGTGGCGGGCAGCTCGCCGGCGACGATCTTGCAGAAGATGCAGTCCGGGTCGCTCATCGCGCGGCGGATCTTATTTCAAGCGCACGACCCAACAGGACCTACACCCCCCGCAAGGCGCCCTGCATGACCCGCTGGGCGTAGTCGAGCGCCTCGTCGCGACT
>DATHOH010000037.1:0-16545 GCA_035485155.1 Solirubrobacteraceae bacterium
CCGGTCGGGCGCTTCGGGTCCTTGAGCCCGGCGCGCGAGCGCCTGATCGCCTTCGAGATCACCTCGATCGCGGGGTGCTGGCCGATGACGCGCTTGTGCAGTTCGTCCTCCATGCGCATCAGCTTCTGGGTCTCGGCCTCGGTCAGCTTGAACACGGGGATGCCGGTCCACATCGAGACGATGTCGGCGATCTCCTCCTCGCCGATCGACGGGCGTTCGCCGGTCTCGCCGGATTCCCACGCCTGCTCGAGCTCGCGTTTCTTGTTGGTTAGCTTGCGCTCCTTGTCGCGCAGCGCGGCGGCCTTCTCGAACTCCTGGGCCTCGATCGCGGCCTCCTTTTCGCGCCGCGTCGACTCGACTTCGCCCTCGAGCTCGCGGTTGGCCGGCGGTGAGGTCATCGACTTGATGCGCATCCGCGAGGCGGCCTCGTCGATCAGGTCGATGGCCTTGTCCGGCAGGAAGCGGTCGGAGATGTAGCGGCTCGCCAGTTCACCGGCGGCGCGCAGCGCCTCGTCGGTGATCTGCACCTTGTGGTGCTGCTCGTAGCGGTCGCGCAGGCCCGTGAGGATCTCGACCGTCTGGTCGATCGTCGGCTCGTCGACACGGATCTGCTGGAAGCGGCGCTCCAGCGCGGAGTCGCGCTCGAGGTACTTGCGGTACTCGTCGAGCGTGGTCGCGCCGATCGTCTGCAGCTCACCGCGCGCGAGCGCGGGCTTGAGGATCGAGGCCGCGTCGATCGCGCCCTCGGCGGCGCCGGCGCCGACGAGGTTGTGGAGCTCGTCGATGAACAGGATGATGTCGCCGCGCTGGGTGATCTCCTTCATGACCTTCTTGAGGCGCTCCTCGAACTCGCCGCGGTACTTTGAGCCGGCGACGAGCGCCGCCAGGTCGAGCGTGTAGATCTGCTTGTTCTTGAGCAGCTCCGGCACCTCTGAGCTGGTGATCCGCTGCGCGAGGCCCTCGACGACGGCGGTCTTGCCGACGCCGGGCTCGCCGACGAGCACGGGGTTGTTCTTGGTACGCCGCGACAGGATCTGCATGATCCGCTCGATCTCGGTCTCGCGCCCGACGCACGGGTCGAGCTTGCCCTCGGCGGCGAGCTTGGTCAGGTTGCGGCCGAACTGGTCGAGCAGCTTGGAGGACTTCTTGCCCTCGCCCGCTCCCGCGCCCGACCCTGCGCTGCCGCCGCCGGACTGGCTCTGGCGCCGGCCGCCGGGGCCGGAGAGCATGCGGATGACCTCGTTGCGGATCTTCTCGGAGTCGGCGTCGAAGTCGAGCAGGATGCGCGCGGCGACGCCCTCGTTCTCGCGGACCAGGCCGAGCAGGATGTGCTCGGTGCCGATGTAGTTGTGTCCGAGGCTCAGCGCCTCGCGCAGGGCTAGCTCGAGGACCTTCTTGGCGCGTGGCGTGAACGGGATCTGACCAGAGGTGACCTCCTCGCCGGAGCCGACGATGCGCACCACCTGCGCGCGCACTCGCTCGACGGTGATGTCAAGGCTCTCGAGCACACGCGCGGCCAAGCCCTCCTCCTCGCGAAGCAGTCCCAGGAGGATGTGCTCGGTGCCGATGTAGTTGTGCTTGAGCGTCCGCGCCTCCTCCTGCGCGAGAACGACGACCTGCCGGGCCCGTTCTGTGAATCGCTCGAACATGGTGTGATTCCTTCCTACCTGGGACGGTGCCTCAAGGGTGCTTCGTAGTGTTCGCGGTCCAAGTAACGCCTCCGAGGAGCAGTCTACCAACCGCCCACCCGGCCCTATTGGGGTCATCGGCAGCGTGGAGGTGCGGCTTGATCGCGGGAAGCCCGCGCGCCGGCGCCGCGGTCAGTCGCGCATCGTCGGGAACAGCACGACCTCGCGGATCGACTCGCGGCCGGTGAGCAGCATCACGAGCCGGTCGATCCCCAGGCCGACGCCTGCGGTCGGCGGCATCCCCTGCTCGAGCGCCTGCACGTACTCCTCGTCGTAGGGCATCGTCTCGGCCTCGCCGTCCTCGAGCACCTCGACCCGCTCCTGCGCGGCGAAGCGCGCGCGCTGCGTGTCGGCGTCGATCAGCTCGCTGAAGCCGTTTGCGATCTCCATGCCTCCGGCGAAGGCCTCGAAGCGCTCCACCAGCCCGCGCTTGGCCTCGGAGGCGTGCTCGCGCGCCAGCGGCGAGATCTCGGTCGGGTAGTCGATCACGAACGTCGGCCTCACGAGGCTCGGCTCGACGTACTTGGAAAGCAGATCGTCGGCCATCTCGAACCATCGCTCGCCGGTCTTCACGTCGAGGCCCCGCTCGCGGATCGCGCCCGCCAGCTCCTCAGCACTCGGGTGCGCCATCACATCGATGCCGGCGGCCTGCTCGATCGCGTCGACGAACCCGATGCGCGGCCACGGCGCGGAGAAGTCGAGCTCGCCCGCGTATCCGACTGCTTCGGCGGCCGCGCGCACGATCGCTTCGGTGCGCTCCTCGGCGCCGCTGTAGTCGGCGTAGGCCTCGTACCACTCGACCATCGTGAACTCGGGGTTGTGCTTGTGCGAGATGCCCTCGTTGCGGAAGTCCTTGCCGAGCTCGTACACGCGCTCGAGGCCGCCGACGATCAGCCGCTTGAGGTAGAGCTCGGTCGCGATCCGCAGGTACAGGTCGCGGTCGAGCGCGTTGTGGTGGGTGGTGAACGGGCGCGCCATGGCGCCGCCGTACAGCGGCTGCAGCACCGGCGTCTCCACCTCGATGAAGCCGGCGGCGTCGAGCTGGCCGCGTACGGCTGAGACGATCCGCGCGCGGTCGATGAACAGCCGCCGCGTGTCCTCGCTCGAGATCAGGTCGAGCTCGCGGTGGCGATAGCGCGTCTCGACGTCGGCGAGGCCGTGATGCTTGTCGGGAGGCGGGCGCAGCGCCTTGCCGAGTATCGCGAACGCCTCGACACGAAGCGACACCTCGCCGTGGCGGCTGCGCATCGCCGAGCCGTCGACGCCGATCAGGTCGCCGAGATCGAGCGAGGTGAGCAGCTCGAAGCGCTCCGGGCCGAGGATGTCCACGCGGGCGTGCAGCTGGATCTTGCCGCTGCGATCGACGAGGTCGAGGAACGCGGCCTTGCCGGCGCCGCGCCGCGCGGCGATGCGGCCGGCGACGCGGTGGCGCTCGTCGGTTTCCTCGCCGACCTGCAGGTGCTCGTAGGCGGAGAGGATCGCGTCGATCGGCTCGACGTCGGGGAATGCGTGCGGGAACGCGCCCGCGTCGGATTCGCGCACGCGCTGCGCCTTGGCGCGGCGCTCGGCGATCAGCTCGTCCAGGCCGTGCCTGCTCGGCTCGCTCGGCTCATCAGATCGATCGGACGGGCGGCGTTCCTCGGATCCGCTCATCGCGGCGACCCTACTCGAGGCCGACGTCGATCTTGGTGATCTTGAGCTTGCGCGCGGGGCCGCGCGGGACCTTGACGGCGACGGTCTCGTTGCGCTTGTGCCCGATCAGCGCGCGGCCGACGGGAGACTCGTTGGAGAGCTTGTGCTCGTCGGGCTTGGCCTCGGCTGAGCCGACGATCGTGTACTTGACCGATTTGCCGGTCTTTTCGTCCTTGACGTGCACGACTGATCCGACTTGGACGACGTCGGTCGAGAGGTCCTTGGCCTGGATGACGGTCGCCATGCGCAGCTTCTCCTGCAGCTGGGCGATGCGGCTCTCGACCATCGCCTGCTCGTTCTTGGCGTCGTCGTACTCCGAGTTCTCGGAGATGTCCCCGAACTCGCGCGCCTCCTTGATGCGTTCGGCGACCTCGCGGCGCTTCTCGGTCGAGAGCAGCTCGAGCTCGTCCTTGAGCTTCTGCAGTCCTTCGGGGGTGAGGATGACGTCCTTCGGCATGTGGGTCGGCGGACTCGATTCCGGTTTGGTGGTCCGGTCGCGGCACACAAAACCCCGCTGCGAGCGGGGGCTTCGCCGGACCGGGAGGGTCAGCGAGCGCAGCAGTATAGCGTGGCCGACAGGCCCCGGTCAGACGCGCCGAAGCGCCCCGCGGAGCGCCTACACGGCGAGCGCGGCGGGCTTGCAGGCGGCGTCGAGCAGCTCGTGCACCTGGGTGAGCGTGGGCGCGCTCTGGAGCGATTCCTGGAGGTCCCTGGCGGCGCCGGCGTCGAGCTGCAGGCGCGGCACGTACCACGGATAGAACTTGCGCAGGTAGCGCGTGGCGCGCTGCTCCCCCAGGTGCTCGACGGCGCGCGCGAGCGTCCACTGGAGCTCGGTGAGCACCTGCGCGCGGGTCGGCCCACGCGCGGGCTCGCAGGCCGCCGGCGTGAGCAGCTCGGTGAACAGCCACGGGTTGCCGAGCGCGCCGCGGGCGAGCATCACGGCCGCGGCGCCGGTGGCGGCGAAGGCCTCGCGCACGCTGTCGGCGTCGTCCATGCCGCCGGTGAGGATGACGGGCGCAGGCAGGGACTGGACGAGACGCGTCGCGAGCTCGTAGTCGGGCTGGCCTTTGTGGTGGACGGCGGCCGAGCGCGGGTGAAAGCCGATCGCCGCGACGCCCGCCTCGGCGACGAGCCGGTGGGCGAGCTCGAAGCCACTGTCCTCCCCGGGCCTGACCCCCGAGCGCAGCTTGACGGTCACCGGTACGCGATCGCGACCGCCTGCGGCGTCACGGGCCCCTTCGACGGCCGCGCGCGCGACGGCGAGCGCGAGCTCGGGGTCGTCGAGCAACGCCGCGCCGGCACCCGTCTTACGGACCTTGGGCACCGGGCAGCCCATGTTGATGTCGATCACGTCGGCGCCGCGAACGACGACGACGGCGGCTGCCTCGCGCATCACCGCGGGGTCTTCGCCGAACAGCTGGATCGATACGGGTCCCCCCGGTGCGGGCGGGGCTCCGGGGGTGGGCGGATCGGGTTCACGCTCGCGCGGGTCGATCCGCAGCATCTCGTTGCACGTCTTCTCGTTGCGGTGGTGGATGGCGTGCGAGGAGACCATCTCGGAGGTCGCCATCCCGGCGCCGTAGCGCTTCGCCTGCAGTCGCACGAACCAGTTGCCGATCCCCGCCAGCGGCGCGAGCAGCACGCGATTGGGCACGCGCAGCGAGCCGAGGTACCAACTTTCATCCAGTTTCGCGGTGACGGACATGGCGCATCGAGGAGTTTAAGGGGCGCCTGCGGCGCCCGAGCGTGGTCGCGCGAGGATCGTGCCGCCGGTGCGAGCAGTCACCGCTCGCTGCTTCAGCTGTTGCGCTCGTGCAGCAGGCGCAGGCCGGTGAGCGTCAGCAGGTCGTCGACCTCCTCGATCTCCTCGGTGTAGGGCACGACCAGGCGCGCGAGACCGCCGGTGGCGATCACCTTGGTGCGCTCGCCGAGCTCGTCGTAGAGACGGCGTAGGATCGCGTCGATGGCGCCGGCGTAGCCGAACACGACGCCCGAGCGAATCGCGTCGACGGTGTTCTTGCCGATCACGCTGCGCGGTGGCGCGAGGTCGATCTTGGGTAGCCGCGCGCCGCGTTCGGAGAGCGCTTCGAGCGATATCTCGATGCCGGTCATCAGCGCGCCGCCGACGTAGTCGCCCTCGCGCGAGACGACGTCGAAGGTCGTCGCGGTGCCGAAGTCGACGCACACGGCGAGCGCACCGAAGCGCTCGCGGATCGCGACGGCGTTGACGAGCCGGTCGGCGCCGATCTCGCGGGGATTGTCGTAGCGGATCGCCATGCCGGTCTTGGTGCCGGGGCCGACGGCGAGCATCTGATGTCCGAGGTAGCGCTCTGCCATCGCGGTCCACTCCGGCTCGAGCTGGGGCACGGTGGAGGAGACGATCGACGCGTCGAGATCGTCGAACCCGTATCCACGCAGCTCGAGCAGGCTGCTCAACGCGGCGCCGAGCTCGTCGGCGGTGGACTGGCGTACGGTTGCAAAGCGCCAGTGCTCGAGTAGCTGCTCGCCGGCGAACGCCCCGAAATGGGTCTGCGTGTTACCGACGTCAACCGCGAGCAGCATTGGCGAGCATTATGCTCGGCGCAACCGTGACCGCGACTGCTCCCAAGCTGTACGTGCAGCCCGCGTCACATCCGTGCGCTGCGGTTGAGGCGGCGCTGACGCTGAAGTCGATCGCCTACGAGCGCGTCGACCTGATGCCGATGAGCCAACTGCTCGTCGGTCCGTTGCGCTTCGGCGGCACCACCGTGCCCGCCCTGCGCATCGGCTCCGAGCGCGTGGTCGGCTCGCGCGCGATCATGCGCGCGCTCGACACGCTGGCTCCCGAGCCGCCGCTGCTACCGCCACCTGGCGATCCCCGTTACGCGCGCGTACTCGAGCTCGAGCGCTGGGGCGACGAGGTCTTCCAGGCGATCCCGCGGAGGCTGCTCCCCGCCGGGTTCGTGAGGCGGCCGCAGGCGATGGAGTCCTACCTGGGAGACGCGCGGCTGCCGTTGCCCGTGGGGGTCCTGCGTCGCGCCGCTCCGGTCGTGGCACAGCTGCTTTTCGCAAAAAGCAGGCACCGCGACGGAGACGCCCGCGCCGACCTGGCCGCGCTGCCGCGCCAGCTCGAGCGCATCGACGGCTGGATCGCCGAGGGGCTGCTGGGCGACGATCAGCCCAACGCGGCCGACCTGCAGATCGGTGCCAGCATCCGGCTGATGATGAGCGTCATGGACGTGCGCCCGCTGATCGCCGGGCGTCCGGCCGCGCAGCTCACGCGCTACTTCCCGCCGATCGCCGGCGAGCTCGAAGCGGGCGCGCTGCCGCCCGAGTGGCTCGCCTCGCCGGCCGTGAACCGCGTGAGCCAAACAGGGGACTGATCTGATGCGGCGCCGCACGCGCGGCGCCCGGGGATCAGAATCAGGCACGAGCCAGGGTCAACTGCCGAGGAGAAGAAGATGCAAGCTGTCCGCACGCCAGATGAGCGCTTCACCGATCTGCCCGATTGGAGCTTTGACTCGCAGTACGTGCAGGTCAGCGCCGACGGCGACACAGTGCGCATCGCCTACGTCGATGAGGGCCCGCGCGACGGGCGCGTCGCGCTGCTGCTGCACGGCGAGCCGTCGTGGTCATATCTGTACAGGCACATGATCCCGCCGCTGCTGGCCTCCGGGATGCGCGTGGTGGCCCCGGACCTGATCGGCTTCGGGCGCTCGGACAAGCCCAGCGAGCGTGAGGACTACAGCTACGACCGCCACATGCAGTGGCTGGCCGGTCTCGTGGTGGAGCACCTCGACCTGCACGGCGTCGTGCTGTTCTGCCAGGACTGGGGCGGGCTGCTCGGGCTGCGCCTGGTGGCCGAGCACCCGGAGCGCTTCGCCGGGGTGGTCGCATCGAACACGATGCTGCCCACCGGGGACCACGATCCGGGCGACGCGTTCCGCGCCTGGCGTGACTACTCCCAGAGCACCGAGGACCTGCAGATCGGGAAAATCGTCAACGGCGGCACGCACCGGGAGCTCTCAGAGCAGGAGATCGCCGCCTACGACGCGCCGTACCCCGACGCGAGCTTCAAGGCCGGTGCGCGGCAGTTCCCGGCGCTCGTACCGATCACCCCGGATGACCCGGCGGCGGCGGCGAACCGCGCCGCGTGGGAGGTGCTGAAAGCCTTCAACAAGCCGTTCGTGTGTGCGTTCGGCGACTCCGACCCGGTCACACGCGGCGCGGACGCGGTGCTCGAGAGGCTGATCCCGGGCGCGGCGGGACAACCGCACGAGACGCTGCCGGGGGTTGCGCACTTCTGCCAGGAGGATGGCGGCCCGCGCCTGGCGGAGATCGTGATCGAGCTCGGCTGCCGGCTCAACGGGGCCGCCTGAACGCACAGTACGGAGGCGCGCACGCCGCGAAACCGGCCAACCGCTGAGGTGACGGCCGGCGCTGCGATACAGGGTCCTCGGCGCTACAGTCGCGGTGGCGAAAGGTGCAGTGCGCCGCGCGAACGCCGGCGGGCCGCCATCCCGATGCGCACGCTCGATCCGCAATCCCTGACCAAGCACGTCGACCGCCTGTATCGCGCGGCGTGGGCGTTGTGCGGATCGCGCGAGGATGCCGAGGACCTCGTCCAGGAGACGTTCGCGCGCGTACTCTCGCGACCGCGCGTGCTGCAGGGCGACGACGAGCTGTACTACCTGATGCGGGTGCTGCGCAACACGTTCCTCACGAGCCTGCGCACCGCCTCGCGACGCCCGGTCAAAGGTGCGGTGATCGAGGACGTCGTCGCGGCGGATCCGAGGCCGACCAACCGCCCCGAGCAGGCATACGAGGTACAGGAGGTCTACGAGGCGATCTCGCAGTTGCCGGACAACTTTCGGATGGCACTGGTCGCGGTGGACGTGCTCGGCCTCTCCTACAAGGAAGCGTCACGAGCGCTACGCGTGCGCGAGTCGACCGTGACGACGCGTGTGTTCCGAGCGCGCAAGCAGGTCGCCGCGGGGCTCACCGGGGAGCCTGCGCAGGAGAAGCAGCTGGCCGAGACCGGACGGGAAGGCAGCGGCGCGAGCGGAGTCTCTTACAGTGAGGAAAACCCAGCATGAGCGAGAAATCACCCCCAACAGAGTCCGAGCTCGTCGACTTCGTGCGCTCGATCGACGTGCCCGCTCCGCCGGAGCTGCTCCGTCGGATCGACGCGATGGTCGCCGCCAGGCCCCCCGCGCGCCGCCGGCGCCAGCTCCAGCTGCGCTTTGGCGCCACCGCCGCCCTGGCGGCCGCAGTGATCGCGCTGGCGTTGGTGATCGCTGGCTCAGGCGGCGGCTCGACGCTGACACTGCACACCGCGGTCGCGCTGACACAGCGACCCGCGACGATGCCCGCACCGGCCGAGAGCGCAAACGATGACGGGACGCTCGTGGCTCACGTCGAAGACGTGGCGTTCCCCTACTGGGAAGACCGAGGGTGGCGGGCGACCGGCGCACGCCTGGACCGGGCGGGGGGGCGCATGGTCACGACGGTCTTCTATCACCGCGGCCACGGCCAATGGGTCGGCTACGCGATCGTCGCCGGCACGCGGGCTCCGAGCGTCAGCGGCGGGGTCGTCATCGAGCGCGGCGGCGTGCCCTACCGCTTCACCGTCACCAACGGCGTCAAGGTGATGACGTGGCTTCGCGACGGGCACCTCTGCGTCGTCGCCGGACACGGCGTCAGCAACGCCACGCTGCTGTCGCTGGCCAGCGAGGGCGCGCGCGCCGCCTGAGGGCCGCCGCGCCGCAGTCCCCCCGCTGCGCGCGCCGTTCGAGCGCTCAGTCCGGCGGCGTGTGCAGTGGAGGCCCGGCCCAACGTACGCCCTCCTCGAGCGACAGCGCCGACAGCGCGTCGGCGAGCCGCCGGCCGTCGGGAGTGCGCAGCCCGAAGTCCAGCTCCAGAGCTGGAATCAGCACGAAGCGACGCGTCAGCAGCTGCTCGTGCGGCAGCGTCATCAGCTCGTTGGAGAGCTCGAGCTCGCCGAGCAGCAGCACGTCGATGTCGATCGCGCGGGGACCGTGACGGACCCCGTCGGAGCTGCGGCCGAGCTCGCGCTCCAGCCGCTTGACAGCGTCGAGCAGCGCGAGTGGCTCGAGCGCAGTCTGCACGCGCACGCACGCGTTCAGGAACGATGGCTGATCGGTCACCTCGCCGACCGGATCGGTGTCGTAGGTGGAGGAGCACGCGAGGACCGTCACGCCTGTGGCTGGCAGCGCGTCCACCGCCCGCTGCAGCTGGGTGCGGCGCTCACCGACGTTGCTGCCGAGCCCGAGCAGCCCGACGCGCTGCGTGTTGGCGCTCATCGAGCGGACGCTACCGGCCGCGGTGACCGCCCGTGGTGTCAGCTGCGCGTCGTCTCGACGCCCGCGGCGGCTGCCTTCTCGCCCATGATCTGCGCGAACGGCAGGAGACCGGACAGGGGCCGCAACATCACCGTGAAGTCGGCGATCAGGCCCTGCTCGTCGAAGCGCAGCAGGTCGATGCCCTCGAGCTCCTTGCCCGCGACGCTCGCCTTGAAGATCAGCGCGTGGCCGTCGTCCATGACGAGCTCGTCGGTGTAGCGAAAGTCCTCGAACGTCTGCGCGACCAGCGTCAGCAGCCCCATCACCGTCTCGCGCCCCAGAAACGGATGGAAGGTCACGGGGCTGTGGAAGACGATGTCGGGGGCGAGCAGCTCGCGCGCCGCCTCGATGTCCTGGCGCTCGACTGCGGTCCTGAAGGCAGACGCGGCGCTCACGATCAGCCCTCCGCTTCCCGCCACACCTCGACGGAGACTTCATCGACGCTCAGCGCGATCGGCGGCTCCGGCTTGGCGGCCTTGACCCACACGCCCTCGAGCTCGTAGTCGGCGAGCAGGCGGTCGGCGATCGTGCTGCACAGGCGCTCGAGCGTCTTGTGCGAGCGCTGCTGGGCGATCAGCGCGACCAGCTGGCAGACCTCGGCGTAGTCGACGGTGTCCTCGAGCGCGTCGGTGACTGTCGCGTCGGTCTCGCCGATGTCGAGACGCAGATCGAGGACCAGCCGCTGGCCGACCTCGCGCTCTGCCTCGCTGACGCCGTGGTGGGTGTACAGCGACAGACCGGTGATCTCAACGGTGACCGACTCGGCCGTCTCCTCACGATCATCGTCGAGCTCGCCGTCGTCCTCTAGCTCGTCTGCGTCGTCGTCCCCCTCGGCGTCCATCGCCCGCCCAACGTAGCACCCGCGACCGCCAGCGCGTCGCGAACCGGAGCGACGTCGTGCACGCGAAACACGCTCGCGCCACGCTCGAGCGCGAGCACGTTCGTGGCGATCGTTCCCGGCAGACGGCGCGCCGACTCCATCGGCTCTGCCTCACCGGCGGCGTCGGCCTGGATCCGCCCCAGGAAGCCCTTGCGCGAGGTTCCGATGACGAGCGGCCTGCCGAGCGTCGTCAGCTCATCCAGCCGGTCGAGCAGCTCGAGGTTGTGCGCGACGGTCTTGCCGAAGCCGATGCCGGGATCGAGCATGATCCGCTCCTCGCGCACGCCCGCGTTGACCGCGAAGCCAAGGCGCTCCTCGAGGAACGCCCTGACGTCGTCGACCACGTCTTTGTACTGGGGCCCACCCACCCCACCCACCCCACCCACCCCACCCACCGCGCGCTGCATCGTGCGCGGCTCGCCGAGCATGTGCATCAGACAGCATTCGACACCGCGCTCGGCGACCAGCCCGGCCATCGCCCGGTCGCCGCGCAGCGCGGTCACGTCGTTGACGATCGTTGCGCCCGCCTCGACAGCCGCGCGCGCGACCGACGCCTTGGACGTGTCGATCGAGATCTGCGCGCCGAGATCCGCCGCCGCGATGCCCTCGAGCACGGGCAGCACGCGCCGCAGCTCCTCCTCCACGGACACCGGCTCGGCCCCCGGCCGCGTGGACTCGCCGCCGACGTCGAGGATGTCGGCGCCTTCGCCAACAAGAGCCCGCGCATGAGAGATCGCAGCATCCGGGTCCAGGAACGACCCGCCATCCGAGAATGAGTCGGGCGTCACATTGACGATGCCCATCAGACGGTAGGCGGCGCTCACACAGTCAACCTACCCGGGTTTCTCGAGTCGCCGCCGGGCGCCTCCTCTGAGAAACTGGAGGCAATGGCAAGCGTCGTCGTCCGCCGCGCCTCGCAATCGGATCTCGCCGCCCTGCTGTCGCTCTACGACGAGCTCGCGGGAAGCAAGCTCACGGCCGCACCCGGTGACCGTTCGAGCTCTGAGCCGCTGTTGGCGGAGATCCTCGCCGACCCGCGACGCGAGCTGACGGTCGCGCTGCTCGACGGTCGGCTGGTGGGCACCGCGGACCTCCTCATCGTTCCCAACCTCACCCATCGCGGCCGGCCGTGGGCGATCGTGGAGAACGTCATCGTGGCGGCCGGCGCACAACGGAGGGGCGTGGGGCAGGCGCTGCTCGGTCACCTCATCGAGGTCGCGCGAGCGGCCGGCTGCTGCAAGCTCCAGCTGATCTCCGGCAAGCACCGCACCGAGGCGCACGACTTCTACCGGAGCATGGGCCTCGTCGCGGTCGCCGAGGGCTTCAAGGTCTACTTCGACGAGTAGCGCGATGCAGTCGCGAGCGCTCGCGGAACGCTCGAGGACGCCGCTAGGCGGGGGCGCGATCAACACGCCTCTGACGGCTGGATCGTCGTGCCTGCCAAGGACGCAGTGAGCGAAGTGTGCGCGAGCACACGAGCGATCGAGGACGCCGGCAGGCGCGAGGAGACAGTCGTCAGACGGGCTCGGGGCGTTCTTGATCCGTTGCCCTGATCTCGGCGGTGCCGCCGGCGAGGCCGGGGCGCGGGATCGGGCGCGGTGCTTCGCGCTCGGCGCGGTCGACGGCGGTGGGCGGCGCCGGCAGCTGGGGCTTGGTCTCCTCCTCGACGCCGAACACTTCCTCTTCGCTCTTGCCTTCGAGCAGTGCGAGGAACTCCTCCTTCTCGATCGTCTCGCGCTTGACGAGGATCTCGGAGATGTTCTTGAGGTCGTGCTGGTGCTCGGTGAGGATCGTGCGCGCGCGGGTGTGGGCGGCCTCAATGATGCGCCGCACCTCGTCGTCGATCTCGCGGGCGATCTCGTCGGAGTAGTCGGGCTCGGTCGAAAACTCTCTCCCGAGGAACGGCTGGCCGTGGTCGTGGCCGAACACGCGCGGGCCGAGCTTTTCGCTCATGCCGAAGCGCATCACCATCTGCTTGGCGGTGGCGGTGACCTTCTCGATGTCGTTGGAGGCGCCGGTTGTGATCTCGCTGAAGACCAGCTCCTCCGCCGCGCGTCCCCCGAGCGTCATCGCCATCGCGTCCTCGAGCTCGGCGCGCGTGGTCAGGAAGCGATCCTCCTGTGGCATCGAGATCGTGTAGCCGAGCGCCTGCCCGCGGGATATGACGGAGATCTTGTGCACGGGGTCGGAGTGCTCGAGGAAGTGGCCGACGAGCGCGTGGCCCATCTCGTGGAAGGCGGTGATCAGGCGCTCTTTCTCGCTCATCACGCGGGTCTTCTTCTCGGGGCCGGCGATCACGCGCATGATCCCCTCCTCGAGCTCGACCTGGCCGATCTCACGCTTGCCGGTGCGGGCGGACAGCAGCGCAGCCTCGTTGATCAGGTTCGACAGGTCGGCGCCGGTGAAGCCCGGCGTCTGCCCGGCGAGCGCGTCGATGTCGATCACCTTCGCCAGCGGCTTGCCGCGCGTGTGCACCTCGAGGATCTTCGCCCGGCCCTTGCGGTCAGGACGGTCGACGGCGATCTGCCGGTCGAAGCGCCCTGGACGCAGCAGCGCCGGGTCGAGGATGTCGGGCCGGTTGGTGGCCGCGATCATGATGATGTTGTCCTTCGCCTCGAAGCCGTCCATCTCAACGAGCAGCTGGTTGAGCGTCTGCTCGCGCTCGTCGTGGCCGCCGCCGAGGCCCGCGCCACGGTGGCGTCCGACGGCGTCGATCTCGTCCATGAAGATGATGCACGGGCTGTTCTGCTTGGCCTGCTCGAACAGGTCCCGCACGCGCGAGGCGCCAACGCCGACGAACATCTCCACGAAGTCCGAGCCCGAGATCGAGAAGAACGGCACGCCCGCCTCACCAGCGACCGCGCGCGCCAGCAGCGTCTTGCCGGTGCCGGGCGGCCCGTACAGCAGCACGCCCGTCGGGATGCGCGCGCCGAGCGCCTGGAACTTCTTGGGGTTCTCGAGGAATTCCTTGATCTCGTGCAGCTCCTCGACCGCCTCGTCGACCCCGGCGACGTCGCGGAAGGTGATCTTGGGCGAGTCGGCAGACATGCGCTTGGCGCGCGACTTGCCGAACGACATCACTTTCGAGCCGCCGCCCTGGACCTGGTTCATCAGGAAGATCCAGAACCCGAGGAACAGCGCGAACGGCAGGATGTAGGTGAGCAGCCCCAGCAGCGCGCTGCTCTTTTCGGATTCGACGTTGAACGGCACCGCGTCTTTTTCGAGCGTCGCGATCAGCTGCGGCGAGGCCTGTTCGATAAACCCGATTTCATAGCTTTCCTTGTGGCCTTTGCTGTTGACCTTGACTTCGAGCGCTTTGCCCTTGTTCTTGAACTCAACCGCTTCGACTTCGTGTTTGGGGAGTTCTCTGGCGACCAGCCCCTGGTAGCTGTGGGCAGGCTTGTTGCTGCTCGGGTTGACGAGTTTGACCGCGAGGAACGCCAGCACCACCACGATGAGGATTGGGAATGCGGCGCTCTTGAAGAAACGGCTCATGGCTGATCCCTGACGGTTCTGGCAGCGGCTGAAGTCGCGGTAACCAGTGCCCTAGCGTACCATGCGGCCTGCGATTTTCCGGTGGTTGGCGACCCCAGCCACCCGGCCCGCACGCCCCGTTCTAGCGCTCGAGAGCGGCCACGAACGGCAGGTTGCGATAGTGCTCTGCGTAGTCGAGCCCGTAGCCGACGACGAAGCGATTGGGGATCTCGAAGCCGACGTAGCGCGTCGGCAGATCGACCTTCCGCCGTTCCGGCTTGGTCAGCAGCGCGCACACCTCGAGCGTGCGGGGGTTGCGCGAGCCGAGGTTGCGCAGCAGGTACTGCAGCGTCAGGCCCGAGTCGACGATGTCCTCGACGATCAGCACGTCGCGGCCTTCGATCGAAGCGTCGAGGTCCTTGAGGATGCGCACGACGCCCGAGGAGTCCGTCGCAGAGCCGTAGGAGGCAACCGCCATGAAGTCGAGCTCGACGGGAATCTCGATGCAGCGCATGAGATCGGACAGGAAGAACACCGCGCCCTTCAGCACGCCCACGAGCAACAGCGGATTCGATCGATCCGCCTGGTAGTCGCGTGAGATCTGCTCACCGAGCTCGACCACGCGCCGCTGCAGATCCTCGGCGCCGACGAGCACATCCCCCAGGCCGGGCTCGCTGGGCAGGCTCGCGGTGCTGGCCACGCCTCGGAGTCTAGTGATCGGCCGGCGGCTGCTCGCCGGGCTGCCCCGGCCGGGCGTCTCGCGGCTCGAGCTCGACCATCTCGAGGACGCCGCCGCGGATCACGGCGCTCGCGTGGCCGCCGACGTGCAGCTCGGCGCTGCCGCCGCGGTGCCCCAGCGCGATCAGCTCCTCGACGCGCGCGCCGGCCTGCGGCACGTAGGCGCCGGTGGCGTCCTCCGCCAGGCGCACCACGATCATGCGTGCCAGCGCTGCGGGCAGCTCCTGCAGCCGGGCCAGCGCAATGCTCGAGCGCCCCGCGAGCTCCTCGCTGACGAGACCGTCGAGCAACTCGGTCTCCTCGCGCAGCAGCGCCGCCGTCCTCAGCACGCTCGCCTCCGCCGCCGGGTGCACCGCGCGCAGCGCCGGCACCAGTGTCGTCCGCACCCGCGCGCGGGCGAAGCGCTCGTCCTCGTTGCTCTCGTCCTCGCGCCACCGCAGGCCGCGCGCCACGCAGTACGCGGCTGTCTGCTCGCGGGTCACCGTGAGCAGCGGGCGGATCAGCCTGCCCTCGCTCGCCACCATCCCCAGCAGCGCGCGCCGTCCAGGCGAGGCGGCGAGCCGATACAGGATCGTCTCGACCTGATCGCTCGCCGTGTGCCCAGCCGCGATCAGCGCGTCGCGCTCGCGCGCCACGCGCTCAGCCTCCGCGTAGCGCACCTCGCGCGCCCACGCCTGCAGGTTGCCCGACGGCGGCGGCGGTGCCTGCTCGTGCGCCGACGAGACAGCTTCCAAGGGGGCGCTTAGGGGCCGGCGTACGGCAGCGCGCTCGGTGCGCACAACCTCAAGCTCAACGCCCAGCTGCTCGCACAGCGCCGCGCAGTGAACGGCGTCCGCGTCGGAGCTCTCGCGCAGGCCGTAGTTGACGTGCAGTGCGCTCACCGAGGCGCCACCGAGCAGCGCCACGGCCACGTCGAGCAGGCACGTCGAGTCGCGCCCGCCGGACAGCATCACCACGACCGGCCGGTCCCGCGCGAACAGCGAGCCGGCGCGCACCAACTCGCGCACCTGCTCCGTGATCATCGGCGCACCTACGCCTTCCGGGGCGAGACCGTGAACAGCTCCGTCGGCTCTGGGAAGCCCTTCAGGCGCACCTCGCCGATGCGCCTGAACTCGAGCCCGTCCATGCCCTCCGCCAGCTCCACGACAGGACGCGTCACCAGCACCTCGCCGCCGCCTGCGCGCGCGACCACGCGCGCCGCCTGGTTGACGTCACGACCGTAGTAGTCCCCGTCGCGATACAGCACCTCGCCGTAGTTGATGCCGATCCGCGGCTGCGGGTCGCCGTCGGCGATCCCGGCGCCGAGCTCCACCGCCCAACCGGTCAGCGCCGCCGCGTCCGAGCCGACGACCATCACCTCGTCGCCGAGCGTCTTGATCACCCTGGCATCGACCGGGAGCGTCTGCTCGACTGTCTGCACGAAGCGCTCCACCGCACCGAGCGCCGCCTCGTCGCCGCGCTCAACCGTCAGCCGCGCATACCCCGCCAGGTCGGCGAACGCGATCGCGACCCGCAGGCGCCCCTCCTCGGGCGCGTCCGCGCTGAGATCGGCCTCCATGTGGCCGATCATGTCCTGCTCGACGAACTGCGCCAGCAGGCGGCCGTGGAGGTAGTTCATGAACGGCGCCGCGAACGGGAGCGTGTCGCGCATCAGCCCCTCCATCTCGTCCGCGATCTCCACGCTCGCCACGCCCGAGCGCATCAACGGCTCGTGCACGTACAGGTGGATCAG
>DATHOH010000038.1:0-45577 GCA_035485155.1 Solirubrobacteraceae bacterium
GTGCCATCCGCTCACGCTGCCTAAATGACAGCGCGGCATTAGCGTGCAGCTTCATCCGGTTTCTCCTTGGGACTGGGGCTTTGACACCACCAGCCTCCAAGGAGGACCGGATGAACAACGTCCTCAGGTCCTACAGCTAGCCACCGGCGTGCGGGCGCAGGCTGCTCGGAATCAGCGACTGGCACGCCTGCATCGCCGCCTTGAACTTCGGTGCGTGCGTGTTCACCGTCGGCGGCAGGTGCACCCCGCCGCCCGCGAACGACGGGTCCGGGAGGTTTGGCTCACCGTGTTCGCGGATGCACGCCACGAGCTTCAGCACCTGCGACTGTTCCCGGGCGTTCAACTGCGGGCCCGAGCTGGACCCGCGAGATTCCCCCGGGGCGAACGCCCTGCATGCCTGTTCCGCCTTTTTGAAGGTGGGCGAGCCCGGATCGATGCCGCTCGACGGTGTCACGCGGAGCCTGACGCTCGTCCCGCCGCCGCTGCTCGAGATTTCCGGGTCCGGGAAGTTCGGCTCGCCGTGCGAGCGCATGCACGCGGAGAACTTCAGCGCCTGCGCCCCCGGCGCGCCGGAGCCCGAAGCGGAAGATCCGCCCGAACCGCTCGCGGTGCCCGTCGCTGCGGTCGTCGAACCCAGATGCGCCACGCCCGCATTCGGAGAGCTGCCGCCGCAGCCGGCGGCGAGCAGCGCCAGAGCGACGATGACCACCGCGAGCCTGTGGGCCGGCGGCCTGGCGATTACCCGTATGACTCTCATGTCGTCTCCCTCGCGCGGGGGTGGATGGCGCCGTGTGGCGCCGGTGGTGCCGTGCAGGAGCGTTTGTACGAAACGGCCGGTTACAGCACGGTGACTGCAGCTGTAACCGCGCTGTAACCGCAGATGCGCCACGCTCAGTGGTCCCATGCGAGTGCTCTTGGTCGAGGATCACGTCGAGCTGGCGGAAACGGTCGCCACGGGCCTGCGCCGCGAGGGCATGGCCGTCGACGTCGCGCTTGATGGCAGCGACGCGCTCGCGCACCTGGCGCTCACCGACTACGACGTGCTCGTGCTCGACCGCGATCTGCCCGGCGTGCACGGCGATCAGATCTGCCGCTCGATGGTGGCCGAGCGGCGCGACGGGCGCATCCTGATGCTCACCGCCTCCGGCTCGATCGAAGACCGCGTCGACGGCCTCAGCCTCGGAGCCGACGACTACCTGCCCAAGCCGTTCGCCTTCGCCGAGCTCGTCGCCCGGGTGCGGGCGCTCGGGCGACGCGCCGGCGCCGCGTCGCCACCGGCGCTCGTGCACGGCGACCTGCGCGTCGATCCCGCACATCGTCTCGCCATCCGCGGCGGGCAGCGCCTGGCGCTCAGCCCCAAGGAGTTCGCCGTGCTCGAGTACCTGCTCGGCGCCGCCGGGCGCATCGTCTCCGCCGAGGAGCTGCTCGAGCGAGTGTGGGACGAGAACGCCGATCCGTTCACCAGCACCGTCAAGGTCACCATCCGGCGGCTGCGCGCCAAGCTGGGCGAGCCGCCGCTGATCGAGACGGTGACCCGCGGCGGCTACCGGATCTGAGCGCCCGCTGCGCCTCCCCCGCTACACGATCCGCCTGCGTCTCGCCGTGCTCTACAGCGGCGTGTTCCTGATCCTGGGGATCCTGCTGCTCGCGATCCTGATCCTGTCGGTACGCCAGTCCACGCACGGTGTTGTCGTCTCCGCCGAAGGGGCCGCCGCGAAGCTGGTGGAACCGCACGTGCACGTCCATGTGACGACGGGGGGATCGACGCTCACGGCCACGCCCGAAGCCCTCGGTCTGGAACACGCCCGCGCCCGGGCCCATCAACTCGGAGCAGTGGCGGTCAACGTCAACAACAGCGACCTGCACCACCTGTTGATCTGGTCGGTCTTCGCCCTCGCGATCATGGCAGTCGCTTCGATTGGAGTCGGATGGCTGCTCGCCGGGCGCGTGCTGCGCCCCCTGCAGGTGATCACCGCAGCCGCACGCGAGCTGTCCGCCTCCAACCTGCACGAGCGCCTCGCGCTCGACGGCCCCAACGACGAGCTGCGCGAGCTCGGCGATACCTTCGACGAGCTGCTCGCGCGGCTGGAGTCCTCGTTCGAGTCCCAGCGCCAGTTCGTCGCCAACGCCTCGCACGAGCTGCGCACACCGCTGACACTGGAGCGCGCGATCCTCGAGGTGACGCTCGCCGACCCCGACGCGAGCGCGGCGTCGCTGCGGGCGGCCTGCCAGCGGGTGCTCGCGATCGGCGAGCAGCAGGAGCAGACGATCGAGGCGCTCCTGACGCTCGCGCGCAGCGAGCGCGGCATCGAGCACCGACAGCCGCTGCTGCTCGACGCCGTCACGCGCCAGGTTCTCGCGGAGCGCCGCGACGAGCTCGAGCGTCGCGGCCTGCGTCTGGACACCGAGCTCGCGGACGCGCCGACGATCGGCGACCCGCGCCTGGTCGAGCGCCTGGTGGCGAACCTTCTCGACAACGCCATCCGCCACAACGCGCCGCAGGGTTGGGTGGCGGTGACGACGGGCGTCGAGGGCGAGCAGGCCGTGCTGAGCGTCGCCAACAGCGGAGCGGTGATCGGCGCCGAGGAGGCCGAGCAGCTCGCCCAGCCCTTCCGTCGAGCCGGAACCAGTCGCATCGGCCACGGCGATGGCCACGGCCTGGGGCTCGCGATCGTCAGCGCGATCGCCACGGCCCACGGCGCGACGCTCGCCGTGCTCCCGCAGGCGACAGGCGGGCTGCGCGTCGAGGTGCGGTTTCCGGCGCGATGAGGCCGGACCCGCCGTGCCGGTGCGTACCGTGTCGGTCATGCTCATGAACTCAATCGACGGATCAGATTCGACAGGTGGCTCACAGCCGATTGTGCAGGCCCAGGACCTGCGCCGCCGCTACGGCGAGGGCGAGGCCGCGGTCGACGCGCTGGCGGGCGTCACGGTCGACTTCCCCGCGGGGCGCTACGCGGCGATCATGGGCCCGTCGGGCTCCGGCAAGTCGACGCTGATGCACCTGCTCGCGGGGCTCGATCGCCCGACGTCGGGCACCGTGCGCGTCGGCGGGGTGGAGCTGACGGAGCTCGACGACCGCGCGCTCACGCAGCTGCGCCGCGACCGCATCGGCTTCATCTTCCAGACGTTCAACCTGCTGCCGGTGCTGAACGCCGAAGAGAACATCCTGCTGCCGCTGTCGATCGCGGGGCACGACGTCGACCGCGAGTGGTTCGACCGCCTCGTCGACACGGTCGGCATCCGCGACCGGCTCAGCCATCGCCCGGCGGAGCTCTCGGGCGGCCAGCAACAGCGGGTCGCGGTCGCACGAGCGCTGATCTCGCGTCCCGCGGTGGTGTTCGCCGACGAGCCGTCCGGCAACCTCGACTCGAAAGCCTCGGGCGACGTGCTCGAGCTCCTGCGCCACGCGGTCGATGACTTCGGCCAGACGGTGGTGATGGTCACGCACGACGCGCACGCTGCGTCCTTCGCCGACCGGCTGCTGGTGCTCGCCGACGGCACGATCGTGCACGACGGGCCGGCCGCGAGCACGGAGGAGGCGCTGGACCTGATGAAGGCCGTCGGCTGATGCTCGCGCTCGTGCTGCGCGGCTTCATGCAGCGCAAGCTGCGCGTGCTGCTGACGGCCGTCGCGATCGCGCTCGGCGTCGCGCTGATGGCCGGCACGTACATCCTCACGGACACGATCAACCACGCCTTCGCCGAAGTGTTCGGCAACGCCTACGCCAAGAAGGCGGTCGTGGTCACCGAAAAGGAAACGCTCGGTCGGGGCGCCGGCTCCGAATCCTCTGTGCTGAACGACGCGACCCTCGCCACCGTGCGCGCGGTCCCCGGCGTGGCGGCTGCGTCGGGCAGCGTCACGACCCAGGGAGCGCTGCTCACGACGTCCGGCAAACGACTCACCAGCGGCGGCGCGCCGGCAATCATCGACGCCGCGCAGCCACCTCGCTTCGAGGCGTTCACCGCGGTCAAGGGCCACCTGCCGAGCACCGCCGAACAGGTCGCGATCGACGAGGCGACGGCGAACCGTCAACATCTGCGTCTGGGTCAGCAGGTCGTGATCGCGGGCCGCGCCCCGGCGCGGCGCTACACGATCGCGGGCATCGCCAAGTTCGCCGGCAGCGAATCGCTCGGCGGCGCGAGCGTGGCGCTGCTCGTCCCCCAGCAGGCCCAGTACGTCGCCGGCGAACCGGGCGCGTGGCAGGGCATCAACGTCGCGGCGAGCCCTGGCGTCTCGCCGCAGCAGCTCGCCGCACGCGTGCGTACGGCGCTGCCGGCGACGTTGACGGTGCGCACCGGCGCGCAGGAAGCCGCCAACCAAACCTCCGAACTCGAAGAAAAAGTCGGCTTCCTGCGCACCTTCCTGCTGGTCTTCGCCTACATAGCGCTCGTCGTCGGCGCGTTCATCATCTTCAACACGATCTCGATCACCGTCGCCCAACGCACGCGCGAGTTCGGCCTGCTGCGAACGCTCGGCGCATCGCGCGGGCAGATCATGCGTGCGGTCGTCGAGGAAGGCGTGCTGCTGGGCGTCGTCGGCGCGGTGATCGGCCTGCTCGCCGGGATCGGACTGGCGCCGGCGCTCGACGGGCTGTTCAGGGCGTTCGGCGCGGATCTGCCGGACAACGGCACCGTCCTGGAGGCGCGCACCGTGATCGTCTCGCTCGGCGTGGGCATCGTCGTGACCGTCGCGGCGGGCTTGCTGCCGGCACTTCGTGCGACGCGCGTCCCGCCGATCGCTGCGATGCGCGAGGGCGTGCAGATCCCGCCGCGATCGCCCTTGTCCAAGCGCGCGCTGATCATCCGCTTCCTCGTCGGGCTGGTACTCGTGCTGGCGGTCAGCACGCTGTCCAAAGGGGTCGGCGTGGTGCTGCTGATCGGACTTGTGATCCGCGCGTCGCGGCTGCGCTATCGCCTGCGCCACCACGGCAAGCCGCGCAACTATCGAGTCGTACCCGCGCTCGCGAGCGCCGTAGGCTGGCTCGTCAGCTGGCGCGGGATCACGGCGCGCCTCGCGCGCGAGAACTCGGTGCGCCAGCCCGGACGCACGCTCACGACCGCGCTCGCGCTGACCGTCGGGCTGGGGCTCGTGGCGTTCATCTCGGTCCTCGCCGCGGGCACCAAAGCGACGATCGACCAGGCCGTCAGCCGCTCGTTCGCCGGCAGCCTGATCGTCCAGAACTCGGAAAGTGGCCAGGGCCTCCCGGCTGCCGTGGCGCCGGCCGTCCGCACGGTCCACGGTGTCGGCGCCGTCACCGCGGTCGCCTTCACCAAGGGGAGGGTCCGAAACCTCGCTGCGGCGGGCGCACCCGTGATCGCCGAAAAGAGCACCGTGACGGCGATCGAACCCGAGTCGTTCGTGAAGATGTACAAGACCGAATGGGAGCACGGCTCGCCGGCGACGCTCACGGCGCTCGGACCGGACGACACCGTGATCACGAAGAAGTTCGCGAGCGCGCATGATCTGCACGTGGGGCAGCGCCTCGCCGTGCTGACGGCCTCCGGCCACGAGGTCACGCTCACGGTGACGGGCATCGTCAAGGAAGAAGTGCTCGGCCTGCTCGCCAATCTCACCGTGCTGCGCTCGCTCGCGAGCTCGGCGTTCGGGCAACGCGAAGACGGAGTGGACTTCGTCTCCTACGCACCGGGCGCCAACAGCGCCGAGGTGCGCCACGGCATCAACTCGCTGCTGCGCGCCGACTTCCCGCAGACCCACTCGCAGACCGCGGCGGAATACACGCACGAAGTCAGCAGCAAACTCAACACGTTCCTGCTGCTCGTCTACGTGCTGCTCGCGCTGTCGGTGATCGTGTCGCTGTTCGGCATCGTCAACACGCTGATCCTGTCGATCTACGAGCGCACCCGCGAGCTGGGCATGATGCGCGCGATCGGCACCTCGCGCAGCCAGATCCGCCAGATGATCCGCTACGAGTCGCTGATCACGGCGATGATCGGCGGCATCCTCGGCCTGGTGATCGGCGTGGTGGGAGCGATACTCGTGACGATCTTCGCGCTCTCAGGCTCGGGCTACGTCGTCTCGGTACCCGTCGGCACGCTGTTCGTGCTGCTCATCGCCGCCGCACTTGCAGGCCTGATCGCCGCGCTGGCGCCCGCGCGGCGGGCGGCGCGGCTGGACGTGCTGCAGGCACTGGCCAGCGAGTAGCGCGCGAGCTCATCCGAGCCCGGTCTCGGTGAGCCAGGCGCGCAGCGTGTGGTGCATGGCCTCGTCCCCCACGATCGGCTCGGCCGGCTGGCTCCAGGTCCTGGGAACCACGGCGACCGGCCGCATCTGTGGCCCACCGAGGCCCCCGTGCGAGCCCATGAACTCCTCAAACGGCCCGACCTCGTCCGCGTCGGGGTCATAGGTGGCGTTGACGAGCAGGTCCGGGCAGTGGGTGAAGCTGTCGTGGCGGCGCAGGTGATCGGCCGCGTTCGGCCCGAATGCGGCGAGCGGGTCCTCGCCCTCCACGTGATCGTCGGCCAAGCGCCGCGTGCCGCCGGCGCCGATCACGAGGGCTCCTTCGCCCTGTGACCGGACGAGCACGAAGCCGATGCCCGGGTGGCTCGCCAGCTCCGAAACCAGCCGCGGGTGCGACGCGGCTATCTGCTCGCGGGTCAGCCGCTCCGGGCTCGACGTGAGGTATATGAGCCCCAGGGGACCCGAGACCATCACGACGGCGTCGCTCTCGCTCGCCTCGGCGGCGTCGCTGAGGGCTTCGCGGTTCGGGCCGAGCGCGACGGTTCCCTCCACCGCCCGCCCGCGCGTCGCGCGGTGCAGCATGCGGCCGGGCGTGCTGTCGTCCTCCCGCGCGTCGGCGAGCACCGCACCGAGATCTCCCCAGGACTCGTCCACAGCGAGCGGCGCGCGCACCTCGCCACGCTCGAGCGCGCCCTTGACGACCTCCTCGAGGGTGTGGCCGTAACGCTGGCGGAAGGGTCGTCCCTGCGTCTGGCCGTGGTCAGAGAGCGCGACGAGGTGATAGGGGCGCGGCGCCTGCGCGATCGCCCGCTGCAGCCGGGCGAGCTGACGATCGTGGCGGCGGAGCACTTTGAGCGCGTCACCCTCGCGAATCCCGGAGTGGTGCGCGACCTCGTCGTATCCGACGAACGTCGCGTAGGTCACCGGGATCCCCTCGACGATGTCGGCCATCAGCGTGGCGACGGTCAGGTCGCGCATGACGACCGCGATCGCTGCGCGCACGAGCGGGTAGAAGCCTCCACGCTTGACGTGCTCGGCGCCGCTTCGCCTTTGACGGCGGGCCGCGAGACGCTCTTCGGTGATGTCTGCCAGGGACAGCGCGATCGTCCGTATGAAGCCGTACGGATCGGCGAAGTAGGCGAAGAAGTCACCCGAGCGCGAGCGCTTGCGGTCGCGGATCACGCTCATCGTGGCCGAGCAGCGTGGCGCGTCGCCCGAGAACATGTTGGCGCGGCTCGTGCCGCCCGCTGCCAGCAGCCCGGCGCCGTTGGAGCGCCGTCGCTCGATCTCGGCTGCGTCCGGTGGGTGGTTGGATACGAGCGTGCGACCGGTCTCCTTCTCATACCAGCGAAACGCCGGCATGTCCCAGTTGCTGCCGAGCAGCAGCCCCGCCTGGCTGGCTCCGGTCTGCGAGGAGAGATCACATTCCCAGCCGACGATGCGATGGGTTCCCTGCTCGAGCCAACTCGCAATCGTCGGTGCGTAGCCGTCGCGTGCGGCCTCGCGCAGCACCTGCTCGCCGAGACCGTCGAACTCGAACAGCACGACCCCCGGCACGTCTGTCCGGTTGCGCGCCCTGCCACGGCGCACGCGCCGGCGCACGACCCGCAGGTGATAGGCGTCGCCGTCGAAGTCGAGCAGCGGCGAGATCAGCATCGACGCCACGGCGAGCACGGCTGCCACCAGCAGCGCCGCGCCGAAGCTCGGCGCGCGGTCGTGGAGCAGATCGAAGGCCAGCTCGATCACCAGCGCGTTCAGCACCAGCGATCCCAGGCCGAGCGTGAGCAGCGTGAAGGGCAGCGCCAGACGCGTCAGCACCGGCCACAGCAGCGCGTTCAACAACGCGATCACCGCTGCCGTCAGGACGGCCTCGCCGAAGGACGGCGCATAGTCGCCGATCCCGATCTTCGCGAGCACCCACAACAGCAGCCCGTCGACGACCAGCATGATCGCCGCACGCGCACCAAATCCAACGGCGCGACGCACGGTGCTCGCGCCGCGCTCGGAGCGTTCGGCCATCACCGGTCGGCGAGTGCCACCGGCGGCAGGTCCTTGACCTCGTCGCGTGTGAGATCGAGGTGAACGCCTTCGCCGTCGACGGCCTTCACCGACTGCATCGGGATCGAGACCTGCTTCTTGCCCCACAGGTGTCCCTCCTGCAGGAGCACGTGCGTCACGCGGTGGTTGCTGGGGTCGATGACGAGGCCCTGCACGCGCCCGATGTCGCCGTCGCTCGCGTGCACCTGTTCGCCTCGGCGGACCTCGACCTCACCGGCGGGCACCCGGCTGGTGAAGTACGTCTGCGGGCCTTTCGGCATGCCGCCGCCGATCGCGCCACCGAGGCCGTAATAGGGCCAGACCGACATCTCTCCTTTGCCGTAGCCAAGATCGTCGCCGCTCTCGGAAAGGAAGTGGATCTCTGCGGCGTATTCAAGCTTGTCGAACTCGCTGATGCTGCAGCGCAGGCATAGCTCCGGCGCACCCGTGTCGATCAGGTCGACGGGCACCAGGCGTTCCTGACCCTCGCGGTGCTTGGGCTCGACGACGATGTGGGTGATCGCGCGGGCGACCGGGTCGAGAACCACACGCACGAGTTGCCCGCAGGCGCCGTCGCGGCAACTGACGGCTGCGCCGATCTCGTATTCGACGGCGTCGCTCATGTCCCGTCACCCCGCGGTTGCCGCAAGTGGCCAAGCGTAGCGGACGACATCCTCCACGGCAGAGCGCTTGCCGGCGCATCCGGCTGATGCTGGTCGGCCGACGCGGAACTGCGCCTGACCGCCGCGCGTTCACCGTGAATATGTGCTCTCGTGTGGGCTCGCCAACGCCACGACGAAGGGAGACCGATGGACATCTTTGAGATCGAGCGAGAGGAGACCGTCAGCCGGGAGGAGGTCGCGACGCGCCTGCGCCGGCTCGCGGACATGCTCGCTCGAGAGAACGACCTGGAGTTCGACCGCGGCGGCATGCATTTCAAGGTCGACGTCCCTGACCAGGTGCGTCTTAAGGTCGAGCTCGAGGTGGAGACGGATGAGCGCGAGCTGGAGATCGAGCTGAAATGGTGACCGCGACGCGCCTCACGATCGTAGCCGTGTAGCGAGCCGGGAGCCGCGCCACCGTGGAGGTGCGGCGATCAGGCCCGAGCAGATTCCGATTGCAAGGCCGGCGGTGACGTCACTCGGATAGTGAACGCCGGTGTGCACGCGTGAGTAGGCCACGGCGCCCGCAACCGGGACGAGCACCGGTGCCAAGACCGGCATCTCGGCGCTGGCAGCGGTGGCGAACGCGAACGCTGCAGCGGTATGCCCAGAGGGAAACGATGTCGAGCGCGGCATGCGGATGAGCGTCGGGCGTGATCGCGAGAAGGGCCGACGTCGGCGAGCGATCAGCTTTGCCGGGCCGTTGGCGAGGGCGGCCGCGACCGCGATTGCGACGATGCCGCGGCCGGCGGCCCGCTGCCCCCTTCTCCCGGCGACGACGGCGAGCGCACCCGCGATCACGAGCCACAGCCTGGAGTAGTTCGCGGCGCGTGTGATGTTGACGAGAGCGCGATCCAGGAAAGGCGAGCGGGCCTCGAAGGAGCGCCGCATGAGCCGATGGTCCAGTCGCTGCACGCGATGCCAGATCGTCACAGGAGGCTCACCGTCCTGCCGCCACGCGCAGCAGGCTGCCGAGGCTCTCAGGGGTCAGCGCGACCGCGCGCCCCGCCGGTGACAGGCCCGTGCCGCGAGGCAGCCGCACGCGCAGCGCGCCGGGCAGTGAGACGAAGCGCAACGGCGGCTCGAGCACCAGCGCCTCGCCATCGAGCCCAACCTCGACGGGAGCGGCGGAGCGGACTTCGAAGGCGGGCGCGGACCACGACATCAGACCTGGGTAGCGGCCGGCCTGGCCAACCAGCTCGAGCGCGACGAGCTCGGAGACGTCCGCGCCGCGCACCCGTGCAGCCACGACACCCAGCACGCCCTCGTCGATCCGCTCGCGCGTGCCAGCGCCGGACAGGTGCGTGAGCTCGTAGCGGTTGTTCGAGACCAGCACGAGCGGAGCGTCTTTGCACTCAAGCCCGTCGGGACCGGTGAACTCGAGATCGATCGGCTTGGCATCGGAGCCGAGCAGCTCAGGCAGCATCTGCGTCCAGGTCTCGAGCTTCGCGTCTCGATATGCCTCTGACTGCACGACCTTCGCATAGACACCAAGCGACGCGTTGTTGACGAACACGCGGTCGTTCACACGCGCCAGGTCGACACGCCGCTCCACGCCGTCGGTGAATGCGTCCAACGCGCCCACCACGTCGTCGCGATCCAGCCCGAGGTCGAGCGCGAAGTGGTTCCGCGTTCCCGCAGGGATGCAAACGTGGGGAACATCGCGCCGCGCGGCGACCGTCGCGACGAGCGCCTGCGAGCCGTCGCCGCCGGCCATCCCGACAACCTCCGCGCCCCGCGCGATAGCGCGCTCGGCGAGCTCCAGCAGATCATCCCCCGGTTGCAGGACGATCGGCTCGATGCCGCGCCGCCGGGCCTCGCCGGCGAGGTCAAAGTGCTCGGCCTTACCACCGCCTGACTTCAGGTTGATGATCAGCGCGGCCGAGCCGGCTGCCCCGGCCGGCACGACCGTGGCAGCGACACTCGCGAGCGCCGCCTGCCCCGATCGCCCCAGCGCGTAGCGCGATGCCAGCCCGAACACGGGCAGCGCCAACAGCAGAACGATGAGCACCGCCAGTCCCTGCCAGTGAGTCACCAGCACGGCGACGAGGCCGGCGGTTGCGAGGACCGCGCCCACCGCGGCGAACGCTCGCCGCGCGCCACGCTCCGTCAGGGCGAACCAAACGGCGGCATTGGCGGCCAACGCCAGCGCCACCGCCAGCACGGCGATCGGGACGTCACCGGCGAGCGCCACGGCCGCCACCGCAGCCATCGCGACCGGCACCGCGAGTGCCACGATTGCGGCCAGGCGCCGCAGCCGCTCGCGTCGCGTGTCCAGTTGCTTGGCAGGAGTGCCCGAGACGAGGTTCACGATCGCCTAGACCGGCACCGATTCGGAGCCGGGTTGTCGCGTTGGGATTCCGCCGACGAAGAACAGCGCGACAGCGGCGATCAGCACCAGCACGGTCAGGGCGCCGCGCAGCCCGTCAAGGCGCGCTCGAGCGTTGGCGTCGAGCGCCGCCTGCGTCACCTCGCTGCTCGCGCCCGCCTGCTTGGTCGCGGCTTCGAGTTGCTTATCCGACATGAACGGGATACCCGCGGACAACTCGGTCTTGGCCTTGCTCTTCACGCTCTGAGGCACCGCATTGTTGGCCTCGATGTGGGTTAGAAATGACGTGGTCAGCACCGCGATCAAGATCGATCCCGCGAGCGCGGTACCCAGCGAGGCGCCGAGGTTGGTGACGGTGTTCTGCAGCCCGCCCACCTCCGAGCTCTGCTCGTCGGGCACGGCCGAGACGGTGACCGCGCCGAGCTGCGATGCCAGCGCGCCGAGGCCGAGCCCGATGAGCAGCAACGGGACGGTCACGATCTCCGCTCCGGCATCGACATCGATCGCGGCGAGCAGCACGAGCAACCCGAGCAGCATCAACACGATCCCGATCCGTACGACCAGACGCGGCGAAACCCCCGGGAACAGCCGCGGGACCCCCAACGCAGCCGCCAGCAGTGTCAGGGACATCGGCAGGATCCGAACGCCGGTGTCGATCGCAGACAGCCCGAGCGCGACCGACAGGTAGAGCGGGAGCAGGAAGAAGACGCCCATCATCAGGAGGTATTGAAAGAAGAACATCGTCAGCCCGCCCGCGAGCTGCGCGTTGCGCAGCAGCGCCGGGTCGACGAGCGGCTCCTCGCCGCGCGTGACCATGCGCGCCTCCCAATGCAGAAACGACCACACCAGCGCGAGCCCGGCGACCATCAGCCACGGCACAGGTGAGATTCCAAACCATTGCGGCGCGCCCGTCTTTGGCGCGACCCAGCCCCAGGAGCCGGACTTGAGCACACCAAACACGAACACGCCGAGGCCGGCGGCACAGAGGACCGCGCCGATCAGGTCGATCTTCGGCCGACGGTCCGGCGGAGGGTCCTCAGCGCGACGCGCGAGCACGAGGATCACAACCACGAGGATGACCTCGCCGGCAAAGACCCAACGCCAGGACGCATAGGTCGTCGCGAGCCCGCCGATCAACGGGCCGAGCGCAATCGCGATCGCCCCCGCGGCGGCCACAAGCCCGTAGGCCGCGGGGCGGCGTGCCGCCGGGAAGTTGCCGGCGACCAACGCCACGATCGACGGCAGGATCAGAGCCGCTCCGACGCCCTCGAGGAAGGACCAGCCGAACAGCAGCACCGGCAGGCTCCCGGAGAGCGCTGTCGTGAACGAGCCACAGCCGTAGATGACGCAGCCGATCATGAAGGCACGCTTACGGCCGATCAGGGCGCCCACCTTCGCCCCGGGGATCATCAGCATCGCCATCACCAGCGTGTAGGCCGTGATGGCCCCCTGGATCCCCGTGACGGTCGTACCGACGTCTTCGGCAACCGTCGCAATCGAGACGTTCATCACCGAGCTGTCGAGCGCCATCAGGAACTGGCCGGCGGCCAGCGTCACCAGGATCACCTGGGCGCCAGCGACCGCAGTCTTGGTGGCGGTCGCATCACTCATCGCATGCAGCTTTACGTAGTCGGGTTCAGCGCCTCTTGGAGCTTGGCGGTGTCCTCGTCGGAGAGCGAGGTCTTGATGACCGTGCCCTTGTACTGCTCGAGGGCTGCGATCGCCTTGTCCGGCGTCGCCTTCTCGATGATCAGGAACAGAGCCGATGTGCCGGGCTGTACGTAGTCGCGCACCTGCTGCTGGAACTGATCATCGATCATGTCCTTGCCGAGGTGCCCAAACAGCGCACCGATGCCGGCACCGATCGCCCAGCCGGCGAACGGGATGAAGAACAGCAACCCGAACAGCAGCCCCCAGAAGCCACCCCACACCGCGCCGCCGGCCGTGGATGAACCGCCGTGGGTAGTCGTGACGTGGTACTTGCCCTTGGCGTCACGCCTGATCGCCGCGACCTGATCGGCCTGAATCACCAGGTCACCTTCCAACCCTTCAACCGTCCCGCGCGCCTGATCGGCGGTGGCTTCATCCGGATAACCAATCGCAACGAGCGTTGCCATAGCGACCTACCTTTCGTGTTGGCGTCGGTGCGCTGAGCCTGACGGTCCACGTTGATCGACCGGGGCGGTCACCGGATCGCCTCTGGCCCAGCGCTCTCGGTGATCGAGGTTCGCGCCAGACGTGCGGCGGCACATCGTCCCGATCGGGTGAACGCTCAGTGCGCGACCCCTGGTCGACGCCCTGGCGCCACGCGCCGGCAAGCGCGTGGCGATCGTCTCCCGAACGGGAGACCGAGGGCTAACGTAGGAGCGTCTGATGCTCGCGCCCCACCCAAACGACCCCGGACCCGACAGGAGCCAGCGATGAGCACCCAGCTTCCCGATCCGCGCCTCAGCCTGGTCTACCGCCTCGAGGCGACGCTCGGGGCGCCACTGGACCTCGGCGTCCTCGCGCAGGGCAGGCGCCGGATCGTGCCTCTGACAGGCGGACGGTTCACCGGCCCGGAACTCAGCGGTGAGCTGCTCGCGGGCTCGAGCGCCGACTGGCAGATCATCCTCGCCGACGGGACCGCGCTCGGCGACATCCGCTACACGCTTCAGACCGAAGGCGGCGATCTGCTCTACGTCCGCTCGCGTAGTGTGCGCCACGGCAGCGCCGAGGTGCTCGCCCGCCTCGGGCGCGGCGAGGACGTTCAAGCCAGCGAGTACACCTTCCGTACCGCCACTCAGATCGAGACCGCCGCAGCGAAGCTCGACTGGCTGAACAAGGGAATTTTCATCAGCGTCGGTGGCCGCCAGGCCACGGGCGTGATCTATGAGACCTACCTGGTCGCATGAGTGCGGCTGACCCCGAACCCGCCGGGTCGGGGTCAGCCGCACTTGGCAGCGCATCGGCGCGGGCGTAACGAGATTCGTCTACCAGGTGAGGCTCTCCATGTACAACCCAGCTGCCGTGGTTGCCTGCTCCGAGGTCTGCCCCTCCTCGCGCGCAGCAAGGTAAGGGGCGTACCAATCCCACCAGTCGTGCTTGGGGTGCGTTTTCTCGTAGTGGTCATGGTGCTCGGATGTCTCGTGGAGTAGTTCGGCCAGGGTTGCAACGTCCATCGTCAGCCTCCTCTGTTGACTCGTGCTCCAGCATTAATCCACGGGGTCACGTGGAAGCTCCGGAGACGAGCTGCTCGCCGCCGTCGATGTCGAAGGTCGCACCTGTGAGCGCGGTGTTGCTCATGATGTGTACGGCGAGCGCAGCGACGTCGGCCGGTCCGACCACGCGCCCGATCGGAAGCGTGGCGCGGAGCTGATCACGACGCCGTTCGAGGTCGTCGCCGAGCAGCGACGCCGACAGCGGAGTATCGACGAAGCCAGCGGCGATCAGATTGGCTCGCACCGGCGCGACTTCAAGCGCCAGGTTGGGGATGAGAGCTCCGAGTGCGAGGGTGATTGAGGACGCGACCGCGAGCCCGACGCCGGCCCGCCGGGCACCGGTGCCCGTCATGAACAGCAGCGTGCCGCCGGGGCGCATCTTCGCAGCGGCGACACGCGCGACCCGCACAGCGAGCCACAGATGGGCGTCGAGCGAGCGGCTCGCCTCGCCTAGATCGATGTCGGCCAATGACGCGTAGTAGGGGCCGCCCGCCGTGACCATCACGTGATCGATCGGCGTCGACAGGCCCTCGAAGAACCCCTCGACCCGGCCCGCATCGGTGACGTCGAAGGCGGCGATGCTCAGCGCGCCGAGCTCATCCGACACTCGCTGCAAGTGCTCGAGATTGCGTCCGGTAAGCACCACGTCGGCCCCCTCGGCCCGCGCGCGTCGGGCGGTCTCGAGCCCGATCCCGGAGCTACCGCCGATCACGACGACGGTCTGGCCACGAAGTTGAGGTTGGCGCTGGGCTTGAGAAAGGGCGGCTCCGCTGCTCATCGTTTCTCCAATCGGTCATGACGGCGGAGTGTCAAGGTATCGCCCCGCTCGTGTACGCGACCAGGGCGCGAACCAGGGCATTCCGGCCGGGGACGGCGATCGCGCCGCTCGGGTTGTGTAGGACCTTGGTAGGGGTCCACTACGACCTCAGTCGCATGACGTCTATCTCGATTTCGTTCTCCAGGCCGTTGTGCGGACGCTCTCATCTTCCTAGCGTTGGGGCATGGCCGACGCTCAGCAGCAGCGATGACAGCGCGCGCCGCGTCGCCCACGCGAATGGCCTTGACGAAGGTTCCCGAGATCACCGCGATCTTCTGGGTGTTGAAGCTCCTGACGACCGGGATGGGCGAGTCGATGTCGGACTTCCTCGGGAACAAGAGCGTCCCGATCGCCGGGGCGATCGGGATCTTCGGCCTGTGGTTTGCGATCTGGCTGCAGATGCGCCAACGCGAGTACCGGGCGCCCGTCTACTGGTTTGCGGTGATGATGGTCGCGATCTTCGGCACGATGATGGCGGACGGGATCCACGACGGCGCGAGCATCCCCTACTCGGAGACCACGCCGTTGTTCGCTGCGATCATGGCGGCGATCTTTGTGTGTTGGTACCGCAGCGAGGGCACGCTCTCGATCCACAGCATCACCAGCCGTCGCCGGGAGGGCTTCTACTGGGCAACGGTGCTCGCGACGTTCGCGCTCGGAACGGCGGCTGGCGACCTGACGGCGACGCCATTGAATCTTGGCTTCTTCCCGTCCGCGCTGCTGTTCATCTCGATCATCCTGATCCCCGCCGTGGGCTGGTGGCGCTTCGGGCTGAACCCGATCGTCGCGTTCTGGTTCGCCTACATCGTCACGCGGCCGATTGGCGCTTCGTTCGCGGACTGGTTCAGCAAGCCGCGCGCGATCACCGGCCTCGGCCTCGGCGACGGCACCGTCAGCGGACTCGCACTGATCGTCTTCCTGGCACTCGTCGTGTACGTCTCTGTCACAAAGGTGGACGTGCAGGGCGCGGCGCCTCACTCAGAGCATCCGCACCTGTACATCGAACCGCATCCGGAGCTCGCGCCCGAGGTCGACTGACGCCGGCGACTATCGTCAATATGGGGCGCATGAAGGACGCGGCGGATCGCCTGGCCTCGCGATGGCTCGCCCAGATTGAGCTCAACGTCCGGCGCGTCGGGGCGCATCCTTTCGTTGTGGACCTCGCCACCGCGGCAGGGGTGGCGGTGCTCAGCGTATTCGGGCTCGCAACCCAGGCTCGACTCGGCCCCACAACAGCGGTCTTCTGCCTGTTGCTGTGCGCGCCGCTGCTGCTACATCGGCGCGACCCGCGCGTGTGCTTCGCGCTCGTGGCGCTCGTCGCGTTTGCGCAGTGGCTGATCTCCGCACCCCAGCTCGCGGATGCCGCCGTGCTGATCTCCCTGTACTGGGTGGCACTTGAGCGCGACCTCGCAGAGGTCGCTGTGGCAGGGGCGGTTGTGCAGGCGGGGGCGATCATGGCCGCGGTGCGCTGGTCGCCGTCCGAGCCGCTGAAGATCTGGGTCGGGCTGACCGGCCTGGCTGCCGCGGCGGGGGTGTCCGGGATCACGATTCGTCAGCGACGCGCGCTGTTGATCTCGCTGCACGAAAGGGCCAGCCGCCTGGAAGTCGAGCGCGATCAGGAAGGCCGTCTCGCCGCTGCCGCCGAGCGGGCTCGCATCGCGCGTGAGATGCACGACATCGTCGCGCACAACCTCAGCGTGATGATCTCGCTCGCCGACGGCGCCGGCTACGCGATGGCATCCTCGCCGCAGCGCGCTGATGAAGCGATCGCAAGGATCTCGGCGACAGGCCGCCAGGCGCTCCTGGAAATGCGCAGGCTGCTCGGCGTGCTGCGCGAGGACGCCGTCGAGCAGCCACTTGCGCCGCAGCCGCGCCTGGACCGTCTCGACGAGTTGCTGGCGCAGGTCCACGCCGCCGGTATCCCCGTGACGATGGACCTCGACGGCGATCCGCGCGAGCTTCCCGAGGGTGTCCAGCTGACCATCTTCCGGGTCGCGCAGGAGGCGTTGACGAACACGCTGAAGCACGCTGTGCGACCCACGAGCGCGCACGTCGCGCTGAGCTGCGCGCCTCGCAGCGTCGAGCTCGAGGTGACTGACACGGGCCGGCGCGCCGGGCTCGCCGCCGCGCCCACCTCGCTCGCTGGAAGTGGCCGTGGACTGAGCGGCATGCGCGAGCGGGCGGCTGCATACGGCGGCAAGCTCGACGCCGGCCCAGTCCCCGACGGAGGCTGGCGCGTACATCTGCGCTTGCGGCCGGACGCCGAAGCCGTCGCACCATGAGCACACGCCTGCTGTTGGCCGACGACCAGGAGCTGCTGCGAATGGGCTTTCGCATGGTGATCGACACCCAGGAAGACCTCACGATCGTGGGTGAGGCGTCAAACGGCGTACAAGCCGTCGAGGCGACGCGCCGGCTCGATCCCGACGTCGTGCTGATGGACGTGCGGATGCCCGAAATGGACGGCGTGCAGGCGACAAAGCTGATCGTCGAATCCAACAGCCCAGCGCGCGTCATCATCCTGACGACGTTCGACCTCGACGAGTACGTGTACGCCGCGCTCCGCGCCGGCGCCAGCGGCTTCCTGCTCAAGGATGCGCCCCCGGGCGACCTGCTCTCCGCGATCCGCGCGGTCGCCAGCGGCGACGCGGTCGTCGCGCCGAGCGTCACGCGCCGGCTGCTCGCCAACTACGCCCACCGCCTTCCCGCGACAGATCGATCAGAGCAGGAGGACAACGAGCGTCTCCAGTTGCTGACGACGCGAGAGCGCGAGGTCCTGCTGGAGGTCGCGCGCAGTTGCTCCAACGCCGAGATCGCTGAGCGGCTCGTGCTCTCCGAGGCCACCGTGAAGTCGCACGTGGGACGCATCCTCGCCAAGCTCGGGCTGCGTGACCGGGTGCAGATAGTCGTGTTCGCCTACGAGACAGGACTCATAACGCCCGCGCAGGGCTGATCGAAGTGATCGCACCGTGAGTACCGACACGATCGGAGCGCCCGGGCGCGGGCACGTGGACTGGCGGCGCGCCGAGTTCACACTCACGCTGCTCGCGTTCCTCGGCTTCCTGACGCTGCCCATTCGCGTCACGACGATCTACAGCGGCCTGCCCGCGCATCCGCTGTTCGTGCATGTACCGGTGATCTTGATCCCGACGACGGTCCTCGCGGCCGTCGTGTTCGTCTTCAAGCGTGAGTGGCTCGCGCGCTACGGGATTGCGCTGGCCGTCGTGTCGATCGTGGCGATGAGCTCGATCTTCCTCACCATGCAGGCGGGCGCGGCGCTGCGGGGTGAGCTGAACCTCCAGGGCCAAGCCGCGAAGCTGATCTCCGAACACTCACAGGCCGCGCACATCCTCGCGATCATCTACGTCGTTTTCACCGCGACCCTGATCGTGACCTTCGCCGCGCAGCGAATCTCCGCAGGCATGCCCACGGGCCTCGCCGTCCTGGACGAGCTACTGTCGCCGCGTTGGGTCCTCGGCGGGCTCCGCGTCGCGCTCGTGCTGCTGTCGATCGGCGCCGGCTACATGTGCTTCAGGACCGGCGATCTCGGCGCGAAGGCAGTCTGGCAGGGGCGACTCCAGGCCGCTCACAGCGCGGGTCCCGCTCGACGCTGACCTCGCGTCGCGCCACACCGGGCGCTGCTCGGCCAGTTTCCTGTTGCCCGGGTCGGTGGACCTGAGCACCCGCGCCAGACCCCGCCAAGTCGGGCGCGTGAAGAAAGGCCACAAACTTGGTTGAAATTATGGAGATTATGCCCTAGCTTGCGATGCGAAGGCTGAGAGCCGGCGAGAAACCACGTCGGTTCACGGCCTCAAATCACATCCACCCGTCAACAAAGGAAGAACGACATGCTTCAGATAACGTCCTCAAGCGCGCCCAGGAATGGGTTGCAGCGACGGCTCCAGATGCTCATCGGTGCTGTGACGATCGTCGTAGGAGCAGCAGCGATCGCGCTCATCGGCGCGAACGCCGCGGTCGCGGCGACACCCACGGCGCCACCGCCGCTCACGATCCTGACGTCCTCGCCGTTCGTCGCAGGAGGCGGTGACTTCTTCATCTCCCCGTTCGGCGACCAGAGCACCTACGCCAACGGCCCCGAGATCGTCAACAGTCAGGGCGACGTGCTGTGGTTCAAATCTGTACCCACAGGCGAGGAGGCCAGCGACTTCCGGGTCCAGACCTACCAGGGCCAGCCGGTCCTGACCTACTGGCAGGGAACCGGCCTCGGCGGGTTGGCCAGCGGCACCGACTACATCCTCAACGACCACTACCAGCAGATCGCCACGGTCAACGCCGGCAACGGCCTCAGTGCAGACGGACACGAGTTCCTGATCACCCCTTGGAACACGGCACTGATCCTCTCCTACACAACCGCGACGGCAAACCTCACCTCGATCGGCGGGCCGGCTGACCAGACGGTGGTCAACGGGGTCGTACAGGAGATCAACATCGCCACCGGCCAGGTGCTGTTCCAGTGGAACAGCGAGGACCACGTGCCGTTCAGCCAGAGCGAGCAGCCGCTGCCCGCGTCGGCAAGCACGCCTTGGGACTGGTTCCACATCAACGCCATCAAGCTGGACACCAACGGCAACCTGCTGATCGACGCCCGCGACACGTGGACCACATATGAGGTCAACCCCCACAGCGGGAACATCCTCTGGCAGCTCGGCGGCAAGGACTCGAGCTTCAAGCTCGAGGCGGCGCCGGGACAGGTGCTGGACAGCGCGGGTGAGATCTTCGCCTGGCAGCACGACCCCGAGGCTCTCGGCAACAACACCTACACGTTCTTCGACAACGACTCCACGGGAACGCCGTTGCTGCCCTACAGCCGCGCGGTGACGGTGAAGCTCAACCCGTGGACGAAAGTCGCAACGCTCGTGGCCTCCGACAACCAGCCGGAGGGACTGGCGGCTGCATCGCAGGGCAACGCCCAGACGACGCCGCGTGGAAACGTGGTTGTCGGCTGGGGAGCGCTGCCGTACTTCTCGGAGTTCAGCCCGTCAGGCCAGCTCAGCTTCAACGCTGAGTTCCCGGCCGGCGTGAACACCTATCGCGCCTACCAGTTCCCGTGGCCTCCAAGCCACGGCTTCAGCGGGCCGTTCGGTCTCTAGGCAAGGCGAGGCTCTGATGAACGGCGCGGCACGGTCCGGGGGTGTGCGTCTGCGCACCCTCGGGCCGGCCGCGCCGTGTCATCACGGCGAACCGCCGTCGACCCGCGAGCCACCCGCGAGATACGCGCCGAGCTCACCGATCACCTCACGCGCGTCGTCCTCGATGCCGCATAGGAACGTGGACCTGCGCCGCCGCAGTACGGGCAGGCCCAGGGCGTACAGGCCTGGGCTCTCGACGACGCCGCCGTCGTGCCGGAGCCGGCCCCTGGCGTCGAGCACCTGCACGCCGAGCCACCGGTAGTCGGGTCGGAAGCCGGTCGCCCAGAGGATCGTCCGGATCTCACCGCTGCGCAGGTCGAGCTGCCAGCGGGGCGACCGCGGCGCCTCGGTCGGGGCGAAGCGCTCGGGAGCGTCGACCTCCGCGTCCCACGCGGACCTGTCGGCCCATTCGTCGAAGCCGCCGAGCAGCCGGTTCATCTTCAGATCGGCGAGCGAGCAGACGTTGCGCAGGCCACCGGAGAACAACGCGACGCCGTCGCGGACGGACGCCCAGCGGCCGACCAGCTCGACGCCCGACGCCACGAGCGCGTTGAGGTCGAGCGTCGCGCGCTCGGGCGTTCCAACGAGCTGCGGCGAGGGCAGGCGCCGTGCCCGCGTGAGGTCTTCGACCTCGTCGTGGCGCTGGTCCCACACGCCCGACGCATCCATCCACCAGAGGACGTCACGGCCCCGGTAGGTACGTGGCAGCCGCACGTGCTCTCCGACCGACATGGTGACCGCCCGACCCGAGCGCCTGATCTCGGCCGCCAGCTGCACGCCGGTCGCCGACGCCCCCACGACCAGCACGCCCCCGTCCGGGAGCTGGTCGGGGTTTCGGTAGCGCAACGGCGTGATCTGCTCGACCTCCGCAGGCACGGCGTCCGCGAAGGCCGGCATCGTGGGCAGATTGCAGGCGCCGCTGGCGATCACCACCGTGCGGGCCCGGATCTCGCCACACTCCGTCGTGACCCGGTAGCCGTCGTCGCCCACGCGCCGCAGCGAGGTCACGTCCGTTTGCGTGCGAACCGGAGCGCGGGAGCTCTGCGCGAATCGCTCGACGAGCTCGGCGACCTCGGCCGCCGTCATGTAGCCGTCGGGGTCGCCGCCGTCGTAGGCAAGCCCCGGCAGGCGGCTCTGCCAGTTGGGCGTCAGCAGCCGCAGCGAATCCCAGCGCTCCCGCCGCCACGAGCTCGCCAACTCGCCACGCTCGAGCACGACATGGTCGATCGACCGCTCGCTGAGGAAATGGCTTGCCGCGAGGCCGGCGTGGCCCGCGCCGACGACGACGCTGGTGAAGCGCTCGCTCGTGCTGCTGTCAGACGACCGCGACCGAGACCTCCGTCGGGTTCGTGAGCGCGTCGAACACCGCCGAGCGCTTCTGGGACTGTGCGACCAGCGCCTCGATCTCGTCCTGGGAGGCGTCGGCGTCGATGTCGAAGGTCACCTTGACGTCGTTGAAGCCATTGCGAACATCGGCGTCGCCAAGGATGCCGCGAACGTCGTGGTTACCCTCGACCGTCGCCTCGACCGAGCGCAGCTGGATCCCGCGGTTCTGCGCGACCGACGCCACGCCCGCCGTCAGGCAGCTCGCCAGGCCCACGAGGAGGTACTCGATCGGCGTGATCGCGTTGTCCTCTGCGGCGAAGACCTCCGGGTGATCGGCGTCGAGGATCGTCTCGGTCTTGTGGCTCTGCTCCTCGCCGAGGCCGAAGTAATTCTGGATCGTCGTCGTGCTGTGCACGCCGTTCTGCCACTTCGAAGACGCGCGCCACGTGAACTGGGCGGCCTCCGGCGCACCCGCGAGGGTCTCGCGCGCGTCAAGCAGCGCCTGCACGTTGACTCCGTTGTCGATGGCTGTGGACATCGCCTCCACGCCCCTTCCTATGTCGTAGGCTAGTTTCTCGACTGGGAAGCAAAACAATATACGCCGGTGACGCCCGAGATGGAGAAATGACCGTGACCGCAACGCCGAGCGCTGGCTCGGTCGGAACCGTCGAGACGCATTACCTCGACCTTCCTCATCCGGTGGCGCTCGACTGCGGACGCACGCTGCATCCGGTCCGCGTCGCCTACGAGACCTACGGAGCGCTGTCGCCCGGCCGCGACAACGCGATCCTCGTCTGTCACGCGCTCAGCGGCGACGCCCATGCCGCCGGCTTCTCCAAGGAGGCGGCGGCCCAGAGCACCCGCGACGGGTTCGGCGCCGAGGACCGAGACGGTGAGGCGGGCAAGGGGCTCGGCTGGTGGGACGGGATGATCGGACCGGGCAAGGCCTTTGACACCGACCGCTATTTCGTCATCTCCACGAACCTGCTCGGCGGCTGCCGCGGGACGACGGGACCGTCGTCCCGCAATCCCGCGACGGGACGCCCGTTCGGGCCGGACTTCCCGGTGATCACGGTCGCGGACATGGTCAGGACCGAGCGGGCGCTGCTGGATGCGCTCGGGATCGAGCGGCTCGCCGCGGTGGCCGGCGGCTCGTTGGGTGGGATGCAGGCATTTGAGTGGGCGGTCATGTTCCCCGATCAGGTTGACGCTGTCGTGGCTATCGCCAGCACCCATGCCCTGCACCCGCAGGGCATGGCGTGGAACGCGATCGCCCGCGAGGCGATCATGCGCGACGAGGCGTGGCAGCAGGGCCGCTACTACGACACAGCCGGGGCGCCAGATGCCGGCATGAGCGTGGCGCGTATGATCGGCCACATCACCTATCTCTCGGCTGCGGCGCTCGAGTTCAAGTTCGGCCGACGGCTGCAGTCTGCGCGCGACGTTCGCTACACGATCACCGAGCCGGAGTTCGAGGTCGAGAGCTACCTCCGACACCAGGGGGACTCGTTCGTCAAGCGATTCGACGCGAACACCTATCTCGTGATGTCGCGGGCGCTGACCTACTTCGATCTCGCGCGCGAGCATGGCCGCGGCTCGCTCCGGCGCGCGCTCGAGGCCGTCAAGGCACACACGTTGCTGATCGCGTTCAGCTCCGACTGGCTGTACCCGCCGTCCGGATCGCGCGACATCGAGCAGGTGCTGCGGGAGCTGGGCAAGCCGGTCGAGCTCCACGTGATCGACGCTCCGTACGGCCACGACTGCTTCCTGCTGGAGGAGGCGCAGCAGACGCCGATCATCCACCGCTTCCTGCAGGAGCTTCGATGAGCGACCAGCGCGACCGCGCGGAGGAGACGCGCGCGTACGGCTTCGAGACGCGCCAGCTCCACGCCGGCCAGCGGCCCGACCCCTACACGGGAGCTCGCGCCATGCCGATCTTCCAGACGACCAGCTACGTGTTCGAGGACCCCGAGTCGGCGGCCGCGTACTTCAACCTGCAGGAGTACGGCAACACCTACTCGCGGATCATGAATCCGACGGTTGCCGCCTTCGAGGAGCGAGTGGCGAACCTCGAGGGCGGCGCCGGCGCCGTTGCGTTCGCCAGCGGGATCGCCGCGCAGGCGGCGGCGCTGTTCACGCTGCTGGAGCCGGGAGACCACGTCGTCTCGTCCTCCGCGCTGTACGGCGGCACGGTGAACCAGCTCAAGCACCTGCTGCGCAAGATGAACGTCGAGCTGACGTGGGTCGACCCCGACGATCCGTCCGCGTGGCGTGGCGCGGTGCAAACGAACACCAAGGCGTTCTTCGGCGAGACGATCGGCAACCCGGGCGGCAACGTCCTGGACATCGAAGCTGTGTCGGGCGTCGCCCACGACCACGAGCTGCCCCTGATCGTGGACAACACGTTCGCGACACCATACCTGTGCCGCCCGTTCGAGTGGGGCGCCGACATCGTCATCCACTCGGCGACCAAGTTCATCGGCGGCCACGGGACGAGCATCGGCGGCGTCGTCGTCGAGTCCGGCGAGTTCGACTGGTCCAACGGGCGCTTCCCCGTGATCGCGGACCCGTCGCCGGCCTACCACGGGCTGCAGTTCCACGAGACGTTCGGGACCTACGGCTACCTGATGAAGCTGCGGGCTGAGACGCTGCGCGACCTCGGTGCGACGCTCTCGCCGTTCAACGCGTTCCTGTTCCTGCAGGGCCTCGAGACGCTGTCGCTGCGGATGCAGCGCCACGTCGAGAACGCTCGCGCGGTCGCGGCGTTCCTCGAGTCCCACGAACTGACCTCGAACGTCACCTACCCCGGCCTTGCGAGCAGTGGGTACGAGTCACTCGTGGCGAAGTACCTGCCGCGCGGCGCGGGCGCGGTGTTCTCGTTCGACTGTGCGGGAGGGCGAGCCGCCGGGGAGGAGCTGATCCGCGCTGTGACGCTGTGGTCGCATCTCGCCAACGTCGGCGATGCCAAGAGCCTGATCATCCACCCCGCCAGCACGACACACCGCCAGCTGAGCGACGCGGAGCTCGACGCGGCGGGCGTCAGGCCGGGAACGATCCGGCTGTCGGTGGGAACCGAGTCCGTTGATGATCTGATCTGGGACCTCGACAAGGGTCTCGCGAGCGTGAGATGACCGACCTCGAACTCGAGCGATACCAGGACCCGCTGACGATCCAGCGCGTGATCCACAGCGCGCGCACGGTCGCAATCGTCGGCCTGTCCGCGAACCCGCTGCGCCCGAGCAACTTCGTCGGCTTCTACCTCAGGCGCCACGGCTACCGCGTGATCCCGGTCAATCCGCGTGAGAGCGAGATCCTCGGAGAGGTGAGCTACCCGAGCCTCTCAGACGTGCCTGAGCCTGTGGACGTCGTCAACGTCTTCCGCGCTCCCGATGCGCTGCCGGCGATCGCGCGGGAGGCCGTCGCCGTCAAAGCCGGCGCTCTCTGGTGCCAATTCGGCGTGATCAACGAGGAGGGCGCGCGGTTCGCCGAGGAAGGCGGCCTGGACGTCATCGTCGACCGCTGTCTGAAGATCGAGCACGCACGATACGTCGGCCGGATGCACTGGCTCGGGTTCAACACGCAGCGCGTTAGCTCTGTGCGAGAGGCGCTCGAGTGACGCCGGGCCTTGGGGCTGCCCTGGTGGAGGACTCGATTGGCGGCGGTCCCACCTCCGGTGGGCCGGGGCGCGTCGCGGTCGTGTTCGAGCGCAGCGACGCAGGCGCCGCGGCTTTGCGCGAGGGTGCCGAACTGGCCAACGCGGGGCGCGAGTTGTCGGTCGTGACGCTCGCGCCGCAGGCGCGGGCGCCACTGTGGGGCCGTGCCGGCGGGACAGGCCCTTACAACATCGCGATCAAAGAGGAAGCTGAGCTCGAACTGCGAGAGGCGCGGGATATCCTCGGATCCATCGCCAGCCGCGCAACGTTCAACGTGCTGGTCGGGTCCCCCCAGCCGCCGCTCGCCTCGTGGGTGACCGAACACGGGTTTGGGCTTGTGCTGCTGCCCCACCATCGACTGACCCCGGGCGGCAATCCTTTTGCGAGGAGTCTGCGGAAGGAGACGTCGGCGGAGGTGCGGCTCGTCAGGCCTGCTCAGCGACGGAGCTAGCCGAACGTGAACACGTACGCCTCGACACCGGGCTGGGCGAACACGATCTCGAGCGTCCGCTCGCCGACCGTGTCGTGCTCGCGCACGAGCTGGTATAGGCGGCCCTCCTCGAGCAGTCCGTTCCCGTCTGAGTCGATGTCCACGCCGTGCGACGGTCCCGGTGCCTCGCCATCGAGGAGCACCTGGAAGGGGATCGGACCTCGCGTCCCCGGCGACAGTACGAGATGCGCGTCGCGCGCGCGGAACCGGTAGGCAATGCTCCCGCCGGCCTCGTCGAGCACGAGCCTCTCGCGCTCGATCGTCCATTCGCCGGCGAGCGCCCAGTGGTTGGGGAGCAGGCGCTCGGGGAGCTCGTAGGCGCTGCGCTCGTCGAACCTGATGGCGTCCGCTGACGCGAAGTGCTCCGCGCGCGCGTACCCAAGATAGGTCTCGGGCGAACCCAGGTGGTCCCAGTCGGCTTCCGCTTCGACGCCGCGTCCCTCGACGGATACTGGCTCGCGCTCGACCCCGAGCAGCGCCTGGATGAGGCTCTCTGATTGCTCGTAGCGCCCCTCACCGAAGTGGTGGTCGCGAATGATGCCCTCCCGGTCGAGGAGGTACAGCGCCGGCCAGTAGTGGTTGTCAAAGGCGCTCCATACCGCGTAGTCGTTGTCGAGCGCGACGGGATATTCGATCCCTCGCTCCTGCGTGGCCTGCCGCACGCGATCGATCTCGTGCTCGAACGAGAACTCCGGCGTGTGCACTCCAACGACGACCAGCCCGTCGTCGCGATACGCCTGCGACCAAGCACGGACGTACGGCTCGGTACGCAGCCAGTTGATGCAGGTATACGTCCAGAAATCGACGAGAACGACCTTTCCCCTGAGCCCGGCGGGCGTCAGCGGCTGCGAGTTCAGCCACCCAGTCGCACCGGCGAGGGACGGGAACCCGCCGTCAAGCGAGATACCACGGGTCGCAGACATTCGGTCCTCCAATCGGATAGCTGTGGCCTGGGGGCGTAGCGGGGCGGTGGGCATGCGCACCGCCCCACGATCCCCTAACGCAGTGTTCTGAAGGCTGCGCGCATCTCTTCGGAGAACAGCTGCGGCTGTTCCCACGCAGCAAAGTGCCCGCCTCTGTCGAGCTCGTTGAAATAGATGAGGTTGTCCGGGTACGCCCGTTCTGCCCAAGTCCGAGGTGCTTGATATAGCTCGTCGGGAAAGACGCTGATGGCATAGGGGATCGAGACGTTCTTGGCTTCGAAGAAGCCGGCCTTGTTCTCCCAATACAGACGCGCCGAGGACACGCCCGTGTTCGTCAACCAGTAGAGCGTGATGTTGTCGAGGAGGTCGTCGATCGTCACGGCGCCGGGTGGATTGCCCTGAATGACCTGTTCCACGAGCCCGGGCTGCCCTTTGCCGTCGCCATGATCGAGAATGAAGGCTGCCAGGTCGACGGGCGAATCCGCCAGGCCGTAGAGCGTTTGCGGGCGCGTCGTCATGATCAGCGCGTAGGCGACGTGCTTCGCATAGAAGTTGCTCAACTGCTGGTACGCACGGCCTTCCTCAGATGAGAGACCAGGCGGCGGCTCCTCGCCGGTCAGGAACCCCGCAAGCTCAGCTGGAGCCGTCCCGGGCATGTTGGAGTGAATCCCGAGCAGCTCCGGAGCTGCCTGTTCACCCATCGCCTGTGTGACAGCCGCGCCCCAGTCGCCGCCCTGCGCGACAAAACGCGTGTATCCCAAGCGCTTCATCAGCTCGACCCAGGCGCGTGCGACCCGTGGCGGACCCCATCCGGAGGAAGCCGGCTTGCCAGAGAAGCCATAGCCCGGAAGCGACGGAATCACGACATGAAAGGCGTCGGAGGCGCTGCCGCCGTGTGCCGTGGGGTCGGTGAGCGGCTCGATGATCTTCAGCTGCTCGATGATCGAGCCGGGCCAGCCGTGCGTGACGATCAGCGGCAACGCATCCTCATGCTTGGAGCGGACGTGGATGAAATGAATGTCAAGCCCATCGATCTCGGTGATGAACTGCGGGAGCGCGTCCAGCCGCCCCTGAACCCCGGACCAGTCGTAGTCGGTCTGCCAGTAGCGCGTGAGCATCTGAATCGTCGCGAGCGGCACGCCCTGCGAATCATCCCCGACTGTCTCCCGCTCGGGCCAGCGTGTGGCGGTTATCCGCCTGCGCAGCTCGGCGAGCTCATCCGCGGGGAAACTCCGCTCGAACTGTCGGATAGCGGTGCTATCGCTGCCCGTCCCTCTCGCAACGTCGGTAGCGGACATCTGCTCCTCCTGAGGTCGTGGTCGCGCACCCCGGTTCGATCCGCGGCCCGTGGTTTCTTTATTGAGCACGATCCTGCGTCAGAGGGACTATCGCACCCGGGGCATGCCCTGGTCGGCTCCCCGGTCCCTACCCGCTGGTGAGTCGAGCCCGGCCTGCTTGCGCTTCTCTAAGCCGGCCAGCGTGGGTTTCAAGCGCGGCATGGCTGCGTTTACGCGAGAGCGCGACGATGGGGTCCGTCAGAGACGACGCGGCTGGCCAGGCGCCAGGGCTTCGAGGATGAACAGGCCTCTGGCCAACCTAAGGTGATCAAAGCCGTTCTTTGAGACAGTGATGGTCTCACGAGACACGTGCGCGACAAGCCGGTTGACGTGTTGATAGTCGCGATCTCGAGCGTTTGGTTTGCTTCGACAGCATTTGTTGTTGCGCTTTGTCGCTCGGCCGCGCAGGGGGACGTCGCGGAGGTGCACGAGCTTCAGCCGGCGCTCGTCAGCCTGCGCGAGGGGGCCAGGCGGTCTCTGACGGCACTTGGCAGCGGCGGGCGAGGTCCACTGGCGCTTGTCGAGGACCCGTCACCGATCGCGACACACTCGGCCGGCTGTCGCGATCCTTCGAAGCACACCCAGTACAGGTCGCCCGTGAGGAGCAGCTCGGTTGCGGCTCGGGCGCCCCGGCGCCGACCATAGCGGGTGCCCGAAACGCCCGAAGCCCGGCGTCGCCGGGCTTCGACCCTCCTCCCTCTGCGGAGGGTGAGGCGTGAGCGGCTCGGGGGAGTGGGCCGCTACAGTTAGTTAACGCGATAGTTCGCGGAGGTTGGCCGGGCGCGAAAGACTGTTGGACTACGACGAAGGCGTTTCGCCGCCTGCTTCTTTTTGTTCTTCGCGTTCCTTGCGGCGTTGTTCGCGCCTTTCACGTTGCTTGCGGAGCTGTTCTTCGCTCTTCGGGGCGCGTGAATGGCCGACAGGCGGCGGTTCTTCGGGTTCCTTTTCGCCCACTTCTTCGCTCTTCGGCGGGCGCGACCGGCCGACGCGTTGTTCTTCTTGGCGCAAACGCTTTTCTTCTTCACGCTTGAGTTGGCCTTGTTCATGCTGCTGCTTGCGTTCGGCATTCTGCCGTTCGTCTTCTGCGGCCTCTTTCGTGCGTTGCTGGCTGCGCTGTTCCTGTTCTTCGATCCTTTTCTGGTGGCTTTCATCACCAGCCGTCGGGGGCGCTCCAGGCGCCGGCTTCTGTCCGAGCGCGGAGTCGCCTTGATTGCTGTCGTCGCTCGGCGCCGTGCCGGTCTGGTCCGGACTGCCGGTGTCCGTTTCCAGGCCGGCGGATACCGTGCCGTGTTCGTCAAGCGAGGTGGGCGCATGCGCTTCGCCGGTGACCCCGTTGACCAACGACCCCGCCCCCGGAGCCGAATCGGACAGGCTCCCAGCGTCTGAGGTTGGCTGATCGACCGAAGCGACGAGGGAGCGCGCCGCGCGTTCGGCGCTGACGGACACGGCCGGCGCGTGTTCGATCGGGCCCGCCGGAGTGCCGATCACCGAAGCTCCCACGCCTGCGCTGGCGCCCACCAGGGCTGCGCCCGTTGCCACCTTGAGCGCAAGAGCTTTGACGCCGCTACCGGCGATCTCCGCGGCTGTGCCTGCCACGGAACCGGCGACGGTCGCGCCGCCTGCGTAGGTGGCTGGATCCACGCCCCCGATCCCAAGCGCCTCTTCGAGCACGCGATACTTGAGCGCCAGCGACGGCGCGAACGGCAGCAGCGCCGCGAGCTGCCCGCGCTGGCGAGCCACGCCATCGGCGTATCCGCGGCACTCCGCACACGAACGCAGATGGCGCCGAAGGCGGCTCCGCAGGAGCGCCGCGCCACGGGCCGTCGCCAGCTCTTCCCGGATCTCCCGACAGTCGGCTTCACGTGCTCGCCTATTCGATATGAGGTTCGAGCGCGCCTGATAGACGAACGCCTTGACCTGCTCGGGCTCAACCCCTAGGACCCCGGCGATTTCTTGCTGGCTAAGACCCTGAAGCTCCGCGAGCACCAACGCCGCCCGTTGCTTCTCGGGCAGCTCGCGAAGACCGTCGAGCATGTGTCGAACCTCCTCGCGGACCTCCAGTTCCTTGACTGGGTCTCCCCCCAGCGCAGGCTCGCCGTTGAGCTCGACCGTCGGGTGGCGCTTGCGCAGGATGCTCAGGCAATCGTTGCGTGCGATCGTGAACAGCCACGGCCGCAAGGCCACTGGCCGGCCATCAGCGCGCAGCGCACGGTACGCGGACGCAAAAGTCGCCTGAACCGCATCCTCCGCGTCGTGCTTGGATCCGAGCATGTAAATGCAAAACGACAAGACTCCCCGGGAGTGCCGCTCATAGAGGACCTCAAATGCCGCGCTGTCGCCACGACGAACGAAAGCCACCAGCCGGTCATCCGCCGCGAGCCGCAGCCGGAGCTTCGAGCCTCTCGTTATGAGTCGATTCTGCGCGGTCATCTCGTCCTCCCTGTGCGCTCAAGTCTACTGGTTGCCGACTAAACCGGCCCATGTCTCTGCAATCTCCGAGCGCGAGTCAGGATCGCATGCGACACCGACTTTTTTATGATGTCTGTGTCCAACCTAAGCCCCCGCGACGCGTTAACACTTTCGGCGCTTGCGCACCATACGTGGCGTGATGGACGATCGGCGCCAGAGGTGTGCATCGCACCGGCCGCGCGTTGCGTCATCGACATGGTGGTTCGAGCGTCTTGGTGCGGCGAAGGTCTGAGCTGCCGGGGCTCACGACTTGTACTTGAAGCGGTCCTTCTTGCCGACAGCGCTTGTACCGACACTCGTGGTGACGGTGACGTCGACGGCGCCCTTAGCCTCAGCCGGCGAGATCGCCGTGAGCGAGGTGGCTGAGTTGACGGTCACTTCCGTCGCCGACACGCCGCCGAACTCGACGGTCGCCGGCGCCGTGAAGTTCGCGCCCGTTATCGTCACCGTCGTGCCGCCGGTTGTCGGCCCGCTCTTCGGCGTCACCTTTGTCACGGTCGGCGGCTGCGGCGGCTGAGCGGACCGTTGCTTGCAGGCGCCCGCTTCGTTGCTCCACATCTGCTGGTACCAATAGAGGTCGCCGTTGATCACCTGGTTGTAGTTCGAGCCATCGGGCGCTTTCCCCAGCGGTTCCCCGAATTCTGTCGGTACCTTCAAGGTGCGGCACTTGTCCGCGACCTCTTCGCCCTTGCTGTCATACCACGCGTTGAGCTCCGGATCGGTCACCGACTCGGCGTACTCATGAGCGAGGCCGCCGCCGATCGTTGCGTCAGAGGGCTCGCCGCTTGGATGTTCTTCCCCGTTGTCACAGTTGGTTCCCTCAACGTAGGGATTGTTGGTGTAGACGATGATAAGCGTGCCCGTGACCTGTATATAGCCGTGGTAGGAGCAGTAGCTGGCGTGCTTGGTTCCGGCAGAGCATTCGTGGCTCTTGGCTTCGATACAGCTTTCAACGCCCGGGGGAGTGAGCAGGAAGTACAAGTGCTGCAGGTCCATCGGGAGTTTGCGGCCTTCCACGTATTTCGTGATCTCTGCGCGCAGCTGCTCCTCGGTGAGGCAGATCGGCGCCGCAGTGCAGCCGCTCGCCGGATAGGGATCGGTGTCGACCAGCGCTCCGCCAAAGTGAGCGCTGTAATTCGCGAATTCGCCTGCCGAGTCTTTGTACTGCACGAGCACCGACTCCACATTCTGATCGCCGCCGCTGTCGTGGGCGACATCTTCAAAGTATTTGTCGAGACCAGACTCGTACCCGGCCGGGTATTCGGGAGCTCCAGAAGGATCCCAATAGAGGGCATAGTCGGTGTTCGACGGCATGACTGGACCACCGTGATATTCAAGCGGCCTGCTCACAAGCGGCCCGCCCGAGGGTCCCTTCGCGCGCGTCTGCGCCTGGGAACGGCTCGGCGACGCCGCTCCTCCCACGCGTTCGTAGCCAATCGCACCGCTATGTGAACGAACGATCACTGCTGAGGCAGTGGCGGCACCTGCAGCCAGTAGCGCTGTGACGGCGAGTGCAGCGACAGCGATGACAGCCCAAGCTGGGCGACGACGGCGCGCGGTGCATCGCAACCCGTTATCGGGCCCGGTGTCTGACGATGCGCTATGTGTCGGCATGATCCTCCCGGAAGTCGTCTTTCCGGCGCGTCTGATTCTAGGCGAACGGGAAGCCGGCAACAAGCCCGCTTCCCGTCCCCGACGCGCCACGTCCTTGCGTGGCTCGCGCGTCTCGCGCCCGATCGAGGGAGGAGGACAACCCGCCTCCCCCCTCTTTCGATGAGTCAGGCTTCTTCTACTTCGTAGTGGATCGTTGCGTTATCCGTCTGTCCGTCGGTGCTCGTCGCGGTCACCGTATAACTGTGCTGTCCAGGGGATGCGGTTTCGAGCGAGCCGGAACCGCTCGAAGCACCGTTGGAATCGACGCACGACTCGAGACCAGGGCCGAACTCATTTTCGAGGCATGAGAAGGTCGTCGTCACTTTCGCGTTCTGCGCATAGATCCCGCCGCTCCCCGGCGATTCGATCGTGGCCGTTGGCGGACCGGTGATCCTGAAGTCAGAGCCGCTCAAGGTGCCAGCCTTGACCTTCTTGACCTTCTTGCCATTCGCCTTCCCGCCACAGGTGCCGCTGTAAGACTGCGAGACGGGCCCAAAGATCCCGAGATGTGCGAGTGAGCCCTTTTCGATGCTTCCACCCATGCTTACGCTGCTCGAGCCGGTCAGGGGCATGGTCAGCGTTCCCTGAGAGTTACCGTTCCCCTTCGGAGACCACTTGATCTCGATCGATCCCGTCGCGGGTTCGCCCGGGCCTGTCAGAGCGGCGCACGTGACCGCGCCGGTGGTCTTCAGCTGCGCTACGTACTTGGCACTCGTGAAGCTGCTTCCCGTACATCCCGACAGAGTGCCCTTGATGGTGATGTTCTGAACTCGAGCGACTTCTTCAAGCCCCGGTGAGAGCTTGATCGAGCCGCTGTTGCTGGCGCAAACTGTGCCTTCCGCCGCCGCTGCCGGAGCGGCTGATACGCCAATCACGGCGAACGGTGCAATCAGTGCTGTAACCATAATGAGCCACGTCAATCTGGCGCGCATCGGTTTCTCCCTCGCTAGATCCTGTTCCCTCGTTGATGCAGTTAACGAGTTCCTGCGTCGAAGGTTGGACGGCAGGGCGGCTGCACAGCGGAGACGGGGCGGCGCATGCAGCGATCATCGGCGGTGAATCCGTCGCTGAGCGCGTGGCGGGAACTGTAACCGCCAACGGCGCCGAAGGCGATCAGCGCGATCGCGCGACCGAGCGCAGCACCGAATGGCGAAGCGTGGGGGAGGCCAACGGCCGTGGCCCTCCCACCCGGTCGAGCTACTTCTTCGCTTTTTTGACCGGCTCCAGAGAGTTGCCGGCCGCGATTTCCGAGCAGTCCTGCGGCGCTGCCAGGCCGGCGAAGCGCCCGGCCAGCCAGGCCGCCGTTTCGGTGAGCCATGGCGCCGCACCCTCGATGTGGCCGAGGTGCTGGTATTCGCGGTATTGCACGTCCACGCCGCGTTCGCAGTACTCACGGGCGAGGCTGCGCACGTCGCCGGCGATCATGACGCCGTCGCCCGGCCCGATCCCCGGCTTGTCGCCGGGGGTCCCTTCGAGTTCTTCGCCGCCGTTGCCCTGTCCGATCAGGAGCGGCACGGTCGGTGTCCCTTCACGACCCATGATGAGCTTGTTTGCGGTCTTTACGAACACCGGGATGGTTTCCGGCGCCGGGTACTGCGGCTTGGCCACTTCAGCCCACGTGAGGCCGGGGACCGACTTCTCGTCGGTGATGGACGCGCTTTCATCATCCTTGAGGAGTTCCTCTCCGTATTCGCTGAGATACGGCGTCAGGTTGAGGTGGAAGGCGCGGCTCAGGCCGTCCAGCGACATCGGGATGACCGACGCCCAGCTGCTGCTGCCTTCTACATACCTCAGATTGTGTGCCGGGTCCACGAGCACGCCGCCCATCGCTGCCCCGACGATGTCCGAGTTGATTTCTGGGGCGTAGGACGGCGCCAGCTGCGCGGCCCACTCGGTGGCGATCGCGCCGCCGGAATAGCCGGCCAGCCCGATCTTGGTGGCGCTCGTCAGGCCCGTGGCCGGAGAGCTGAGCGCCGCTCGCAGCGAATCGAGCGTGTTGTATCCGTACACGGGCCCAGCGGAGAAGTCCGCTTCCTCGCCCTCGGTGTCGGGGATCACGACGGTCTCGCCTGCGAGCAGCGCCGGCGTGATCAGGACCGACTCGACTTGCGGTATTTCACCTCCCGTCGGGTCTCCACCGGAGATCGCGTAGGACGGGTCGTCTTCGGTGCTGAGGCTGTCGTAGAAGGACTGATAGGAGAGCGCTGTTGGCGTCAGCGCTTTCACCGGCGGCAGGAGCACCGAGGTCACGTTGACGGTCGGCTTGCCCAGCTCGCTCGTCGAGCGGTAGAGAAGCTGAACGGCGGTGAGCGGCAGTTCGCCACCGGCGAGGTGGAAGGGGACGGTCCGCGTCTTCAGGACCGTGCCCGGCGCGATGTGCTTGAGCGGCGTCTTGCCTTCGTATTTGTAGAAGGGATCCTGTGCCGGCGGGAGCGCGGCTCGCGCAGCGGGCGCGGCAAGCGTGGCCGAGGCGATCAGCAAGAGCAGTGCAAGCGAGCCGACGCACCAATTCCGCCGACGCCCGACGAGATCCGCGCACAACGATCCAATTCCGCTCGTGACCATCGTCCGTCCCTGCTCTTGTCGTTACGGACCGAGTTGGTCCCCTCCTCCGGAGGTCTGCATGCGAGCACCCACGGGCGTGCTTTTTCTACCCGCCACGGGGAGGACGCAAACCCGCGAGCGCCGTAACCCGTTAGCCCAGCTCGACAAGAGGGAAGGAGCGGTGGCGGCGCGGCGGCACGAGGAAGTTCTGGCGCCGCGTGGCGGTGAGGAAGCGCTCGAGCCCGAGGTTGCTCTGCGGCACCGAGTACTTCTGGGCGAGGTCGACCGAGGCCTGGCTGCGGCGCATGGTGGCGAAGAACTGCGCCGTCGGCACGAAGATGCTGAAGTGGAGCTTCGGCTGGGAGGAGCCGTCCGGGACGTCGAGCGCGTCATAGCCGGGACCGTCGGCGCGAATGTGCATCGGGGTACGGTCCTGGGCGCGGCTCGTGCGCTGCAGCGCGGTGGTGTGCGCGATCCACTTCTGGCCGTCGAAGTTGTGGGTGCCTTCGGCTTCGCGTTCGGCCTGCTGGGTGCCGGCGAACACGTTTTCGATAAACGCCGGACCGCCGCCGTTGCTGTAGGGGTTCTGGTTGGCGGCGCGGGGCAGCGGGTCGGCGCTGAACATCTCCGCCTCGCGTCGTTCGTAGGTTTCGCCGGGGCGTTCGTAGAACTGCTCGAGGTCCTGGATCACGTGCGAGAGATGCTGGATCGAGCCGTGGTCGAAGTAGTCCTTCTTGCGAGCGGTGGTGAGCTTTGCGGAGGCGTCGCCGAGAAACGTCACGATCGCTGGCGGGCCGCTGCTGTGCAGCTGCTGGGAGACGAAGCCCATCCACATCGGCGACGCCGGATTCACCATTTCAGCGTAGGGAAGCGCTTCCTTCTGCGCGATCGCCCGCGGCAGCCCCTGTTCCACGAACATCAGCCGGCGCGAGGTCACCTGCAGGAGCTCGCCCAGTCCCGACCCGCCCGCTTCAACGCCTGCGAGGGTGGTGTCGGCTTCGGTGAGCCAGCTGAGCACGTCGTCGAGAATCTCGCTCGAGTCACTTCGCAGGGTGAGCAGCATGTCGTTGCTCTCGATCTGCACGGGGACGTTGAAGCGCTGCTTCGTGATCCCGGGGTTCTCGGGGCTGACGTCGGTGGGCCCGGGCACAGCCTCTTCCAGCGCCGGGCGTTCCGGTTCGGCGGCGAGGCGCGGCATGTGCGCGCCGACCAGTGACCCGGAGAAGCCGCCCGGGAGCCCTTCGAAGTAGGGGATGCCGTACGCGACCGTCATGAACACCCCGCTCGGGCTGAACGCGTATGCCTGCTCGACGCGCGCGAGCGCCTGCGTCAGCGTGGCCTGATCGGCGACGCTCGGCGTGCGCGCCAGCGTGATGGTGACGAACAGCGTGTAGACGGGACCGAAGCGGACGCGCACGCCTTCGGCCTTGATCGGCTTTCCCAGGAGCTTTTCGATCTGGAACTGGATTTCCGGGAGGCCCGAGCCGCGCGCCAGCGCTTCCTCGGGCGGCGGCGCGAGCAGCTCCAGCGCGCCGAGCGTGGAGGCGGCCAGGCCTAGCCCGGCGGCACGCTGCAGCAGGCTGCGCCTGGTCAGCCCCTGCGTTAGCCAGTGATCGGTGCTCACTTGCTCGCGACCCATGGGTAAGACCCCGCGTGGGTGGCGGGGACGTCCCCGTCGCCCACAGAGGCGGCGGGGACATCACATCCCGCTTGCCCTATTCGCAGAGTGGGTTCGTGGGAACCCCTTCGCACGGGTTGGGCATCGTTTCCTGCGGTCCCGGCGCCGGCTGCGGTTCGCCCGGCACCTGCGAAGATTCGTAGGAGAGCTGTTCGACCCATCCCAGCGCCCCTTCTCCGCCGTTGGGACTGGGCGTCGTGGTGTTGTCACAGCCCCATTCGCCTTCGAGGTCCGCCGGCTGCGTACCGTCGGGGGTGGTGTTCCCGATCGCGCAGTCGTTGAGCGAGGAGGTGAAGACGCCGCCCTGGAACATGATGTCCCGCGCGTACGGCCCACCGGAGCCGCCGTTTTCTTCGAACGTGTTGTCAGCCACCTTGACGCCGGAGAACCCGAACAGGATCGTGTCTTCTTCCGGCGGGTAGGGGTTCGGGTACTCGAACCCGAGGAACCCGTCGTTGACGTTGCCCTTGATCGTGTTCCCTTCGACCGCGTCCCCGTACACGCCCGGGAACTCGACGCCCACGCCCCACGGCGCGATCGCCGTCGATGAGTTCGTCGGGGCGGTGAGGTTGTTGTTGTCTTCCACGAGGTTGTCGCGGTAGATCGTGCAGTGCTGGATGTCAGTGCTTTCGAACGTCGGCAGCTTCCTGTGGCCGGCTTTGTAGGGCTTGACGGGGTCACAGGCGCCGTTCGACGGCGGCGGCGGGTCGCCCGGATTTTCCGAGTTCGGCACGATGCCGGCCCTGTTGCCCCGGAACACCGAGTTTTCGATGATCAGGTTGCCACCGGAGTTCGACCCCGAATAGCCGACCGCGTCGTCTTCCATCACGGCTTTGCTGATGCGCGCCTTGCATTCGCGGCAGGCGCCGAGGTATATGCCCGAGTCGTCCATGCCCGAGGAGTAGATGTCTTCCCACGAGCCTTCTGTCTCGTCGTTGGTGAAGATCCCGTAGCCGCCGTTCATGCCGGTGTCATAGGCAGTGAGGTAGCGGCCGAACCAGCCATGGGCGCCAATCTTGCCCGACCCCGAGCCGCCGTTCCACCAGATCTCGTTGCCGCATTCTTCATCTCCGCAGCTTTCGGTGAGTTCGAAGTTGCGCACCGTGAGGTTTTCCACCCACACATCGTTGTCCTTGTAGATTTCGATGCCGTTGGCACCTTTATGCTGACCGTCGAGGATCACAGTGTTGCGGTTCATGCCGCGGATCCAGATGTGGGAGTGGGGTTTCTCCACCTTCACCGCTTCGTCGTAGACGCCTGGTTCGATCAGCACGTAGTCACCATGGGCGGTGGCATCCACCGCTCCCTGGATCGTGTGGAAATAGAGAACCTTGCTGGAATGCACAGCGGGGAATTCCCCCTGGGTGACGATCATCACCTTCTTTGCCATTGCGGTGCTCGCGAACAGCGCGATGGCCGCGAATGCGGCCAGCGGGGCGATCGCCAGCGTCCGAGCCGGCAGGTGCCGCTTCGAATGCATCTCTCCTCCTCCAGATTGAAATGCGATTCGCGTAACCTAACCGCCGCGTCTCGAAATGTCAATCGTCCGCTGCGGCGTCTGCGAGGATGGATCCGCTCGATGGCAGCCTCACCGCGTCAACGCAGAGAACCCCTGCAGGCCCGCAGCCGTGAGACGGTGGAGAGGATCCTCGCCGCCGCCGGCGAGCTGATCGTCGAGGAGGGCGTCGACGCCGCCACCACCACGGCGATCGCCGCGCGCGCCGGGGTCGGGCCGTCCTCGCTATATCGCTTCTTTTCCGACCGCGACGCGCTGTTCGCGCTGCTGCTGGAGGCCGAGGTGAAGGAGATCGAACGCGTCGCGCAGGCCGGCGAAGACGCCTGGGAAGTCCGCTCCGTACGCGACTACGTGCAGCGGATGCTCGAGATGTTCCTGAATTACCACGAGCGCAGACCACTGTTCGTGCGCCTGTGGTTCGGAGGGCGGGTCTCGCCGGCGGTGACGGCGATCGCCCAGGCCGGCAACGTGGCGCTCGCCGAACGCGCGCGCGAGCACCTCGTGGCCGCCGGGCTGGTGGCGGAAGACTCCCCAAGGGAGGTCGCGCTGCTCGCGGTGGAGGTGGGAGACCGCATCCTCGAGCTCGCCTTCCGCGGGCGCCAACGCGCCGACCGCCGAGTCATCGCCGAGGGTGCCGAGATGCTGATCGGATACCTCGAGGGGAGCGCCGGCCCGTCACGCAGCTCAAGTCGCTAGGGACCAGAGGTCCACGCGTTCGTCGGCGAGCTGTTCAGGAGCCGGTCGGGCTCGCTGCGCTACGAGGCGTGCGCACGCTGCCATCTCGGAGTGGAGGTCCAGCTCGGGGTCGCCGCCACGGTCGAGGCCGACGGCGGCCTGCAACAGGCCGCCTTGCAGGTAGAAGCCGACGAGCCTGCGCTCCTGCAAGCTGCCGCGTACGACGAAGTCGTCCCACGTCGCGGCGTGACCGACGTACTCGAGCTTGTGCTCGTACTGGTCGGACCAGAAGCTGTGGATGTAGCTGTACGGATCGGTGGAGCCGAGCATCGACCTGGCCGCCGCGCGCCCCTGCTTCTCGGCGTTGTTGTAGTGCTCGACGCGGACCCGCCCGAAGACGGGGTGCAGCTGGTTCGCGACATCCCCCGCGGCGTAGATGTCTGGCGCGCTTGCGCGGCACAGCTCGTCGACGAGCACTCCGTTTGAGAGCGCGAGCGCCGGCCCCGTGACGGTCGGCAGCTCGGGCTCGATCCCGATGCCGGCGACCGCGAAGTCGCATGCGATGCGCTTGCCGCCGGCGGTCACGGCCACCTGCACCCGCTCGGTTCCCTCAAACGCGACGATCCGATCCCCGGCGTGTAGTTCGACGCCGTTTGCTCGATGGATAGACGCGATCGCCGCGCCGACCTCTGCGCCCAGGATTCGTTCCAGCGGCGCCGTCTCGGGGAACACGGCAGTGACCCGAACGCCAAGCTGGGTCAGCGAGGCGGCGACCTCGCAGCCGATGAAGCTCATGCCCGCGATCACCGCGCGCCGATCGGCGACCGCCTCCCGCTTGATCGCGTCGCACTCGGCGACCGTCCGCAGCTGGTGGATCCCGGCCAGTGCAGCGCCGGGAACATCGAGCCGCCGGTTGCGCCCGCCGGTCGCGATCAGCAGCTTCTGGTAGTTCAGCCGTTCTCCAGAATCGAGCGTCACCGTACGGCCGGCGGTGTCGACGGCGGTGACGCTCGCCTCGCCAGGCCGCTCCACGGCGTGCTCCTGATACCAGCGCGCCGGCTTGACGTACCAGCCGGAGAGGTCTTCCTCCGAGCGCAGGTACGTCTTTGACAGCGGCGGACGCCCGAAGGGGATCCCGGGCTCGCGACCGATCAGCACCACGCGGCCGCGAAAGCCCTCTTCGCGCAGCGTCACCGCGGCGTTTCCCCCGGCGAGGCCGCCGCCCACGATCACGATCGGCGGACCGTCGTCTGTCACGGACATCGCCGGCACCACCGATCGCTCCACGCGCCTCTATGCATTTGAGAACAGGGGGATGTTCGCACCGCTGGCGGGAGCCATGCGGCCGTCGAGCACGGCGACGATCAGCTCTGCGACGTCGCCAGGTGTGAGACCAGGGCGAAGGTCGGGATTGGCGCGACGGAGCATCTCCGTGTCGACAGCGCCCGGGCTGATGCAGATAGCGCTTATGCCGTGCGCCCTGCCCTCCACGGCGATCGCCTCGGTCAGACCGATAACCCCGTACTTGGACACGTTGTATGCGGCGAGCCCCGGAAACTTCTCGGTCGCGTACACGCCCGACAGCGACGCGATGTTGACGATCCGCCCTTCGCCTGCGGCACGCATCGCAGCGTACGCTGCGCGGCAGCACAGAAACGAGCCGGTCAGGTTGACCGCGAGCGTCTGCTGCCAGATCTCCGATGTCGTCTCGAGGAACGGCGCGGGTGTCAGCACGCCGGCCGCGCAGACGAGCGCCACAGGCGGACCCGCCGCCTCGGCGGCGGCAAAGAGCTGCTCGACGTCCTCGGGATTGCTGACGTCGCTCGCAACGACGGTCGCCTCTCCGCCCGCGTCTCGCACGCTCCGCGCGATCACGTCGAGTGCCTCCTGGTCGCGGGCGGCCAGGACGACGTGCGCGCCGGCGGCCGCGATCGCTTCGGCGGTGGCGGCTCCGATCCCGCGGCTGGCGCCGGTCACGACCGCGACCCTCCCCGCCAGCCAATGCGACGACTCAGCCACCGATCGCCACCCCGGTGCCGGCGTTTGCGACTTGCGTGTAGAGCTGCTCGTGCGCGTCGAGGCTCCGCTCGAGATCGAGGTTGCTTTCGGCGTGCTCGCGGCATTTCGAGCGTGACAGCGCGGCGGCCCGCGTGACGGCGTCGGCTGCCGCGTCGATGTCGTCCGGCGCGACCAGCCAGCCTGTCTCGCCGTCGACGATCACCTCGCCCAGCGCGCCGCGCCTGAACGCCACGACAGGGGTGCCGCACGCCTGCGCCTCGGCGGCGACCATCCCGAACGGCTCGTCCCATCTGGCCGGGCAGAGCACGACCGCCGCGGCGGCCATCGCCTCCCAGAGAGACCTCCGCGGCACGCCCGGGCGAACGCAGACGCCGGGATCCTCCCGTCGCGGGTCGATCTGCTCGCGCGTGTAATCCACGTCGTAGCAATCGCCGTAGACATCGATGCGGATGCGCGCCGCAAGCGCGATGCGGATAGCCTCGGCGGCTCCCTTCTCGGGGCTCAGCCTGCCGGCGAAGATCGCGCTCTGCCCGGCCGCCGGCGACCAGTCGATCGAGCGCGTTGGTATGTACGGTGGCAGGATCGCGTCGACGCGAGCAACGCGGCGCCAGGCGTCTGCGTGGAACGCAGACACGGCTGCGACCGTCGGGCGCGGGCCGTGCCGGGCCGCCTGACGAAGCGCGCCGGCAAGCACCGCGTCGGGCGGCAGGTGAAGCGTGTGCAACACCGGCGCGCGCAGTTCGGTCGCGAGCGTGACCGCCGGCGCGTCGAAGGCGTGGTTGTGCACTACGTCATACGATTCGCGGCGCACGGCGCGGTAGACGCTGGCGAAGGCTCTCTCCGCCGCGCCCGACTCGGCCGCCGCCGGGCCGCGAGCGGCGCGATACAGCGTCGACTCGAGGGCCTGGGGGTCGACCCCGGTGTCGATCACCTCAACACCGAGCACCTCTGAGCCCGAAGCGGCGTACAGGTGAACATCGTGGCCTCTGCCGAGGAGGCCTCGTGCGAGATCGGATACAAACGCCTGCGATCCGCCCCGGTTTGGCTCGCGGATGGCGCTGACGAGCGGGGCGACGATCGCGACCTTCATCGCGCGATCACCTTGAAGGCGAGGTCGCGCGGGGGATTGATCCCCAGGACGTCGTAGGAAACCCGTCGCGTTCGCTCGCGACGGACCTCCCCGGCGACGGCTGGGTAGAAGATCTCGATGAGTTCGACAGCCTCTTCATGGCTCGCGAACTCGAGGAATATCTCTCCGTCAAACCGCACGTACTCATAGCCATGCTCTGCGAGCCAGCGGACGTTGTTTGGCCAGACGATCACGACGCGACCACCGGGCCTGCAGGCCCGCTCCATCTCGGCCAGGCCGGCCTCGCCGCCGTGCCCCGCTGCCGGCGTGAGCGCCGAGCAGGCGATGACCATGTCGGCACAATCGTCAGGCACGGGGATCTGATCGAAGAAACCATGGCTGACGCGCGCCATGTCAGTAGCGCCGGGCAGGCCGAGCTTGCGCCTGAGGATCTCACGCAAAGGCGCGGCCGGCTCGATCGCCACCAGCTCGCGTGCGCGCCCGATCAAATCCAGCGTCAAGCGGCCCGTGCCGGCAGCCACCTCGACGATCCGCTCTACGCTTGCTGGCAGCCAGCCAATCACGTCCGGATGCAGCCGCTCCGCGTTGATCAGCCGGTCATACAGATCCGGCTCGAGTCGGTACAACAGCTCCCAGGCCAGCGCGATGTCGGTTTCCGGGTCGCCGGTTCCGTCGGGAAGGAACCGTCTCGCCTCCTCCGGCGTGAGCACGTGGAGATCGGCGGCGCTGTAGCGCGTTCGCAAGTCGCGACCATGTCGTTGGCGCGTCTCAGACGTGATCACGGACTTCCGCCCAGTTCTTGTCGGTCTCCCACAGCCGGACCGACCGCAGCGATCCCTCCGGGAGCTCTGGACGGACTCGCTCCCAGAACGCGGCGGCAAGATTCTCGGCTGTCGGGATGACCCCCGCCAGCCACTCAACGTCCGTATTGAGGTTGCGGTGATCCACATCGCGGATGATCTCCCGACAGATGATGTCTGACAGGAGCTTCAGGTCCAACACGTAGCCCGTGGCCCGATCAATCTCGCCGCCGACGACGACCTCGAGGACATAGTTGTGCCCGTGCAGATTCGCGCACTTACCAAACAGGCGCTGATTCTCTTCGTCGGATAGGAGCGGGTCATACAGCTGGTGGGCAGCATTGAACGACTCACGACGGCTGACGAGAACGGCCGCCGAGCGCGAGCCGCCATCCACGCCGGTGGCGACCGCAATTGGCTCACTTCGATCGTCATCGGCCACTTTGACCCTCCTGACTCCCTCGCGACGCCGAAACTGGACACCGACGATACCGGCTCATTTCGAGGCGGGACCGTAGCTCGGGGATCCCGCAGCTCTCGCCTAGCCAAGCTCCCCCCACGAGTAGAACGGCTTGAGCCCGCGTGCGCGACCAATGGGCGCAAGCACCGCGAACATCGCTCGCTGTGCCGCCCAGGGCGCGATCGTTGCTCGTGTGTCCTGGGTCAGCTGAGAAAACGTCACGGCGACCTGCTGCATCGACGGCCGGCCGTCCGCTGAGAGCCGTCCCGCACGAGCCAGCTCGGAGAACGTGACGAGCTGGTCCTCCAAGCGTCCCGGTACGTCAAAGGTCACGCGGGTACGACCGTCGAGGTCGGGAAGCGCTCGCTCGAGCTGGGATGCATGTGTTCGGGCGGCCCCGGCGCACCCGCGGTCGTCTCGATGTCGCAGACGAGCCCCTTCTGTGGGCAGCCGTCGGCCATGGCCTTAGGCTGCTGACGCCAGGCGCTGGTGGTGTCTGACGTAGCGCTCGTGATCGGTAAGGCTTGGGGCATGAATCAAACTGTCACGAGCAGGGAGCAGAGCGCCTGTAGTGCTGGGTGTTGCGAGCGTGGAGGATGAACGGTTGCCTACCGCGGCTCCGGCGATGGCCGAGCCGCCGAGCGCGATCGCGGCCATCGCCGCTCCCGCGATCAAGAGCTGCTTGGGTCGCGTCAGCATCATCGTTGTTCCTTTCATGGTCCGGGCTCTACCCGGGTATGAGATCCAGAATGGCTGCGGTCCCTGTGAGCGACGCGAGATGAACCTGAGGATCTCCAACGAGCGCCCGAAGGCGCCTCTGAGCCGGCGTGCGCTCAGACCCCGCTGGTGGGCCTCGCGGGCGTTTCGGCTTGCTCGCCGGCCTGCATGACCGGAAGCGTCACGGTGAACACCGCGCCGCCGTCGAGCGCGTTCCCGGCATGTACTTCGCCGTGATGCGCCTGCACGATCGCCTTGACGATCGCGAGGCCCAGGCCAGCGCCGCCGGGCCCGCGGGTTCGCCCTCCCTCGGTGCGCCAGAAGCGGTCAAACACGCGGTCTCCGGCGTCGGCAGGCAGGCCGGGCCCGTGGTCGCGGACCTCGAGCACCGCTCGATCGCCTTCGCGTCGAACGCTGATCTCGATCGCCGTCTCGGCGGGGGTGTGAATCACCGCGTTGCGAGTCAGGTTCGCGATCACCTGACGCAGCTGCTCGGGATCGGCGAGCACCCTCACGGCGCCGTTCGCCGTGAGGCGAACCTCACGCTGCGGAGCGACCGCCCGCGTGTCCTGAACAACGTGCTCGGCGAGCTCGCGCAGGTCCACCGGGACGAGTCGCATTTGTGGGAGCTCGTCGAGGCGTGCGAGTAGGAGGAGGTTCTCGACGAGGACGCCCATCCTGGCTGCCTCCGTCTCGATTCGAGCCATCGCTCGTTCGAGGTCCTCGGGTTCGTTTGCGGCGCCAAGGCGGAACAGCTCGGCGTAGCCACGGATGGACGCGAGCGGGGTACGCAGCTCGTGCGAGGCGTCCGACAGGAAGCTGCGCAGGCGTTCTTCGCTCTCGCCACGAGCCACGAATGCCTGCTCGATCTGCGCCAGCATCTCGTTCAGCGACGCTCCCAGGCGCCCAACCTCCGTCCGCTGGTCGTCCGGACTGACGCGGCGCGCGAGATCTCCGTGCGCGATCTCGCTCGCGACCCGCCCCATTCGCTCCAGCGGCCGCAATCCCAGACGGATCACCACCCACCCGAGCGCTATCAGCGCGATGATCACCCCGCCACCAACCAACAGCTCGACGACGATCAGTCGCTGAAGCGTCTGATCCACTTCCCGTAGCGGCACCGCGATCACCAGAACCCGGCCGCCGGAGATCGAGAGCGCGACCGCGCGGTAGCGCAAGTCCGAGCCAGATTTCGAGTCGACGGTGAACAGACGAAGCCGCATCGACTTGAACTGCGAGATCGGGAGCTTAGCCGGCAGCGCAGGAGCTGACGGGGCGGCCTCGCCATAGGTGAACGAGTGGATCTCGGTCACCTTGCCATCCGCGTTCAGCAGCTCGCCGTAGGTCCCGGAGGTCTGAAACGTGGTCGGCGCCTCGCCGGTGCTGGCCCCCGACCCGACGCCCTTGGTCGCGGTCCGGCCAGGGTGTATCAGACCGAACGCGACCGATACCGGAAGCCTGGAGTCGGCCACCTGCTGATCGACCCTTGTGAACAGAAACGAGCGCTGCTCCTCGTAGGTCACGATCGCGGCGGAGGCCAGCCCCACCGCGACCAACGCAACGAGACCGAGCAGCAGGCGCGCGCGCAGCGACACGCGGCTCAGCTCTTCGGCAGCCGCAGGGCGTAGCCGACGCCGCGCACCGTGTGCAGCAGCGGCGGCCCTTCGGCGTCGATCTTCTTGCGCAGGTAGCTAGCTGTAAGACCCGAGCAGGTTGTTCAGTCGGTTGATGGGTGTCTCTCGCCCGATGGCTTGGTGTCGTCGTTGATGGTTGTAGGTCCATAGCCAGCCGTCAAGGGCTGCGGTGCGTTCTGTGCTGTCGCGGTAGATCG
>DATHOH010000039.1:0-76651 GCA_035485155.1 Solirubrobacteraceae bacterium
AGGACCGGCCTGCTGGTAGCGCTCGTACACCGACAGCGCCAGCAGCTGCCCGTATGCGTACGCGTACACGTAGCCGGGGCTGCCGATGAAGTGCGGTATGTAGGACCACCACGTGCGGTAGCCCTCGGTCAGCTCGATCGAGTCGCCGAACATCTCCGACTGGCTCTCCGCCCACAGCTCGCCGAGCCGGTCCACCGACAGCTCTCCCTGCTCGCGCCTGCTCGTGTGCACGAGATCCTCGAAGCGGTTCATCGCGACCTGGCGAAAGACCGTGGCGATCGTGTCCTCGAGGTTCTCCGCCAGCAACGCCAGGCGCGAGCCGGGCGAGGTGTCCTCCTCGAGCAGGCGCCCGAACACGATCGTCTCACCGAAGACCGACGCCGTCTCGGCGAGCGTCAGCGGCGTGCTCTGGTGAAAGACGCCCTGCGGCGCCGCGAGCGCGAAGTGGACGCCGTGCCCGAGCTCGTGCGCGAGCGTCAGCACGTCGCGGCGACGGGCGGTGTAGTTGAGCAGCACATACGGGAACACCGACGGCACCGCCGCGGCACAGAAGGCGCCACCGCGCTTGGCCGGACGCACCGGCGCGTCGATCCGCCGCTCGTCGAAGAAGCGTTTGGCGAGCGCGCCGAGCTCGGGTGAGAAAGAGGAGTAGCAGTCGAGCACGATCTCGCGCGCCTGTGCAAACGGGAAGCTGACCTCGTCCTGCGTCACCGACGCCATGCGGTCGTAGTCGGCGATTCGCTCCACGCCCAGCAGCCGCGCCTTCAGCCGATACCAGCGGCGCGGGATCTCGTAGCGCCCGCGAACCGCTTCGATCAGCGCCTGCACCGACTCGTCGCTGGCCTCGTTCGCGAGGTTGCGCGCCGCCAGCCAGTGCCGATAGTGGCGCAGGCGATCGTCGGTGGCCTTGTCCGCGAGCAGCGTGTTGAACAGGTACGCCCGCGTGCGCAGGCCCGGGGCAAGAGCGGCGGTGACGGCTTCGGCGGTCGTGCGTCGCGCATCCGGATCGGGGAGCGACAGGCGGCTCAGCGCGACGTCGAGCGCGACCGTCTCGCCCGCGTCGGGCGATCCGTTGGTTCCAGGCAGTGTGACCTCGATCGCCGAGGTCAGCTCCTCGAACAGCCGCGTCCACGCGCCCGCGCCGGTGAGCGCCTTCTCCGTGAGGATCTTCTCCTCCGGCTCACTCAGCAGGTGCTCGCGGTAGCGGCGCACGTTGCGCAGGTAGTGCGCGCAGAACTCGAGCCCGTCGCCGGCCAGGAGCTGATCGACGCGCTCGTCCGAAAGCTCCGCCCACTGCAGCTCGAAGAACAGCAGCGTCGTCTGGATCGCCGTCTCCTGCTCCTGCACCTTCTGCAGCAGCGCCCCGTTTGCCGGGTCGGCGGTGTCGGTCGAGAAGCGCAGCGCCGCGAAGTAGCCGGCGCGAGCCACAAGCTCGTGGATCGCGGCGAGCTCGATCATCGCGACGCGCAGCCCGTCGCCATCGAGCTCCTCGAGCTTGCCCGCATAGCGCTCCGCAAACGCCTGCGCGCGTTTCAGCGCGTCGACGAGCCGGCGCTCGACCCCCTCCACCCCCTCGCCGTCAACCAGCGGCGCGAGGTCCCACGCGGTCGCCTGCAGCTCGGGGTCGACAGGCTCGGCTGGGGCGGAAGCGGCCATCGTCTCGGCAGCTTATCGCCGGCGCGCCGATGGGCACCCTCGCCCGAGCGCATGCTCGAGAGCGACGTTCGCCGACACCGTGAAACGGGCGCTGCAGAGCTTGCTAGCCTGCCCTGTCAGGCAGGAGAAAGAAGCGTCGCGTGCCTGCGAAACGCCATTCCAAGAGTCGGGCCGGAATCAGGCTCATGCGAGTCGCGGTGGTGTTGTCGGCTCTCGTCGCCCTGGGACAGGCCCAGGCCGCGTTTGCCAATCCGCCCGAACTGACCATCACCACGCCGTTCAACCTGAGCGTCAGCAACAACACGACGCCCACTTTCAAAGGGTTCGCGGAAGCGGGCGACGATGAAGTGGCTCTCGACATCTACGACGGGCCAGTCGCCGCCGGCCCTGTAGTACAGGAACTGCCGCCCACGCGTTTGTTCTTCCAAGAAGGCTCGTGGTCGATCGGGCCCGCGGAACCGCTCAATGACGGCATCTATACCGCCCAGGCCGTCGGCGCAACCGGCGCGCGGGCGGCTGTGACCTTCACCGTTGACACGGTTGCGCCAACCGTGACGTTGAACTCGCCCGAATCGCCGTCGGACAACACGACGCCGTCCTTCACCGGGACCGCGAGTGACACCATCAACCCCGTTACTGTGCAGGTTCACGCCGGGGCTACGGCGAAGGGCCCTGTCGAGTCGTTGGCGACGGCCGCTGGCACCGGTTCGGACTGGACGTCCGGCGAGACATATCCGGCGCTCCCTGTCGGCGAATACACCGCAATTGCCGTCCAGGAAAGCTCGATTGGAAACCCGACCGGGACCAGCTCACCGGTGACGTTCTCGGTCGTCGCACCCCCGATAGCTGCGCCTGAACGCGCGCTGGGGCCGCCGACTGCCTCGTTCAAGTGGTTCCCACCGATGCCCCAGACTGGGGAACCCGTGTCGCTCGTGTCGAGCTCCACCGATGCCGCCAGTCCGATCACAGCCCTGGCGTGGTCTCTCGCCAGCACCGATCCGTTCGAAAACGGCGGCAGCGTCCTGAACACGTCGTTCTCGACGCCAGGGCCCCACGCCGTGCGGCTGCGCGTCATCAATGCGGCCGGCCTCGCGAGCGTCGCCACGGAAACGATCGACGTGGTCGCCCGCGCCACCCTCCTGATGCAGCCCTTCCCGGTGGTGCGGATCGCCGGCAGCTACAACGTGAGCGGTGTCAAGCTCAGGCTGCTCAGAGTCCAGCAGATGCCGGCCGGGGCGCGGGTCACGGTCCGTTGCAAGGGCCGCGGCTGTCCGCTCAGGTCCGCGAGTCGCCTCGCCGTTAGCACCAAGCAGGGTGTCGCCCAGATCGAATTCAAGCGCTTCGAGCGCTGGCTGTCCGCAGGCGTCTCGCTGGAAATCTTGGTCTCAAAGCAAGGCGAGATCGGCAAGTACACACGCTTCCGCGTGCGGCGCGCGAAGCTGCCTGAAAGGGTCGACATGTGCCTTGAGGCGATGGGCATGAAGCCGCTCGCGTGCCCATCGTCCTGAGCGCGCGCACCCTCCTACGCCGTCCGGAAGACGCCCTAGGATCATCGCCCCGATGCATGAGACCAGCCCACAGGTGTTCCTGCTCGCTCGCCCGTCGATCGACGTCGAGGGAATGCGCGGATATCTTCGGGACGTCGGTGGCGAGTCATGGCTCGAGCGCCGACTCGAGGAGGCCGACGACGGCGTCAACGGCGGCGAGCTGATCGTCGAGTTCGGGGGACGCGCGTGCTACCGCAGCTGGGAGCCGGGGCTCAACCCGAACGTCACGAAGGTGCGGACCGACCAGCGCGAGTACTTCGCCAACATCCTGCGCTCGGCTCACGGCAGCGTGCTGGAGCACGCGAACTACTCCTTGGCATTTAGAAACGTGAGCCGCGTTTTTACTCATGAGTTGATCAGGCATCGCGCCGGCTCGGCCTTCAGCCAAGAGAGCCTTCGCTACGTGCGCCTGACCGACATCGGCTTTCGTGTGCCGCCGGCGCTCGAGCCGGTGCGCGAGCAGGTGCTCGCGATCGTCGAGCAGCTAGAGGAGTTCCAGGTCAGCGCCGCCAAGGAGCTGGGCATCGACGAGGACGGGGTCCCGTTCCACGTCAAGAAGGAGGTCACCTCGGCTCTGCGTCGGCTCGCGCCGACCGGGCTCAGCACCGACATCCTCTGGACCGCCAACGCGCGCACGCTGCGCCACGTGATCGAGATGCGCACCGCCGAGGGGGCCGAGGAGGAGCTGCGCCTCGTGTTCGACAAAGTCGCCCGGTTGATGCAGGCCGAGGCGCCGGGGCTGTTCCAGGACTTTGCGCGCCAGGATGATGGCTCGTGGGTTCCCGAGTACCGCAAGGTCTAGCGTTGCGGGATTGAGAGCCGTGATCGGACCCATGTGGGCCTGATCACGGCCGTCGCTTCCCCGACGCGCCTGCGGAACCTACGGGGCGAGGCGGAACGGCGGGTAGCGATCGGTCACCAGCACGTGGGCGTAAGCGATCACCCGGTTCGTCCAGCGGCCGACGCCGACGAGGAAGTCGAACATCCCGCGCGGAAAGCGACCGGTGAACAGGATCGCGAACCAGGCGGCAATCACCACGAAGAGCGCGGCGATGTAGAGGAAGAACAGCACCACGTAGTGCGGGATCGCCAGCAACCACTTGACCAGCGGCAGCCAGCGGTTGAGGTCGTTGCGCGCATCCGGATAGGGAAACTCGAGATGCACCGCCTGATGCTCGTCCGTGGATGGATAGCGGTCCTCCATCAGTGCCAGGTAGACACCGACCCGGGCGGAGAACCGCATCAGCTCGATGTTCCAGTCGAACCACCAGCGCGGGTACTTCTGCCGGAAAAGAATCAACAGCAGCGTCGGCAGCACGACCAGGCCGGCAGCGCCGACAGCCCCGGTGGCCCGTCCGCCACCGTAGGCATAGCTGCCGCCCTCGATGAGGGCAAGCACGATCGCGATCGGGATGAGCATGAACAGGCGAAAGAAAGTGGTCAGGCGGTTGAGCGGCCGGTCCGGGTAGTCGACCGAGTACTGGACGGGATAGGGCGCGTCGGGGTTCATGTGATGCCTTTCGTTCAGGTGTACGGCGTACACTCTCTTGTGGAACTATAGGTGTACGCTGTACACTTGTCAAGGCCGATGGCACACCAGAAGATCCCTACCCGGAAACCGCTGAGCAGAGCTCGTGTGCTGCAGGCCGCCGTCGCCCTCGCCAACGAGGCCGGGCTCGACGCGTTCAGCATGCGCGGGCTCGCACAGGAGCTCGGCGTCGTGCCGATGGCGCTGTACAAGCACGTCGCGAACAAGGAGGAGCTCCTCGATGGCATGGTCGACATCGTCTTCAGCGAGATCGAGCTCCCGTCTGGGGACCTCGACTGGAGATCCGCCATGCGGCGCCGGGCGCTCTCGACACACGAGGCGCTGAAGCGCCACAGCTGGGCGATCGGGATGATGGAGTCGCGGCGCCCGGGGCCGGCGAACCTACGCAACCACAACGCGGTGATGGGCTGCCTGCGCAAGGCGGGCTTCCCGTTCGAGATTGCGATCCACGCCTATTCGATCCAGGACGCCTATATCTACGGCTTCGCCCTCCAGGAAAGGGATACCGGGTTCGAGACCCCCGACAGTGCCGGAGAAGCCGCGCAGAGGAGGGCGCAGACGATCGGCTCCCTCGAGAACTACCCCTACCTCGTCGAGATCGCTACGAAGCTCCCCGCGTCCGGGTACGACAACGCGGTCGAGTTCGCATGGGGGCTCGATCTCATCCTCGACGGCCTCGACCGACTTCGTGACCCCGGAGCCCCGCCGGCATGAGCGGCAACCGGGTCGCGACTGATCCCGACAGATGCCCTAATGACCGTGTCAGGCGTCCATCGTCCGCGTGCGCCACGCGCCGAGCCCGCCGAAGATCACGACCCAGCCGAGCGTCACAGCGACGGCCGTGCCCGTCGACATCGTCACGGTCGCTCCGCCTCTGGGCCCATGGCCGTCGTTGAGACTGATCGGGCTGAAGTGCACGATCGCCTGGCTGAGGATCAGCTCGCGCGAGCTGCCGAGCGATTCGATGTTTTCCAGGATGCGGCTCGCGATCAGCTGCCAGCCGATGAGCACCGTCAGCGCCGCCGGACGCGAGCCGGTCAGCGAGGCGAATCCAACCGCCACCACGCATATAACGCCCGTCGAGAACAACGTGAACAGCAGGCCGTTGAGCACGAGTGCGCCGCCAGGCGTGGGCGCACCCGAGGCCAGCGCGTAGGTGGCTATCAACGTCAGCACATAGCCCGCCAGGACCACCAGCCATGTCAGCCCGACCGCTGCCGGGATACGAGAGGCGAACAGCGCAAGGCGCGATCGGCCGGTCACCACGAGGTCGCGGAAGACCCCCGCTGCCAGATCGCCCGCGCCCCCGTCTGTGCCGATCATGATCGCGGCAAGGGGCCCGAAGAAGAACGCGAGCACTCGCAACGCGTCCGTGTAGCCACTGACGCCGCCAGCCGGTGAGTGTTCAGCCGGGCTCGAGGAGTGCTGCAACGCCTTGACGATGAAGAAGATCAGCAGCGGCGCCAGCGTCAGCACCAGCGCCCAGATCAGCGTGCCGCGTTTCTTGCGCAGCTTCAGGAAGTCCGCCCCGACCATGCGGATCGCGATCGCGGGGTTCACGCCTTCACCTCCTCCGGCACGAGATCCGCGTCGAGTCGCGAGGTGATCTGCAGGAAGCGCTGCTCGAGGCTGTGCCGGACGGGCTCCAGGCGCGTCACGCCCACCCCCGCGCGCACCAGCTCCGCGTTGATCTGAGCCGCCGTCTGCGCGTCGCCCGCAAGCACCACGCGAATACCTTCGTCGTCGGGGCGCGCCTCCGCCACCAGCTCGCTCGCGCCCAGCAGCGCCAGCGCGCGATCGCGGTCGTCGACGCCCAGGATCAGCTCGTGGCGGGCGCCGCCGCCCGCCGCCAGATCCGCGATCGCGCCCTGCGTGACGATCTTGCCGCGGTCGACGATCGCCGCCGCGTCACACGTCTTTTCGACCTCGTCCAGCAGGTGCGAGGAGATGAACACCGTCCGCCCCTCCTGCTCGACCATCGCGCGGATCATCTCGCGGAACTCCTGGATGCCGCCTGGGTCCAGACCGTTGGTCGGCTCGTCGAGGATCAGCAGCAGCGGGTCCGCGATCAGACAACGTGCGACCCCGAGTCGCTGGCGCATACCCATCGAGTAGCTCTTGACCTTCTGGCCCGCACGCTCGCTCAGGCCGACGCGCGCCAGCGCCGGCTCGATCCGCTCCTGCGTCTCGGGCCCGCGAACCGCGGCCACGATGCGCAGGTTCTCGCGCCCCGTCAGGTGCATGTGAAAGCGCGGCTCCTCGACGATCGCGCCGACGCGCTGCAGCGCCTTGCCGCGTTCCGCCGGGACGGGATAGCCCAGCAACCGCATGCTGCCGGCGCTTGCGTGCGTGAGCCCGAGCAGCGTGCGGATGATCGTCGTCTTGCCGGCGCCGTTGGGACCGAGGAAGCCGAAAGCCACGCCGCGTGGCACTTGCAGGTCGATGCCGTCGAGCGCGGCACGCTCGCCGAAGCGCTTGGTCAGGCCGGTCGTCTCGATCGCCGGTGACGAGCTCGAATCCATGTCTACCCATTGTTATCGGCAGCGCGGCGCCGCGCAATCGGGGATCGCCCTAGTAGGGCCTCAGGGCCCGTCGAGGCTCACCAATCGCCGCTGCACGGCCCAGCGGCTGAGCTCGTGTCGGCTCGAGAGCTGGAGCTTGCGCAGCACCGCCGACACGTGCGCCTCGACGGTCTTGACCGAGATCCCCAGACGCTGGGCGACCTCCTTGTACATGTAGCCGCGCGCGATGTGGCGCAGCACCTCGCGCTCACGCGGCGTCAGCTGATCAAGCTCGGGATCCTCGGCCGCCGGGCGCGCGGGATCCGACGCGGTCGCGCCGGTGTCCTTGGCAAACGCGTCGAGCACGAAGCCAGCCAGACGCGGGGAGAACACCGCGTCGCCGCCAGCCACCCGTCGTACGGCCTCTGCGAGCTCCCCGGCGGAGATCGTCTTTGTGACGTAGCCGCGTGCGCCCGCGCGGATCACCGCGATCACATCCTCCGCCGCGTCGGACACCGACAGCGCCAGGAAGCGCACCGACGGACTCCTCGCCCGCGCGCGCGATCACCTCAACGCCGCCGCCGTCCGGCATATGGACGTCCAGCAGGACCACATCCGGTCGTTGCTCGCGGATCACGCCCACCGCCTCCTCCACGCTCCCCGCGTCCCCCACCACCGACAGCTCCACGCCGAGCTCCGCGCGCACACCCGAGCGGAACAGATGGTGGTCGTCGACGATCACGACGCGGGGCCTGTCGCCAACGCTCTGCTCCTCCAGCCCCGTCGCGGCGCTCACGCGCCCGGCCCCCGCTCCATCACCAGCTCGACCTCGGTGCCCTCACCCGGGCGGCTGTGCACGGCGGCGCGGCCATGGTGGCGCTCCATGCGAGCGATGATCGAGTCGCGCACGCCGCGGCGGTCGGACGGGATCGCGCCAGGGTCGAAGCCGACGCCGCGATCGCGCACGAACACCTCCACCCTGTCCGGCTCCACCTCCGCGTACAGGTCCACGCGCTCGGTGCTCGCGAACTTGGCCGCGTTCGTCATCGCCTCGCGCGCCGCCTGCACGACCGCCTCGAGTCTGCCGTTCAGCGGCCCGTCGCCGACCGTCACCACCTCGATCGGCACTCTGTGCAGCTCCTCGACCTCCGCCGCCGCGCGCTCGAGTGCCGCGGCCACGCTCGCCCGCTCACCGGGGTCGGGGCGCTCCAGCAGCCAGCTGCGCAGCTCCCGCTCCTGCTGGCGCGCCAGCCCCGCGACCTCGCGCGGGTCGCCCGCGCGCTTCTGGATCAGCGCCAGCGTCTGCAGCACCGAGTCGTGCAGGTGCGCCGCCACCTCCGCGCGCTCCTGCTCGCGGATTCGCGCCGAGCGCTCGAACGACAGGCTGCGCCCCATCCGCACGAACCACGGCACCGTCAGCAGGCCGAGGATCGTCGCGATGATCGCCACCACGCCAATCGCCTCGCCCAGGTTGCGCTGGACGCCGACCAGATGCAGCAGACCGGCCGACGCGAACGACACCAGCAGCACGCCGAGCACCAAGCGCGGCGCGTCGACCCTGAACGCGCCGAGCAGCTGCCCGCCCAGCGACGCCGGCCCACGCCCCGACGGTCGATCGGCGGCAGCGATCGGGCGCCACACGAGCGCCAGCCCGCAGATGCCCAGCACCATCGGCCACAGCGCGTCGCCATAGCTCATCCGTGAGGCAAGGTGATGTAGGACGCCCAGCGCCACGATCGCGCCCAGGCCGATCAGCAGCGCCTGGCGCAGCGCCTCCCAGGGCCCGCTGCGACGCTCGCTGTCCGGCGCCACCGGCACAAGCGTCCACGCCAGCGCATACGCGGCGATCCCCACGCCGCCGAAGGCCACCATCATCACCACCACCATCCGCACGACCACCACCGGCACGCCGAAATGCTCGGCCAGACCCGCGCACACGCCACCCAGCAGGCCGCGGTCGGGCCTGCGAGACAGGGGCGCCCGGGCCGGCCCCACTGGTGCCTGGGCAGAGGCCATCACCGAATCATCGCAGCGCTGGCGCAAGCGCACCTAAGGGCTTACCCTACCCACGCGCCGAAATGCGCACGCCGACAGGCGGCCGGCAGGCCGCCCTTAAATCGAAGTCCTCAGGCCTCCTCGGCCTGCAGTTGCTTGACCTGCTCCTCGAGCGCGCCCATCACGGCCGGATCACGCAGCGTCGTCACGTCGCCCAGCGCGCGTCCCTCCGCGATGTCGCGCAGCAGGCGGCGCATGATCTTGCCCGAGCGTGTCTTGGGCAGGTCATCCGCCCAGATGATCCGCTTCGGACGCGCGAACTTGCCGATTCGCTCCGCCACCGTCTCGCGGATGCCCTCGACAGTGCGCTCGTCGCCCTCGAGATCTCCCTGCAGGGTCACGAACGCGACGATCGCCTGGCCGCTGTCCTCGTCGTGCTGACCGATCACCGCCGCCTCCGCCACATCCGGATGCGCGACGATCGCCGACTCGACCTCCGCAGTCGACAGGCGGTGGCCTGACACGTTGACGACGTCGTCGATGCGACCGATCACCCACAGGTAGCCGTCCGCGTCGCGCCGCGCCGCGTCACCCACGAGATACGTCTCGGACCCGAAGCGCGAGAAGTACGTCTCGACAAAGCGCTCCGGCTCCTTGTACAGGGCGCGCAGCATCGATGGCCACGGCTGCGTCAGCACCAGCAGGCCCTGGCCCTGCTCGATCGGCTCGCCGGTCGACTCGTCGCGGACCTCGGCGAACACACCCGGGAACGGGAACGTCGCCGAGCCCGGCTTCGTCGCCGTTATTCCGGGAAGGGGCGTGATCATGATCGCACCCGTCTCCGTCTGCCACCACGTGTCCACGATCGGACAGCGTTCGTGCCCGATCACCTTGTGGTACCACAGCCATGCCTTCGGGTTGATCGGCTCGCCGACCGACCCCAGCAGCCGCAGCGAGGACAGATCATGCTGGTTCGGCCACTGTGCGCCCCACTTGATGCACGCGCGAATCGCCGTCGGCGCGCAATACAGAATCGTCACCCCGTAGCGCTCGACGATCTCCCACCAGATGCCCTTGTTTGGGTAGTCCGGAGCCCCCTCCCACATCACCGACGTCGCGCCGTTGCACAGCGGTCCGTAGACGATGTAGGAGTGGCCCGTCACCCAGCCGACGTCGGCCGCGCACCAGTACACGTCGGACTCCGGCTTCAGGTCGAACACGTAGCGGTGCGTCGCCGAGACGCCGGTCAGGTAGCCGCCGGTCGTGTGCAGGATGCCCTTCGGCTTGGCCGTCGAACCGGACGTGTAGAGGATGTACAGCGGGTGCTCCGCGTCCAGCGGCTCGGGCGGGCACACCGGGTCGGCGGCGGCGACGATCTGCTCGTAGTAGACGTCGCGGCCATCCTGCATCGCACACGGCGTGCCCTTGCTCTGCACCACCACGATTTTCTCGAGGCTCGCCAAATCGCCCATCACCTCGTCGACGCGGTCCTTCACCGCCGCCGTCTTGCCCTTGCGCGCCGCGCCGTCCACCGTGATCAGCACCTTCGCCTCGGAGAACTCCATGCGCTCGCGCACCGCCTCCGCCGAGAAGCCCCCGAAGACGACGTTGTGGGGCGCGCCGATGCGCGCGCACGCGAGCATCGCCACCACGACCTCCGGGATCATCGGCAGGTAGATCCCGACGACATCGCCCCTGTCCACGCCGAGATCCTTCAGGGCGCTCGCGAAACGTTCGACGTCGCCGAGCAGCTCCGCGTATGTGATGTCGCGCTCCTGGCCGTCCTCGCCGCGCCAGTGCAACGCCACGCGTCCCCCCCTGCCGGCGATCACGTGCCGATCCAGGCAGTTGTAGGAGACGTTGAGCATGCCACCCGTGAACCACTTGTAGAACGGCGGGTCCTCGTCGTCGAGCACACGCGTCCAGCGCTGAAACCACTCGAGCTCCTGCGCCTGCGCCTCCCACCAGCCCAGTGGATCCGCCGCCGCGCGCTCGTACACGCTCGGATCGTTCAACAGCGCGTGCTCGCGAAACTCCGGCGGCGGATCGAACTTCTCCACCTCCAGCAGCGACGCCAGCTCCGCGTCGAGCTCCCCGCCCGCCGCTGTCTTCGATTCGGTCGACATCTCGTCACTCCCCTGTCTCGAGCTCCCCGGGTGTCCGGTCGCGCCGGGGAGCTATTCTCCCACCGCCGCGCTGTGCGAGCGCGCCACCCTGTTACGCCCGTCCAAGCGGAACGGTGGGCAGCACCGTGTGCCCGAACGTCGAGTTCACCACCGCCGCGAACGACGCGTACCACGCCGCGGCCGCCGTCGCGAGGCCGAGATACCCGCCCCAGTGCGTGACCGTCGGGTGGGGCCCGTCGGAGCCGATCGCCAGCAGGATGAACGTTGCCGCCAGCAGCACGAACACGAGCAGCACCACACCGCTCGTGCGCAGCGCCGCCACCGCCATGTAGGTGGTGAAGATCGCCCACGCCCACAGGTAGACGCCGATCGCGTGCCCCGCGTTGCCGCCGATGTCCTTGGCGTAGAACACGTTCAACAGCCAGAAGGAGATCCAGAAGCCACCGAACGAGCAGAAGGCCACCGCGCCGAAGGTGTTGCCCGTGCGGAACTCCCAGATGCCCGCGATCAGCTGCACGATGCCCCCATACGCCAGCGCGAGGCCAAGCACGACCGGCACGCCCTTTTCGTCGACCAGGTTTGCATTGAAGATCGAGAGCACGAACGTCGTCATCGCGAAAGCCGCGAGGCCGAGCGGGCCGGGGTCCGCCGGTTTCCAGCCGGCGACCGCCGGCCGCGTCGGATCCTCACGCTGGCCCCCGTCTTCGCGCGGATCACGGTGAATTGCAGCTGCCTCCATGAGAGCCTCCTTTGACTAGCCTCTGCAGCGGCCGCCTCAAACCTGTTGAGTGGGGTCCCTGGCGAACGGACGCCGGAGGGTCGCCAGCGCGCCGCTCCCGCATACATTTTTCCCGCTAGCAAGCGCGGCTAATCATCCGAACCGCGTCAGCTGCGTCCGCTGCGCTTGCGCCGGCGCCGGCCCGAGGAGCCTTGGCCCGCCGCAGGTGCCGGTGCCGGTGTCGCGCCTGCGGCCGCCGGGCTCGGCGACAAGCCCCCGCCACCCCCCGCTTCGGCGCGCAGCTGTGCCTGTGAGGGCCACGGGCGCGCTTCGCCTGCCGCCCACGCCGGCGGGTCACCTTTGGGCCAGCGACCGACGAACAGGATGCCCATCATCACCATCCAGAAGGCCGGCACGAGCTGCAGCTCGGCGCCGCCGATCGGGAGGAAGATCAGCAGCGCGGCGAACATGCCCACGAACGCCATCCAGCGGGGCAGCAGACCGACTCGCAAGGCGTTGATCAGCGTCGCAACCATTCCGGCGGCGAGCGCCAGTCCGGCGAGCAGGTCGACGTAATCGGAGACCGTGTTGGCGGTGCCGGCCGTTAGCGCCTGTTCGACCGCGTGATTGGAGTAGTTGTGCGAAGTCACGAAGTTGTGCGTCTCGATCGCGCTCGCGATCTGGTGCCCGAGGCTGACCAGCGCCACGGCGATGCCTCCGACGATCACCAGCGGCAGCGCAGCCGCCAACGTCGTGGGCCGCCGGAAGCGGGTCGCATCGAGGAGCGCCAGCAGGACCAGCGTCAGCGCGGCGATCGCGATCGCCGCGAGCAGGCTGCCCGCGATCAGAGAGAACGCGTGATGGCTCACGAATTTGACCTCAGGCGTGCGTGGGCTGACCGTCGGGTTGGCCACGCCCGACAGCGCCGGCGCGAGTCCCTGGAGCAGGCCCACGGTCGGGGCGCCGCTCAGCGTGCCCGAGATGATGATCGCGCTCAGCAGGTACAGGAAGCCGCCCGCGAACGCCGGCACCGCGAGGCGGCTGCGAAAGTGCGTCTCGCGCGCGACCTGCGCCTTGATCTCTGTTGCGCTCGGCATGAGCAGGGCAGTCTATGATGCGGGCATGGAAAGTGGTGGACTCGGCGACATGTTCGGCGACCCCGAGGAGCTGCAACGACGACTCGCCGAGTTCGCTGAACAGATGCAGGGCAATCAGCGCCTCGTGTGGGCCGACAACGCGATCAAGCTCGCCGTCGACATGACCGTCGCGGCGGTCGGTCGCGTCAACGTTCAGGGCAACGCAGAGGCCCAAGCCGAGCAGATCCGCACCGTCATCGCGCGCGTGTTCCCGGAGGCCGTGGCGCTCGTGCGCGAGGCGCGCGAGGGGCTTCAGTAGTCCAGCCGGCGCGCAGCGCCGTCCTGGACGAACTCAATATCCATGCGCGCCCGCCCGCTCGGCTTCGCGCTCCGCCTCGCGTGAGGCGCGCCCCGCGTGCAGGACCTCGCCGAAGGACCGGAAGCGGAAGATGAAGACCACCGCGCCGAGGCCGATCAGAGCTGTGAACACAGCGATCGCGATCTGCTGGCCGACCGAGTATGCCGCCACGACAGCCGTCGGCGCGCTCGCCGCGAACACCTTGACCAGCAGCGCCTGCTGGACGCCGGCGCCACCGGGCGTGAACGGCACAGCTCCCGCGACCTGGTTGACCGCGAACACCAGCAGCACGTTCTTGACCGAGCCCCCGACACGGAATGCGTCGAGCAGGAACCAGAAGGCGACGAACCGGCTCACCCACCCGAGTGCCTGCAGCGCCGCGACTTCCCGCAGGTAGCGGCGACGATCGCTCAGGATCGTGAGCCCCTGGCGAACGCGCGACCAGAACGCCTTCGCACGCTCGGACAGCAGCGCGAACGCCACCAGCCCGGCGACGCCGAGCGCGGTGAGCAGGAACAGCGTCAGGTGGAAATGCTCGGCAAGGTATGAGATGTCGAACGAGCTCAGTTTCGAGAAGTCCGGCGGCCTCGGGAACACGCCTTGAGTGAACGCGAAGATCAACACGAACACGCCGACGCCCACGTCGAAGATCGACTCCACGAAGAAGGCAGCGGCGACGGTCGGATAGCGCGAGCCCGGAATCGAGGAGCGCGTCAGGAACAGCTTGATCACGTCGCCGCCGCGTGCAGGGACCACGTTGTTGAAGCCCACCGCCGCGAGATACGCTCCCCAAATCCGCCGCCACTGAAAGGGGGTCGCCGGGTACGCAGCGCGCAGGCTGTTGAAGAACGCGCGCGAGCGCAGCGTCAGGTTGAGCCCGAAGAACGCCAGCCCGCCAAGCAGTGCGAGCCAGTGAACCGCCGCGAGGTCCGCGAAGAACTGCCCGGCGGCGCTCAGGAACGAGCTGATGCTCTGGCCGATCGAGGTGGAGGCGAGGAACGCTGTCACCGTCTCAGCGTACGGTGCCCGAGGGCGCCCACAGCGCGGCATGCGGCCTCGCCGCCGGTTCTCGCCGCGGTGCCCGATCTCGCGGTCCGGAGTCCCCTATCGTGGGATCACCTCGGCATGCCCCCCACTGCGGGACACCACACCACATGAGCGGCGCGGATCTAGGGCTCGCCCTTTCCGTCTTCTTCGCGTGCACCGTCGAGGCGGTCGAGGCGCTCACGATCGTGCTCGCCGTTGGCTCGACGCGCAGCTGGCGCTCGGCGATCAGTGGCGTCGGAGCCGCTTTGCTCGTGCTCGCCGCGATCGTCGTGGCGCTCGGTCCGGCGATCACGAGCCTGCCGATCGATCTCCTGCGGCTGCTGGTGGGCGGTCTGCTTTTGATCTTCGGCCTGCAATGGTTGCGCAAGGCGATTCTGCGCTCGGCCGGCGTGAAGGCCAAGCACGACGAGCTGGCGAGCTACCAGCAGGAGCGGGACGCGGCGCTCGCCGCCGGCCGGGCACGGCCCGGCTTCGACGGATATTCCTTCAGCGTCGCCTTCAAGGGCGTGCTGCTCGAGGGGCTCGAGGTCGCCTTCATCGTGCTCACCTTCGGCGCCAACCAGCACCGCGTCCCGCTCGCGGCCGCTGCGGCGGGCCTTGCAGTGCTGGTCGTGGTGGCAGCGGGATTCGCCGCCGCCGCACCGCTTGCGCGGGTGCCGGAGAACGCGCTGAAGTTCGGCGTCGGCGTGATGCTCAGCTCGTTCGGGATCTTCTGGGGCGCGGAGGGAGCCGGCGCGCACTGGCCCGGCGGCGATGCGGCGCTGCTGGCGATCATCCCCGGGCTGGCGCTCGTGTCGATCGCGATGTCGCGTGCCGTGCGTCGCGCCGTGGCGCTGGCGTCCGACGAGCCGGCGCCGGCGAGCGGCGAGGCGGCCGCCGAACCAGCGAGCGCCGGCGTATGAGCGCCGCCAGGCGGGTCGCGCTGGGCGCATGGGAGTTCGTCGTCGGCGACGATTGGCGTGCGGCGATCGGGGTCGCGGTTGCTCTGGGACTGACCGCCCTCGTCGCCACCACCGATGTCGCCGCCTGGTGGATCATGCCGCTGGCCGTGCTCGCGATCCTCGCACTGTCGCTGCGACGCGCGATCCGCGAAGTGTCACGCCGTGGATGAGATGCGCTAGAAAGCGTCAATGCCGACGCGCGCCGCCAAGAGCGCAGGTCTCCGGGTAGCGGTCACAGGTCCGACCGGCGAGATCGGCCAGGCGGTCGTGGATGCGCTCGAGCGCTCACGCGAGGTCGAGTCGATCATCGGCATGGCTCGCAGGCCGTTCGACGCGCAGGGCAGAGGTTGGCGGAAGGTGTCCTACCGTCAGGGCAACGTCCTCGACCGTGACGCTGTCGACGCGCTCGTGCGCGACGCAGACGTCGTCGTGCACCTCGCGTTCATGATCATGGGCGGCGCCAAGGAGAGCCGCGAGGTGAACCTGATCGGCTCTCGCAACGTGTTTGAGGCGACCGTCGCCGCGGGCGCACAACGACTCGTCTACGCCTCCTCGGTGGCCGCATACGGCTTCCATCGCGACAACCCCCAGCCGCTCACCGAGGACGTCCCCGCGCGGGGTACCGCCGCCCACTACTACTCCGCGCAGAAGGCCGAGGTCGAGGCGCTGCTGGCGAGGACGCTCACAGGCGGGCGCACCGCCGGCTACGTCTTTCGCCCGTGCATCGTCGCCGGGCCGCACGCGCCGCTGCTGATCGACAGCCTTCCCTACACCCAGATCTCCGAGCGCCTGCCCGGACCGGTGCTCAGCCTGCTCGAGGGAGTGCCGATCCTCAAGCCCGTGCTGCCGGACCCCGGGGTCCCGTTTCAGCTGGTCCACCACGACGATGTCGCCAGCGCGATGCGCGCGGCGGTGCTCGGCCGCGGCGCACCCGGCGCTTACAACCTCGCCGCATCGGGCGAGCTGACGATCAAGCTGCTCGCCGACGAGCTCGGCTGGTACTCGATTCCGGTGCCCGAGCTGGCGGTCGATGCGGTCGCGGACATGATCGCGAGGCTCGGCTTCCTGCCCGCCCAGGCGCAGTGGATCGCCGCATTCCGCGAGCCGGTGCTGATGAGCGCGAGCAAGGCGCGGCGCGAGCTTGGCTGGCGGCCCAAACACGACGCCATGCAGACCCTGCGCGAGACGATCCGCGCGACGCGCCTGGATCCGTTGATTCGCTGATCCCCACGTGGCGGGCCGCGCGGCCCGGCTGCTCGAGCCCGTAGGCTAAGCAGCCCGTGAGCACCCCCAAGGCCGCCGACAGCCACACGACCACCCGCCAGGTGGCCGTCGTCACCGACAGCACGCCCTATCTGCCGCAGTCGCTGATCGAGCGCTGGGCGATCCGGCAGGTGAGCCTGTACGTCGGCTGGGACGGGGATCTGCGCGCGGAGGACGAGTACCGCGACCTCGACGCGTTCTACCGGAGGCTGCACGACTCGCCGCAGCTGCCGACCACCTCACAGCCGTCGGTGGGCGACTTCCTGTCAACCTATGAGCCGCTGTTGCAGGCGGGCTGCAACGTCGTCTCGATCCACATCGCCGCCGGCCTGTCGGGGACGTGCGAGAGCGCGCGCGAAGCGGCGCGGATCCTCGCCGAGCAGACGCATCCGGGTCGGGTCGAGGTGCTCGACAGCCAGACCGGCGCCGGCGGGCTCGGCTGCCTGGTGCTGCTGGCCGCGGAGCTCGCGGCGCAGGGTGCGACGCTCGAACAGGTCGTCGACGGCGTTCGCCGCGGCCGCGAGCGCCTCGACATCTGGTTCTGCCTGGACACGCTCGAGTACCTGCGCCGCGGCGGGCGCATCGGCGCCGCCCAAGCGCTCGTGGGGACGGCGCTGAAGGTCAAGCCGATCCTCACCTTCGCATCCGAGATCGCGCCGGTGGGACGCGTGCGCACCCACCGGCGCGCGCTCGAGCGGATGCTCGCCTACATCCTCGAGCTGCGCGAGCGCGGCGCCAGCGACTGGATCGTCCAGCACGCCCAATCACCCGCCGATGCCGAGCTACTTGTCAGCGAGGGCACCGCGCTGTTCGGGTTCGGGCCACTGTTCTGCACAGAGGTCGGCCCGGTGCTCGGGGCGCACCTCGGCTCGGGCATGCTCGTCGGTGGCATGACGCGGCCCTGAGCGAGGTCACGCGCAACCCCGCGCGGCTCGAGCTCTGCTCAGCCGCGCGGGGCACGTGTGATGCGGCTACGCCCCTTCTTCGTCTTTGGCGATTTTTTCGAGGTACGGGTGCAGTTCCTTCAGGAACACGTTGGCTTCTACGCCTTCGTGTTCTTCGGGCAGCGCACCGGCCGGGTCGTTGTGCGAGTACTCGTTCAGCCGGTCGATCAGCTTCACGTTTTCGCTCGTGATCCCGTTCTGTTCGGCGAGCGCTTCGGCCTCCGTCAGGACGGTCTGCCCGCCGCCACCGAAGAGCGTGTCCAGTTCGGTGTCGATCGCCAGGATGTGCAGCGATTTCGGCAGCTGCGTCCCCATCGTGCTCTGCAGTCCGAGGACTTTCTGCGACGGCGTTGCGATGCCGTTGTTGACAGCGCCCGTGTCCAGCGTCAGGCGCGCCGGGAAGTACCACTCCGAGCCGCTGGCTTCGCGCAGGCCCGTCCCCGCCAGCATTTCCGCATAGCGGCTGACCGGGGTCAGCGCACCGGCGCCGTTCCAGCCGTGCAGACCGTCGGCTTCGGCGACTTCGTTGATGCCTTCGCCGCCGTGTATCTGAGCTGCCGCCAGCGACACGGGCGAGGTCTTGTAGTTGACCGAGAACCCAAAGCCGGCTTCGTTCGTCGCCGGGCTGTCCTGTGGCGGCCCTTTCAGGTCGGAGGGCAGGAACGGGAACTTTTCGAGCAGCGAAGGCCCGTTCGGTTCAACCGTCGTCAGCGTCGAGCCGGTGATCGAGAACAGCCCGAGATCCGGCGCAACGATCCCGCCGAACGCCAGCCACGGGGTTTCCGTCGGCTCGTCGAGTTTCGCGAGCGCGTTGCTGCCTTCTTCTTCTGATTTGATCGAAGCCGGCCCGCTGCCGCCGTCGTCGTACACGAGCCCGGACAGTCCAGCGGCTCCCGGCGTGCCACCGAAGTCCCACGTCGCGTACGCCGTCACGACCGAGCCGCCGAGTGAGTGGCCGCCGAGCACGACCTTGCCGCCGAGCGCCTTGGCCTTTTCGATGACCGCGTTGAGATCGTCAACCGTCCGCGCCATACCCCAGTTCTTGGCGAACTCGACGAGCGGTTCCGGAACCGGTTCGTAGTGGTTTTTGAACTCCGCGACCAGTTTGGCGAAGTCTTCCTCGCCCTGTTTCTCGAGTTCCGCCGCGTGTTCGGCCTGGTATTTGGCGCCGATTTCAGCGCCCAGGCGCTCGCCTTCTTCGCTCAGTTCCGTGAAGTGTTCCGCCTCGTATTTGAGACCGAATTCGTGAGCCTTTTCGAGGACTTCTTTGAAGTGGCTCGCTTTGTATGCCGCCGCGAGCGACGCGATCCTTTCCCTGAACGCCGGTTCGCTGCCGCCCGTTTCTTCGAACGCCTGCCCTATGACCTGTTCGACGACGAAGGCTTCGACCTCTTCCAGGGCGATTTTCGTGACCTTCGCTTCGAGCGTTTCTTCGACTTTCTCCGTGACGAGTTTGGTCACCGCAGCGGTTACTTCTTCGGTGGCTTTCTGCTCGTCCTGCCCGAGGTAGCCCAGGTAGTAGTTGAAGAACTGTTCCGAGGGTGCTTCGTCTTTTTTAGTGTTCGGATTTTCCAGCTCCGCCGGTAGTTCGCCGAACTTGTACTTGGTGAGCTCCTGCTGGTCCTCGAGGAAGTTCTCGCGGCGTTCGACGGCCCACACCTGCCAGCCCGGCGTCGAAGCGATCAGGGCCTTGGCGAACGGCACAAAGTAGGCCGCCGCAGCCGAGGTGCCCGGCTCCATCACGAGTACGTTCGGGGCGCTTTCTCCCTTCGGGTGGACCTTGATGATCCCGATCCGGTCGAGCTTGACCGTCCCCAACTGCGGAGTCGAGATCGTTTCCGCCTTCTTTTCTGCGTGACTCTCCTGGACGGCGAACGTGGTGCGCTTCACCACCGCCTGACGCGTCCGCGCCGCGTGCATCGCGCTCGCAGAGGACGCGAGCGCGGCCAGCGCCAGCGCCGCCGCAACCGCAGCCAGCGCGGCCCGGCCGAGTCTCGAGCCCCACATGTGCGTCGGACCCCCAGCCATCCCTCTCTCCCTCGGCATCCCTCTCTCCTTGTCGCTCGCGTCCGGCGGAAACACTGCGCGCCACCCTTCGCAGTTGACAGTACGCGCAGTTGCCGTCTCCGTGCAATGACGTTCTGCCGAACTTTACCCGTTGCGCTTGTGCATATGCACAGTCGTGCGGTGCTCGAGCTCGTCAGTCGTGCGGCCGAACGTCGCTGGCGAGGGCGGCATATACGCAGGCGAGATCGTGCGGGCTCGCGAGGTCGAGCGCGGCTATCTCCTCGATGCGCTTGAGGCGGTAGGCGAGCGTATTGCGGTGCACGTGCAGCGCTGCGCTCGTGGCGGTGCGATCGAGACGACAGTCGAGCAGCGTCCTCAGGGTGTTGACCAGCTCCGCGTGATCCTCGTCCGCCAGCGGCTCGAGCACCCGCTCGCGCAGCCGCGCTGCGAGCCGCGGCGAGCCGGCCAGCATGATCTCCAGCAGATGATCCTCGGCGTTCAGCCGACCGCGCAGACCGACGCGGCGCGCGTACTCTGCCAGCCACGTCACCTCCTCCCGTGCGTCAGCCAGCTCGGAGTGATTTCTCGGCGCTCCGATCGCCAGCACCACGTCGTGTCCCTCGCCCAGGTCCAGCAGCTCGAGCGGCTTCCACGTCAGGCCGATCACGCAGTCGCTCTGCGTTACCGCCAGCCTCCAGCCCGCGCGCCGCAGACGCGCCGCGAGCGCCGCGTGGCTGTGCGGCGGGCGCCCCGGCAGCGCCACGGCAAAGGCCGCGTAATCGCAGTCGACGGGAACGCCGAGGCGCTCTGCGAGCTCACCATCGGCCGCGTCCAGCGGCGCGGCGCCGCACAGACGCTCGAGCAGGCTGCGCGTCCGGCGCTCCTCCTCGGACACCAGCAGCTCGCGCTCGGCCAGGTAGGTCTCGGTGACCAGCGCCGACACCTGATCGACATACCGGGCGAGCGGCGCCGCGAGCTCGAGCAACACGTCGGACTCACCGCGCAGCGCGTGGCGTCGCAGCAGCTCCCACCCGAGCTGGTGTGCCAGCCCGAAGGAGCGCAGCAGATCCTCCAGTCGCACGCCTTCGGCGGCGCGCGCGCGGGTCCATTCGCGCAGCGGCTCGAAGTCGCTGTCCGGAGGCATCACGCCGGTGGCGACGAAGCGCGACCAGCGCGCGAGCGTCCGCTGCAGGCCGCTGAACACTTCGGCGCGCGAGGACTCGGAGAGATGCTCGAACGCGGGCATTCGCCGCTCAAACTCGTCGGCCATCTCACGCGCGGCCTGCGCCTGCGGGATCCGCTTCACGATCGCCGCCGCCCCGGACCACGTGTCGGGTGCTCGCGACGCCACTGCCTGCTCTCTACAGCGGGCTCAGCATGACCGTCGTCTCGGCGCGGATCGTCGCCAACTCCTCTGCCTGCAGGCCGCGTGCGAACTCGTCGATCTTGCGCTTGGAGCCGGTCACTGTGAAGGCTTGCTGTGAGCTGAGCAGGTGTGGGTGCTCGACGATCTCACATTCCAACCCGAGTTTCGCCGCCCAGTCGCGCATGGTCTGCTCGACTTCCTCGCGGATCAGCCGACCCGAGGTGACGATCAGCGAGCGTGTTTCGATCGTCTCCAGGTCGCGCTCGGCGGCTGCTTCGGACTGGCGCTCCTCGGCGCTCAGCGGCGGATCGGTCTGGCGCCAGCTGTCGCGCTCGTCGTCCCAGTGGCTGACGCGCACGCTCGCCGTGATCCCGTCGTGCGCGAGTACCTGCTCGAGCCCGTGACGCGCGGCCACGAGCGTCTGCTCGTCGGCGGCGTAGGCGAACAGGCGCTTGCCGTCGTGCGTGATCACGACGTCGTGCGGGACCATCGCCTCCAGCTCCTTGGCGACATCCGGCCCGCGAACACGACCGAGCAGCGACCGCAGCGCACCGCCGGGCTCAGGCACATCGAGCTCGGCCTCCAAGCGCCAATCCTGGCCGTCTCCGTTGTCCTGCGACTCGTCCTCCATGGCGGGGACGATATCGGCTCGATCAATAGTCCATCGCCTGAATATTCACGCCGCGCCTTATCGCGGCGCCGGCCGGGCGCCATCATCTGTATGGACGATGGATACCGAGAACGCACCCACGGTTCGAGCACAGCCCCGTCAACCGAGCCGCCGCCCGGCGCCCGGCGCCGCACGTGGGTCCCGCGAGTTGGTTTCGCTCGAACTGACGGAGGCCCAGGTCGAGCGCGTCATCAGCGCCAACGCTCAAGCTCACGGCCCGAGCCTCAGCCTGCTGCTTTCCGGCCTGGTGGCCGAGCAGGCGCTGTCACCGAGCTCGCTCGAAGAGCGCTACTACAGCGAGCTCGAGAGCGGACGCCTCTCGCACTCGCTGTTTCGCGGCCTGCTGATACTCGCGTTGTTCATCTCCGGCGAAGAGGGCCGCGGCGTCGTCGAAGTCGCACGGCAGCTGGGGCTGAGCCCGAGCACGACGCATCGCTACATGACGACGCTCGTGGCCTTCGGGCTGCTCGTCCAAGAGCCGGCGACCCGCAAGTATCGGCTCCCGCTTTGAACTGGCGTCCAGTATTCGGTTGGGTCTGCGCCGCGCAGCGACGGCGCGTCCCTGCGCTCAGCCGGCGCTCCAACGGCGCAGCCGCATCACCGCCAGAATCGGCGCGCTGGATCGTCCGAGACAATCGAGCGTACGCGTCGCGACAGGCAGCGCGAGCTCACTGCTCGCCCCAGGGGCTGAGAGGTAGAAGCTGGCGATCCCGGCGAGGATCACCCCGTGACGGTGATGGTCTGTGAGCACGCTGGAGAGCGCGCGGGCTTCGCTGGTGATCGCAGCGAAGCGTCGGGCCGCCACCGTCGAGCTGTCGTAGTGCGCGACGAAGCTGTGGTTCGTTCCGGCGCTGTCATCGGACTGGTCGACAAGGCTGTCGAGTAGCGCGCTGATCGCACACACCGACGGGAAATACGCCATGTCGATGCGCCCCGCCTCCTCCAGCGTCGTCGCGCAGGCGGTGGCGGCGAACAGGGCGTGCAGCGCCAGGCAGGAGATGCCTGCAGCGGCGAGCTCCCACCACAGGTACTCACCGGTTTCGCGCTGGCTGCTCGCCCAGTCGATCAGTTGTCCGTCGCCTTCGACGAGCATCGCATGGTTTCGACTCTGCGCCTCTCCGCAACGCTCAGCCGCGTGGATCAGCAGCGACTCGATCGCTGACGCCGAGGGGAGTGCCCGCAGCGCATCCTGGCATGCACGCACGAGGTCGACCAGGTATCCGCCGTCCTCGCGCTGCGGGTGATAACGGTAGTAGTCGCAACCCGAGGAGCGCGAGCTGACTGCGTCGGTGAGCGCCCGGTGCAGCTGCAGCCCGTTGCGCAGCACCGCTGTGTCCGGCTCCTCGTTGATCGCATCGAGGTAGTCATAGGCGATCTGGAAGCACACCATCAGACGTACGAGCGTGGCGCGCTGCCGGCGCGGCGCGAGCACCGCGAAGAACGCTGCCGCCTCCGGGTTCAGGCGCTCGCGGGTCAGCTTGAACAGCGCCTGGGCTCGCAACGTGGGATCGGGGATCTGACCAGCGCGCGCAGCCCAGCGGCGGATCTCCAACCTGGCCCGCGGGTAGATCGTCAGCCAGTAGACCACGCCTGCCGTCACGAACGCGATTATCTCTACCGCTACGGACGTGCCTTTGGCATTCATACCACCATGCTGGTATGAAAAAGCGGAACTTCCGCGTCGACCCAACCGATGTTTCTAGTCTTGGAGCGCGAGCTGCGGTGGCGCCTGCGACGCGACATAGGCTGGGATGGCGAGCACGATCAGCGCGCCGCCGACGATCAACAGGATCGTCTGTACGGTGTGGAAGCCTCCCACGGCGAACGGCGCGGGAAACCCGGTCGTGAGCCTGAGATACCGGTCGCACAGCAGGTGCCCGTAGACCCCGGCGAGCGCACCGACGAGCGCACCGGTGCCGAGCACGAGCACCGACTCGAATGTGAGCACGGCTCGCAGCTGCCACGGCGTAAAGCTGTGAATGCGCAACGCCGCCAGTGCCGAGCGCCGCTGCCAGATGCCGGCTCCAATCGCCGCCGCCAGCGCGAGCGCGGCGGCGATCATCAGCAGCCGCGTGATCTGACTCATGCGACTGAGACCTTCGCGCGCCAGCACATCCGCCTGTGCCGCCCGCGCGCCGCTCGTCTGGACTGCCAGCGCGCTGCCCGGACCGAGGACCGCCACGATCGCACGCTCGAGCGTGGGGATGTTCGCACCCGGACGAGCGCTCACTTCGAGCGCACTCGGGTCTGCGGTCTGCCACGCGCTGCGGTAGTCGTAGTCGTTGATGATGATCGCACCCGCGCTCCAGCCCAGGTTCGTCGTGGTGGCAGCCATGCGGTAGGCGTGTGGGCCGCTCGGTGTCGGCAGCGTGAGCCGCTCGCCGACGTGCAGATGCTCGGCTTCTGCGAGCTGCTGGGAGACCGTGATCCAGCCGCCTGCGCGCAGGCGCGCCGTCGCGGTCGTGAGCGCTCCCTGCACCAGCTGACTCGCGGGGATCGGCGCCGGGGTGCTGGCGGCGCGCGCGATGATCCACACGCGCCTGCCGTCGAAATCCAAGAAGCCCCCCTGGTAGCTGCGAACGGCGCCCACGCCGGGGAGCGCCGAAATGCGAGCGGGGAGGCGGCCCGCCTGGAAGCTGTTCGTGGCCAGATCGTCGTCCGCACCGACGACCCACAGGTCAGCCGTGGAGACGTATTGGGAGTAGTCGCGGTAGAGGCCGTGCAGCAGGTCGTTGTGGGAGTCTTCGGCGACGACGCAGCCGAACACGGCGATCGCGCCGGTGGCCGCGAGCGCGAGCGAGCGCACAGTCGTCCCCCGCAGCGCGCGCACGGCGACGGTGAGCATGTTCAGCCGCGCCGAGGACGCGGCAGCATGCGCAGCGACGCGCACGACGAGCTGGAAGGCGAACGGGATCGCGAGCAGGGTCGCCACGGCGACACCGATCGTCGCGGGGACGATTGCCGAGGGCCAAACGAGCAGAGGGCCGCTCGTGACCAGGATCAGGACGCAGGCGGCGATCAGCAGGCGCAGCCGCGCACTGCGACCCAGCGCCTGGCCAGGTTCACCGTCCTCGAAGTACACAGCATCGACTGCGCGATTACGACGCAGATCCAACAACGGCGGCGCGGCAGCCAGGCACGTCGCGAGGACGCCGCCCGCGAATGAAAGAACGAGGGGCTTCAGGCCGATGACGGTCTGGGTGCCGAGCGGGAACGCGGCCGACAGATAGGTGGGCGTCGCGTGGAAGATCGTGCGCGACAGGAAGTCGCCGGCGGCGAGGCCGAGGAGCGAGGCCACCACGCCCAGGCAGACAGCCTGAAACAGGAGCATCTTCGCCAGCTGCAAAGGCCTCACGCCCTGCATGCGCAGGTCGGCCATCGTCCGCCGGCGCTCGGGGACGGTCAACAGCATCGCGTTGAACGCGAGCAGCAGACCGACGATCGCGCTGACCAACACGAAGAACCCGGTCGCCTCGGTGTTCGGCGCGACCGCCTGTTCGAGCAGCGCGACATCCTGGTCCGCCCCGGCGACCGTCAGGCGCCCCGCCGCGAGCGCTGTCAGCTCCCGTCGCACGGTCGCCCCCTTGCCGGGCGCAGTCGTGACGAGAATGCGCGTCACGCGTCCGCTGAGCCCGTCGATCCTCTGCACGAAGTCCAGCGGCGCAATCGCCGCCATCGCACCCGACAGCGCCCCGATCGCTTCGGGCCCGAGCACCGCCACGACCGCGACCGAAGTAGCGCGGCCCCGCACGTCGAGCTGCACGTGGGGCAGGGCGCCGTCCGGCGAGGACGCGGACTGCAGCCCAAGCGCGTGTGCCGTCGCGCTCGGGAGGATCACGCCTCCGCGCGAGAGATCGCGCAGCGAGATGGTGTGGGTGATGCTTCCGTCGAGTGCCAACAGGCTCGGCGCAGCGCTCGCGAGATCGATCGCGACGCGACGACCGTCGTGCCCGACGAGCGATGCGTTCTCGTCGACGATTGGCGCCGCGCTCGTGACACCGGGTAGGCGTTCCACGCGCTGCAGTACGGCTTCGTCGAAGCCGGTGGCGTCGCGTGCGCGCAGTTGCAGCGTCGCCTTCCCTGCAATGCCGCGAACGATCGCGCTGGAGGCATCGGTGATGCTGCTGTTGGCAACTTGCACGGCGAACACGAGCGCCACCCCGATGGCGATCCCGACCCCGGCTAGCAGCTCCTGTACCGGTCGGGTGCGCAGGCGCCTGCCGTACAGGTAGATGTGCCCCGAGAGCCGCATCCGCCGCTAGCCGTGCTGCTGCGCGAGCGCGGGCGCGGCGACCAAGGGCTTTCGGTCATCGATCAGCCGGCCGTCGCGCAGCGTGCAGACGCGGTCGGCGATGGTGCCTGCCTGGCTGTCGTGGGTGACGATCAGCACCGCCGCTCGCTGCTGTCTGGCGATATCGGCGAGCAAGGCCAGGATCTCGGCGCCGCGCTGCGTGTCGAGGCTGCCGGTGGGCTCGTCGGCGAGGATCAGCCGCGGCTCGTTCACGAGCGCCCTCGCAATCGCGACTCGCTGGCGCTCGCCGCCGGACAGCTGATCGGGGGTGTGATTCAAACGCGCCGCGAGGCCCACGCGGTCCAGCCATGGAAGCGCCGTTCGACGCGCCCGCTTCAATGCCATCCCGTCGGCGAGCAGCTTGATCGCGGCGTTCTCGACCGCCGGCACCCCGGCCATCAGATGGAAGGACTGGAAGACGAACCCGATCTTGCGGCGCTGATAGTCGGCGGCGTCGCCGGCCGAGAGGCCCGCCAGCGTGCGGCCCTCGAAGCGGACCACCCCGGCGTCGGGTTCGATCAGCGCGGCTGCGAGCATCAGCAGCGTGCTCTTGCCAGAGCCGCTGGGCCCGAGCAGCGCGACGATCTCCCCGGGATCGATCGCGAGCGTGACTCCGTCCACCGCGCGCACTACATCGCCGCCGTAGCCCGGATAGTGCTTGACGACGCCGTCCAGTTCTAGAACGGCGTCACCAGCGATGGCGCTCACCGCTGCGCGCTCCAACGTCCGTGCGGCGCAGTGGCACGACCTGTGCCGGCGGCAGCTCGGCCTGGAGCTCACCGTTGTAGATCGTCAGCGCACGATCCGCGCCGGACAGGCTCTGAGCATCCCCGGCGCTCATCAGCACGGCTGTGTCCTCGCTCGCGATCGCACGCAGCAGTTTCAACAGCGGCTCGCGCTGCAGGACGTCGACACCGCTGGTCGGCTCATCGATGACCAGCAGTGCCGGCTCGGTCGCAAGCGCGCTCGCGACCGCCACTCGCGCGAGCTCCGCGCCGTCGAGCTCGTGACACCTGAGTTGCGCGCAATCCTCCGCGTCGACTGAGAGCAGCAGCTCCTGACCGCGCCTTCGCGCCTGCTTGGGCGAGACCCGCTGCGCCAGCAGGCCAGCCGCGACGTGCTCGATCACGAGACCGCGCTGAGAGGAGGAGAAGCCGGTTTGGCAGTAGCCGATGCGCCTGCCGAGAACGCTGTCGCGGCACCGCGCGAGGTCGTGGCCTTCGAAGGAGACAGTGCCCTCTTCAGGTGACTCAACTCCGGCGGCGATCCGCAGGAGCGTGCTGCGCCCCGAGAAGCGGACACCCCACACGGCGACGAGTTCGCCCGGCTCGATATCGAGCGAGACGTCTCTGACTGCCACCCGCTCGAACCGCCCGCGCGGGTAGCGCTTCGTCACGTTCGCGATCGACAGCAGGCTCATGGCGAGCCAGCCGACCCCGCAGGGCGGGCAGACGCCGCGAGCAACTCAGCTCTGGCGTAGTTGATCCAGGCGAGCTGAGCGTCGATCATTCGACGCCGCTCCTCGATCAAGAGCCGCTCCACCAGGCCGCTGACACCGTCGTCCGCGGATGACGCTCCCGGACCCGGTAGCGCGAGCTCCTGGGCCTCGCGGATACATTCGCGCTCATAGCGAGCGATGAAGTCAAGTGCCGCGTCGACGCTGTGCACGCCGGCGAGCGTCATTCGCCCCAGCATCTCCACGCGCTGTGGATCGCGGCGCAGGCGCTCGGCCAGCCAGGCTCTGTAGGCGCGCGCGCCGCCCGCGGTGGCTCGATAGCAGGCGCCTGCCTTGGCCCCGCGACTGACCCCGGTGGTGGAACGCGTAGCCATCTTCTCGATCAACGCGGCCTCCATCAGTGTTCCGAGCGCCGCATAGATCGATGAGCGGCCGACTGTCAGCAAGCCGCCGAAACGGCGCTCGAACCGCTGGCCGATCTCGTAGCCGTGACTCGGCTTCTCGATCACTAGACCGAGCACGGCGCAGGCGACCTGGGAACGCAGCACCGCGTAACCCGCGGGGTCTGTGCCCACCTCCTCCAATACGTAACCCTCAGGCACCGCCATCCATGCTCCTCAGAACACAAGTCGACTGATCTTTGAACTCGCTAAATCGTATCGGTCGTTCCACACTTCGCGGTTGACCGATTGGTCAGAAACAAAGAGGACTTTATCCAGCCTCGTGGAGTCGGGGTTCCGCGGCGCCCCGACTCCACGAGCCCGTAGCATCGATCGTCATGAAGATCAACCGCTCGATCCCGGCCGCCACAACCGTTCCGGTCCTCACCGTCGCCGACGTCCGGGCAGCCGTCGTGTGGCTCACCACGGCGTTTGGCTTCGCCGAGCGGTTGAGGATCGGCGAGGGGCATCGCTCCCAGCTCGACATCCCCGATGGGGGTGCCGTGATTCTCGCCGAGGTGCGACCGGACACCCGCGAGCCGAGGCCCGGGGAGGCGTCGCACTCGGTGCTGGTTCGAGTGATCGACGCTCGGGCCCACTTCGTGCGCTCACGCGATGCCGGCGCACGCATCCTGATGGAGCCCACCGACTTCGAGTACGGCGAGCGTCAATATGCGGCCGAAGACCCGTTTGGGCATCGTTGGACCTTCTCGGAGACTCTTGCCGACGTCGACCCTGCGCAGTGGCTCAGGCCATGACCCGTCCCGCACGGCGGCACCGGTAGCATCGGCGCGATGATCGAGCCTGGACAGCAAGCTCCCGACTTCGAGCTTCCCGACCAGGACGGACGTGCCGTCAAGCTCAGTGACTTCGCGGGGCGAGCGCTGGTCCTCTACTTCTATCCCAAGGCCGACACGCCGGGCTGCACGACGCAGGCATGCGGTGTGCGCGATCACCAGGCCGATTACACCGACGCCGGCGCTGTGGTGCTCGGGATCTCACCCGATCCCGTGGCCAAGATCAAGAAGTTCCACGACAAGCACAGCCTGAACTTCCCGCTGCTCGGCGACGAGGATCACGCCGTGGCCGAGTCCTATGGCGTCTGGGTCACCAAGAGCATGTACGGGCGCACCTATCTCGGCAACGAGCGCACGACCTTCATCATCGATCCCGCCGGCAAGGTCGCCGAGGTGCTGCGCAAGGTCAAGCCGGCCGAGCACGACGCGCTCGTGCTGAGCGCACTCGCGCGGATCGCACCTGCGGCGAGCTGACGGCGCCCTCATCGCAAAAGACGCGAGAGGCGGCGGTCCTTGAGCGCACGTCCCTCCGTCTGACACGTGGGACAGTAGGCGATCACGTAGTCCTCAAAGTGAACGGCGAGCAGCCACGTGGCGCAGCGCGGACAGGGCTCACCCTCGTGGCGGTGGATGCGCAGCGGCATCGGCAGCTTGTCCGGGATCGGCAGGCTGATCGTCTGCTCGTAGTGCGAGAGCGCCGCGTCGAGCGTCTCGCGGATCGCGTTCGTCAACCGCTCGACCTCGCCGCGATCGAGGTCAGCGCCGCGCTTGTAGGGCGACAGCCGCGCCTGCCACAGGATCTCATCGACCCATGAGCGTCCGATCCCGGCGATCACGTGCTGATCGCGCAGCAGCGCGTGCAGCGGGCGCGGCGCGTCGAGCAGCTCCTCGAGCCCAGCCTCCCCACCTGGCTCGGGCCACGCCTCGGGCCCGAGCGCCGCGAGCGCGTCGTCCTCGTCAAGCTGCTCGGACGGCATCAGCTTCACCCACGCGGCCTGCTTGGAGCCGAACTCGCGCAGCCGCAGCTCGCGACCGTCGGCGAAGCCGATCAGCACCCGCGACGTCCGATCGCGTGGTCCCGCCGGCTTGTCGTAGAGCTGCAGCCGCCCGGCCGACATCAGGTGCATGAGCACCGTCAGCGCCCTCGGATCGTCCGCGCCGCCGGCGACGTCGACGATCAGCTGCTTGCCACGCCGGCGCACCGCCGTGACGCGCCCTCCAACCAGCGCCGACAGCGACGGCTCGAAGGTTCGCAGCGCGTTGATCCCGGGTGCTCGCGCGTAGGCGATCTCCGCGCCCGTCAGCGCCGCGTCCAGCAATCGCGCGGTGATCTCGACCTCAGGCAGCTCCGGCATCGCCCTTCATCGTAGGCGGATGCCGGAGCGTGCCAGCCGTCTACCGGGCGATCGGCGGCCCTTCATACTTGACGCCCTTCGGGCTCGTCCAGCGCACGCGCCAGAACTGCCCCGCGGTCGAGGAGCTGAGGCTCCAGTAGCCGGCGCTGTTGGTCGTGACGGTCCTCAGCGTCTTGTAGCGCCGCGATCCGGGGGCTTTGACGAGGATCGTCACCTTCGTCGCACCGGTAGCGGGACGCACCAGACCCCACAGCGACACGCCGTGGCCGGTCTTGCTGACCGTCAGCGGGACCGGCCAGCCGGAGTACAGCGGCTTGGCCCTGCCGTTTGAGTACTCAAGGCCCGTTTGGAAGTTCGCGGGCCCGCCGACCGGGTCGTCTTTGAGCAGGTACTGCGAGAACGCCGCCACGCGCGGGTTCTCGTAGGCGATGTGCTCGGAGATCGCGTCGTATTCGGCCTGCTTGGCGGCGGACACCCCGAGGAACTTGTTTGGGAAGCTCTGTACACCGAACTCGGTCAGGTAGATCGGCACGCCGCCGGGGATTGCGTGCGCCCTGGCGGCGAGGTTCAGCGCGTTAGACAACCGCGAGAGCGCGCCGATCGTCACGTTGTCCTGTTCCCCCGGCTTGAAGTACGGACCGGCGGGCAGCGTGTAGGCGTGATGCGCGTAGCCGGAGATCTGCAGCTCGCTGCATGAGGCGGCTTTCCTGTATTTCGCGTTCAGGCACAGCGCTTCGCGCATGAACGCCAACGGCGCCACCGGGTGCGTCAGCGCGCGTGAGCCTTCCTTTCGCGGGTTGACCTTGTCGTAGCCGACCGGCGCGGTCTCGCCGAACAGCACTTTGGGGTGCGCCAGCCCACCGGCTTGCAGGCCCGCATAACCGGCCTGGTACAGGCCGCGGTAGATGCGCCCCGAGGCGGGCGTGCCGTTGGAGTTCCACTGCGGCAGCAGGAAGACCGACTCGTTGGGCTCGTTCCAGATCGAATACGTCGATACCTCCGAGCCGAACTCGCGCGCCACCGCGGTCGTGAATTCTTCGAAGTCCTTCGGATCAGGACGCGTGATGTAGGGGGATTTGCCGTTGGCGGTCGCCCAGCGCGGTGCCGGCCCGGTGATCGTCAGCAGCACCGGCCAGCCGAGACGCTTGGCTTCCGCGAGCACGATCGCGTACTGGCCCCACAGGTAGTTGACGGGCTGGGTGAAGTCGAGGTTGGGCTTGGACGCGTTGGTCCGGTAGGGCGCGACGTCGTACCATTTCAGCTCGACGCGCAGAGCTTTGACGCCGAGATACTGCAGCTGTTCGATCGCGTGATGACGGGTGTTGGCGTTGAGCAGCTCGGAAGAGGCCTCGAAGTAGGTGACCTGGCTTCGCGAGGCGAGCGCCTGAGCTGCGCCTGTGGAGCCCGCGACGAGCGCGCAGGCGAGCGTTGAAATGAGAAGCGTGCGGATTCTGGGCATGGTCGCTTGAGACACCTCGGCGCAGAGAAGGTTGCGGTCTAGATAGCTTTCCCGTCGATGAGCGCCCCGATCGCGCCTGACGACATCGTCCAGACCCCGGCGGAGGCGGAGGGTAACAGCCGTGCTCCGCTGCTGGTCCTCGATCCGCTGCGAGCCTTCCTCGACGCCCACGGCCTCGGCGAGGGAGCGCTGCGGGCGACCCCGATCGGCGAGGGCCACTCGAACGTCACCTACCTGATCGAGCGCGACGGCTCAGAGGTCGTGCTGCGCCGCCCGCCGCGCGGGCCGCTGCCGCCGAGCGCGCACGACGTCCTGCGCGAGGCCCGTCTGCTGCGCGCGCTCCAGAGCACGCCCGCGCGGGTGCCCGACGTGCTGGCCGTGTGCGACGATCCAGCCACGATCGGCGCACCGTTCTACGTGATGGAGCGGATCGAGGGCGAGGCGATCGTCGCGAGCGTGCCCGCCCCGCTCGACACGCCGCCCGAACGTCGCCGCATCAGCGAGCAGTTGATCGACTCGCTCGTGGAGATCCACGCCGTCGACTGGCGCGCGGCCGGCCTCGAGGACTTCGGCAAGCCAACCGGCTATCTGGAGCGTCAGCTCCGGCGCTTCGGAGGCCTTTGGGAGCTCAACAAGACGCGTGAGATCCCCGCCGTCGAGACGGTCGGCGCGTGGCTGGCCGAGCACATGCCGAGCTCCGGCGCGGCGACGATCGTCCACGGCGACTACCGCCTCGGCAACACGATGTTCGCGCCACAGGCTCCGGCCCGGCTGAACGCCGTGCTCGACTGGGAGATGGCGACGATCGGCGACCCGCTCGCCGACATCGGCTACATGTGCATGATGTGGGCGCAGGAGGGCGACCCCAGCGAGGGTCTGCGAGCGCATCTCGGCAACGTCACCCGCGCAGAGGGCTTCTACACGCGCGAAGAGTTGATCGCCCGCTATGAGGAGCGATCCGGGCGCCCGGTCGCGGAGATCCGCTGGTACATGACGCTCGCGCTGTGGAAGAGCGTGGTGTTCATGGAGGGCAACTACAAGCGCGCGATCGCCGGCACGACCGACGACCCCTATCTGCGCCAGTTCGGCGAGGGCGTGCTCGAGCTCGCCGACCGCGCCGAGGAGGTGGCGCTCGGTGGCTGAGCCCGCGCGCGAGAGCGACATCGACCCCACGGATCAGGCGACGGAGCCACCCGGCATCGAGTCGGGGACGCGCTCGGCGCTTCTGATCGACTGGGGCGGCGTCCTCACGACCAACCTCTTCTCTTCCTTCCACGCCTACTGCGTGGAGGTCGGCATCGACCCGCAGACGCTCATGGGACGCTTCAAAACGGACCCCGAGGCTCGCGAGCTGCTGATCGCGCTCGAGAAGGGAGAGCTCGACGAGCGCGAATTCGAGCTGCAGTTCGCGCACCTGCTCGAGGTCGGCCCTGAGGGCCTGATCGACGGGCTGTTCGCTGGCGTGCACCCGGACGAGGCGATGGTGCAAGCAGTGCGCATGGCGCGCGAAGCAGGGGTCCGCACGGCGCTCGTGTCCAACTCGTGGGGTGTGCACCGCTACCCCCACGATCTGTTCGACGAGCTGTTCGACGGCGTGGTCATCTCCGGCGTTGAGGGCATCCGCAAGCCGTCGCGCCGTATGTACGAGCTCGGCGCCGAGCGCGCGGGCGCCGCCCCGCGGGCGTGCGTTTACGTCGACGACCTACCGTTCAACCTCGAGCCCGCTGAGAAGCTGGGCATGGCCACCGTGCACCACACGAGCGCCGAGAGCACGATCCCGCAGCTCGAGCGGCTGCTCGGCGTATCGCTCATCGCGTCCTCTGTATAACGATCGTTATACAGCGTTCGGAAAACGGCTTAAGCCGGCGACCTGAGCAGGTCGAACCCGGCGACTTGTGCAGGTCAAAGCCGGCGGCCTGAGCAGGTCAAGCCGGCGGCCTGACCTGACAGCCCCGTCCGCGAGCGCTGGAAACAGCCGTCGGCTCGTGTGCGCCAACGCTCACGTACTGCGACGCGCGAGCCGAAACGACACCCATGACCATGAGCTCCATGGCCGATGAGCCGCGCGTGTCGAGGGACTCCAACGGGAGCCTGCAGGGGAGCTTCGACTCGAGGCTGATGGCCAAGGCGCTCGCGGGACTGTTCGCCGCGGGCGCGACGCTCGCGCTGATCACCGCGGCGCTCCCGCATTCCGCGCGCGCGGATGACGTCGGCCTGCTCGTGATCGTGGGGGTCGCGTATGTCGTCGCCGGCGTTCTGTACTGGCGCGCGGGCACGGCCCCGAGCTGGAGCCTGCGAGCCGCGCTGGCGCTGGGGAGCACGCTGGTCACCGGCGTTGCGTACTTCTCCGCGCAGAGCCCCAGCCCGCTGATCTTCTTCTACCTGTGGGTGTTCCTCTACTCGGCGTACTTCTTCACGACCGGGGAGATGATCGTGCAGATCGCGTTTGTGGGGCTTGTCTACGGCGCGCTGCTGGCCGCGAGGCAGCCGCCAGACGGAATCCCCGAGTGGTGGCTGGTCGGGATGGGCACGCTGCTCGTCGCCGCGATACTGGTCCGCTCGATGCGCGAACGGGCAGAGCTGCTGATCGCGCGGCTGTACGACGCCGCGCGCACAGATCCGCTCACCCAGCTGCCCAGCCGACGCGGCTTTCGTGAGCTGCTCGACCTCGAGCTCGAGCGCGCCCGACGGGCACATGGCCAGATGACGCTGCTCGTCGCCGACATGGACCACTTCAAGGAGGTCAACGACCGCTCGGGTCACAAGGTCGGCGACGCCGCGCTGCAGCGCGTGGCGCGTGTGTTGGAGCAGGGCAAGCGCTCGATCGACGGTGTCGCGCGCGTCGGCGGCGAGCAGTTCGCGCTGATCCTGCCGGACACCGATCCGCACAGCGCGTTCGCGATCGCCGAGCGCCTTCGGTGCGAGCTGCGCGACGAGTTCTCCCGGGACGCGCTGCCGCTCACGGTCAGCTTCGGGGTCGCCGGCTACGGGCAGCACGGCGAGACGGCGGCGTCGCTGCTGCGCGCAGCCGATGAGGCGCTGTTCGCGGCGAAGGCGAACGGCCGCGACAGGACCGTGCTCTACAGCAGGACGCTGCCTCCGGCGCAGTGCGCAGATGGACAGTCGCGCGACGTCCAGGGCGAGCGCTTCGTCGCGGTCATCCTCGACCTGGCGGAAGCCGTCGACCTGCGCTTCAGCGGCAGTGCGCGCCACTCGGAGACCGTCGGGCGCTACGCGGAGATGATGGCGCGGGAGCTTGGCCTGTCCGAGCAGCGCGTCGCCCGCGTCCAGTTGGCCGGCAGGCTGCACGACATCGGCAAGGTGGGCGTCCCGGACAGCATCCTGAGCAAGCCGGCGAAACTCACTGACGCTGAGTTCGCGATCATCAGACAGCACCCCGATCTCGGCGCCCAGATCCTGGAACACCCGAGCCTGGCGGACGTGCGCGAGTGGGTGCGCACGCACCACGAGCGTCCGGACGGCCGCGGCTATCCGCTCGGGCTCTCCGGCGAGGCGATCGCGCTCGAGGCACGCATCCTCGCGGTGGCCGACGCGTACGAGGCCATGACCAGTGACCGCGCGTACAGCCCTTCGATCGGACACGCCGCCGCTCACGGCGAGCTCGAACGCTGGGCCGGCGCGCAGTTCGACCTGCGCGTGGTCGAAGCGCTGCTCGCGGTCCTGCAGCGCGACGCCGAGCACGCCCAGGCCGCGCTCGCGCGACTGTAGGAACTAGACCTAGTCGCGCTTGCCGCGGCCGTACATGAGTTTGAAGAACCCGGCGAGCAGTCTCGAGGTGCGTGATTTGTACGGGTACATGAAGATCTCCTTCTTCATCGCCAGTCGCGTCACGACGATTGCCTGCTGGGAGCAGTACTTGCGGATGCCGCCGGCGCCGTGGCGGGAGCCGATGCCCGAGGTCTTCGCTCCACCCATCGGCAGCTCGAGTACCGTGTAGTTGATCATCGCGTCGTTGACGTTGACCGCGCCCGCTTCGAGGCGTCTGGCGATCGCCTCGCCCTTGGCCGTGTCGCGTGTGAACACCGAGGAGCCGAGGCCGTATGGCGAGTCGTTGGCGAGCCGCACGGCCTCATCGGCGTCGGCGACCTTCATGATCGGCAATGTCGGCCCGAAGGTCTCCTCGGTCATGATCTTCATCGTGTGATCGACGTCGACGAGCACCGTCGGCTCGTAGAAGCGCCCGGCGCCGGGTACCTCTTTGCCACCCGAGAGCACGTGTGCGCCCTTCTGCACGGCGTCGTCGACGTGGTCCTTGATCGTCTGCATCTGCGGCGGGAACGTGATCGCGCCCACCTCGACGGTGCCGAAGCCGCCGTCGGAGCGGCCCACGCGCAGCGCGCGAACCTTCTCTGAGACCTTCGCCACGAACTCGTCGTACACCGGCGCCTCGACGTACACGCGCTCGATCGAGATGCACGTCTGACCCGCGTTCTGCATCGAGAAGTACGTCGCGAAGTTGGCGGCCCGCTCGAGGTCCGCGTCGGAGAGCACGATCATCGGATCCTTGCCACCGAGCTCCAGCGACGCCGGGATCAGCCGACCGGCGGCTGCCTCGGCGACCTTTTTCCCGGTCTTCGTGGAGCCGGTGAACATGATCATGTCGACGTGGTCGATCAGCGCCGCACCGGTTGCGCCGCGCCCGGTGGCGACCTGGAAGACGTCCTCCGGGAGCCCACACTCGCGCAGGCCTTCGGCCATCAGCAGCGAGGTCAGCGGCGTGATCTCCGACGGCTTGAGGATCACGCTGTTGCCGGCCATCAGCGCCGGGATGCAGTCGCCGAAGGAGTTCGTCAGCGGGTAGTTCCACGGCCCGATCACGCCGATCAGGCCCAGCGGACGGTAGCGCAGGATCAGCTTCTTGCCCTTCACGAGCACCTGGCTGGACTTGACCGCCTCGTCGGCGAGGTAGCCGGGGCCCTCCTTTGCCCAGAAGCCGAATGCGTTGCCCGCGTAGCCGATCTCGGCGAGGTTCGCGTCCTCGTAGGTCTTGCCCGTCTCTGAGACGATCGTTTCGGTTACGCGCTGGGCGTTGTCCATCAGCCACTTCTGTGCGCGGCGCAGCACGCGCGCGCGGCCGTCGAAGCCGTAGGCGTCCCACTGGGGCTGAGCGGCGCGTGCGCGCGCGGCCATCTCGGCCACCGCGGCTGCGTCGAGGTCCGGGACTGTGCGGACGGTCTCGCCGGTCGCGGGGTTCTCAACCGGTATGTCGCCTGCCGCGGGCTGCTCTACCGGCGCCTGCACATCCGCCTGTTGGGGGTCGCCGCCTGCCTCGAGGATCTCCTGCTCGACGTGCTGCTCAACGCTCGCCATCTGATGCACTCTCCCCTGCTGGTTGCCTGTATCGAGAGAGGCTACTCCTCGATCGCCGGAGAACCCCAGAGAGCCCCTACTCGGAAAGCTCGATCGAAGCAATGCCAATCGGCTCGGACGGACGGTCGCCGCCGTCAGTGGGGACGGCCTCGAGCTTGTCAACGACATCCATGCCCTCGCTCACCTGGCCGAAGACCGTGTGCTTGCCGTCGAGCCAGGGCGCGGCGTCGGTGGTGACGATGAAGAACTGCGAGCCGTTGGTGTTCGGGCCGGCGTTGGCCATCGCCAGCGCACCGCGCACGATCTTGTGCGGGTTGATCTCGTCCTCGAAGGTGTAGCCAGGACCGCCCGTCCCGGTGCCCAATGGACACCCTCCTTGGATCATGAAGTCTTTGATCACGCGGTGAAACGTCAGCCCGTCGTAGAAGCCGTCGGTGGCGAGCTTGCGGAAGTTCTCGACGGTCTTCGGCGCCTCCTCGTCGAACAGCTCGAAGACGATCGGGCCCTCTGTGGTCTGCATCGTGACGGTGGAAATGTTGCCCTTCCCCTTGTTTCGTGGTCGCCGTGGAGGGCACGATAGCGGGGCTCGCTGCCTGGTCAACGGCGAACTACGACGGGGCTGGCGGCCGGGTGGATGCTCAACAGCGCAAGCGTCGTTTCGTTGAACGGAAGCTGTTCGTAGGTGTCGACTTCGACGACCTGCGTTGGCGTGCCGGTGTTGCCCGGGAAGTGCATCCCGACCTCTTCGACCGTGAGGCGAACGGGGGCGTAGGTGCTGGGGTCGACGTCGTACTCGACCGGCCAAGGCACCGGAGACCCACCCGGGGGCGAGCCGAGTTCATCGCCCAGCAGACGCTCGACTGCGTGGCCGTCGACGGTCCCGCTGCCGGCGTTGTGCAACTGCCCGGCTTCGAGCATCGAGTGGATGCGAGCTACGGGGTCGGCGCCGAGCGCCCCATCGTGCAGGCTCACCCGCGTGCTGCCTTCGCTTACACCACTCGTTATCTGCAGTCTGTTGAGCGACTGGAGGTAGAGCTCTTCGGTGCCGCCGGCGTAGGCCAGCTGCGTCGCTTCAGGGTGGGCGCCATCCGCGGTGACAAACGGGACCGTAGCGGCGATTCGCCAGCGCGTAGGTTCGGAAGCCGACCACCGTTCGGCGACCCGGGGTGTGTTGTCTTCGGCTTCAGGACCGACGATCTCGGCCTGTGAGCCGCCGCGCATTTCCATGTGCGAGGTAGTGACGAGGTGCACCACCTGCCCCACGGGCTCGAGCGCAGCCTTGGCCTGGGCGACGACGTCCAGGCGCCCGCCGCTGCCTGCACCGGTCAACAGCAGCGTGCCGGCGACGATTCCCGCAAGCGCGAGCGCTGCCACGGCGGCTCGCGGGGAGCGCCGCCGCCTGCGAGCAGGCCTCGCCTCGGCCTCTTGCAGCATTTGGCCGAAGTCTTCGAGGAGGCGCTCGTATCCGGTGTCGTCACGGGTCTCAGTCATGTCTCCAGTGCCTCCATCAGCGTGTTGGTGTCCAGCAGACGACTGAGCACGCCGACCCCACGCGAGACGCGCTTGCGCGCTGCCTGCTCGGTGATTGCCAAGCGGGCGGCGAGATCGGGGTAGGACAGCTCCTCGACAAGGCGCAGTTCGATTGCCTCGCGTGCGTCCTGCGGGAGCATCGCGACACCCGCCGCGATCACCTGACGCAAGTCATCGAGACCCGCGCGGCGGACGATTTCGGCTTCTGTCTCGGAATCGATCTGTGGGCGCTCGATCCCCAATCGCTGCATCGCTCGGCGCTCTGCGCGCCCGTCACGGTAATAGCGCGCGAGCTGTCGTCGCGCGATCCCGTAGAGCCAGCCAGCGGCCTCCTCGTCGGTGGCCCCGCGATAGCGTCCACGGCCGGCGAGTGCCTGGGCAAACGTCTCGGCCCACAGATCCAGCGCGACCTCGGTGTCGCTTGTGCGACGCACGATGAACGTCAACAGCTCCTCGCCGTGGCGCTCATAGAGACGCCCGATGTCGAGCGGTCGATCAGCCATCGGTCCTTAAGTGCCACATCCGAACCGGATGTGACCAATCAAGCGCCGACGAGGGTGCGCCTACCTGACCTTCACGCGCTCGAGGCTCACCGATTGGCCGCCGTCCCGGCTCCCGATCTCGCGGCCGTTGAGCGCCGCGATGACCTTGTCCACCTCAGACGCGGGGACCGACAGGAACGAGAAACGATCGAGCACGAGCACGTCGCGCACCGCCTCGCCGTCGAGCCCCGCCGAGGAGGTGACCGAGGCGACGATGTCGGCCACGCTGAGTCCAGCAGCGCGCCCGCCGCCGAGCACCAGCTTGGTGTAGGGCTCGTCGTCGTCGCGCCGCGAGATGCGTGGCTTGGAGTGCCTGCGCGGGCGCTCGCGCACAGGCGTCGGCGCCGCCACCGCGCCCTGCTCCCACTGCGCGATGTGCGTGCCGATGTGACGTTCGATCGCCTCGAGCTCGCGCTTCTGGCGACTCTCCACGAACGTGATCGCGCGGCCGGCGCGTCCAACGCGGCCGGTGCGCCCAATGCGGTGCACGTAGGTGTCAGGGCTGGTGGGAACGTCGTAGTTGACGACGAGCGTCACAGTCGAGATGTCCAGGCCGCGGGCGGCGACGTCGGTGGCGACGAGGATCGGCACGCGCCCGCCCTTGAACGCGAGCATGACGCCGTCGCGCGAGCCCTGCGACATGTCGCCGTGCAGGGCACGGACGTTCATGCCGCGGTCGCGCAGCGTGCGAAACAGCTGCTCGCAGCGGATCTTGGTGCGCACGAACACGATCGCCTGCTGGCCTTCGGCTTCGCCTTTCGGTCCCATCTCGGCGCGCAGCACCTCGACGAGCTTGTCGGGCTTGTCCTTCGTCTCGACCGGGAGCTGGAACTGCGCGACGGTATCGATCGTCAGCGTCGCCGCCTCGACCTGGATGATCTCAGGGTCGTACATGTAGCGGTCGGCCAGCTTGCGGATCGGGGGCGGCATCGTCGCGCTGAAGAGGGCGGTCTGGCGGCTGGAGGGCGTCAGCGAGAGGATTTTCTCGACGTCCTCGAGGAAGCCGAGGTCGAGCATCTCGTCGGCCTCGTCGAGCACCAGGAAGCGGCAGTCGTGCAACACCAGCGAGTGACGCGAGATCAGGTCGAGCACCCTCCCGACGGTGCCCACCACGATGTGTCCTCCGGCGCGCAGCTGCGCCTGCTGGGTGCGGATCGGGGCGCCGCCGAAAACGGCGACGACGTCGATCCCGGTGTGCGCGCCGTAGGTACGCAGCGCCTGCGTGACCTGGATGCACAGCTCCCGCGTGGGCGTCAGCACGAGCGCCTGCACGACCTGCTCGCTCGGGTCGATGTACTCCATGATCGGCAGCCCGAACGCCGCCGTCTTGCCCGTTCCCGTCTGCGCCTGGCCGATCACGTCGCGACCTTCGAGCAGCGCCGGGATCGCCTGTTCCTGGATCGGGCTCGGCGACTCATAGCCGACGTCGCGCAGCGCTTGGAGGGTGGACTCGGAGAGCCCCAGATCGGCGAATGACTTGGCCATGACGGTAGGTGTGGAGATTAGGAGGACGGGTCGAGCAGGAGCTTGCCGGTTGTGCGCCGCGCGCGCAGGTCGATCTGCGCCTGGGCGGCCTGCTCCAAGGGGTAGGTGTGCCCGACGATCACCCGCAGCTCGCCGCGCGCGGCGCGGGCGAACAGGTCGGAGAGCGCCTCAGCGAACATACCGGGTCGCCCCAGGCAGTGAAACAGATAGAAGCCAACGACCGCGCGCGAGTGTCGCAGCAGCGATCCGGTTGAGACCTCGTTGGCTTCGTTTGTGGCGATCCCATACGCGACGATCCGCCCGAACGGTGCGAGCGCTGCGTAGGAGGCGTCGAAGACCTCGCCACCGGACATCTCGAAGACCACATCCACCGGCCGGCCGTCGTTGGCCTCGAGCAGGCGCTCGGTGAGCCCGTCCGCGGCGGGGTCGACAGCCACGTCGGCTCCCAGCTCGAGCGCCAGCGCGCGCTTGTCCTCGTTGGAGGCCGTCGCGATCACGCGCCCGGCGCCCATCGCGTGACCGAGCTGCACGGCGATCGAGCCGACTCCGCCGGCGGCGCCGTGCACGACCACGCTCTCGCCGTCGGCGACCCGCCCGGCAGTGCGATACAGGTGCCAGGCGGTTGTTCCCTGCACGATCATCGCGAGTGCCGTCCCGTCGTCGAGCCCGTCGGGGATCGGGAAGGCCAGGTCCTTGGGGGCGATCGCGTACTCGGCGTAGCCGCCGCTGCCCACGAGCGCGACGACGCGCTCGCCGGTGTCCTCGCGCACGCCGGCGACCTCTCCGCCCGGCACCAGCGGCAGCGTCGCCTTCTGCACGTAGGAGTTGGTGCGCGTGTGCGTGTCGGCGAAGTTGAGTCCAGCGCGCGTGACCTTTATCAGCGTCTGCTCGGGCCCCGGCTGCGGAGTCGGCAGCTCTGTGAGCTCGAGCACCTCCGGGCCGCCGAACTCGGTCATCTGGATCGCTCGCATGGGATCCGAGGCTAGCGAAGTGCCGCACGCCGGCCGCGGGCGAGGTGCTCTAAGGTGCGCGCCCATGCCAATCACCGTTGTCGGATCGATCGCCTATGACACCGTCAAGACGCCGTTCGGCGAACGCCAGCGGATGCTCGGTGGCGCCGCGGTGCATTTTGCCCTGGCGGCGTCGTTCTTCGACGACGTCCGCGTCGTCGGGCCGGTCGGCGAGGACTTCGGCGAGGAGCAGCTGGAGGTCATGCGCCGCCGCGGTGTGGACGTGTCCGACGTCGAGCAGGTGCAGGGCGGCCGCACGTTCTTCTGGCAGGGCGAGTACGGCTGGGACCTGAACTCGCGCGAGACGCTCGACACGCAGCTCGGCGTGTTCGAGGGCTTCTCACCGAAGCTGTCCGAGCGCTCTCGCTCCAGCGACGTGCTGTTCCTGGCGAACATCCAGCCGGAGCTCCAGCAGCAGGTCCGGGGCCAGCTGCCCGAGGCGCGCTTCGTCGCGCTCGACTCGATGAACCTGTGGATCGACATCGCCCGCGACGCGCTGGTGGCGGCGATCGAGAGCGTCGACTGCGTGATCCTCAACGACGCCGAGCTGCGCCAGCTGACCGGCAAGCCGAACCTCGTCTCCGCGGCGCGCGAGATCCTCTCCTGGGGCCCGCGCGTGGTCGTCGCCAAGCAGGGGGAGTACGGCGCGGCGCTGGTGACCCACGAGGGCTTCTTTGCCCTGCCGGCATATCCGCTGGAGAGCGTCGTCGATCCCACCGGCGCAGGCGACACCTTCGCGGGCGGGCTCGTCGGCTACGTCGCCGCGCACCCGCATGAGGAGCTCTCCGACCCGCTGCTGCGGCGCGCGATGGCACACGCGACCGTGCTTGCGTCCTTCAACGTCGAGGAGTTCGGAACCGAGCGCGTCGCGCGCCTCACGGGCAGCGAGATCGCTGCGCGCATCGAGGACCTGCACGCGATCACCCAGTTCAGCGGCGCACCGCTGCAGCTGCGCGGCTGAGGGGGCTTGTACGGATCCGTCCACGGGTATACGATCGCCGGGCGTGTCGACGTGGATGTTCATCTGGCTGATGGTGATCCTCAAGGTGCCGATCGTGGCCCTGTTCATGATCGTGCGCTGGGCGGTCCGCCAGACCCCTGAGGTCGAGCCGGGCAAGGACGGCGGAATCGGCCCGACGCGCGGGCCGTTGCATCCCCATCATCCGCGCTCGCGACCGCCGCGGGCGCCCCGACGCGGACCACATGGGGACCCTGCATCGCCCTCACCACAGCGGGTGCGGATCAGCGCCACGCGCCAGCGCCAGCCGCACCGCTGAGCGGGTTCGGCGGAATCGGCGAGCAAGCGCCTGCGCCGGGCCACGAGCGCACGCCCGCGCGAGGCGGCGAGCGCACGCGCATCGTTGCTCATAATTGTTGTAGAGCGTTCCCCAAACCGCAGACCAGGAGATACACATGAGCATCGAGCGATCGACGATCGAGGCGGCCACCGGGGCAGCAGCCGGCGAGGCGCCGGGCAACGGCACAGCGCCGGCAGAGGGCACGCTCACGGTGACCGACAACCGCACCGGCCAGACCTACGAGCTGCCGATCCAGGACGGAACCGTCCGCGGCATGGACCTCAGGCAGATCAAGACCGACGCGCAGGACTTCGGGCTGATGGTCTACGACCCGGCGTACATGAACACCGCGTCGTGTCGCAGCTCGATCACATACATCGACGGAGACGCTGGCATCCTGCAGCATCGCGGTTATCCGATCGAGCAGCTGTGCGAGCAATCGACCTACCTCGAGGTCGCCTACCTGCTGATCAACGGTCGGCTGCCGAACAAAGCCGAGCTCGAGGGCTGGGTGCAGGAGATCACGGTCCACACGTTCGTGCACGAGAACGTCAAGGACTTCATGCAGGGCTTCCGCTACGACGCCAATCCGATGGGGATGCTCGTTGCGTCCGTCGGCGCGCTGTCGACCTTCTATCCAGACGCGAACAAGATCCACGACGAGCGCGTCAGGGCGATGCAGATCATCCGCCTGCTGGCGAAGATGCCGACGCTCGCGGCGTTCGCGTTCCGCCACAACATGGGTCAGCCGTACGTGTACCCGGACAACGACCTCAACTACGCGGGCAACTTCCTCTCGATGATGTACAAGATGACCGAGCTCAAATACGAGCCCGACCCGCGGCTCGAGCGCGCGCTCGACGTGCTGTTCATCCTCCACGCCGACCACGAACAGAACGCCTCCACCAGCGCCGTGCGCTCGGTCGGCTCGACCCAGGTCGACCCCTACTCGGCGCTCGCCGCCGGGGTCGCCGCGCTGTACGGCCCGCTGCACGGCGGCGCCAACGAGCAGGCGCTGCGGATGCTCGAGCGGATCGGAACGGTCGAGAACATCCCCGCCTTCCTCGAGGGCGTCAAGCAGGGCGATGAGCGCCTGATGGGCTTTGGTCACCGCGTCTACAAGAACTACGACCCGCGCGCCCGGATCATTCGCAAATACCTCGACGATGTGTTCGAGGTGCGTGGCAAGAGTCCGCTGCTCGACGTGGCAACGGAGCTCGAGAAGCGCGCGCTCGACGACGAGTACTTCACCTCCAGGAAGCTCTACCCCAACGTCGACTTCTACTCCGGTCTGATCTACGAGGCGCTCGGCCTGCCCGTGGCGATGTTCCCGGTGATGTTCGCGATCGGGCGCACAAGCGGCTGGATCGCCCAGTGGAAGGAGCTAGTCGGCGACCCCGAGCAGAAGATCGCGCGCCCGCGCCAGATCTACACGGGTGATCGCGATCTCGACTACGTCCCGATCGACCAGCGCGACTGAGCGGCGCGGCAGCGGAGCGCTGGGCTTGTCAAGCGCTCCGATGACTACAAGATGCCATTAGTTTCGTCCTCGATGAAATACTTGGCGTGGGCATGACGGAGTTTTAGCATCGGTGACCGATAGCCCGAGCGGTTGCGTGCGTGGCGGCTCGTCGCGATCTGAGACGGAGCCGTTCCAGACTGACCCAACCACCCTTGATTTGAATCAAAGAACCAGCGTCGCGCCGTGAAGCCGCAGCCAGTCGCGCTCCTCGCGGTAGCTGGGCCAGTGCCTCTCCACCAGCGCCCAGAAGCGGGGCGAGTGGTCGAGGATCTCCAGGTGGCAGACCTCGTGCCAGATGACGTACTCGAGCACGCGCTCAGGCGCCAGCAGCAGGCGCCAGTTGAAGCTCATCCGCCCGCTTGACGAGCACGACGCCCAGCGGGTGCGCTGCGCGCGGATGTCCAGCGCGCTGTATGCGCTGCCCGCGAGCTCGGTGGCACGGTCGAGTCGCGGAGCGATCTCCGTGCGCGCTGCGCGGCGGTAGAAGCGCTCGAGCGCCGGGCGGGCGTCGCCGTCGGGGACGAGCAGACGCTCCCCCGCACGGTGGACGCGGATGCGCCCCGCCTGCGGGACCAGCTCGAGCGTGGCGCCGAGGTATGGCACGGTCCCCGCGCGAGCGGCCACGCGCGCGAGCACGTCGCGCGCCTCGTCCATGCGCCGCTCGATCCACGGGCGCAGCTCGCTGACCGCGGCCGCTGCGGCCCGCTCGGGCGCGCGCGCCGGCAGCACGACCTCGACGCCCGTGTGCGGGTGCACGTTCACGCGCACCCGCCGCGCCCGCGTGGAGCGCCGAACGGTGTAGGGGATCTCGGGAGCGTGCGAGGGCATCGCACGCTGAGGGTACGCACCGGGCCGGGCGTCAGGCGCATACGCTTGCGCGGTGCAGCCGAGCGAGCAGACCAGCGTCTATACGCCGACGTTCGACGAGGAGCTGCTCCTGTGGCTCGGCGACGAGTCGCCCGGCGTGCGAGCCGCCGACGCGGAGCGTGTGCGAGATCTCGCCGCGGAGTTCGCCCGCGGCTTCGACGCGCTCGCCGGCATTGGACCGGCGGTCACCGTGTTCGGCTCCGCGCGCACGCCGCCGGAGGACCCGCAGTACGCGCTCGCGCGCGAGCTCGGCGCATGTCTGGGCAACGCCGGCTATGCGGTGATCACCGGCGGCGGCGGCGGAATCATGGAGGCCGCCAACCGCGGCGCGCGTGACGCGGGAGCCGTGTCGGTTGGCTGCAACATCGAGTTGCCCCACGAGCAGGCGCTCAATCGATACGTGGACATCGGGCTGCGCTTCCGCCACTTCTTCGCGCGCAAGGTGATGTTCGTGCGCTACGCCAGCGGGTTCGTGATCTGCCCGGGAGGCTTCGGGACACTGGACGAGCTGTTCGAGTGCCTGACCCTGATCCAGACGGGGACGATCCGTCACGTTCCCATGATCCTGATGGGTGACGGCGAGTGGGACGGGCTCGTGCAGTGGCTGCGGGCGGGGCCGCTCGCCGGCCGGCGCATCGACGCGGACGACCTCAAGATCGTGCACAGGGCGACGGAGCCGGCCGAGGCCTGTGCGATCGTCGAGCAGGCGCGCGAGCGCCAGCGCGCCTACGCCCGCAACGTCCGTCGCCGCGGCGAGCGGGGCGCGGGCTGACGGAGCTCAGCAACACGGTCATAATCAGGCCGCGATGACGAGGTCCCGGGTCACGCTGCCGCGTGGGGTGCGCGGCGGCTACGAGGTTTACGTCAACGGCGTGCCACAGCGGCTGGGCATCGACTACACGGTGCGCGAAGGCGCGCTCGTATTCGAGCGCGAGCTGCGCAAGGACAAGATCAGCGGCTGGCGCTGGCTGCTCGGCGCCTGGGGCGTCGGCACCTACCGCCAGGACGATTCCGTGGACGTCCGCTACGAGGCCGCCGACGGCTCACCGCGCGTCGCCGAGGGTCTCGAGATCGAGTTGGGGTAGACGGCCTTCTCCCACGGCTTGGCGAGCTTCAACGCGCTGAGGATCGCGCGTGTCGCGGGAGAGCGGTTGAGCGTGTAGAAGTGGATCCCCGGAGCACCCGCCGCGAGCAGCTCCGAGCACTGCAGCGTCGCGTAGGCGACCCCGAAGTCGAGTACCGCCTCGGGGTCCTCGCCGCGGGCGTGCAGCTCGCGACGCAGGCCATCGGGGATCGACGCACCGCACATCGCGGCCATGCCCTCCACCTGGCCGACCCTCGTGATCGGCATCACGCCCGGGATGATCGGAACCGCGACTCCGGCCGCGCGTGCGCGCTCGATGAAGTCGAAGTACACGGCGTTGTCGAAGAACAGCTGCGTGATCAGGAAATCCACGCCGGCCTCGACCTTCTCGACGAGGTGCTCGAGGTCGGACTCGGGGCTCGCGGCATGGATGTGCGTCTCGGGGAAGCACGCGGCGCCGATCGCGAACGGGTAGTCCTCGGAGATCAGCTCGACGAGCTCGCGCGAGTACTCGAGGCCGCCCTCGGTCTTGACCCACGCCTGCTCGCCCTCAGGCGGGTCGCCTCGCAACGCGAGCACGTTGTCGACGCCCGCCCGCCGCATCTCCTCGAGCGTCTCGCGCAGCTCCGCCGCGGTCGCCCCGACACAGGTGAAGTGGGCCATCGCCTCGAGGCCATACTCCTCGCGGATCCGCTTGACGATCTCGATCGTCTTCTCCCTGCTCGAGCCACCGGCACCATAGGTAACGGAGACGAACGACGGTTCGAGCGTCCTCAGCTCAGCGAGCGCCGCATACAGGTTGCGCTCGCCCTCGGCGGTCTTCGGCGGGAAGAACTCGAACGAGAACACCGGGGCGGGCGGGTCCTGATCCGCGAGGATCTGATCGATGCGCATCCTGTGATTATGCAGCCCACCGCTCGGGCTCGCCGGGCACGCGATCGACCTTGCCGAGGGCCTGCAGGTGCGTCAGGTAGCAGAGGATCTTCGACAGCAGCCAGTGCGCGTTCTGCTGGGAGAGCGAGTCGCCGTAGACGTGCGGCACGATCTCGAACACCGTCAGCGGCCCGCCGGCGAGTGCCTGGCGCACCGCGTCCAGCCGTGCCCCCACGAGCGAGCGATTGCCCTGGATGTGAGCGTGAACGTCGGTGAAGGTGCGCCCGTGCCCGGCCAGGCACAGGCGCGCGCCGAGCCGCTCGACGACGTCGAGCGAGCTCAGGAATTCACCGACCGGGTCGGGCGAGTAGCCGTAGTCGAAGTACAGCGAGATGCGCCCCAGCAGGTGATCGCCGGAGACGAGCAGGCGCCGCTCGGGCTGGAAGAAGCAGACGTGCGAGGGCGCGTGTCCGGGGGTCTCATACACGATCCACTCGCCGAGGTCGGTGACGATGCCCATGCCCGTGATCAGGTCGCGGTCCGGCTCGATCGGTCCCGCGATCCCCGATCCACGGTTGCTGCGCTCGGCGGCGTAACGACGCAGTGGCTCCTCGGGAACGCCGCTCTGGCGCGCGATCTCCAGGCGCCGTGCGGACACCGCCTCGGGATCCTCGATCATGCGGTTGAGGTGCTCGTGGTTGGGCTGCATCCACAGCTCACAGCCGGCGCGCTCGAGGATCGTGGCGGCCTGCCCGCAGTGGTCGGTGTGCGCGTGCGTGCACACCACCAGCCGCGCCTGCTCGATGCGCAGGTTGCACATCGCGAGCGCCCGCTCGAGGTGGAACATCGATTCCGGCTCGTGCATGCCGGTGTCGAACAGCACGAAGCCGTCGCCGCTCGCGACCGCCCAGGCGTTGCAGTGCGGCACGCCCGGCCACGGCAGCGGCAGCCGCAGACGAAACAGACCCGGGAGCACGCGCTCGCCCCGACCCTGCTCGCGCCTGCTCAGCACATCGGGCATGGCGCGGAGACTAGACTACGACCCTTCAGCGGCGTAAAGGAGACGGCATGGCCGATCGAGAGACTGCCAGCGAAGCGAGCACGAAGGTGCAGGAGGTCGCCGCGAACATGCAGCAGGCGGCGGCGACGCGCAAACGCATCTCGGGCAGCAAGGCGGAGGCGGTTGCCCGGCGCTACTTCGGAGCGATCGATGCGCGCGACCTCGACCAAGCCGTGTCGCTGTGGGCGGAGGGAGGCCGCGAGTACGTGCGCGGCCAGGTCGACGTGCTCGCGCCGGAGGGCGTGCGCGGCTTCATCGGCGAGCTGATCGGTGCGATGCCGGACCTCAGCATGCAGGTGGTCTCGACGACCACCGAGGGCGAGCGCTGCGGCGTGCAGTGGCGCCTGACCGGCACGTTCGCCGGACCCGGGCACTTCGGCGGCATCGCCCCCACTGGCATGCCGGTCGAGCTCGAAGGCTTCGATCTGCTGACCGTGCGCAGCGGACTGATCCAGAGCAACGACGCGTTCACCGACTCGATGAGCTTCGCCCGCCAGATCGGGATGATGCCGCCGCAGGAGTCCGGCGCCGAGAAACGCATGATGCAGGCGTTCAACGCCAAGACCCGGCTCAGCACGCGCCTCGGCCCGGGCGAGGCGGAGCTGGTCGCGGAGGGCGTGTGGGTCGTCCAGGGTCAGCCCGGGCGCTGCAACGTCTACCTGATCGAGGATGAGGGCGGGGTGACGCTGTTCGACGCCGGCGCGCGCACGATGACACGCGCGGTCGCCAGCGCCGGAGCGAAGCTCGGCGGGATCCGACGCGTGATCCTCGGCCACGGCCACACCGACCACCGCGGCGTCGCGCCCGCGCTCGGGGTGCCCGTGCTGTGTCACGCCGACGAGGTGCAGGACGCCGAAGGCAGCGGCGGCTTTCGCTACTGGCCGCCGGGCCTGGCCGGGCTGCCGACGCCGCTGCGCCAGGCTCACCGCCTGATGCACCGCTACGCGTGGGACGGCGGACCAGTCGAGATCGCCGGCACGGTCGCCGAGGGCGAGGAGCTGGCGGGCTTCACGGTCGTGCACCTGCCGGGGCACGCGCCCGGGATGATCGGGTTGTGGCGGGAGTCCGATCGCCTCGCGCTGAGCAGCGACTGCTTCTACACGATCGACATGTGGGGTCGCGACAGCGAGCCGCGCGTGCCGGAGCGGATCTACAACTTCGACACCGACCAGGCGCGCGAGAGCATCCGCAAGCTCGCCGCGCTCGAACCCGCGGCGGCGTGGGCCGGTCACGCCAAGCCGGTCACCGGCGACGTGCGCAGCAAGCTCGAACGGACCGCCGACGCGGGCTGAACGTGGGTAGGCGCGGGCGTCGCCAGACGCGGCTGCAGGCGCCGAGCAGCGACTACACGGACGCGCACGGCAACGTGCTGAGCCTGCGCGGCTCGCTCACACCCGGCTCGCGCGTCGAGTACGCGCAGGCGCTCGCCGGCAGCGGTGCGCGTCCGTCGAGCACCCGTGAGGATGCGTGGCAGCGCGCCGGCGAGCTGCTGTTCGAGCGCCTGGCGGTGCGCTGGGTGATCGCCGGCGCGCCGATCGAGCGCCAACGCGAGCTGCTGGCGCGCTTTCGCGTCGCCTCGCCGGAGGAGCGCGCGTGGGTGCGAGAGGCGCTGCGGGAGCACTGCGAGGAGCACTTCCCAGACGTACAGGCGCCGTAGCGGCTCGACCTACAGTAGTGTAGGTTAGCGAGATGCCACACCTCGACGGGAAAGACCTCGACATCACCAACACCAATCTCGCCGTGCGGGAGCTCATCGAGCGCACCGAGAGCCCTCGCCACCGGTATCTGCTCGAAGCCTACGATCGCCACCGCAACCTCGAGCATGCAGGGCGCTTCGAGGAGATATTCACCCCCGAGATGACCGTCGAGCGGCCGGTCTACCGCTTCAACATGGTCGGGCAGCCGCCGATGGTGCTCGAAGGGCGTGAGCAGGTCGAACCGGTCTATCGCCTTTGGGCTGAGACGAACCAGTCGATCTTCTACAACGAGAGCGAGACGATCGCCGTCGGCGACTGGATGGTCGTGAGCACGATGGTCGGCTACCAGCAGACGCTCGGGTCCGCGCTCGTCGCCGGTGGCATCGAGGCCGAGGAGGACGCGATGTATCTCGTGCGCGGCCGCGTCGCGATGATCTGGCCTTACGACGAGCGTGGTCGCCTGGTGGGCGAGAACGTCTGGGAGTACGACCCGGGCGAGCACGATCTGATCAAGCTCGACCCCAAAGATGTGTTGAGCACCGAGCGTTCCGCGGAGCTTCTCGCGCCGTTGATCACGCCGCTGCCGCCGTTTGACGACAGCCTCCTGCCAGCCTGAGCCGGGCACGCCCGCGCTGGCGCCCTCCGCGCGCGCTAGACGACGGCCGCCTGACGCTGCCGGTCGGCTCCCACCAGCTCGACGCCTTGCGCGTCGCTGCTGGGGTCGATCAGGATCTTCGCGTGTAGGTCAGGACTGCCGAGCTCCGCGAACGCCGCGCCGACGCCCTCGAGTCCGACGATTCCCGTGAGCAGCGGTCCCGGATCCACCTTGCCCTCCGCGAGCATCTGCAGCGTGTCGTGAAACTCGAGCGGGTTGTAGCCGATGACGAAGCGCAGCTCGATCTCCTTGTTGATCGCCATCGACGGCCGGAACCGGTCCTCCCCCATGCACACGCCGACGACGACCACGCGCGAGAACAAAGGGGCACTGGTGAGGATCTGCTCGATGATCCCCGGGATCCCCACACACTCGAACACGACAGGCGCGGCGGGCTTGATGCCGACCGCGTCGATCCCTCGCCAGACCCTGTGCCAGGCGATCGGGAGCCGCCGCAGTTTCTCGACCGTTCCGACTGCCAGCTGAGCGGCCGCGGGGATCGTCTCGAGGTGCCCTCGGTCGCCCGCCGCCGCGAACGGCGAGCTCTCGCCCGGATCGACCGTGACGTGTGCACCGCAGGCTTGCGCAAGAGCACGCCTGCCCGGCGAGGGGTCGCTGGCCACGATCGTGCGTACGCCCCGCGCCTTGAGCATGCAGATCACGGCCAGACCGATCGGGCCACAGCCGATCACGATCGCGACGTCGCGCTTGCGAACCTCGCTGCGACGAACGGCGTGCCACGCGACCGCCATCGGCTCGGTGAGCACGCTCACGTCGGGGGCCAGCCCATTGGGGACCGGCAGCATCAGCGACTCCTGCACGAGCATCTGCTCGGCGTAACCGCCGGGCGCCGTCGCGGACAGGCCGACCGCCTGAAAGCCGCCGGGCGTGCGCAACAGCGGCAGTGCGACGACGTGCGTGCCCGCCGGGATCTTGCGCTGGCACCCCGGCCCGTGTTCGGCGACCACGCCGCAGAACTCGTGCCCGAAGACGACACGCTGATCGGCGCGCATGAAGCCGTCGTAGCCCGCTTCGCCGAGCACGTCGGCGAGCTCGTCGCAGTGCTCACGCGCGTGCAGGTCCGATCCGCAGATGCCGCAGCGCAGGACCTCGATCCGCACCTGACCCTTACCGGGGACCGGCGGCGGCCCGTCCACTGCCTCGAGCCTCGCCTGCGTGCACACGACCGCCCTCACTTGCTGCGCTCTACAGCCGGCATCATCAGCTCCCCTCGTGGTTTACAGCAGTGTAACCAAGCGAGGCTGCTGCGCAGCCGTGTTCAGCCGCGCTGACCCAGCAGCTCCAGGCGCGGCCCGTGAACGCCGCCGGCTGACACGAACCTCGCGGTCGCCGGGCTGAGCACGAACTCGAGCACTGCTCCGGCCTCGTCGCGCACCTCCAAGCGCCGGCCTTCGTCGTGGACGGCCAGCACGATGCACTGCTCGAGGCCGCCGCCGAAGTGCTTGATGCGCCCGCGCGAGCCGACACGAGGCACTTGTCGCGACGGGCCGAGCACGCTTGAATGCTACGGCGCAGGCCGGTTACGCACGACGGCCGCGGCGACGATACCTTCCGACAATGCGCCGCACCAAGATCGTCGCCACCATCGGGCCCGCCTCGCGCGAGATCGAGACGCTGATGCGCATGGTCGAGGCGGGAATGGACGTCGCGCGGCTGAATTACTCGCATGGAACGCTCGACGAGCACGCCGAGACGGCCCGGCGCGTGCGCGACGCCGCCGGGCGGGTCGGGCGCCCGGTCGCGATCCTGCAGGATCTGCCGGGCCCCAAGCTCCGCATCGGCCCGCTGCGCGAGGACGTGGTCGAGCTCACCCCGGGCGAGCGCCTCACCTTCTTCTGCGGCGACGGCGATCGGCCCGGCGACGCACACGAGATGAGCATCTCCTGGGCGGGCCTGCCGGAGGCCGTCGAGGACGGCTCGATCCTCTATCTCGCCGACGGCTCCGTGCGCTTGCGCGTCGTCGACGTGCGCGCCGGCGCGTGCGAGCTCGATGTCGAGATCGAGGTCGGCGGCGCCGTCGCCTCGCGCCAGGGGCTCAACATCCCCGGCCCGGTCGCGGCACTGCCGGCGGTTCCCGAGGAGGACCTGCACCTGCTGCGCCATGGCGAGTCGATCGGCGTCGACATGGTCGCGCTGTCGTTCGTGCAGAAGCCCGAGGACGTCGAATTCGTACGCGACCACACGCGCCTGCCGCTGATCGCCAAGATGGAGAAGCCACAGGCAGTCGAGCGCGCCGCCGAGATTCTGCGCGCCGCCGACTACGTGATGGTCGCCCGCGGCGATCTGGGCATCGAGCTGCCGATCGCGCGCGTGCCGCTCGTACAGAAGCAGCTACTCGAGCTGGCCGGCTGGATGGCCGTGCCGTCGATCACGGCGACCCAGATGCTCGACTCGATGGTCAGCTCTTCGCGCCCGACCCGTGCCGAGGTGGCCGACGTGGCGAACGCGATCCTCGACGGCACCGACGCGGTGATGCTCTCGCAGGAGACCGCCGTCGGCGCCTACCCCGTCGAGGCGGTCGCGATGATGGCGGCGGTGGCCGAGCAGGCGGAGTCGATCGCGCCGTATGAGCGCTGGAACCAGTCGCGCGTCCGTCGCACTCACTCAGACCCCGCGTACACGATCGCGCACAACCTCTGCGACGCAGCCCGCGAGCTGCGCCTCGATGCGCTTGTGATCCCGACGCTCTCGGGCCGCTCCGCGCGCCTCGTCTCCGCGCACCGCCCGACGGTCCCGATCTACGCGCTCTCGCCCGGCAAAGAGACGGTCCGCCGCTGCGGGCTGATGTGGGGCGTGCAGGCGGCGTCGATGCCGCGGCACGAGACCACCGAGGCGCTGATCGCCGACGCCGCGCGGCGCGTGGTCGAGCTCGGCTGGTGCGAGCGCGGCCAGCGCGTGGGCATCACCGCGGGGCTGCCCTCAGGGCGGCCCGGCACCACAAGCCTCTTCCAGATCCAGGTGCTCTAGACCTACAGCGACGGCGGCGCGTTCGACGGCTGCTCGCCGCCGGTGGACTGCAGACCCAGGGAGCCGGACGCCGCGGCGTAGGAGATGGGATTGCCTCCAGCCCCGCGCAGGATGAACGCACACCCCACCGCGATCACGGCGCCGGCGAGCGGGCCCGCCACGTAGACCCAATACGCGCTGAAGTCTCCGCTTACGAGCGCCGGGCCGAACGAGCGCGCCGGGTTCATCGAGGTGCCACTGACCGGCGCCGACCACAGGCCGGCGAGCGCGATGTAGCCGCCGATCGCCAGCGCGGCGACGCGGCCGACGTTCTGGGCGGCCGAGGCGGTGCCGAGGATGACGCTGACGAGCGACGCGGTCAGCACCACCTCCATCAACAGCGCCTGCCAGTCGGCGTAACCGTGACCGGGGAGCGTCGCACCCAGATGCTCGACGTTTCCGAACACGGCGTCCAGGAACAGGCATGCGAGCGTCGCACCGGCCAGTTGCATGACCACGTATCCCGGTACCCGCCTCCAGGGGAAGTCGCCCCGCAGCGCGAACCCGAGCGAGACGACCGGGTTCAGGTGCGCGCCCGAGACGGCGCCCATGAACAGGATGATCGCCGTCACCATCAACCCGGGTGCGACGACGGCCGCGGCGAGCGAGATCTGGCCCTTGGCGTGAAGCAGCGCGCCGCCCGCGGCGACGAGCACGAGCATGAACGTGCCGAGCAGCTCGGAGAACAGCCGGCGCCACGCAAAGCGCGGGTCTTCGAACTGGGCCCTGGAGCCGAACTCCAGCGCCAGCAGGTGCAGCGTACGCGCGCCGACCGTGCCGGCGGCAGGGAACTCCTGTGAAGCATCTGCGCCACGCACGACAGGCTCGTCGGGCATCGGCACAACCTATCTGGAATGATCCCCGCCCGTGCGCGCGGACGCCCTGGTCATCTTCGGGATCACAGGCGACCTCGCGAAGGTGATGACCTTCCGTTCGCTCTACCGCCTGGAGCGCCGCGGACTGCTCGACTGCCCGATCGTCGGGGTCGCCGTAGATGACTGGACCGTCGAGCGTCTGCGCGAGCATGCACGCGAATCGATCGAAGCCTGCGGCGAACAGCTCGACGCCGCGGTGTTCGAACGCCTCGCCGCGCGACTGTCCTACCTCAGCGGCGACTTCACAGACGCCGCCACCTACAAGAAGGTGGCGGACGCGATCGCCGGCAAGCAGAGCCCGGTCTTCTACCTGGAGATCCCACCGTCGCTGTTCGGCCCCGTGATCAAGGAACTCGCGGGCGCCGGCCTGACCAAGAGCGCGCGCGTCGCCGTCGAGAAGCCGTTCGGTCACGACCTCGCCTCCGCACGAGCGCTGGCCGGCGAAATCCACAAGTACATCGACGAGTCACAGCTCTATCGGATCGACCACTTCCTCGGGAAGATGGGCACCGACGAGCTGCTCTACCTGCGCTTCGCCAACACCATGATCCACCCGATCTGGAACCGCGAGCACGTCGCCTACGTCCAGATCACGCTGGCCGAGGCGTTCGGCGTGGAGGACCGCGGGCACTTCTATGACCCCGTCGGCGCGCTGCGCGACGTCGTCGTCAACCACCTGATGCAGCTCGTCTCGCTCGCCGCGATGGAGGCGCCCGCCGCGCGTGACGCGACGACGCTGCAGGACGCGAAGGTCGCGGTCATGCGCGCGATCGCCGACGCCGACGCCGCCCACTACATACGCGGCCAGTACGACGGCTACCTCGAGATCGAAGGCGTCGCCAACGACTCGACCACGGAGACATACGCGGCGCTGCGGCTGGACATCGACAACCCGCGCTGGTCGGGCGTTCCGTGGTTCATCCGCACGGGCAAGAAGCTGCCGCTCACCCAGACCGAGCTGCGGGCGGTCTTCCGCGAGCCGCCGCAGCTCGGCTTCATCGACGGCGGGCAGCGCCACCCCGAAGCGAACCAGTTCGTCGTCAGGGTCGATCCGACTACAGGCGCGCGCGTCACCCTCGACGCCCACCGTGCCGACGTCGCTGGGCCCGAGCCGGTGAACCTCGACGTCGAGTTCGCCAACCAGGGTGGCGAAGCACCGACGGCGTATGAGGTGCTGCTGCTGGACGCGATGGAAGGCAACAAGATGCGCTTCACCCGCCAGGACGGGGTCGAAGAGGCGTGGCGGATCTTCGAACCGCTGCTGCAACATCCGCCGCCGGTTCACCGTTACGCGCCGGGCTCGTGGGGGCCGCCCGAGGCGGACACGCTGGTCGCGGGCTTCGGACCGTGGCACGAGCCGTGGGTGGCGTGAGGCTCAGCGCGAGTCGGCGACCGCGATCGAGAAGCCGGCTGTAAAGCGCTCGCCGGGGGCCAGCACGCGCAACCCGTCACCGCTGCGCAGCGCGTTGGTCGGCGCGGTCATCGGCTCGAAGCAGATGAACTGCCCGGCTTGGGGCGCGTACACCTGGGCATAGGGATAGCCCTCCCGGAACGTCAGCTCGATCCGCCGGCCCGCGCCGGTGACGCTGAAGTGGGCCGGCTCGGACACCTGGTCGAAGCCGTCGTCGAACTCACGCTGATCGAGCTCGAAGCGTTGGGAGCCGAGCGCCTGCCCGGCAGCGATCGGGATCTGCTGCGCGTCGAGCTCGAGCGGTCGCATCGCCGGCAGCTCGACGAGCAGACGCTGACGCGCGGCGCCCGGCGGTGACAGGTACGGGTGAAAGCCGAACGACAGCGGCACCGGGTCCTCCCCGCACGCATCGACCGTCACCTCGATCTCGAGGCTGCCGTCGCGTAGGGCCGCCTCGTAGCGCAGGTCGTGGCGGAAGGGAAACACCTCGAACAGCTGCGGCCGTGCGTCGTCGCTCCAGCTCAAGCTGGCCGTCAGCGCGTCGGAGCTGCGATCGCGATCGTCTGCAGGCGTCAGCTCCCACGTCATCAGCCCAGCAACCACGCCGTGAATCGGAAGGCCGTTCCGATCCACGCGCACGCGAGCGAGATCGCGGGGAACGGGCACGCTGCGCCCGGCGGCGCTGTAGTCGAAGCCCGCAAGGCGGTTCGCCCACGGGTACAGCAGCGGGATCCCCATCGTCTTGCCCTGCTGCGCATACGCGGCCACGCCCACGTTCTGCGCGAGCAGCTCCTCGCCGTGATGGCGCAACGAGCTGCACAGCATCCCGGCGCCGGGGACGAACGTGGCCTCGAGCGCCGACGCCTCGTCACGCAGGTGCACCGGCTCGAGCGCGCGATCAGTCATGCTCGACGAGCACAGTACTGCGACAACTGGAGGATCACCGTGTCAACCGAGCAAACCAGCGCCGATGGGCGTCCCGCAACCGCCCCTCCCGAGCTCACCCGCGAGCAGATCGAAAAGCTCGAGGGGATCTACGGCAACCGCTACCTGCTCGAGCCCGCTCCGGACTGGAAGCTCCCGAAGATGGGCATGACGGCCGAGGAAGCGATGGGCTTGGTCCAGCAGGAGACGGTGCTCGACGGCCTGCCCAACCGCAACCTCGCGACGTTCGTGACCACGTGGATGGAGCCCGAGGCCGAGCGGGTGATCCAGGAATCGCTGCGCGTGAACTTCATCGACCACGCCGAGTATCCGCGCTCGGCCGAGATCGAGCAGCGCTGCATCCGCATGCTCGCCGACCTCTTCAACGCGCCTGCCGAGACGACCGGCACGCGCACGCAGGGCTCATCCGAGGCGATCATGCTCGGGGCGCTGTCGCTGAAGTGGAAGTGGCGCGCGCGCAGGCAGGCCGCGGGGAAGGCCGTCGATCGCCCCAACATGGTGTTCGGCGGCGACGTTCACGTCGTGTGGGAGAAGTTCTGCCGTTACTTCGACGTCGAGCCGCGGATCGTGCCGCTGAAGCCCGACAAGTACACGATCGATGCGGAGGACGTCGAGCCCCACATCGATGAGAACACGATCGGCGTGGCGGCGGTACTGGGGACAACCTTCACCGGACACGCCGACGACATCCGCGGGATCAACGAGTACCTCGTGGGACTGAAGCACGAGCAGGGACTGGACGTGCCGCTGCACGTCGACGCCGCCAGCGGCGGCTTCGTGTGGCCCTTCCTGTATCCCGACTCGGAGTGGGACTTCCGTCTCGAGCAGGTCCGCTCGATCAACGTCTCCGGCCACAAGTTCGGCCTCGTCTACCCGGGGATCGGGTGGCTGATCTTCAGGGAGAAGGACGATCTGCCCGAGGACCTCGTGTTCTACGAGAACTATCTCGGCAAGCGCGACGCGACGTTCACGCTCAATTTCTCCACCGGCGCTTCGATGGTGCTCGCGCAGTACTACAACTTCGCTCGCCTCGGACACGCCGGCTACCGCTACGTGATGGAGACGATGAAGTACAACGCGCGCACGCTCGCCAAAGAGATCGCCGCGTGCGACCTCGAGCTGATCGGCAGCGAGCAGGACGAGCAGCTGCCGCTGGTTGCGTTCAAACTCGCCGGCGAGCATCCCTACGACGAGTTCGACGTGGCCGCACAGCTGGCCGCCGACCGCGGCTGGATGATCCCCGCCTACACGCTGCCGCCAAAGGCCGAACACGTAAAGATCATGCGCGTGCTCGTCAAGCAGACGCTCGGCCATTCGCTGACGACGTGCCTCGGCGAAGACATCGCCCAGGCGTGCGCGACCCTGCAGGCCCGGGGGACCGGCCTGCACCCGAAGGACCGCGAGCGGCGCGTGAAGACGAACACGGGCTTCTGAGCGCGGCGGTTGCGCGTGAACCCGCCGGAACCGCCGACCCACACGAGCGTCGCCGAACGCGCCGCGCGCGGCAGGGCGGCGCGCAAGCGGGCGCCGCGTCGCAGCCATGGCCACTTCGAGCCGCCGAGCGATCGTCCCGACCCGATCGAGCTGCTCGAGCGCCAGGCCAGAACGCGGGTTCCCGAGCTGGTGCCGATTCGCTACGGACGCATGCTCGTCTCGCCGCTGACCTTCTACCGCGGCGCCGCGCTGATCATGGCCAGCGACCTGTCGCGCACGCCGCGCTCGGGTCTGACGGTCCAGTGCTGCGGCGACGCGCACCTGTCGAACTTCGGGTTGTTCGCCTCACCCGAGCGCGAGCTCGTGTTCGACGTCAACGACTTCGACGAGACGCTGCCCGGACCGTGGGAGTGGGACGTCAAGCGCCTGGCGACGAGCATCCTGATCGCGGCGCGAGGCAACGGCTGCTCAGCCAAGCGCCAGGAGCAGGCGGTACTGGACACCGTCGAGGAGTACCGCAGCGCGATGCGGCGCTTCGCCGCGATGGGCAGCCTCCAGGTGTGGTACTCGCACCTGGACGCCGACGACACGTTCAGCCAGCTGCGCTCCGAACTCACGCCGAAACTGGCCCGAGACACCGAGGAGACGCTCGCGAAGGCGCGCACGCGCAGCAGCATGTCGGCTGTCGCCAAGCTGACTCACGTCCTCGACGGTGTCCTGCGGATCCGCGCCGAACCTCCGCTGATCGTCCCGATCGCCGAGCTCGCCGAAGGTGAGGAACGCGGCGAGATATTCGACGCCCTGAACGACCACATGCGCTCCTACGTCGCCAGCCTCGAGCGCGACCGCCGTGTGCTGATCGAGCAGTTCCGCCTGCTCGACTTCGCGCGCAAGGTCGTCGGCGTCGGCAGTGTCGGCACCCGCGATTGGATCGCGCTGCTGCTGGGACGTGACGAACACGAACCGCTGTTCCTGCAGATGAAGGAAGCGCAGGCGTCGGTGCTCGAGGAGTTCATGGCGCCGAGCGAGTTCACCAACCACGGCGAGCGGGTCGTCACCGGGCAGCGGCTGATGCAGGCCAGCAGCGACATCTGCCTCGGATGGCTGCACGCGGAGGCGAGCGGCGACGAGGAGCCGCGAGACTTCTACGTGCGCCAGCTGCGCGACTGGAAGGGCTCGGCCGAAATCGAGCGGATGACCGCCAAGGGCATGTCAGCGTACGGCCGGCTGTGCGGTTGGACGCTCGCCCGCGCACACGCGCGCAGCGGCGACCCCGTCGCGATCGCGGCCTACCTCGGGCGCGGCGCCCACTTCGACCGGGCGATCGTCGCCTTCGCCAACGACTACGCCGAGCAGAACCAGCGCGACTACCGTGCCCTCGCGGCCGCGGCCGGCACAGGCCGGATCACCGCGGAGACGGGCGTCTGATCACGACGTCAGCCGCGCGCGCCGACACCCTTGCGACCGTAGAACTCCGCCTCCTCGCGACCGAGCTCGGTGACCGGGTCATCGCCGTACATCCACTCACGGGCGATCCTGTGCCAGTTGGCTCGCGCGCGCAGCTGTGAGAGCACCGCCAGCGTCAGCATCTCCATCCGCCGGCCAAACAGGTGCTCTGGGCGCATCGCCTGGTGGCGCATCTCCCGGAAGTGGCTCGAGCGTGGATCCGAGCTCTCGATCATCACCTGGGTGGCGATCTCGGGCGACAGCTGGACGGCTTCGTCGGCCGACGTGTACCACCAGATCGCGTCCCGGATGAACGCCAGCAGCTGCTCGGGATCAACGCGGTCGGGTTCGGGGAGGAAGCCAGAGTCGGCGAGCAGCTCGTGCAGCGCCGCGGCGTCGCCCTCGACGACGGCCCGCTGGCAGGCGAGCTCGAGCTCCACGGGCTCCGCGTCCATGCGCTTGAACAGGCCGAAGTCGAGGAACGCCACGCGCCCGTCCTCGAGCAGCAGGAAGTTGCCGGGGTGGGGGTCGCCGGAGAACTGACGGTGGCGGTACAGGCAGCCCAGGAAGAAGCGGAAGATGATCTCGCCGAGGCGGTCGCGCTCGGCCTGGGAGCGGGTCTTCAGCTCCTCGAAGCCCGCACCGCTCACGAACTCGCTGACCAGCACGCGCTCGCGCGAGAGCGAGCTGATCACGTCGGGCACGACGATGAACGGATGCCCGGCGAAGATCCGCGCCAGCGAGCGCTGGTTCTGCGCCTCGAGCTCGTAGTCGAGCTCCTCGACGATCCGCTCCTTGATCTCCTCCGCGATCGCCTTCGCGTCCAACCCGGGAGCCATGCGCTTGAGCAGGCGCAGGATCATGTCCAGGTTCTGCATGTCCGCGCGCACGGCACCGGCCACACCCGGGTACTGGACCTTGACCGCCACGTCGCGGCCGTCGTGCAGGGTCGCCTTGTAGACCTGCCCGATCGAGGCGGCCGCGATCGGCTCCTCCTCGAATGAGGCGAACACCTCCGACAGCGGTGCTTCGAGATCGTCTTCGATGACGCGACGCATCTGCTTGAACGACACCGTCGGCGCGGCGTCTCGCAGCTTGGCGAGCTCGCGCTGGAACTCCTCGCGATGCTCCTCGGCCACGAGCCCGACGTCGAGGAACGACATCACCTGCCCGAGCTTCATGGCGGCGCCCTTCATCGTGCCGAGCACCGCCACGATCTGCTTTGCCGTCTCGAGCTGGCGGCGGGCCATCGCCTCCTCGGCGGCCTGCTCGCCGCGCGTCACGTTCGCTGCGCGCGTGCCGAACTGCTTCACCGCCTCGCTCGCAGCCAGCGTCGCGACCGTCGCTGTGCGGCGCGCGCGCGAGGTCGGGATCTTCTCGTTCTCGCGCGCCATGCCGTGCATGCTAGGAGCTGGGCCGGGCGGGCGGGGAACGGCTAGCCCGAGCGCTCGATGCGCGAGCCCGGCACGATGTCGTCGGAGCCGTCCTCCCAGCGCACCCACGCCTTCGTGCCGCCGTCGTAGTCGGCGCCCAGCAGCACCAGCGTGGCCGGCCGGCCGAGTGCGATGCACGGCTGCGTACCCTCGGGATCCAAGCCCCGCCAGACGCGCACGAAGGCGTTCTCCTCCCACTCGCGCGACACCGACGTCTCGCCGGAGTGCCCCGGGTAGATGACCGTGTCGGAAGGCAGCTCCATCAGCGTCCCCATGATCGAGTCCCGCAGGTCGGTGTAGGTGGTGTGCCCCGGCGCTTTGACGCCGCCGACGGAGTCCTTGAAGAGCGTGTCGCCGGTGAACACGACCAGGCCCGCGCCCGCCAGACCGCCGGGCGCGGCGCTCCTGACGGCCCGCGCGGACGCTCCCTCGACACCGGCCTGCTCGGGGCGCTCGCCGACGAGGAAGGACAGCATTCCGGCGGTGTGGCCGGGCGTGCGCAGCGGCCGGACCTCGAGCGCCCCGAAGCGCAGCGTCTGGCCGGCCTCGACGGAGCCCATCCCGTCAGGCGTCGCGGGGCCTTTGGCCTGGGCGGGGCCTGTGTCGGCGCCGCCGGCAGCGGCGTCTCGCAGCAGCTCGCGCTCGCGCTCGCTGATCAGCACCTGCAGCTTCGGCCAGCGCGCGAGCAGCTCGCCGACGTCGCTGACGTGATCGAAGTGGTGATGGGTGAGCAGGACGTGGGTGGGCGTGAGCGCGAGGCGCTCGGCGGCGTCGATCAGCGGCCCAACCGGGCCACCCGCGTCGATGAAGAACGCCGGTCCGCCCTCGCCGTCGGCGACGAGGTAGGTGTTCGACAGGAACTGTGGATGGCTGGCGCGCTCGACGAGCATCGCGCCATCCTTGCACGAATGCTTCAGCCGGCGTTTGGCAGGAGCACGGTCTCACCAGATGCTCCGCGGCCCGCGGCGTCCGCGCCATCGTTGCTGGGTTCATCGCCTGCAACCAGGCGGCGCAGGCCCTCGAGGTAGCGCTCGTCGCCGACGTCCCGGCGCCACTCGAGCACGGGCACCGTGGCGGCGCACTCGGCGACGCGAACGCGTGCCTGCTCGAGCGTCGGCGCGGTGCTCGCGAGCGCGACCGCACGCGAGGTGCCGACGGTGCGGTAGCTGCTCTGGGCTGTGGCGACCGCCGAGGAGAAGAACACGTTGCATCCCGCCGCTTCGATCCGCTCGCGCTCGAGCGTGAAGTCGTAGGCGCCGCCCGCCGCGGGTCCCGCCGGGGGCCTGCCGAGTGCGTACTCGGGAGAGACCAGGTACAGCACGACGGAGGCCTCCTCGCGCAGGCGCACGTCCTGCGCTCGCAGGCTCCCGGCGGCGATGCGCTCCATCACCTCCGGCCAGCTGCCGTCGAACAGGCTCATGATGTTCATGCACTCGGGATCGCCGAAGCGCGCGTTGAACTCGATCACCTTGACGCCGTCGGCCGTGGCGAAGAAGCCGCTGTTCATGACTCCGCTGAAGTGGCGTCCCTGCTGGGACAGGCGCTCGATGATGCGCTCGACGATCGAGCAAGCCTGCTCGTAGTCGCCGGCGGCCATGAACGGCAGCGCGCGGCCGGCCATCGACAGCGAGCCCATGCCGCCCGTGCCCGGGCCCTGATCCCCGTCGTAGCGATAGGGGTAGTCGTAGGTGGACGGCGGAAACATCACCGTCGTGCCGTCGCTGATCGCCTGGATCGTGAACTCCGCGCCGACGATCTTCTCCTCGATCAGGACCGTCTCCCCGGGGCCCCCGCGGGCGAGCAGCTCGAGCGCGTAGTCGCGCGCGTGCGCGTGGCTGGCCAGATGCGGACCCATGACCTTCACGCCCTTGCCGCCCGTCAGGCCGGAGGGCTTGACCACCACGGGGGTCGAGCCGAACGCCGCCAGCGCGTCGACCACCTCCTCGGGGGCGTGGACCACCTGTGTCCGCGGCAGCGCCTCGGGTGCGACCTGCGCGAGCAGCGAGCGGGCGAACGCCTTGTTCCACTCGATCTCAGCCCCGGCGGCGGTCGGACCGACCGCGCGTGTCCCCTGAGCAAGCAGCGCGTCGACGACGCCCGCAGCCAGCGGCTCATCGGCGCTGACCATCGCGATGTCGATATCTCTTGCGCGCGCGAAGGCGGCGACGGCGTGCGCGTCGCACACGTCGCCGAGCTGGTGGCTGCCGCCGGAGGCGGCTGCGTAGCCCACGATCGATGGGTTCTCGTGGCCGACGAACGCGTGCAGCTCGCTGTGCTCGGCCATTCGCTGTGCCAGCGCGCTCTCGCGTCCGCCATGCCCGACTATCAGCGTTCGCACGCAGGCAAGTCTAGAGCGCCGTCCCCGCGTGACTCGCGCGGCGTGGGCGCCGGCCCCGCCGCCGTCGTTGTACGCTGCTCAGCTGAGGGTGGCCAAATGAGACGCAGGACCATCATCGTGGTGAGCTTCCTCGACGGCGCAGCAGTCGTCGCGGCGCTTTTCTTCGGCCTCGTCCCACACTCGAGCTCCACGACGCCGCGCACCGCGGTGGCACAGGCCCCCTCGCAAACAGCGCGCGCCACACAGCTGCCGGTCGAAGAAGCCAGGGCGCGCGAAGCTGCGACCGCCGCGGCCAAGCAGACCAAGGCGCTGGAAGTGCAGGCGCGCCAAGCCAGACAGGCCGCGGCCAAGGCGGGCAGAGCGCGCAAGCAGCACGAGCGCAAAGCCAAGCAGGCAGCCGTCAAGGCGAGCGTGGCGCAGACGCGGCGAGATCGCGAAGCAAGGCACGTCGCCGCCCAGGGCGGCGCGACGCAAGAGCGAGCCGCGGCCACCAACCCGGGGACGAAGCCGAAGCCCACCGGCAAGCGGCGAAAGGCCAACTCCAAGTCGAAGGACGTCTCGGAAGCCCACGCGCAGAAGCGCGCGGAACGTCGGCTCGAGCGCGAACAGGCCGCCGAACGTCGGGCGAGCGCTCGCTCACAACGCGAAGCCGCCCGCCAGGGCAATCATCACACCCAGCAATGAGACGCGAGCGCCGCCCGACGCGCTACGGCTTCGCGCACTTCTTGACGCTAGCGACCGTCACGGCTGGAATCGACCACGCCAGATAGGCGACGTTGCCCACGGTCCCGATCTTGTAGTGGGTTTCGTGAAATTCACCTTTTTTCTTCTCGATCAATTCCTGCGCGTTGGGTTCTGCGTAGTGCGTTCGTGATTCGTGCGCGTGGAGCGCAGCTTCTTCCGGGCTGGTCGCGACATCGACGTACACGTCACCCTGGCCCGGCAGACCGTGTGCCTCAAATCCGGTGCCCTGATAGTGGTACTGCAGCGGCTCCTCCGCGTAGAGGTTCTTTGACCTGTTGGGGTCAGTCGGCAACAGGTACGCCTTGGGCATCGCGCCTTCGTCGGTGAAGCCCAGCGCTTCGAGGCACGCCTTCACGCTGGCCGCCGACGCGATCGGCGCAGTGGGGGCGCCTGGAGCGCTGCTCGTGCTCGCAGTGGACGGCGTCGACGTACTCGAGCTCGTGCCGGTCGAGCTCCCGCCCCCGCTCCCGCAGCCGGCGAGCGCCAGCGCGACGGTGAACGCCGCCAGCACGACTGGGACGCGTCCGCGGGTTGACCGCGTATGCGTCACGGGCGTAGAGCGAACGCTGCGAGCTGCATATGACATGTGACCTCCGGTGACCTCAGTGTTCTCCCCGTTCAGAGGCGGGCATCATACACAGCGCGCCACACCGCTCGAGCCGCACCCATCCGCTGCCGGCAGGCCGAGTCGCATAGACTGCGCAGATGGCTCTGATCCACACCTGTTACCGCATCACCGACGTCGATCGATCGATCGCCTTCTACAACGCGCTCGGCTTCGAGGAGATCGGGCGCATCCCGATCCGCGACGAGGCGGTGAACGTCTTTATGAACCAGCCCGGCGACGGTGACATGCCGCGTCTCGAGCTGACTTACAACTTCGGCGTCGACGCATATGTGCTCGGCACCGGCTACGGGCACATCGCGATCACCGCCGACGATCTCGACGCCACGCTGAGCCGCCTGGCCGAACAGGGGATCGAGCCCGAGAAACCGCCGTACTCCGTACGCGAGGGCGGCTCGCGGCTGTGCTTCGTGAAAGATCCAGACGGGTACCGGATCGAGATATTGGAGACGTAGGCGCCGCGCCGCTCGAGATCATCGAGCAGTAGGCGTTGCTGTCAAGGACACAGAGCCCTTGCGCCTCTCATAGTTCGCAAGGTTCGGTCGTGTTCCGGCTAGAAGGGGAGGGTCTTGAGCACCTTCCCCTTGCGGGAGCGCCACACAATCTTCTGTGGGGACGCCGGAACATTGGAGGCCAGTGGTTCGGAAGACGACTGTGTGACCGAAGACGGCACGAAGGCCGCGAATACGTTATTCACGACGGCGACTGTAACCGAGGCCGGGAGCCCGCTGTGGCGCGGGTAGAGCAACGTGACCTTGGCGACACCCTTCGGTACTACTCCCGGCACGACCTCCACCGTCTTGTTGCCGTGGGTCCCCCACCCCCAATCGCCCTTGAGTCCTTCACGCTTGATGGATTCAGCTGTTGCCGGGCCGTCCGTGCTGGAGCTTTGGGGCCGAACGCCGATCAAAAACACCGCTTCGCGAACCACAGTGCCTTGGTCGCAAGCTCGCTCGACCGGGACGAGATACAAGCTCTCGCCATTTATGACGGCCGCTCTTCGGATGAATCTGCTGTAGACGCCTTCGCCTACGGCGAGTTCTTCCCCCAGCGATATGCCGCTACCTTCTGAGAAGCTACGAGGAGGCAGATCGGCAGGAGTCTGCGCCCGCCCCAGCGGCGCGAGGAGCGCGCGCAGATCGGCGGACGGAGTTCCTTCGCTGGCGCTATGGATGATCTGGGTACATGGCGTAGTGGCGACCGTAAGCGGACAGCATGGGACGCCGATCGAGGCACCCCCGCTCGTCGCCCCGGCGATCGCGAAACCGACCACGACAACCAGCACGAGCGCCAGCTTGATTCGCCTCATGCCTACCAAACTACCCGGCGCGGCCGGAGTTGCGGCCTCCGTCCCAACGACCAAGAGGCCGCCGGAACCCATTGCATCCTGCCCGTGAGTTGCAAAGCGACCACTACCTCGATGGCTATCGCGTGGAGATCATCCGAGCAGTAGCGTCGCGCGGCGGGCGAGCGCTCGAGCTCACGAGACCACCCGCCCCCGGAACCGGCGCAGCCCGAGCCCGAGGAACACCGCGCAGAAGCCGATCAACACGGGGTAGACGACGTAGAGGGGCATGTGCGAGGCGTGTGTGAGCCCGGCGCGCAACCCCTCGTTGACGTAGATCAGCGGATTGATCAGGACGACGATCTGCAGCCAGTGCACCCCGTCGACCTGCACGGGAGAGAGCTTCGTCCACTGGTAGTAGGTGCCGCCGAGGAACGTCAACGGCAGCACCACGAACCCGAACATCAACCCGAGGTTGCGTGCCTCGAACACCGTCCCCAGCAGCAGGCCCAGCGAGGTCATCGTCACGCACGCGAGCGGGATCAGCGTGATCACGATCCACCACGTCACCGACAGGTGCGCGTGGACTCCGGGGGCGTGGATGACTCTGGCCATCGGGAACACGATCAGCGCCGCGATCAGCCCCTGCGCGGCGCCGGAGAGCACCTTCGAGACGGCGACCAGCCAGATCGGGCACGGAGCCTGCACGCGGTCCTCGATCTCGCGCGTGTAGCCGAACTCCTGGGCGAGCACCATGGCCACCGCCTGGATGCCCTGGAACATGATCGTGATGCCGACGACGCCGGGGACGAGCACGGTTGCGAACGCCGACTCGCCGACCGGGCCGCGCCCGCCGATGCCCTGGCCGATCGTCGGGAACACGTACAGGAACACGAACACCAGCAGGAACGGCTGGATCAGCGTGCGGACGGCGAACTCCCACTTGTTCTTCCACAGCACGACCAGGTCGCGCAGGATCAACGCGAGCAGCGCCGAGCGGCTCGCGGCCAGCGTCGAGCGCGTCGGCTCGATCGTGATCGGCGCGCTCGCTGCCGCTGCGGCGGGCGCCGTGGCGGCGGGGGTCGTGCTCGTGGCCATCAGTCGCGCAGGTCCTTGCCGGTGAGGCTGATGAACACGGTCTCCAGGCTCGGCTCGGAGACCGACAGATCGGCGAGCTCGAATCCGCCGCTCTCGGCCGCGTTGACGACCCTCGGCACCAGCCGCTGGGCGTCCTTGACGTGGAGCTCGACGCCGCCCTCGAGGACCCGGGTGCGGGTCACTTCGGGGATCTCGCCCGCCAGCCGCTCGGCGAGCGCCTGCCCGTCGCCCGCCGCCTTGACCGTGACGATCGTGTCCGCGCCGATCGTCTGCTTGAGCGCCTCGGGCGTGTCGAGCGCGAGGATCTTGCCGTGATCCATGATCGCCACCCGGCCGCACAGGTGGTCGGCCTCCTCCATGTAATGGGTGGTGAGCAGGATCGTCTGGCCGTCGCGGTTGAGCTCGCCGAGGATCTCCCACAGCGCGAGGCGGCTCTGCGGGTCGAGGCCGGCGGTCGGCTCGTCGAGAAACAGCACGGCCGGGCGATGGAAGATCGCGCGGGCCACCATCAGCCGCTGCGCCATCCCTCCGGACAGCGCGTACACCGACGCCTTCGCCCATTTCGAGAGCTGCAGCTTCTCGAGCAGCTCGTCGGCGATCTGTCGCGAGCGCGAGGCGGAGATCCCGAACAGACGCCCGTGGAAGTAGAGGTTCTCCCAAACGGTCAGCTGACGGTCGAGCGTGTTCTGCTGGGAGACGATCCCGATCAGCTGCTTGGCCAGGGCGGGGTGGGCGACGACGTCGATCGCACCGACGAATGCCGATCCCGAGGTGGGGATGACGCGGGTGGTGAGCATGCCCGCGGTCGTCGTCTTGCCGGCGCCGTTCGGCCCGAGCAGCCCAAAGATCTCACCGCCACGCACGCTCAGGTTGAGTGCGTCGACGGCCGCGAAGTCGGTGCCGGCGTAGACCTTCGTCAGCTCGACCGTGCGGATCACCTCGCGGGCGTCGCGATCACCGCCGGCGTCTGCAGCAGGGGTCGGCGAGGCGCGTGTGTGCTCGACTGGTGGCGCGGGGGGCATCGCTCCCAATCTACTGCGCTCGCGCTACCCTGAGCCGGACTCATGGCGGACACGAGCAAGATCGCCAAGAACCTCGAGCGCTTCGCACAGGCGGTGGCTGCGCACGATCGCGAGAACCCGACGCACACCGCCTACGGCATTGGCCTCGCGCACTTCGACATGGAGCGTCTTGGGCTCGACGAGGGCGAGGCGATCCTGCCCGGGATCACGATCCACGCCGACAGCGGCGTCACCGGCAACTTCCGCGTGCTGTGCGACGGCGAGCACGACGAGGAGCTGACCGAGGCCGAGGAGCAGGCGGTCGAGGCGATCGCCACGCAGGCGATCCCCGTGTTCTCGCCGGGCCGCTCGCCATTCGAAGAGCAGTGACCCGCTGATCTTGGACGCCCGGCCAACGCCAATTGGCCGGCGGGCGCGCAGACTGACGCCCCGTGGCGACCGTCACAGCTGACTCGTCCTCCCATTCCGAGCCATGCCGCGATTGGGTCGGTCACGTGATCGTGTGCGGCCTGAACGCCGTGGGACTGCGCACCGTCGAGCAGCTGCATCTCGCGGGCGCACGCGTGGTGGTGCTCGACGACGAGCCCGACGAGCGTCTCGAGCGCGTGGTGCGCGGTTGGGGCATCCCGCACATCCCCCGCGGCTCGCATCACCTCAGCGAGCCCCTCTATGACGCGGGGATCCGCGGCGCCGCGGCGGTCGTGTGCGCCGAGCGCACCGACCTGCGCACGCTCGAGACGATGCTGATGATCCGCGACCTGCGCCCGGAGGTGAGGATCGTCGCGGATCTCGACAACCCGGCGGTCGCCCGCGCGGTGGAGGAGGTGCTCGGCTCCGTCGGCGTGCTGGACGTCGCCGCGCTGTTCGCCCCGTCGGTCGTGGAAGCGTGCATCGGGCGGGTCGCCCGCGACATCCTCCTCGGCGACACGCTGTTCGTCGCGGCCGAGGTGATCGCGCCCCGCGATGGAACGCTGCGCGAGCTGTACGGAAGCCTCGCGCCGATCGGGGTCGTGACGGAGGCGGAGGATGAGCTGATCGCGTGCCCGGGGCGCGACCAGAGAGTCAGCGCGGGCGACAGGGTGACGGTGCTCGGAACGCGCGGGGAGCTCGACGAGACGGGCATCGCCCAGCGGCAGGTGCGCGCACGCGAGATCTCAGACATCGGTGCGCGCACACGGTCAAGGACCGCGCGGGCGGCGAGAACGGCGCTCAGCATCGCCGACCGGCCGCTGCGCATCGCCGCCGCACTCGGGCTCGTGCTGCTGGCGATCTCCACGCTCGTGCTGCACTTCGGCTACCACTGGTCCGAACACCAGTCGCAGCTGCCGGTACTCGACGCGATCTACTTCACCGTCGAGACCGTCGCGACGGTCGGCTTCGGCGACTTCTCCTTCTCCGGCCAGCCGTTTTGGATCGAGGTCTTCGGCATCTGCCTGATCGTTGCCGGTACGACGCTCGTGACGACGTTGTTCGCGCTGCTGACCAACGCCCTGGTGAGCAGGCGCATCGCCCAGTCACTGGGCCGCGAGCGTATCCCAGGCATGCGCGGACACGTGGTGATCGTCGGGCTCGGGACGGTCGGGATGCACGTGCTCGAGGGGCTGCTCGCGCGCGGACGCGAGGTCGTTGTGGTCGAGCGCACCGAGCACAACAGCTACCTGACTCAGGCCCGCTCGCTCGAGGTCCCGCTGGTGCTCGGCGACGCGACGCTGTCGCAGACACTCGACTCGGTCAATCTCTCGACGGCCGCGGCGGTGGCGATCCTGACCTCCGACGATCTGACCAACATCGAGACCGCGCTGGCGGTGCGCGACCGTCTCGGCGAGCGCTGGGCCCAGGTGCCGGTCGTGCTGCGCGTGTTCGACCGCCAGCTCGGCCACCGCCTCGAGCAGAGCTTCGGCTTCCGCCACGTGTGGTCAACCTCGGCGATCGCCGCGCCGTGGTTCGTCGGCGCGGTGCTCGGCCTCGAGGTGCTGTTCACCTTCTACGTCGGCAACCACCCGTTCCTGCTGGCGCGGCTGCGCGTCAGCGCCGGTGGCGGCCTCGACGGTCAGGCGATGCGCGAGCTTCCTGCCAGCGTGCGCGTCGTCGCGATCCGCCGTGCGGCGGATTCGCTGCGCCTCGAGCATCCACCGCGCCGCGACACGCGGCTGGCTCCCGACGACGACGCCTACCTGGTCGGTCCGTACGCCGAGCTGCTGCAGGTGCTGCGTCACGATCGCGAGAGCGCCTCGGCGAGCGGCACGGGCCCCCTGTGAGCCCAGTGCGAGCTCTCGAAAGCGCGCACGCCGCACCAATTAATTATTAAGAGTGGACACGTGCTCGGGCGCATCCAACCGCGCGGCGATCATGCTCACCAGCCGCTCGATCGTCGGACAGGGGATGCCGTGGCGGGCGCCCGCGCGCAGCACCGACCCGGGGATCGCGTCGAGCTCGGGCTCGCGCCCGGCGGCGATGTCGCGCTGCATCGAGCTCCCGAGCGTGTCGTGGGCGGCCTCGAGCTCGGCGACCGCGCGAGCCGGGTCGATGTCCTTCGCTCCCTCCGCCCTGCCCACGGCGCACGCCTCCTCGATCGCGCCTACGAGGTCCGCATGCAGCCTCGGCGTCGAGCGGATCTCCCCGAGCAGCACGTCGTAGGCGCTGGTCACGCACGCGAGCGCGTTCAGCCGCACGAGCTTCGACCACATCACGTCGGCCTCGGAGTCGGACACGCGCACCGGCACGCCCGCCGCCGAAAGCGTGTCCGCGAGCGCGCGCATCGCCGGCTCCGCGGCCGGATCGCTGCTGGCCATGCTCACGAGCAGGAACGGGCTCGTATGCACGACCACGCCCGGCTGCGGCCTGTCGGCCTCGACGCGGATCGAGCCCGCGAGCACCGATCCGGGGGCGAAGCGCTCGCGCAGCACGCCGATGTGGTCGAGCCCGTTGAGCAGCGGCAGCACGACGCCCGGCTCGACCGCGACGCGCTCCAGCGCGCCCGTCAGCCCGCTGGCCTTCGTGGCGACGAGCAGCGCGTCGACCGGCTCCTGCAGCCGCGCGAGCGCGCGCGGCTGCGCCACGAAGTCACCGAACGTCACGCTCTGCACGCGCAGGCCCTCGCGCGCGATCACCGCTGCGGTGCTCTCGCGCGCGACCACCACGACCTCGGCGCCGTCCCGCTCGAGGACGCCCGCGAGCAGGCCGCCTACTCCTCCCGGCCCGAGGACGGCGATCCTCATGCGCTCGGATCGATCAGCACGCCTGGGTTCATTATGCCGGCGGGGTCGACCGCGAGCTTCGCTGCCCGCAGCGCCGCGGCGAACGGCTCGGGCCGCTGACGGTCATACCAGGGCCGGTGATCACGACCGACGGCGTGATGGTGGGTGATGGTGCCGCCCGCGGCCAGGATCGCGTCTGCGGCGGCGCGCTTGATCGCCGCCCACTGCTCGGCCTCTTCGCCGCGGCGCGCGGGCGCCAGGACAGTGAAGTACGGCGCCGGCCCGTCGGGATAGACGTGGGTGAAGCGGCAGAAGACACGGCCCGGCGCGTCGCAGACCTCGCGCACCGCCTCCTCGGTCGCGGCGCTGACCCGCTCGTGGAAGGCCGGCAGGCGCTCCCACGTGATCGCCGTCTCGAACGTCTCCGCCAGCACACCCATCGCGACGAGCATGTCGCGCACATACGGCGCGCCCAGGAACGCGTCGCGCCAGGAGCTGACCGCGTCGCCGCGGCCGTCGGGGTCGCGACGCTCGGCGGTGACGCCGCCGTGCGCATTGCACAGCGCCAACGCGCGCGCCATCGCCGCATCGACGGGATGGTCAAAGGACTCGAAGCCGAGCACCAGCAGCGCGGCACTGCCGTCGCCGGCCATCGTCAGCGCGGCCTCGCCGGCGTCGAGCAGGCGGCAGTTGGACGGGTGCAGCCCCGCCTGAGAGATCGCGCGCACGGCGTCGGCGCCCGCGGGGAAGCTGGTGAAACGCACCGCGGCGGAGCTCCGCTGCGAGGGACGCGGCTGCACGCGCACCCACGCGTGGGTGATCACGCCGAGCGTTCCCTCCGAGCCGGCGAGCATCCGGTCGGGGCTGACGCCGGCGCCCGAGCCCGGCAGCCGCCGCGACTCCCAGGCGCCGGTGGGGGTGATCGCGCGGACCGACTCGACGAAGTCCTCGATGTGGATCCACAGGGTCGCGAAGTGCCCGGCTGCGCGCGTGGCGATCCAGCCACCCAGCGTCGAGAACTCGAACGACTGCGGGAAGTGGCGCAGCGTCAATCCGTGCGCGGCGAGCTGCGACTCGAGCTCGGGGCCGAGGGCTCCCGCCTGGATGCACGCCGCGCGCGAGACCTCGTCGACCTCGAGCACGCGGTCGAGCGCACGCATGTCGATCGACACGGAGCCGTTGTAGTGAGCCGGCAGCGACGGCGTGACGCCGCCGACGACAGAGGTGCCGCCACCGAACGGGATCGCCGCCACGCGCTCGGATGCGCACCACTCGAGCAGGCGCTCGACGTCGAGCTCGTCGCGCGGGCGCGCGACGATGTCGGGAGGATGCTCGAAGTCCCCGCGAAAGCCGCGCACGACGTCTGTGTAGGACTTGCCCAGGGCGTGGGACGCGCGCGAGTGCACGTCGGCGGCGCAGATGCTCGCGAGCGCAGCCGGCGCTTGGACGCGGGGCGCAGCAAGGCGCACCGCGTCCAGTGCCACGGGCTCCTGCGGCTGCGCGAGCGCAAAGCCGAGTTGCGTCTCGAGCGCTGCCGCGGTGTCGCGCAGCTGCGTGCTCGAGGGCTGCTGGTCCTCGAAGCCCCACCCCCAGTGCTTGCGCCGACGGCCGCCCATGGGCGCGAGTCTATGGCCAGCCGCTTCTCCGGAGCTTCACCGCGCTTTTGGGCGATTCACTAGCCTGTCGCTCGAGTGTCCGATCCGTCAGCAGCCACGCACGCACCGGAGATCCTCGCCCGCGGACCGTGGGCGCTGGAGCAGATCACGGCGCACTGGAGCGAGGAGCCGTTCGAGCCTTCGCACGAGCACACGGAGGCCGCCGACGCCGCCATCAGGCAGTTGCAGGAACGCGGCTCGCCCAGCCACGACGGCGTCGCAGCGCGCCTGCTCGACTACCGCGCAGACGAGCACGGACTCGCGATCGAGCTGCAGCCGCTGCGCTGGGCGCTGCGGCTGGTCGAAGGCGACGCCTCACAGAGCATGGCGGCGCTGTGCGTGACCCGCTCGGCTGACGGCCGCTGGCTCGCCGGCCGACGCGCTCCGTGGGTGTCCTCGTGGGCCGGTCGCTGGGCGCTCGGGGCCGGCGGCGCGGTCGACCTCGGCGAGAGCCCTGCCGACACGCTCGTGCGCGAGCTGCAGGAGGAGTGGGCGGTCTCACCCGAGCGCGTGCGCGGCGAGGCGCTGCTGCGACTGCCACACCGGCTGGTGATGTTCGTCGGGCAGGCGTGGCTCGCCGAGGGCGTTGACGCAACGGTCACGCCGGATGCGGAGCACGACGAATACGCATGGTGGCCGCGAGAGATCGCGGACTGGCCGCCCGAGGCGGGCGACACGCTGCCACGGATGGCCCAGTGGCTCTCGCAGTGAACCAGCGTTCGCGTCCTGCGAGCGCCCCGGTGGTGAACCAGCGTCTGCGCGCGGCGGCCGGTCCGCTGACGTTCACGCGTTTGAAGTGGACCTCTTTCGTGCACTCGTGCGTGTACACCGCGCTGCTCGTGTGCGCGTTCGCGATCGGCAAGCCCGAACCAGTGACACTCGTGCTCGGATGGACACATGGACTGCTTTGGATCTTCATGTCTCTAGCTTGCATAACAGCCGCGCGCCTGCGGGTCGTTTCGCTTAAGCTCGCTGTCGCCGTGGCGGTCCTCGGAGGAATCGGACCGTTCTTCGGCAGCTACCAGTTCATCCGCGAAGAGCGCGAGCGTGCGGTACCACACGCCGCGCTAAAGTGAGACATTGATGGCAACAAGTACCACGGCAGTGCAGACGATAGACGTCGTAACCCCTGCCGCGGGAGAGTCGGTCACCGAGGGAACGATCCTCGAATGGCGCGTCAAGGTCGGCGACGCGATCAAGGTCGACGACACGATCGTCGAGATCTCAACCGACAAGGTCGACGTCGAGCTGCCCTCGCCGGCGAGTGGAACCGTGAGCGAGATCCTCGTCGAGGAGGGCGAGACGGTCACGGTCGGGCAGGTCATCGCCCGTATCTCGATCAACGGCGCCGCGCCGATCGCCCAGGCTGGTGAGGCGACGATCGCCGAGACCGCGGTCGAGACCGCCGAGGCTGCTGCCGCGGCCGTCGCCGAGACCGCTGAGGCCGCGCAGGCCGCTGAGCGCGCTGAGCCGGCTGAGCCCGCTGAGCCCGCTGAGGCGACGGTCGCCGAGGCCGCCATCGACTCCAGCGAGACGCCCAGCGGGATCGTCGACGTGCTGACGCCGGCGGCCGGCGAGTCGGTCACCGAGGGGACGATCCTCGAATGGCGCGTGAAGCTCGGCGACGCGATCAAGGTCGACGACACGATCGTCGAGATCTCGACCGACAAGGTCGACCTCGAGCTGCCCTCGCCGGCCACCGGCACCGTCAGCGAGATCCTTGTCGAGGAGGGCGACACCGTCACCGTCGGCCAGGTGATCGCGCGGATCGCCGTCGGCGACGCCGCGCAGGGCGCCGCGCCCCAGCCCGCGGCCGCGCCTGCCCAGCCCGCGGCCGCGCCTGACGGGGCGCAGGGGCCGTCCACCGCCGCCGAGGCAGCCGCGACGCTCACGCCCCCCGACGGCACGAAGGTCTCCCCCGTTGCGGCACGCGCGGCGGCGGTCGAGGGCGTGGACCTCGGCGCGGTCGCAGGCAGCGGGCCGGCTGGTCGCATCACGAAGTCCGACGTGCTGTCGGCGGCGGCGGGCAACGGCGCAGCCGCCAACGGCGCGGCGACGGCGAGCGCCACGCCGGCCGCAGAGCCGAGCGCGCAGCCGCTGCGTGGCGGCGCGGCGGCGCTGGTCCGCTACATGGAGCAGTCGCGCTCGATACCCACGGCGACGAGCTTCCGCACGCTGACGGTGAGCGTGCTCGACGCGCGCCGGCGCGAGCTGAAGGCGGCCGGGCTCAAGGTGTCCTTCACGCACGTGATCGCCTACGCGCTAGCCCGCGCCGCGGAGGACATGCCGGTGATGGCGACGCACTTCGCCGAGATCGACGGCAAGCCGTTCCGAATGGTCGACGGCCAGGTGAACCTCGGGCTGGCGGTGGACGTCGAGAAGAAGGACGGCCGATCGGGGATCGTCCAGCGCACGCTGATGGTGCCGGTCATCAACGACGCCGGTCGGCTTGCGTTCGACGAGTTCGTGCGTGCCTACGACGTGCTCGTCGAGAAGGCGCGTACGAACACGCTGACTGCCGACGATCTCGTCGGCGCCAACGTCACCCTCACCAACCCCGGAGGGCTCGGGACGGTGGCGTCGGTGCCGCGGCTGCTGAGCGGTCAGGGGACGATCGTGGCGACCGGGTCGATCGCCTATCCGGTCGGCCTCGCCGGCGTCGGCGCGAGCATCGGCGCGGAGAAGGTCATGACGATGACCTCGACGTATGACCACCGCGTCATCCAGGGTGCGGAGTCCGGACGCTTCCTGGCGCTCGTCGAGGGATATCTGCAGGGCGAGAACGGGTTCTACGAGAGCCTGTTCGGGGCGCTGGGCGTCGAGCTGCAGGCGCTGCCTGCGCCCGCCGCCGCAACCGCGACCCCCGCCGCGCCGTCGCCGGCGCCTGCTGACGCGGGGGCTCACTACGCCGGCGGCGAAGAGCTGCTGCAGGCCGTCCAGGCCGCGAGCACGTTCATCAGCCGCGTTCGCAGCCACGGCCACCTGGCTGCCCGCCTGGACCCGCTCGGCTCCGAGCCCGAGGGCGACCCGGGTCTCGACCCCGAGGCGCTGGGGCTGACCCCGGAGATCCAGGCGAAGATCCCGGCGCGGCTGTTCCAGGTGTACGTCCCGGGGGCGACGCTCGCCGACGCGCTGCCGCACCTGCGCGAGACCTACTGCGGCACGATCGCCTACGAGATCGAGCACATCGCCTCGCATCGCCAGCGCGTGTGGCTGCGCGAGCACATCGAGTCCGGCGCGTTCCGCCACGAGCTCACCAACGACGAGCGCAGGACGCTGCTCAAGCGCCTCGTCGAGGTGGACGCGCTGGAGCGCTTCATGCACAAGGCATACCTCGGTCAGCACCAGTTCTCGATCGAGGGACTGGACATGACGGTGCCGATGCTCGACGAGCTGATTCAGCTGTCGGCGGCGCACGGCGGCCAGGAGGTCGTCGTCGGGATGGCCCACCGCGGGCGCCTGAACGTGCTCGCCCACAACCTGGGGCGCTCCTACGACACGATCTTCGCCGAGTTCGAGGGCGCCTCGACGCTCGAGGCGGTGACGACGATCCCGCAGGGCGGCACCGGCGACGTCAAGTACCACCACGGCACGCAGGGC
>DATHOH010000040.1:0-65673 GCA_035485155.1 Solirubrobacteraceae bacterium
CGACCGCCGGGCAGGCGCAGCTCGCGTGGCGTCAGCGTCACCCGCGCCTCGCCGGATGCACGTGAGGGTGGCGAGAGCGTCGAGGCGTCCGGTCCGCGAAACGTCGCGGCGATCTCGCCGAGCGTGCTGGCGAGCGCCAACGCCCAGCCGGCGACGTGGACGTCGTGCCGTGCCTGGCGCAGCCGGCCGTCGTCCGTGCGGTGGCCGTTGGACCCTGCGCCGGCGGCGATCGTCTGCCGTCCGGCGATCGTCGGCTCATGGCCGCGGACCGCAAGCGCACGCAGGCCCGCATCGGCGATCACGTAGCACATGGGGATCCCGCCGCCGTCGCGACGATGAAACTGGAAGCGTTCGACCATAGAGCCGTCCGAAAGACGCTTGAGCCGGCGCTGCGTAGTGGTGGCTGCGCGCCGCGAGTTGAAACGGCGATGCAGCTGGCTGGTGAGGACGTGGCGCATCGCCGCGATCAGCTCGAGCATCGCCACATCCAGCTGGTCGAGCTCGAGCGCCAGCGTCGACTCGATCGGCTTTGCCCAGCGAACGCTGTGGGCGCCGTCCAGTTCAGTGAGCTCACGAAAGCTCTCGGCGGGAACACGCGACGCGACCGCATCGCGCGCCTCGACATCCCGCTCGAGCGCCACCGGCGACGCGCAGGCGGGCGCCACTGCTGGCGCCGGTACGGGCGGCGAGACCGACGCCGACGCACGGGCTGCGTCCTTGCCCCGGCGGCGGCGATCCCAATGCGGCTGGCTGAGATCGCTGCGATGGCGCGCGCCGCGCTCGCGCTGTCGCGCCGCGTGCTGCTCCAAACGCTCACGATCCACGACCGGCGGGATCGTCTCGGCGACGAACGGCGGCTGGCGGCCTGCGCGCGTGACCCAGCTGGCGATCGCGTGGTGCTTGGGCAGGTGCAGCCGCACATCGGGACGGCCAAGGCTCGACAGGCGCTCCGCGCCCGGGCGCACCGTGTCCGAGAACTCCGCCATCGTCAGGGTGGACGCATTACGCGCGTCGCTCACAGAGGCGGTCGCAAAGTAGACCCTGTGGGCGAACAGCGCGTCGAGCTGGTCGCGAACCTCGCGCTCGGTCCACTGCGAATCGGCCTGCCAGCACGCGACCGTCTCGAGCCCGGCCGAGCGCTTCAGCGCCATCGTTTCGGCGAAACCTCGGTTGATCACGAGCGGCGCCTCGTCGATCTTCAACGCCACAGCGACCCTGTGCTCGACCGGCACGAGATCCTGCTGGCGTGCAAGGGCCGCGTCGAGCATTCCCACGAGCAGTTGCATCAACACCGACGTGTTGCCCGCGCCCATCGCGCCGAGCGCGCCCTTGACCACCACAACCTCACAATTGGCGATCACCCGGTCGAAGTCGAGCGTCAGCGACTCGTTCAGAAGCACCCGCTTGATCGACGGTGAGTTGAGCAGCCGCGCGAGCTTGTTGACCGGAGCGTCGAGCTTGGCTGTGGTCGTACTACGAGCGTCAGCCAGCTGTGCGGTGAGCTCGGCGGTGAAGAACTCCGAGATCTCCTTGAACTCCGGCAGCGCGCGTACCCGCGCACCGACGCTCGCGCGGTAGGAGTACCCCTCCTCTCCCACCGACAGCAGACGCGCCGCGTCCCACAGCGTTGAGTCGCGGTCATATGCGATCACGGCGATGATCGCGTTACGAAGGTAGCGGTCAGAAGATGCGCGGATGTCGGCATCGGACGGAGTGATATAGCCGCATCTTGGACGCGCTGCTCGATGGTCCGCGGAGCGGCGCGTAAGCCCTGAAGGGCGCCCCTCAAGGATGGGAGCTTACGCGCTCACCGTAGCTCCACGCGATGCCGAATACACCGGTTAGGGCCGAAACCGCTTGATCGTTCGGTGGCTGTCAGGATTCAGCGGTGTGGGACCATGGCGTGAGCATAATAGGACGCACCCCTGGCGGTTAGCGTTGCTGGCAGGTGGCGCGGCGTTTTGTGCGGCTCTTCTGGCGGTGTCCGCCACCGTCGCGTCCTCGCTTGTTCCGCAGGAATGGGCGCGTCACCACGCGACCTGGGTCTGGGTAGCAACAGGTGTACTTTTTATGGCCAGCGTTTTGCTGGCTGTCGCTACGCAGCGCCACAGCAGCTCCGAGCCACAAGCACCTACCGTCGACGAATCGATCAGTCAGGTGGCGTTCGGTGACAAGAATGTTCAGGTCGTGGGCGATGGCTCGGTCAACGTGTCTTATAGTGCCAGCCCCGCCGGAAGTCGAGAGCCGCAGGCCGGCGGCTAGCGGGGCTCCCAGGGCGGTGACCGATCAGGAGATTCACGGGGACCAGAACGTCCAGATCCGGGACTTCCGAGGGTCAATCCAGGTTGTCTATGGGGGTCGCCCGCGGATGGTTCCGCTGGAACGGGCGGTTGTGCCGGTCGGCCCGACGGTTTCTCCCTCGCGGCTCGTGCGGGCTCGGTCGGGCGTCGTGCCGTACTCGGCTCGCGAAGGCGTGTTGGAGGGATTTCAGCGGTGGGTGATGGCACCGGGCGCGTTCGCTGGGTGCGTCATCGGCGGATGTGGGGGCAGTGGAAAGACACGCCTCGCTGTCGAGATGTGCGCGCGCACGGAGTCCAAACGCTGGCTTTGCGGCGTGTTGTCGAAAATCGAGGATCCCGCGGCGCTCGAGGAGCTGGGCTTGGCGCCCACCGCAAGACTCGTAGTTGTCGACTACGCGGAGTCACGCGTCGAGCAGCTCAATGCGCTACTGCCGCTGCTCGCGGCGAGCGCGACGGTGCAGTGCCCTGTGCGCGTGCTGCTGCTGGTGCGCACGCCCCCGAAGCACACCGGAGATTGGCGTGAGGCCCTGCAGAATAACGGCGACTGGCTGGACGCCGTGCTGGACAAGTTCGATACGAGCGTGCTTGAGGAGATGCCACTCGACCGATCCGAGCGGGTGTCACTCTTCAGCGCGGCAGCTCACGCTTTCGCAGCCCGTGCGGAAGGAGCCGTGGCACCGCAGGACCCGCCGGAGGTACTCGAACAGGACGCCTTCGCTAGCCCGCTGCTAGTCGTGATCGGCGCGTATCTTGCTGTGCACGGCAGCCCCGATCTGCCATCTAGCACGGCTGAGCTGCTCGACGAGCTACTGACCCACGAGCAGCACCATTGGAGCGAGACCGCAGGCGGGCTTTTCGACCACGACGAGGTCCTGCCTCGACGTGTCGTCGCGTTGGCAACGCTCGCAGGCGCCGAGAACGAAGGAAGCGCAGTCGAGTTGCTGCGTTTGCTCCCAGACTTCAGCAACACGGATACAGAGCGCCGCGGGCGTATTGCGCGATGGGTCAACAACGCATATCCGGGGCCAAGGTTCTGGAACCCTCTAGAACCCGATCTCCTCGGCGAGCGCCTTGTGTTCGACACCCTCACCAGTCAACCAAAAGTTCTGAGCGGAGTGTTGGCCTCAGACGATCCAGTGAGCATCGTCCGGCCGCTCGACGTCTACGCGCGCGCCGCAGTTGACTATCGCGAGTTCGCCCATGCCCTGCAGCCGATCCTAAATCGCGAACTCCGCCGGCTTTGCGAAGCCGCGGTCGCACAGGCCGCGACCGCCGACCACGATCTCATCTACGGCACTAGCGCCACGACCGCAGCGGCCGCTATCGACCGCGTCATCACAGCGGTCGAACTCGACTCCGATGCGGTAGGAACCGCTGTTTCGTCGATGCCACCCCGCGCAGACCTCATCCTCAACTCCCTGGCCATCAACCTCACAGCCCAACGAGTCGAACATCTACGTCGCCTCGCGGCCACTAACCCAGCCGCCTACGAACCCGACCTCGCAGGCTCGCTGAACAACCTCTCGCTCCGTTTGCCCGAGGCCGGCCGACGCGAGGAGGGACTCACCGCGGCCGAAGAATCCGTCGAGGTCTACCGCCGCCTCGCGGCCACCAACCCACCCGCCCACGAACCCAACCTCGCGACCTCGCTGAACAACCTCTCGCTCCATTTGCACGAGGCCGGCCGACGCGAGGAGGGACTCACCGCGATCGAAGAAGCCGTCGAGATTCGCCGCCGCCTCGCGGCCACCAACCCAGCCGCCTACGAACCCGACCTCGCAGGCTCGCTGAACAACCTCTCGGACCGTTCGAATCGCGCCGGGCAAGGCGGCGGAGCCGAGCGGGCTGGCCCAAAGAGCGCCTAGCTGACGGCCTCCGTTTGTCGGCGGTGCCAAAGATCACGAGCAAGATCATGCGCGTAGCTGGACTCCGTCAAACAACCAGCGGCAATATCCTCCTCGGACGGAACGCTTTAGCTGCCTCTTGGCCGGCGAAGCGACACCACCCGACCCACTCCAGTTCGATCATGTTAGACCGCCTCTCCAGTCGCGCGCGATCACTAGCGTTCGTGCTCAAGCTGATCGTCCGCAGCGAGAGCGTCGGGGCTAGATTCGGCAAACCTAGTCATGTCCAAGGGCAACGCGGACGAGACCGGTCCGCCGCGGCCCGCACGCAGACAATCATCGGAATGCTGCGTGTGTGTCGTCCCAGGCTTTGAGAGCGCTCAGTGCGCACAATCTTTCTGCGTGTGCGTTCCGTTCCCATCGGGTGCTAGTCTGCCTCCCATGACCTTCGATGTCTTTCAGAAGCAAAGGCAGCCGGCTACTACGGAGCCTGCCGTGACCATCCAAAAGCGCGGGGCGTTTTCGCTAAATGCGCCCGCGTATGCCATGCTCGGATCGCCAAAGGCCGTTGAGCTTCTCTATGATCGAGCCGAGAGCCTGGTCGGTATTCGTCCCGCCCTGCTTGAGAGCGCCAACGCGTATCCTGTGCGTCAAGTCACGAAAGGCAGTTCGTCCTATCTCGTGACCGGGACAGCGTTCGCGAACTACTACGGCATCAAGCTTGGGGTAGCTCGCCGCTGGCTTGGCCGGATTCGCGACGGAATGCTCGTGATAGACCTGAAAGAGCCTGGCGTCGTCGTAACTTCCAACCGCCCGGCCGGGCGACAAGGACAAGCTTCGGAGCGCTCGCCTAATGGAGCTAGAAGCGCCCATCCACATCCTGATAGGGACGACCCCAGTGCGAGCCCGTCGGCCGCGGGTCTGGGGCGCGAGGTTCCTTGAGGGAGGCGCCGCCCGGGATCGCGCCCGGGCGGCGTCGCGCATTTCCCTCAGATGAGCCTACTACGTAGCGAAGCGGAAAACAGACCCCGCTACCCGGCCGGCTTCGCGTCGTTGCTGGACTCCTTGCTGGTTTCGCGAGCGCCGTCAGCGCAGAGATCGGCGTCTCACGCCAGGAGATCGACCGCGATGGATGTCGACCAGCGTCGTCTCCGACGCAGCAGCGCTAGCGTTTAGCTTAGACGCTCGGATACGGCGAACCGCGCGAGCGCGAGGATATCCTGGCTTGCGTTGATGATCTTGATATGGGGACGTTGAGGCTGGGCGGCGAGCTTGCCGAACACCTCGTCGGCGAACGAGGGCGACATCGACTCGACGCCGGTGCAGTCGAAGACCACCTCGGTCACGCCAGGCTCGACCAACCCACGGATAGTCTCGCCACGAGTCCGCCCGCTGAGATCGGGACCAAGCTCAGACAGGTGGATCGTCTGAATGTTCTCGTTAGAAGCCAAAGCTGTCGTCGTCATCGGGAAAGTCTCCGCTGTCGTAGACGGTGGTCGTGTTTATCGGCCGATCTGTACGAAACTCTATTACCACAAGCGTGCCGGGCCAAAAATGATCGTCCACGTCATGCGCTCCGTCGGCGTCAACCAATAGGCCGCCGTCGTGCGACAGAATCAATAGCGCCCCTTCGTTGAGCCGGATAACCTCCGACGCGACCCAAAGGCCGATGCCACGCTTTACGTCGCCTGTCGTCGTTACGTTCTTCTCAAGCGCGAGCTTGATCGCCTCGCAATCGTCCGCAATACGCTCCTGGTACTCGGGAACCTCTGAGAGTGCCGCGCGTATTCCTCGGCCTGTGTCGGCGATCACGAGCTCGGTCCGTTTCTTCTTCTTGTAAGCCTGAGCGCAGACCAGAGCCTCGATCGGAGATTGGGCGTGGTAGAAGACGTTCTCGACGACCTCGTTAAGGCAGCTCTTGAGGGCGCCGAGAGACTGCTCGTCAAGGTGCGCGTGCTCTTGGACGGCGTCGGCGAGTGCTCTAGTTGCTGCTGGAGCCCCTTCCTCATCTTGAATGTGCGTGACCGGGTAGAAGCCCTTCGGCTCACGTCGCTCGAAGCTCTCCGGAGGCATCGACACGCGCAGCTCGCTGAAGAAGTTCATGCGCTGGAGGTACTGCTGCAGAAGCGGGCTACGCGGCATCCAGATTTCTCCGCCGTTTAGCGCTCCCCGAAGAAACAGATCCTCGATTGCGGCGGCGAGGATCGTGATGCCAGTCGGACTACAGAAGGCGACAGACGACATGTCGAGAAGAATTTGGCGTGCCTCGGCCGGGCTCGTGGCCCTCAAACATGACTCCAGCTGCGCGAGAACAGTCCCGATCTTTTCGAACGTGACCTTATTAGGCGCCTTGATGTGTAGGACATCCGGAGCACCTGGATCGAGCGTCACGGATCAGATATTGCCAGTCGGCGTGATCTGACGCGTGTGCAGTCGCGTTTCGCGCTAGTCATGAGCGTCCGTGCTGCTCCATAGCGGCGCTTCGGCTGGGTGGTTGATGCGCGCGGTGGTGGGCTTGCCGATGCCCGGTGTGATGACTATGGCCTGTCCCGTTGGGAGTTGCTTGATGTGGCTAGGGTGGACCTCGAACTCGTAGCCGCGTCGGCGGGTGCCGCGTCCGCTAGGACCAGTGCCGATTAGGCCCACGTCAGTCTGCTGAGTGGAGATCCAGGCGGGCCGCGTGCCGGCCATCGCGGCTATCAGCTCTGCAGACTCGGGAACGTTCTGGCGGTGTGCGATGACCGTCTCGACGTTCCCTAGCGTCTGCTCGCGTAGCGCACCGTCGCCTGTGTTCTTGAGGTCGGCAAGCTCCTGGGTGCCGAGGATCAGGCTGACTCCGGCTGAGCGTCCGCGGGCAAACAGCCTTGCGACCTCATCCGCGGCGAGCGCCGAGAACTCGTCGATCACGACGACGGTCGGCAAAGGCCGGGTCTGCAGCCGGGCGACGAGGCTTACAAGGTCGCTGATGATCGCGGCCGCGATCATCGCAGCGAGTAGCGGCCGACGGTCGGCGTCGAGGCGGAAATACACGACCGCCCGCCGTGAAACGGCCTGGTGAACGTCGAGCACCGTATGGCCGCCCGCCGGGTCGAGCCAGTCGCGGACGTCTGACTCGGCGAGGATCGAGAGGCGGTCTCGGACGCCGGACAGCTCGCGCCGCTGACGCTCCCCCAGCGAGTCCAGATACACCTGGGCCTGCGTAGCATCCCGTTCGGGGAGAACGCGGGCGGCTACCTCAAGCTCGCGGGGATCCATGTACGCCATCAGCGACGCGGGCGTGACGGGTACGCCTGCGCCGTGCATGACCCTGACCGCGTGGCCGAGATAGCGCTGGGCCTGGCGCAGATAGTGCGGCTCGGTGAACTCCTCACCCGCGAGCGCCTTGTCGGCGATCTCGCTGTCCGTCCCGTTCGCGTAGGGGTTGTACGCGAGCGGCCCCTCCGGGGTCCATTCCAGAAACGCCTTACCCGTCCGGGCGGCGACGGCCTGCAGCTCGTCGGCGAGCAGCCGGTCGCCCTTTGGGTCGATCACGACCGCGCCGTGCCCGGCCTCGATCAGCCGGCCCGCGATCCATGCCTCGCTGACCGTCTTACCCGACCCGGTCGCCCCGACGACGAGGCTGTGGGAGCCGGACTGGTAGCCGACCGGGATCGACACCGGCATACCCTGCACGTCACGACCGACGACCAGCCTCCCGTCCTGGACCCACCCGTCGCGCTCGATCGCGCGTTGCTGACTCCAGCGACGCGCCGCCGCGAGGACCCCGACCCGGTTGTGCGCGGCCTCGGCATGGTCGGCGCCGTAGGTCAGGTCTAGGTGGTGCCAGTGCGCGCCGAGCATGCAAGCAAGGAGGCAGACGCCCCACAGCGCAACGGCAACCAGCGTGGCAATGTTCCACAGCAGCAGCCCGACAGGAAACCCGAGCGACGCCCACGTCCACCGAAGCCCCCGACGACGCAGCACGCGCGCCAAAGCCCAGCCGCCAGCAACGACGAGGATTGCCCCGAGCGCCAAGCCCCTGAGTGCATCCTCAAACACCTGCATGGCTGGCCCCCTCGCGCTCGGCGACGATCAGCGTGTCGGTGTCTGAGAGCGACAGGACCGTGATCCGGTCCTCCGCTCGCGTCTCGGCGACCGCGCGACTGACAGCGCGTGCTGCCGCCGGAGCCGCGAGGTAGTACACGCGCTCGAGCTGCCGCACACGCGCGTAGCCGCGGCAGATCGCAGCGAGCCGTCGCGGGGCCTTCACCGACAGCTCGACCTCCACCGCGAGCACCCGCCCATCCGGCGAGATGACGGCCAGGTCAGGCCGATGAACCGCCGGACGGCCACCCGGCAGCTCCCCGACCCGTGCCGAAGCGACCAGCTCGCCGCGGTCGCTCTCGGCCAGGCGCAGCTCACGCTCACTCCACAGCTCCCATCCCGGTAGACCCCGGTGTATCGCGACCGCGACCGTGGCCAGCCTGCAGGCGTGCTCGAAGCCGCCAGCGCCTACCCGGTAGACCCCGAGCCGCTCAAGCCCCCGCCAGCGCAAGCCTTCCGCGCTCGCCACATACAACCCCGGCTGCCGATACAGCAGCGTCTTCTGCTCCAACAACCCATCCCGCACGAGGCAGCTCAGGCGGGCGTACGCCCAGCTACGGCCCATACCGAACCGGGCCATCACGTGCTCAGCACCGGCCGCACCGACGCGGCCGATCCAGCCGACGATTTCTGCGTCCTTCTCGGTCTGCATCACGCCTCCTAACGGCGATCGACGACAACCCTTGTCAAAGGCATGTCGCGCAAACCCCGCCCGAGACCCCCCTCCCAATTCCCCAGCAGACGTGAAGCCAGCAAGCCACGGCCCAGCAGCGCCGGTCGGGAGCGAGGGCGTAAGCCCCGAATCCTGCTTCCGTCGAGCGACCCCCCAAACGACCGCCCGGCCTACCCCACACTCACCCCTCGATGCCGCCGTAAAGCACGGAGCAGCCACCACGACACCGACGAAGACCAGACGGTTAGCTACTCAATGCCGCCGTCCTTTGCGACTGCACCGCAGCCACAACACGTAAAACGACGCTTCGGCGATCTACTTTCCGAGCGAGTTGAGCCCGACTCAGCGCGGCTACGACGCGAGATGGTCTACGCACTGACCGAACCGGTGTTCCAGGCGCCGATCTGGTCGCCCGGCAGGGTCGCGCAATCGCCGCCTAGTCAGGCAAGTTCGATCTGCTGATCTTCGCTGTATAATGTCCCAACTACCGGAGGAGCAAACCACTGAGATAGGCCGACCATCACATAGAACCGCCGCGGAGCAGGTGTCGACCAAGTTTTTCCTGCCGCCCCGCAGCTCTCTCAGTTGTTCGGGATTGAGCGCGTGTTGGCAGCGTTGTAAGCCCCAGACACGGCGACGGTCACACGCCATATCGTGTGCCGCGCCCCGCAGCATCCTCCGGCTGTTTGCCGCCACGCCCATCGAAGACTCTGGTGGCGAGGTGGGCTCGACGGCTCCGCGGCGGTCCTTCGGCTCTGACGAAAGGACACGATGAGCACACCCACTGCATTTCACCCACCGCTCGGCAATTCGTCGCTTCTGCGCAGGCGCGGCGGCGCTCGCTCGTGGTGTGCCGTGCGTACCGGCGACGAGGAGCATGCGTGGCCGGATATCACCAAGCCACCGCCGCAGATCGAGAGCTACCGGCCCACAGCCGCAGCCGGCGTCTGCAGCGGTCGGCGTGGCGGTGGGCGATGAGGGTCCTTTCCGATGTACGGCTGACGCCCGAGCAGCTAAAAGTCGTGCGCGACCCGCGGCCGGGAACAATGCTGATTCGCGGCGCGGCTGGCAGCGGCAAGACCACGACGGCGGTGCGCCGTTTGCAGTTTGTGGCTGGTGTGTGGCTGCGCCAGCATGCCCGCGCCGGCGTTGCCGAGCCGCTGCGGGTGCTCGTGCTGACCTACAACCGCACACTTCGGGGTTATGTCGAGACGCTCGTGGAGCGCCAGATCAGCAACATCTCGCAGGCGGAGCTCACGCTCGACACGTTCGGGCGCTGGTCGATGTGCCAGCTCGGCTTTCCCGACGTGCTCGATGAGCGCGAGCGCAGCGCGAAAATCTGGCAGCTCGGCCACCAACTCGGCTACACACGCGAGTTCCTGCTGGACGAGGTCGACTATGTCCTCGGGAGGTTTCTGCCGGACGACCTGCCGCTGTACGGAGACCCACAGCGCATCGAACGCACCGGCCGCGGCACCACCCCACGGGTAGACCGAAACGCCCTGCTTGAGCGGGTGATCTACCCCTACCGGGAGTGGAAGGCGACGGAGGGATACCTTGACTGGAACGACCTTGCGGTCGTGCTCGCGACTCGCGCGGACGGCCCACGCTACGAGGTCATCGTCGTTGACGAGGCACAGGACTTCTCGGGCAATCAGGTTCGCGCCGTCGCGCGCCACGCAAGCGCGCAGGCGAACATGACCTTCGTGCTGGACGCCGTTCAGCGCATCTACCCGAGTGGTTTCACGAGCTGGCGCGAGGTCGGGGTTCAGATCACGGGTGCCAACTCTCACCGGCTGAGCACCAACCACCGCAACACCAAGCAGATCGCCGCGTTCGCCTACCCGCTCGTCGCAGGGCTGCCACCTGAGGACGACGGCACGCTACCCGAGTTCGAGAACAGCGAGCGCGAGGGCCCGCTGCCGCTCGTCGTGCGGGGCCGCTTTGCCGCGCAGATGAGCTATGTCGCCAAGCACATCGCAGAGCTGCCCGAGGGCGAGTCCGTGGCGCTGCTGCACGCCAAGGGTGGCGGCTGGTTCAGCCATGTTCAAGAGGTCCTGAACGCCGAGGGGATACCCTTCGTCGAGATCACCCGCCGCTCGGAGTGGCCGCAGGGCCCCGAGGAGACTGCACTTTGCACGATGCACTCCTCCAAGGGTCTGGAGTTTGACCATGTCGTGCTACTCGGTCTAAGCGCCGAGCTAATGCCGCACGGCGGCGAAGAGGACGACACCCAGATGCTCACACACCGCAAGCTCGTCGCGATGGCGATCGGCCGCGCCCGTAAGAGCGTCGTGCTCTCCTACAAGCCCGGCGAGGAGTCCCGCGTGGTCGATCTGCTCGACCCCGACACTTACGAGGAGGTCGAGGTATGAGCGCGATCGCCGGGATCATTCAGGAGCGGAACATCGAGGAAATCGTGCATTTCACAACCAACCACGGCGTGCTGGGAATGTTCGCCGACGGCAGGCTGCTCTCTCGTCAGCGCCTGCCGGCGAACAAGTACCTCGAGCACGTCTACCGCCCGAACGCCTCGGTCCGCAAGGACCCAGAACATCTCGACTACATCTCCATGTCGATCAGCCGCGTAAACACGAGATTCTTCGGCTACTCCCAAGGCTGGGAGCGGGAGGTCGAGACCTGGTGGGCGATCGTCGCTTTGGACCCCACGATCCTTACCCACGACGGCGTCGTCTTCACGACGACGAACAACATCTACCCGAGCTGCTGTCGCGCGCCGGGCCCCGAGGGGCTCGAAGCGATGTTCGCGCCGGAGGTTGCCGGCCTCTACGGAAAGCTCGTGAAGCGCACAGCCGAGATGCCCACGAGCTGGACGACCGACGACCAAGCCGAGGTCCTCTACCCCGCAGAACTACCGACCCGTTACCTGCGCGACGTCTACACCGCAACCGATGAGCACGCCGATATCGTCGCTTCGCAATACGAAATGCTCGTCGCGCAAGGCGACTCCAGCGATCCACGAACCGAGCTTCCCGTCCATGTCCGCCCAGACTTCTTCTAAGCCGATCCAGCAGCGCCGAGCGGCTGTCCGCCGCTCGGCGCTGTGGGCTGCCTGGGGCGACGCGCTCGGGTTTATGAGTGAGCGTGCCAACGCCGCCCGTGTGCGTCAACGAACCGGCCGAGATCGCGTGGAGCAGACGACGCCCTGGCAACGCAAGATCGGACGGACCGGCCCTACCGTCACGCTGCCGGCCGGCTGCATCTCTGACGACACCCAACTGCGGCTGAGCACCTCCCGTGCCATCCGAGGCGACGGGAACTTCGATGTCGAGCCGTTCGCGAAGATTGAGCTAGCGACCTGGCCCGCCTATGCCCTCGGCGCGGGCCTAGGCTCGACCGCGGCTGCAAACAACCTCAAGCGCCGCGATGTCACCTGGGACACCAACTTCTTCGACACCAAACGATCGAACTACATGCAGTGCGGCGGCAACGGCGCAGCGATGCGAATCCAGCCACACGTCTGGTCCGCCGCGAAACCAGGCGACCACGATGCAGACATCCTCGTCAACGCCGTAGTCACGCACGGCCATCCGCGTGGGCTCCTCGGGGCGCTCTTTCACGCAGCCTGCCTGGACGCGACGATGCGTAGCGGATCAATCCCGGCACCAGGACAGTGGGCGGAGCTCGCTGACGAAGCAGGAACCCGCTTGGTCGAACTCGCTCATGACGATGACCGGCTCTCCGAAGTCTGGCTCGGTACATGGGAGGACCACAGCGAACACGCCTTCGCCGAAGCAACTATGCGCACAGTCGGCGAGCTGCAGGACGAGCTGAAGCTATGCGTCGCCATCCCAATCGAGGATGAGCGGACCACGTACATCCGCGCGATCGAAGCACTGGATGCACGTGGCGAGGAGCGCGGCTCGGCGATCAAGTCGGCAGTGCTCTCGCTTTTCGCATCGCACCTCTTCCAGGCCCGAGCGGAAGAGGGCCTGATCTGCTGCGCCAATGAGCTGTGGACAGACACCGACACGATCGCGACGATGGCTGGAGCCCTGCTCGGTGCGATCGCAAGCGAGGAGCCGGCAGGCGCCATCGCCGACCGCGACGTGATCGCCGCGGAGGCCGACCGAATGTCAACGATCGCCGAAGGGCAGGAGGTGTCGAGCTTCCCCTACCCGAGCCTGGTCACGTGGAGTTCGCCCAAGGCGCAGCTCGACTCGGTCGTGGCGGACGGCGACCAGCTCTATCTCTTGGGCCTAGGGCCCGCTGGCGTCGTCGAACAAGTTCTCCGAGAGACCGGGAAGACCCCCGGCACCTGGGAGTGGCTCAGACTATGGTTCGGCCAGCAGGTTCTGGTCCGTCGCCGGCCACGTCCTGGCGCGCTGTCAGAGTCCCATCGCGTGCAGCAAATGCCCAGCTATTTGACCGCCACCACGCCCCCGCAGGACTCCGAGCAGCTCGCTCTGCGCGACGACCCACCGCCGACACGCATCACGCGCAATCGCACGGCTCTTGACGATCTCGACCTGCACGAACTCACCGAACACGTCATCGACTCCGGCTTCGACGAGCGGATCATTGGTGAGGCATTGTTGATGCTCGCGCGGCGTCGAGGCGGAATCAACGACGCCGTCGGATTCGCCGCGATCATCGCAAAGGCCACGGCCACCCGCCAAGACCGAGAAAGACGACGTGGCGCCGAGTCCTGATCCACAAGGCTCACGACGACGTCCCCGAGATCATTCCACGAGAGACGTGCCCAGAGACGCGCACGACAAGGCCAAGCGCGGCCACACTAGCTGGCTACGCGTAGAGAGCCCGGGCGGCGGCGGCTGCCTAACGTGACCATCGGCGCTACAGCGACACACGTTGACGGCTCTAACACAGCAGCCAACGCCACACACCACCACAACACTCATCGCCAACCACTACGTCCCCGCAGAACCACCACGAGCCTCGCCCACCCACCGCCCACCACCACCAACTTCATCACTCCACCCACCCGCTTACCAACCAACCAACCACCACCACCACATCCACTCACTACCCCGTCCCATCCCATCACACCTGGTTTGGTTCTTGACCTCGCGCACATGACGTTGGGGGTGCGAGGTCAAGAACCAAACCAGGCGCCCCGGCCCGAAGGGACGGGGCGCCCGCCGGATTCGGCATCCGCGCCGTAATCCGCACCCGAGTCCGGCGGTCAGGACGCGTTCCGGCGCGGTGATCGCGCGCTCACTTGGACCCACACGGCGAAAGACCGACGAGCGCGAGGGCCATTCGTGGTCGACGAGGCTGATCCCGCGTGGCGGACACGGGCCGCGAGTTCGCGCATTAGCCGCAGCTCGTCCGTGGCGGACGCCAGCCGTGCCGGGTCTGCGTCCTTGAGGTCGCTTACCGCGGTCGTCATCAAAGGCAGCATGATCGCTACGGCCTGGGCTACGGTCTGGACGTGATCGCCCATAGCCAGAGCGGCGGACCCACCCTCGGCGCTACCGTCGATCGCGTCCAGCAGCCCATAGATTGCACGCAGGCGATCCGTGCATTCACGCAGGTCATCGTCGTGGTCGATCGCTTCGGCGACATCGCGGGCGAGTGCCAGCGTGCCTTCGCGGACACACGGCAGCAAGGCCGCAGGAATCCGAACGGGCATCACAACAGCCCCTCTTTCGCTTCGCGTGCCCGGTCGAACAGGACCGCTGGCTTGAGATTCAGCGCGCGAGCGAGCGGGAACAGCAGCTCGTAGTCAGGGTTCGCCTCGCCGGCCTCCAGCCTCACGATGAGACGCTTCCCGACCCCGACCTTCTGGGCGAAGTCGGCTGCGCTCATGTGCTGGCGTTGGCGCTCGACGCGGACCGCCCGCCCGAGATGCACCAGCAGCGGGTCCGACTCCCACAGCTGCGTGTTGCGGCGCCCCGCCCTGCACCCACGGCGCTGTTCCCGCTGCTCCGGGTCGAACGCCTTATCCCCAGGATGCGTGTGATGGTCAATGTCGGCGTGCGCGTCGTCGGGCTCCGGCCACTCATGCAGGCAGTAGGTCGCCGACGCGAGACGCTTGGAGCCCTGGTGCAGTCGCTCCCCCAGCTCGAACCACGCGTCCGACGGTGGCTCCCCCGGCTCCTGCGGCGAGCCCAGCAGGGCGTGCGCCTGCTTCACGTCGTCTAGCAGCGCCGTGCGGAACCCCTCGATCCTCTGCTCTGCCAGCGCGCGGGCCTCACGCCACGCGCGGTGCTGCGGCGACTCGGGCAGCTCCGGCAGCTCGCCTTTGGCGCGCAGCCGCGATAGACGGCGCCTGCCGGCGCCTGTCAGCTCCCACGTCACAACCCCGTGACTCTTGCCACGTGTCAGCGCCGTCCCGTCGAGCGCGGCGAGCTGTGCCCGTAGGAGTCGAGCGGCCCGCGACCGGCTGGACACGCCCAGGTGTTCATAGACGGCCCACGTCGGCACCGCCCTGCGTGTCCCCGGCGGCTGGTGGCGAACGGCCCTCTCCACCGCCGCCAGCGTCAATGCGTCGGTGATCTCGGTAATGCCCATCGGTTCCTCCGTTCGGTCGGAGGCACCGCGAGACAGCCAACGGCAAGCAACGCCGCGATCCCTCGGGGATACGCTGCGCTTGCGCCGGGAGCCAAGACTCTCGGTGCCACGCCCCCGGCCCTGACCGGCGCGGGGGCACTATTTATTTGTGCGTGCTGCCAGTCCTGCGACTACGCCGCGTCCGCGAGCTGGTGCGACCGGACCGCAGTGCGCGTCGGCCACACAAACTCGTGGCAGAGATGCACCAGGCCGGCGGCGTGCAGCCGCATCACCGCGTCAACCGCCCGCGCGTCGCTGCCGATCTGCAACCCCAGCTCCAAGACCGACCACGGCCCAGGAAGCGTGGACTCAAGGAGTAGCGCGAGGACTTCACGCTCGGCCTGCTCGTCCGTCTCCCCCACGTCTACGTCAATAGGCTGATTCTGCATGGAAGGTACTCCTTTCCGTGCCACGGCCCCGGGGCAGTTGGCGCTGTCGCCGGGGCCACTTTTCGTTGATCCTCGACCCTACACGCCGATAGGCGTGTAGGCCAAGCGATCGGGGCAAACTTGGCGCGTTCGCGTTCATGAGTTGTGGCGGCGCCACGCTTGTCCGGATGATGGTGCCGTGAGCGACGACCCGACCCCGCCGGGCTTTGTCCCTGTGCGCTGCTGGCGTCGGACTTAGGCTGTGATGGCTTCGCAACCTCGGATCGTGGGTGGCCCGCGGATGCCGCGTGAGGCGATGGACGCGGCGCTTGAGACGTTCGCGCGCGTTGTGCGCGAACGTCATCCTGGGATGACGGTGTTCCCGCTAGAGCGCGTAGGGGCGGACTGGACCGTTGTCTCGCCCTCGGCGGGGGAGATCATCCGGCCCTTCGCCGCGCCACAGGATCGTGACGCGCTGCTCGATCGGGACGCGGGAGTGGCCGCGCTTGACGATGATCGCGTCGATTGAGCTGCCGAGGATGCGCTTGCGATCCTCGGTTGGTAGATCGTCATAGCTCTCGATCGTTCCGCGGCTGGGCGCTGAGGCGAGGATGCGCTGCAGCTCGCTCTGCGCGACGGCGACGGCGACGGCACGCTGCTCCAAGGCGGCGTGGTAGCCGCTCCCGAGCAGACGGCGGGCGGTCGTGTCAGCGGCGAACGCGGCCAGCTCATCTTCTGCCGCGGCTAGCGTGCCGGTGCTCGTCTGCAGCGCGTCTGTGTCCTGCTGAACGGTCAGGGCCTCCTGTGCCATCTGCTGGCGCCACACGGCCTCCACGTACTGCTCCAGCTTGTGAGCGTGGATGCTCGCTGGCTCCCGACAAGTACCGGCGGCGTGAAGGGTGCGGCACTTGTATCCCGGGACAGTGTGGCCGCCGGCACCGCCAAAGCGTGACCCACCGGGAGCGAGCACATACCGGCACCCTGCACACCTGACGATCCCGCCCAGGAGGTTCGGTTTTTTGCCGCGCGCAGCGGCACGAACCGGAGCGGCGTTCGCGGCGTGCCACTCTGCCACCGTGACGATCGCCTCGTGAGCCTCCTTGTTGACCTGCTGGCCACGGTATGCCCAGCCGAGATAGACGCGGTTTTTGATGATGCGGTCAACCATCGGTGGTGTCCAGCGCCCGCCGTCCGGGCGCGGCGCTGTCTCGTCGAGCCGACGCGCGATCTCGGTGCGAGTCCTGTGGGCGCCGCGCATGAGGAACACCTCGCGCACCGGGGGAGCCTTGTCGTTCGGCACGAGTCGCTTGTCGGACCCCTTGTCGTATCCGAAGTTCGTGTACTTGGCGATGTGGACGCCGCGGTCGATGGCGTTGGATGTCGCTGTCCTCCACGACTCGCTGATGCGGTCGCGCTCAAGCTCGGCAAAAACGAGCAGGATTCTCAGGAAGGCCTTGCCCATCGGGGTTGAGAGGTCAAGGTTCTCGGCAACGCTGACGAGCACGGCGCCGTGCCCGTCGAACTCCTCAAGGGTGCCGAGCGCGCCGACCAGCGTTCGGGCGAAGCGGTCGAGCTTGGCCACGATCACTCCGTCGGTCTGACTGGTCCGGATACGCTGCATCACGTCCTCGAAGATGGGGCGGCTCATCGTCCCGCCGCTGGCGTCCAGCTCAGGCTCGTGCCATGTCAGCGTTGCTTGATGCGCTTGCGCCCACGCCTCGATTCGCTCGCGCTGGACCTTCGGTGAGATGAAGCTCTCGCCCTTGCGACCGGCGACCTTGGAAACCCGAATATAGGCGTCGAGGTGGAGGCCATTCGTCATGTATGCAATATGACATTGGCATCGGTGAACAGGTTCTTGAGCGCCGCGACGACGTAGTCCGCGATCACGTCAGCCGGGGCGTCGACGGCGAGCGGGTTGAAGCCGCAGGTCGGGTGAGCGAGGTCGAGCAGCGTGCACGTTCGTCCGAGCGGCACCGCGCTCAGCGCGGCGTCCGCGGCATCCCCCTTCGGGTCCAGCACGATGACCGCGCACCGCTCCCGGCCCACGTCCTCGGCCACGGTCGCGACCAGAAAGCTCGACTTGCCCTGCTCCACCGTTCCCGGCACCGCCGTGTTCTGCCGGCGCAGCTCCACGTCTATCGAGACCGCTCCGAAGGCATCACGTAGCGTTCCATTGCCCGCCGGCGGCCTCGAGATCGACGGGGGAGCGGGCGCTCGCGGGAGCCCGCTGCGCGCGAACGGGACGCTGAGGTAGTCGACGCTCGGCAGCTGCCAGACCCGCGCGAGCTCTCGCGACGCGAAGACACCGTTGCGAAACGAGGGCAACGGGTTACCCTCGCCACGCTGGACACGGCGACCGTAGAGCCCGAGCAGAGCGTGGCGGACAGCGGTACCGCGCTCCACCAGCCGGTTCTCCGCGCCGTCGGCGCGTAGCTCTGAGGCGATCAGCTCGCAGACCGCGCGACGCTCTGCGATCACCCGCAGGTCCACGAAGAAGAGCGGCTTGTGCTGCACGTCGAGACCGCCGCGCAGCTCGGCGTCCTCGACCATCGAGCGATCGCGCACCAACAGATGCTCCCTGCGCTCGCGCGACAGACGCGTCTCGTGGCGCCTGTACAGATGCTTGGCAAACGCCTCGAACAGCGCCGGCGTGGGCGTCAGCGCGAGTTGCACGTACACCGGCTCGCCGCAGGCCGCCATGACCGTCAGGAGCCTGTTGATCGGCGGGTCCGAGCGCCGCTCGAACTCCTCGATCGCCTTCACACGGTTGATGAACTTCCCATGCTTCTTCAGCCGCAGCACCGACGGCGGCGCTCCGATCCGGTGCTCGAGCGGGCGCAGGCAGCAGTTGGGATAGGCGGCCTGGAGAGCGGACTCGACGGTCCGCTCCTGCCCCGCGGGACACGAGATCGCCAGCCACGCCGATTGTCCACCAGGAGCGTGGTGCACCTCCAGCGACACCGACGGCTGTCCGAACAGCAACCGCCGCCACCAACGTTGCAGCAGGCGCTTGTGCAGTGCGCCGAACACCGTGACGACGGCCTCGGCCTCGGCGTGGTCGCCTCGGTAGGCGTCGACGCGCATGCGCACATACCGACGTCGCGATCGCGCACGTACCCGCGCGCACGTGATCAGCGCTGGCACCCCGGCAACAAGCGCCATGGTGAGCCTCGCGGGCACCGACAGGTGAGGAGGCGCCCACATCCCCACGGTGCGGGCAAGACGCTCGCAGGCGATTACGAGCGCCGCCGCAAGAGCGTGCGATGCGACGCCCGTAGGCCCGACGCGCAACACCTTTCCCGGCCCGCCGCCCAAGAACCACGACAGCACGGCCGCACCCGCGATGACCGCGAGCAGGCCCAGCAGTCGCCACAGCAGAAAGCGAAGCACCTGCCAGCTGATCCGACCCTGCGTGCGAAGCGGGACAGCTCAGCGTGGTCGCGTCGCGCGCTCCACTTGCGCGCCGCGCGGCGTCAGGTGCCACGCGTTGGCGGCGCCCTTCTCCTGACCCTCGCCGAGATTCTCGACGAGCTTCAGGCGCGCCAGCCGGTTCAGAAGCTTGGAGATCTGACCCTGGTCCACGATGCCCGAGCCTTCTGCGATCTCGCGGTTACTGGCGCCCGGGTGCTCGGCGATCACCATCAGCACGCGCACCGTTCTGTAGGTCAAACGCATGTTCAAGCCTTCGAGCGGATCCTTGTGTCGTCGAGGGAGCCGGGGGCGCTCGACGCTCCGAGCCTCCAGCGGCGGTCTCGCCAGTTCCCGCTGCGCCGCGCGCGCCCCCAGATACGGCAGCACGATCATGCTCATCAGCGAGCCCAGGAGATCCGTCAGCGGCTGCCGACCGTTCTCGAGCACGCGCGTGTGGAGCACCGCGAAGATCGCACCGACCACGCCTTCGGCAGTGACCTGCGGCGGTTCACGCGCCGCGTTGTTGGCCGCTCGCCCGCGATCAACGATCTCTGCCAGTTCGTCGAGCACCTTCCCGCGACACTCGAGCACTCGCTCGCCTGCGCCAAGCGCCTCGACGATGCACAGCCGCGCGAGCCCGGGCTCCTCGTCCATGAACATCAGCACCCTCGCCAGCGCAGCGCGGACGCCCTCCCGCCAACTCGACTCGCCGGAGTATGCCTCCTGTGCAATCACGCTGGCCTGGCCGAGAGCCTGTTCGAACGCAGCCAGGAAGCAGTCCTCGCGGTCTGCGAAGACGTCGTAGAACGTCTTGCGTGAGACCCTTGCGCGGCTTATGACCTGCGCGACGGTCATCCGTGCGTAGCCCACCTCCTCGACCGCTTCCACCGCCGCAGCGAGCATCCGGCTACGCTGGATCTGTGTCACCTGCCCGCGCGGCAGTCCCCCTGGACCCGGGCGCAGTCGCGGCGAAGCGGTGCGGCTCTTGTACACGACAGTCATGTCTACCCCGTTAGTCGTCTGTTTCGCCATTGCAGGTTCACGGGTCTAGACCGTTAAGTCGAGGCGCGTCTCCGACTTTTTCCTGCATATTGGAACGTCCTTGCCCTAATGTTCATGCGGGGTTGACCCGGCGCACCGCAGCTCGCCACGCGCCGTGGCCATCCGCTTAGAAGTCCACTATCCAGAACCTATCCGATTTCCCTAGAGAGCGCAGCTTCGTCGTAGCACGACTGCTCTCGGGCTCGTGCCGACGGGATGTGAGACGCTACGTAGATGCCGTGGGTCCCTGAGGTGTTCTCGGCGCCTGCGCTCGCGAAAGTGCTCGATTCGCGCGGGCCGGAACTCGCATCCGTGCCCTACTTCGACGGCTTGATGGCGGGGGAGACCGATGCGTTGGTCAAGTCGTTCGCCGGCGTGCCGGAGGTGCACGTGCCGCTGCGCGGGCGTGTCAAGGGCGCACGGGCGTTCGACGCGTACATAGCTGAAACATCCTCGTGGCTTAGGAAGCACAACGTGTCGGTCGAGGACGTCGAGCACGTCATCACCGACGAACACGGCTTCGAGGAGGTGGTCCTGCACCTCGACGGTCACGGCGGACGCGTCGATCTTCCGGTCGCGGTCGTGGCCGACCGCCGGCATGACGGGCGGATCGATGAGCTGCGGATCTACTTCAGCAACGCGCCACTTGGCCGCCACGCCCATCGTCCCCCCGTGCTGCAGCGCGATCCGGACCTGCGCCTCTCCGATGTCGTGGGCGAGTATCACCGCGCGCTCGCGGCGGGGGACGTCGACGCGATCGTGGCGGCGTTCGAACCGGACGGTCTCGCCCGCGAGCCCGCCGGCACCCGACACGTGAACGGCGACGATGACGGCCTGCGCCGGTTCTACGAGCGGTTGTTTTCCAACGGCGGCGGCGTCGCGTTGGAAGCATGCGCCGTGATCGACGACGAACGCGCCTGCGCGCTCGAGTACAACGTGGCGCGCTGGGGTCAGACAGAACTGGCGCCCGAGGCCGGCTTCGCCGTATACGTGCGGGGGCCAGGTCGGAGGCTCGCCGCAGCACGCACTTACGACGACGCCGATTTTCGGCTGCATCCACAGACGTAGCCCGCAGCCGCCGCGGCCCTCGCCCCCGCACGCCGGCCGCGAAGCCAGTTGTAACTGCGGGTCAGCTCGACATCGGCGGTCGAGCACCGACCGCCTTGGACGCCGCCGCAATCTCGCCACGCAGCGCCTTCAACGCGGCGACGTAGATCTCCGAGAACGTCGGGAACGGCTGGATCGTGTCGGCGAGAACGTCGAGTGGGACACGGGCATGAATGGCGAGCGTGGCCTGTTGGAGCCACTCGCCCGCCTCGGGGCCGAGCGCGTAGGCGCCCGTCAGACGCTCGCCATCGCTGAGGAGCGTCAGGAAGCCGTTCTCCTGCGCATACGCGCGGGTGTAGGTGGCGGTCTTCGCCACCCCTGACACAGGGACCATGGCGCTGAAACGGCCGGCGGCGGCGCCCACCGCCGCGGCCTGGGGGTCGGTGTAGACGACGCGCGGAACGGCGTCGTAGTTCGCCCTGCGCGAGCCGCCGAGGATGTTCGCCGCGACCACCTCGCCCTCGTACTTGCCGACGTGCGTCAGCGGCCATGCGCCGTTGACGTCGCCGATGGCCCACAGGTTCTCCGCCGCCCGCAGGTGTGCGTCCACCGGAACCCCGTGAGCGTCGGCCTCGACGCCCACGGTCTCGAGGCCGATTCCCTGAACGCGCGGACGTCGCCCGGTCGCGACCAGCAGCCGGTCGCCGCGTACCTCACGACCGTCGTCGAGCTCGAGGACGTACTCCTTGCGATCACGACGCGCGGCGGTCGCGTTCGCCGACAGGAACAGCTCTATGCCGTCACCGCGCAGGACCTCGCCGAGCATCTCACCGAGCGGCGGCGGCTCGTGCGAGAGCACGTGCTCACCCATCTCGACGATCACGGTCTCGCCGCCCAGTCGCCGTACGGCCTGGCCCATCTCCACGCCGACTGGGCCCCCGCCGAGGATCAGCAGGCGGCGCGGGACGGCCTTCATGCCAGTCACCTCGCGATTGGTCCAGACGCCGTCGAGCTCGCGCAACCCCGGCACCGGCGGGACGACCGCATCGGCGCCGTTGGCGAGCACGATGTGCTCCGCGGTATGCCGCACGCCGTCGACCTCGACGACGCCCGGGCCGGCGAGGCGCCCGCTGCCGCGGAGCAGATCGATGCCGTTCTCAGTCAGCCAGCGCTCCTGAGCGGCGTCGGAGTAGTCGGAGACCATGAAGTCGCGCCAGGCAAGCGCCGCCTCGACGTCGACCTCGGCCTTCGCCGCGGCCTCGCGCGCCCCGTGAACCGCCTCGCCGGGGCGCAGCAGCGTCTTCGACGGGATGCATGCCCAGTAAGAGCACTCCCCTCCGACGAGCTCGCGCTCGACGACAGCCACGCGCAGCCCTCCCTCGGCCAGCGCGTTCGCGCAGTGCTCGCCCGGCGAGCCGCCGCCGAGCACGATCACGTCATAGTCGTTCTTCATGTAGACATCTCCTAGGCCCGGCCCGAGAAAGACGCCAGTCCCCCGCCAGCGTACCTTCTACTGGCGTGAGCCACGAGACCAACCTCATCGCATGACCCAGTCGCCCGCGATCGGCGACGCGAAGGTCGCGATCATCACCGGCGCCTCGCAGGGCATCGGCGCGGGTATTGCCAAGGCGTACCGTGAACTGGGTTATGAGGTGATCGCGACCGCACGGGCGATCGCTCCGCCCACGGACTCCGGGATCGTTGCCGTGGAGGGCGATATCGCCGACCCTGACACGGCCGAGCGCGTCGTAGCGGAGGCGATCAAGCGCTTCGGGCGGATCGACACGTTGATCAACAACGCCGGCATCTATATCGGGAAGCCCTTCACCGATTACACCCTCGAAGACTTCAACGCCCTCATCGCCGTGAACCTCGCGGGTTTCTTCCACATCACATCGCGAACGATCAAGCACATGCTCGATCGTCGCCGCGGGCATGTACTCAACGTGTCAACGACGCTCGTCGAGTACGCGGAAAGCCAAACACCAGCCGCGCTGCAAACTCTCACCAAGGGCGGTCTCGTCGCGGCCACCAGATCGCTCGCGGTCGAGTACGCCTCGCGCGGTGTACGGGTCAACGCCGTCTCGCTCGGGGTCATCAGGACGCCGATGCACGAACAGAGTTCCTACGCGGGGATGGGCGCGTTGCACCCGATTGGTCGGGTGGGCGAGATCGCGGACGTGGTCGGTGGAGTGCTCTACCTCGAGTCTGCGCCGTTCGTCACCGGCGAGATCCTGCACATCGACGGCGGGCAGAGCGCGGGGCGCTGAGGAAGGGATAATCGGCACGCTCAATGAGGAGCTCGCCGAGTCCTAGCAATCTTCGCGGCGCTCGATCTCGAGTGGCACCGGCGGCAGGATGAGGATGTGCAGCCCGACGAGCGGGCCCGACTGGGAGTCCCGCCGGACCTCCCGCAGGACCGTGCCGGTGAGCTGTTCGCCCGATCGGATCCGCCGAGCGACCTCGGCGCTCAGCTCGGCAGGGACGTGCCCCGCCTGTACGCGTCCAAGCTCGTCCCAAACGCCGACGGCGTTCACGTCGTGGACGTTGTCGGGCTCGAGCTTGAGCTTGAGGTGTGATCCCGGGGCTGGCCGCCGATCACCAAGTGCCTTCGCGTAGAAACTGATGCCGGCGACTTTGCAGTAGATCGCCCGACGATCGGGGAGCTCCTGCCCAAGCTGAAGGTAGTGAGCTTCGCCATTCGTGTCCTCGTAGACGGGCGCAGGCCCGATGCACCAGTAGGTTCTGCCGTCGTTTCCCTCGAACGGGTGCGTGTCGTCCTTGACAAGAAGCCTGATCGGCGGGCCCTCTGAAACCGGCTGCGGTCTCTTACGACGAAACAGCGGCACACTCGCGATCGTAACGCGCGCGACCAACCTGTGGGGCGGCCTGTTCCGGTGTGGTGCCACGCGTCCGGTCACCGGGCCGTCGTGGGCGCCTTGAAATGCAGAACGCCTCATGAACACGGGGCGAGTCAAGTACGCCTAACGGGGCGACGATCGAAACAAGCCCCTGTCTGGAGCTGCATCTCAGTCCTGCACTCCGCGCAACGCTCCGACAACCAAACAGCGGCTCCCGATTGACTTTGCCGACGTCATGATGCCCGCCGCTCACCCCGCCCGCCGGTAGCGGATGTGTGTGGCGAGCGGAGAGTGGAGCACCTCGACCGGCTCGAACCCGAGGGACTCGACCCCGTCGAACAGCCGCTCGCCGGACCCGAACAGGACGGGGACCAAGTCGAGCGTGAGTTCGTCGATCACTCCGGCGGCGAGCGCCTGACGGACGGTCGAGGCGCCGCCCGCGATATCGATGCCATCCTCGCCGGCCGTCTCACGCGCCTGCGCGTAGGCGGCCTCGAAGCCCTGGGTGACGAAGTGGAAGCGCGTGCCGCCCTCCATCTCGATCGGCTCGCGTGCGTGGTGGGTGAGCACGAAGACCGGCGCGTGGTAGGGCGGCTCGGAGCCCCACCATCCATCCCAGTCCTCATCCCACTCGCCGCGGATCGGCCCGAACATGTTGCGGCCCATGACGTAGGCCCCGCGCGGTCGCATGAGCCAGGTCTCTGCCGTCGCGTCGGCGTCGTTCGCGCGCTCGTCGCCGAGGTGCCAGCTATGGACCTCCCTGCCGCGCTTCCCCAGCGGATTCTCCCGGCTCTGGTCCGGCCCGGCGACGAAGCCGTCGAGCGAGATCGACATGTGGCAGGTGGTGTCCGGCATTGGGGTCCCCCAGTAATTGCGGATTTGCAAGCGTCGGCACCGTACTTCACGGGAAAGGTGGTGGCGCGCTGCGAGTACCACGTCGTGGCGACACGCACGGTCGCATCGGAGCGCACGCTGACCATGCAATCCTCCCACGCGGCGCTCGCGCGATCGAGTTCCGCTCCAACTGTCGCGCACTCGCCCTGAAACGCCAACCGCCATAAACACGAGGGGCAACGAGTACCACTACCGGATTCGAAGTCATCGCTACGACGTAGCGTCGCCAGATCACTCATCGGACCCGTCCGCGATACTCCCTGCCATGCTCGAGGAGTCCACGACCCCCGATCCGGTTGAGCTTCTGGGCAGGGCGTTTGAGGCCGCGAATCGCCGTGATCTCGACGCGGCGGCCAGCATCTTCGCCGAAGATGCGACGTTCGACGGAAGGGCGTTGGGTGACCACTTCGAGGGGCGGGCGGCCATTCGCAGCTTCTTTGACGACTGGTTTGGCACGTACGAGGACTTGGAGTACGGGCTTGAGGAAGTCCGCGACCTCGGCAATGGGGTTGTGTTTGCCGTGGTCGTTCAGAACGGTCGTCCGGTTGGCAGCGCCGGTCACCTTCGACAGCGCGAGGGATGGGTCTTCGTCTGGGCACGAGGCTTGATCGCAAGCCTTACGGTCTCCGAGGCCGACGAGGCCCGTGCAGCCGCTGAACGCCTCGCCGAGGAACGGGCCTAGCCGCTCAAGCGTCGTCGTCGCCAAACTGGTCCCGTCCGAGGAGGAAGAGGAGGCGGCGACTGGCACTCACTTCTGGCACTCATGGCCCCTGGTAGGCAACACGCCCCGTACCAACGGGGCGTACGCAATACCGCTACCGGGATTCGAACCCGGGTTTCCGCCATGAGAGGGCGGCGTCCTAGTCCCCTGGACGATAGCGGCGCAAATCGATCGGACCCGAGGCTAGCAAAGCGTGGCGTTGCGTCTCGCGCGCAAGGTCTGTTCGGGACGGGACCCGAGCCGACCTCGCGGCTGCGATATCTTCGCATCCCACGCGGATGTGGCGGAATTGGTAGACGCGCACGGTTCAGGTCCGTGTCGGGGCAACCCGGTGGAGGTTCGAGTCCTCTCATCCGCATTTTCGGGGCCAGGTGATGGTTCCATGAGAATGGGCCGCGGTGCGGGGCTGACCGCCGGCGCATCTAACGGCGCCTGCGCCTCGACCCGCGGTGCGCTTACCTGAGGCTCAGCGTCAGGGTCTTTGTGAGCTTCGTCGTGTGGTGCTCGATCTGGGTGGAGACCAACGCGGAGACCTTGAAGTGACCCTTCTTGCCCTTCAAGAGCTTGTGAGCAGCGGAGGAAAGCTTGAACTTGAGCTTCTTGTCGCCCTTGGTCTTGATCGTGATCGTCCCCTTGCCGAGCGTGAGCGTCTTCCCCTTCGTGTGATGCGCACTGGCGGCATGCACCACTACGGTCTCCGGCGCGGTGAGCACGATCGTCACTGTGCACGGGAACGAGGCGCAGGTTACGTTGAGCGTCACCGTCGACCCTTCGCTCGTCGCGCCGCTACCGATCGTCGCGGCGGAGATCGCGTCCGCGGCCTGGAAGGACTCGGCGAACACGGAGCCGTTTTCGGCCCAACTCGCCCAGCCCTGTCCGACGGCATTGACCGAGCTGGCAACGTCGTTGATGCCCCCGGAGGCGTTCGCATTCAACACGGCAGTGGCGAAGCTGTTGCCGCCGTCGCCGCTGTAGGACAGGTCGACCGCGCCGCCGGCGCCCCCGAGATACGTCGCGTAGATCCCACCGGTACCGTCCTGTGAAAGGGCCGGATCGAGCTCGCCATGGCCGGAGACGACGGTCACCGGGGCCGAGTCGAACTTCAGGGTCGCCTGGTCGAAACGGTGGTAGACGACGCTGCTCGTGCCCAAGTCGTCCTCCAGGATCCCAAACCCGCTCGGTCCGCCGCCGACGGTCGAGTACTCCGCGTTGCAGTCGGCCTGCGTAAGCGGGACCCTCCAGGCGCTGTTCGGCTGGCCGGGAGAGACGTTGTAGTTGTTCGTCGAACTCTGGTCGCCTGAGCCGTAGACGTAGGCGGTGCCGAAGCTCTGACTGCAGCCAAGCGGCCCGTTCGTGAACAGGCTGTCGAAGACTCCCATCACGCCCGCAGCGGCGCCCGACTGCGAGGCGAAGTGCCCCGGCTCGTTGCCCAGCGTGTCCGGATTCGTTTCCGGCTCCAGGGTGGCGTGTCCGGCGGGGCACTGCGTCACGGAGCACTCCGGAGGCGAGCTCAGCGGGAAGGCGTTGAACGTCGGCGCGCCGGCGGCGGTGTCCCAGCCGTACCCGAGCACGCCGGTCCCGGGAAGCATCACGGCGCTCAGCGGCCCTGTGTCGGCGTTGACGATGCCGCTCGTCACGGACAGGCCGTCGTTGACGAAGCTCCAGGTCTGCCCGCCGTCGGACGATTGCCACTCCTGCTCGGGCTCGTAGTCGGCAGCCATGCCGCCGGTCGTTCCGAAGACATCGGCCAGGATGACGAACGTCGAACCCTCGGCTATCACCTGGACGCCGTCGATGTACTGAGCCGAATCGCCGGGGGTGAGATTCCCGCTGTGTGCACACGCCACAGCGCCGACCGGCAGCACGCAGTACTGCACGAAGTTGTTGGCGCCGGCGAGATCCTTGGTATTGGCCCAGGCAATGACGGCGTCGCCCGCGCCGTCGACCGCGATCGCGGGCTGACCGCTCTCAAACGGTGTCCCGACGTTCACCGGCTGGCCCGCAGCGAGAGCGCTCGTCGCCAACACGAGCGCGATCGCGCCGGCCAAGCCGCTCGTCAGCAGAATCCGCTGGAGCGGAGAGGAACCGATGACCGTCGCCCTGCTGCGTGTGCGTTGGCGCCACATGGCTTTCTCCCTTGTCAATTGGGCTCCTTGACCGGGCGGCATGCTAAGGCGTGCGACGCGCCGCTCCCCCCACCTGCGGACGAATGTTACCGGCATCACTCCGCGAGCGACTGGAACCGACGGCCGCGGACGGACGCGTCGTTGGACAAGGTCCGCGGGGAGGTTGCCATCGCTCGGTGTTGTTGGCGGCGCCGCGACAGCGCGCGGCCGATGCGCTTCGACACCCGCCTGTGCCTCAGATACGCCCATCGGCCGGCGGCGCCTGTTTAGCACGCGCTTACAGCCTGCGCTATTAACCACTTCGTATGTCTGGGCCTATCCAGCTCTGCGTGAGCGTGCGCGCAGCTCCGTGAGCGCCACAGGCGAAACCGTCGCCGTCGAGCCTTCCGAGACGGCGCTTGCGCTCGACGACGCCGTCGCGGATGACCGTCGCGCGCCGTGGCGGTCGCTGCTGGCGCGCGCCCGTCCGCACCATGCGGCGCTCGGCTGCATTCTCGCGCTGTCCGCGGTGCTGAACACGCGCAATCTCAGCCAGAACGGCTATGCCAACACGTTCTACTCGGCCGCCGTGAAGTCGATGCTGCACTCGCTGCACAACTTCGTGTTCGTGTCCTTCGACCCGGGCGGGCTCGTAACGATCGACAAGCCGCCGCTCGCCTTGTGGCTGCAGGCTGGGAGCGCGAAGCTGTTCGGGTTCTCGCCGCTCAGCCTGCTGCTGCCAGAGGCGATCGTGTCGGTCCTCTCGGTAGCGGTGCTCTACCGCGTGATCTCTCGGCGACTGGGAGCGACGGCTGGGCTGTACAGCGCGCTCGCTCTCGCCGTCTTCCCCTCGTTCGTCGCTGTCTCGCGCGACAACGGCGTCGACCCCCTACTGATCATGCTGATGATCCTTGCGTGTGCAGCAGCGCTCGCGGCGATTGAAAGTGGACGTTGGCGCTCGCTCCTGTGCTGCGCGGTGCTGATCGGGTTGGCGTTCAACACGAAGACGCTTGCTGCCTACCTGATCGTCCCCGGTATCGCCCTCGCGTACGTGTTGTGCGCGCCCGGAACCGCGCTCCGGCGCATCACGCGGCTGCTCGCAGCGGGCGTGGTCGTCGCGATCGTGTCGTTTTCGTGGATCGCGTTCGTGGAACTCACCCCCGCCTCCCAGCGCCCGTACGTGGGCAGCTCGACCAACAACACCGAGCTCGGCCTGACGTTCAACTACAACGGGTTCGGCCGCGTCGAAGGCGAGATTGGCGGCCCCGGCCAGATCCTGGAAGCCGAAGGCGCGGGGCTGCACATCGTCCCCCGACCCCGACCGCCGCAGTCGACGAGCCGGGCAGCCTCCGGCGCTGCGCGCGCGGCGCCCGTCGTCGCGAAGGAACCGCCGCGTTTTCTTCCCGACGGGCGGCTCGCGAGCCCCCAGTTCTTCGCGGCCCCGACTGGACCCCTGCGGCTCTTCAAGTGGGGGCTTGCCGATCAGGGTGGATGGCTGGTGCCGTTCGCCCTGATCGGCCTGATCGCGCTTGGTCTGCGAGCGTTGCTCGGGGAGCGCTCGTCGCGCAACCCGCGGCTGGCCACCGGGATCGTCTTCGGCGGATGGCTGCTCGTGGAGGCGGCGATCCTCAGCTTCTCCAAGGGCATCGTTCACCCGTACTACGTCTCGGCGATGGGACCCGCGGCGGCGGCGGCCGTCGGCGCGGGCGCTGTGTCGCTCACGTGGCTGGCGCGGCAGCGACGGAGGTGGGGGCTGGTGCCGGCTGCGTGCGCGATCGCCGCGACCGTGGTCGTGCAGATCGTGATCCTGCAGGAACAGCACTACATGCGCTGGTTCATCCCCGTGCTGATCGGTGTCGCCGTCGCCGGTGTGTGCCTGATGGCGCTGCCACGCCTGGCACCAGCCGGGATGGTGCTCGCGTCGGGCGTGCTGCTGATCGCGCCCAGCGTGTACGCCGCGACGGCGTCGCTCGCGCCCGTGGAAGGGACCTTCCCCGCCGCCGGCCCGCACGAAGCGGCCGCCAAGGGCCCACTCGACAGCGATCCCGGCGAACTGCGTCTCGACCACAACCTGATCCGCTATCTCGCCACGCAGAGGACGGGGACGCGTTGGACCGTGTTGGCCGATGCGGCGCCGACGGCCGCCCCGCTGATCCTGCTCGGCGTCCACGCAGGCGCGCTCGGCGGCTACGGCGGCACCGATCCAGTCCTGAACGGTCCCAAGCTTGCGCGTCTCGTCGCCCGACGCGAAGCGCGATACGTCCTGCTCGGCGGCGAATACGCCTCACGTGGAGGCAACCTCGCGACGAAGGCCGTGCTGCGCGCCTGCAAGATCGTGCCCGCGCCGATCTGGCACGGGCCTCCCCCCGCCACCGTCTACACGCTCGTGCTGTTCGACTGCGCCGGGCGTGAACGCAGGCTGGCGAGCTGAGCTCAACGACAGACGGCCGCCGGCGCTCGAGCCGACGGCCGCCGTGAAGCGTTTGGAGTTGCGCTCAGCTGCCGCTGTCGCGGCGCTGCCGGCGCTGCATCGCCACGATCGAGAAGCCCGCGGCCAAGAGCAGCAGGCCAAGGCCGATATCCCAACGCAGGTCGAACCCGGTGAACGGCAGCGTGCTCGATTTCGCGGTGGTCGTGGTCGGGGTGCTGCTCGTTTTTTCCGGCGACGTTTCAGTCGTGGGCGTGGTGGTCGTCGGTTTTTCTGCTTCTTTCGACGGCAGCGTGCCTGTGCTCGGCGTGGTCGGAGTGGCCGCTGTCGTCGGCGTCGTCGGCGTCGTCGGCGTGGTGGGCGTCGTCGGCGTAGTGGTCGGGGTAGTCGGGGGGGTTTCGTAACCGCTCGTGGGTTCAGCCGCGAGCGCCGCCCCGGGTGCAAGCGCCAAGGCCAGCATCAGGAGCAAGGAAGTGATCGACAGCCCAAGCAGGATCCTGGACGACCTCCCCCTCATCGAAGCTGCGTGTGCGTTACGTGGCCTGCTCGAGGCCATGACATCGGTCCGAGTCATGCCAACCTCCTGTTGATGGTGTGGTGAACGCGGCAACCCCGTATCGGGGCTGTCTCCGTACTTGTCCCGTCGGCTGTCTGTCGCAAAATATCGATCTCTGGTTCGCCGTTTGCAGGCTCATGCCTGCCTTCAACGAGCAAGGTCTATCAGCTATGGCGGCGTCAACAGCGGTCCCTGGCCGCAGTTTGCGCCTTGGTAGGCCAGGTGTTTACGACCTGTGCGGCCCGCGGCGCTCGCTACAGGCGCACTCGACCAGCCAGTGTCCCCTCTGCCAGACGACTGCGCAGCACCTTCTTGTCGAACTTGCCGACGCTCGTCTTTGGGATCTCTGCAACGAACGCGAACTCGTCTGGGAGCCACCACTTTGCGACGCGGCCACGGAGATGCTCGACGAGATCATCGGCGCTCGTCTGCGTTGAGTCCCGCAGCACGACACAGCACAACGGCCGCTCGGCCCAACGCTCATCCGGCTTGGCGATCACGGCCGCCTCGACGACGTCCGGATGCGCCATCAGCTCGTTCTCCAGCTCGACCGAGGAGATCCACTCGCCGCCCGACTTGATCACGTCCTTGGAGCGGTCTGTGATCTGCACGTTCCCACGCTCGTCGACGGAGGCGATGTCGCCGGTGCGCAGCCAGCCGGTGGCGAACTTGTGATCTTCGGAGCTGTCGTCAAAGTAGCGCGACGCGATCCACGGGCCGCGCACTTCGATCTCTCCGGTGGAGGAGCCGTCCCACGGGACCTCGCCGCCATCGTCGTCGGCGAGTCGCAGCTCCACCCACGGCAGCGGCCGACCCTGCATCGCGCGCTCGTCCCAATAGGCGTCGTCGTGTTCGCGCTCGCGCGGACGCGAGTACGTGGCGACGGGACTCGTCTCTGTCATACCCCAGGCCTGGAAGATGCGCACGGCGTGGCGCTCCTCGAAGTCCTTCATCAGCTGCCGCGGCACCGCCGAGCCGCCACAGGCGGCGTTCGACAGCGAGGACAGGTCGATCTCGGGGTGCTCCTCGGCGTAGCTGAGCAGCCCCTGGAAGATCGTCGGAACGCAGCCCATCAGAGTGGGTCGCTCGCTCGCTATCAGGGCGGCGAGCGGCTCCGGCTGGAGGTGACGATCAGGCAGGATCAGATCGGCACCGGCGAGCGCCGCCCCATATGGCAGCCCCCACGCGTTGACGTGGAACATCGGCACGACCGCGAGGATGCGGTCGGCGCGGGAGATCCCGGTGCCGTCCTTCGCCAGCGTGACGGTCGAGTGCAGGCTGATCGAGCGGTGTGAGTACAGCACGCCCTTCGGGTTGCCGGTGGTGCCGCTCGTGTAGCACAGCGCCGCCGCCTGGCGCTCGTCGAGCTCTGGGTAGGCGAACGGCCCGTCCCCCGCCTGCTCGAGCAGATCCTCATAGCGCACCGCGTTCGGCAGCCCGCCCACGTCGCCGTGGGTGGGCGGGTCTCCCATGATCACGTAATGCTCGACCCTCTCGAAGCTTGGCGCCAGCTTTTCGAGCATCGGCACCAGCGAATCATCGACGAAGATGATCCGGTCCTCGGCGTGATTGACGATGTAGCTGACCTGCTCGTCGAACAGGCGGATGTTCAGCGTGTGCAGCACGGCGCCAAGGCACGGCACCGCGAAGTACAGCTCGAAGTGGCGTTGGTTGTTCCATGCGAACGTCGCGACGCGCTCCCCCTGCTCGACCCCGAGCGTCTGCAGCGCACGTGCCAGCCGATCGATCCGCGCCGACACATCTGCGTGGCTCGCACGCGTCACGCTCGAGCCGTCTGGGGCGAGCGTCACGACCTCCGCGCCCTCGTTGCCGACGGCCAACCTCCGTCTGACGTGGTTGAGGGTCAGCGGAAAGTCGTTCTGCATCAGGCCTTCAAGCATCTGCGTCATCCTCTCCCGACTCCCTCCCGTGGCTCCTGCCGCGGCGCAAGCTGGCGCAGCCCATCGTAGATGGCGCGCGTGCGCTCGGCGATGTCGTCCCAGTCGAAGCGCAGCACGTGCTCGGAGGCCTGCGTCACCAGCCGGTCGCGCAGTCCCTCGTCGACGAGCAGCCGCTCGATCATGACCCCGAGATGCTCGGCGTCGCCCCCGTTGAAGCGCAGCCCCACGTGCTCGCCGAGCGGCACCACCTCACGGAGCCCTCCGGTGTCGGCGACGATGCACGGGCAACCGGAGGCCATCGCCTCGAGCGCCACCAGCCCGAACGGCTCATAGATCGACGGAACGACACACAGATCGGCGATCCGATAGAGCGAGTGCAGCACGTCGTCGCCGATCCAGCCGAGGAAGGTTCCGTGCTCGGACAGGCCCAGCCGCTGCGCCTGTGCCTTCAGCTCCGCCTCGTGCGTGCCGCTGCCGGCGACCAGGAAGCGCACGTTGCCGACCTGCTCGATGACACCGGGGAGCGCGTCGAGGGCGAGCTGGAAGCCCTTCTCGTAGACCAGCCGCCCGACGAGGAGCACGAGCTTCTCGTGCGGGGCCGCGAACTCGTTCCTCAGCGCGCGCAGGTCCCCCGTCGGCTGGAGTTCGCTCGGGTCCACGCCGTTGGGGATCACCGCAACCCGCCGCTCGTCGATGTCGAAGATGTCAGCGACGTGTCCGCGCATGTAGTAGGAGCAGACGATCACCCGATCTGCGCGACGGGCCATCCGTCGCTCGAGCGAGTGGATGTGCGATTGCGGCGGCTTTTCCACCCAGCCCTGGTGACGTCCGTGCTCGGTGGCATGGATGGTCGTCACGTACGGCACCCGCAAGCGGTCCGCCAGCGCCGTCGCGGCCTGCCCGACGAGCCAGTCGTGTCCGTGTACGAGCTCGTAGGAATGCTCCTGCGCGAGCGCCTCACCCGCGGCCAGCATGTCGCGGTTCATCTGCTCGACCCACGCGACGAAGCGATCGAGGTCGCGCGGCCAGCCGGGCTCGGGCACGCGGTGGACACTGACTCCGCCGCCGTCACCGACACGCGCCCGCTCGAGCTCCGGTTCGCGCGGCACACCGCGCGTCAGTACGTCGACAGCCACTCCCTGGCGGACCAGCGCCTCGGCGAGCTTGCGCACGTGGCGCGCGAGACCGCCCTCGATCACGGGCGGGTACTCCCACGAGAGGATGAGCGCACGGGTGCTCATTCCCGAGACCCTATATCCCAGCGCCCAGACATCCGCCGCCGGCGCGCTCGCGGGCTCGTCAAATACCGATCAGCCCCAGCTCGTCGATCCGCCGCGCAGCGCGCGACGCGCGTGCGTCGGCGCCCGCGAGCTCGACCACACCCGCCTGCGCGAGACCGTCGAGTGCTCGCTCGAGCGTGGCTGGATCCGCCTTGAGCTCGGCGTTCAACTGTCCCCGCGACCACGGCTGCGGGTGTCCGTCGGCGAGCAGGAGCAGCACGATTGCGCGTTCGAGCCGCTCGCCGCCATCGCCATGCCGTTGCCCGAACGATGCGTGCATGCTGACTATTGTCTACATTTCTTGCCGCGCGTGCGCTGCGGTACCTCACCCGTCGCGCGGAGACTCGTCGTCCGGCGCGAGATCGATCTGCAGCTGACGCGGCGACGGGCGCAGCGGCTCGCTCGTCGACCGCGGCCTCCCCCGCTTGGACCAGTGCCCGACGACCTCTCGGCTGCGGCACGAGTAGTGGTTGACGCGCCGGTCCGTCGGCTGGATCGCCAGGCCGCCGGGCGCAGCGCCCGTGACAATCGCGTGGAAGCGCCGGCCGCGAAGATCGACCTCGACGATGTCCCCGGTCTGAATGCCCTCGAGCCGCATCGAAGGCGAAGTCCAGCAGGAACGCGCCCGCGAGGCGAGCTCCACCTCGGCGCGCCGCACCGCGGCGCGCCGACGGCGTCGCGGTCGAGCCCGTACGCTTGCCGCAGGTGCGCTGGCTCGTGGACGGAATGAACGTGATCGGGACGCGACCGGACGCGTGGTGGCGAGACAGGCACGCGGCGATGGTCCGCCTCGTGGGAATGCTCGAGCGCTGGGCCGCCAGCAGCGGCGCCGACGTCACGGTCGTGTTCGAGCAGCCGCCGACTCCTCCGATCCGCTCGACGGTCGTCGAGGTGGCATTCGCACCGCGTCCCAAGCGCGACTCGGCGGATGACGAGATCGTCCGACTGCTCGTCGCCGCCGCGGAGCCGGGGGCGATTCGGGTCGTCACCTCAGATCTGTGGCTGTCCGACCGCGCCCACGCCGCCGGCGCCAGCGTCGAGCCCTCGGCGGCGTTTCGCGCGCTGATCGAAGAGCTCTGATGGGTCCCGTCACCCGCTATGCCCGCAGCGGCGACGCGAGCATCGCCTACCAGGTCGTCGGCGACGGGCCACTGGACCTCCTGTTCCTGACCGGCTGGTTGACCCAGCTCGAGCAGCTCTGGGAGGCGCCCGCCAACCGCCGCTTCCTGGAACGACTGACCACGTTTGGCCGCCTGATCCTCTACGACAGCCGCGGAACCGGGCTGTCCGAACGGATCATCGAGAGCTACACCGTCGAGCAGGAGGCGAGCGACGCACTCACCGTGCTGGACGCAGCGGGCAGCGAACGCGCCGCGCTGATCACCTATGCGCAGGGCGGCCTCGTCGGCGCGTTGCTAGCCGCCGAGCACCCCGAGCGGATCGGCGCGCTGATCATGTACGCCTCGACCGCCCGCACCTCGTGGGCGCCCGACTACGACTGGGCGATGACCCGCGAGGAACGCGAGGCGCTCAGCGAGCGCAACATCGCGTCCTGGGGTGAACCGAACAGCGAAGCCATGGCCGCGTGGGCCCCGTCGATGGCCGAGGACCCTGCGCTGGTCGAATGGTTCGCTCGCATGCAGCGCCTCGCCGCGAGCCCGAACGAGGCACGGATCATCGCCAACGCGATGGTCGACCTCGACGTGCGCGACGTGCTGCCGAAGATCCGCGTGCCGACGCTCGTGATGCACCGACCGCGGGAGCGGGTGTGGGACGTGCGCCACTCCCACTACCTCGCGGAGCACATCCCCGGTGCCCGTTACGTCGAGCTGGAGGGCGAGGACTCGTTCCCGTTCGTCGGCGACAGCGACGCGATCGTCGAGGAGGTCGAGGAGTTCCTCACCGGCGTGCGCAGCGGCGGAGAATTCGCGCGGGCGCTGCTCACGGTGCTGTTCACCGACATCGTCGCGGCGACCGCACGTGCGGCAGCGCTCGGCGACGGCCGCTGGCGCGACCTGCTCGCGCACCACGACGAGCGCGTGCGGGCAGAGCTCGCACGCTTCGGCGGCCGTGAGGTCAAGACCGTTGGAGACGGCTTCATCGCAACGTTCGACGGGCCGCCGTCGCGCGCGCTGCGCTGCGCGCTGGCGATCACCCGCAGTGCACGCGCGCTCGACATCGAGGTGCGTGTCGGCATGCACACGGGCGAGTGCGAGCTGATCGGCGACGACGTCGGTGGCATGGCGGTCCACATCGCCTCGCGCATCAGCGCCCTCGCCGCGCCCGGCGAAGTGCTGGTGTCCGGCACCGTGTTCGGCACGGTCGTCGGTGGGCCGTTCGTGTTCGCGGACCGCGGCTTTCACGACCTGAAGGGCGTCCCCGGTCGTTGGCCGCTGTTCGCGCTGGGCGCCTGACGCCGCGTTGCTAGCGTGGCTTGGATGCGCCGCCTGCTCCCACTCGTCGCGGCGGTGGTGTTCGTGGACACGATGCTGTTCGTCGCGCTGACGCCGTTGCTGCCGCACTTCACACGTGAGTTCGGGCTCTCGAAGCTCGCGGCCGGCGTGCTCACCGCTTCCTACGCCGTCGGCGCTCTGCTCGGCGGCCTTCCAGGCGGTTTCGCGGCCGTTCGGATCGGGCCGAAGCGAGCGGTGCTGGTGGGTCTGACGCTGATGGGCCTCGCGAGCATCGGCTTCGCGCTCGCCGACACCTTCCCGACGTTGCTGGCGGCGCGGGTGCTGCAGGGATGCGGCAGCGCGTTCACGTGGGCGGGTGCCTTCTCGTGGCTGCTCGCGGCGGCGCCGCGGAGCCGTCGCGGCGAGTTGATCGGCATGGCGATGGGGGCGGCGGTCGTGGGTGCGCTCTTCGGCCCGGTCGTCGGCGCCGCCGCCGCGATCGTCGGACGCACGGCGATCTTCAGCGCGCTCGCGGGCGTCGCTGCGCTGCTGGCGATGCGCACGCTGCTTACCCCTTCGCCGACGCTGAAGGAGTCACCGACAGGACCGGTCATCCGCGCATTTGCGCAGCCGCGTCTGGCCAGCGGGCTCGCGCTTCTGTCGATCGCCTCGCTGCTCGCCGGGATGCTCTCGGTGCTCGGTCCGCTGCATCTCGCGTCGGTCGGCTGGAGCGCAAGCGCAATCGGAGCGGTGTGGCTGCTCGGCGCCGCCCTCGAGGCGGCCGCGTCGCCGTTCATCGGGCGGGCAACCGACCGGCGCGGCGCCTTCGTGCCGGTCCGCTTCGCGCTCCTCGCGGCCGCGCTGCTGTCGCTGACGCTGGCGCTCGCCGGTCGTCCGCTGCTCTATGCAGCACTGGTGCTGCTCGCGTCGTGCGCCTACGGAATCCTGTTCACGCCGGCGTTCGCGTTGATCGCGGAAGGCGCCGAACGCGCCGGCCTGGCGCAAGGACACGCCTTCGGCGTGATGAACGCCGTGTGGGCGCTGGGTGCGATGCTCGGACCCGTCGCGGCGGGCGCGATCGCGGGACTCTCCGGCGACTGGCTCGTATACGTGCTCGCGGCGGCGGTCTGCGTGGGCACGCTCGTGGCGGTCAGCGCATCGGCCCGCCCGGACGGCGCTCCCGACCCGATCACCGCGCCTGCGCACAGGACCGTGTAGCGGGTGCCCGGCTACTTCGACGAGCGCTCGCTCTTCCGCAGGGTCCACCGCGAGCGCGCCGTCGCGCTTTCGGGCCCCCGGGCGCTGCTGATGCAGGCAGCCCACCCCCTCGCCGTGTTCGGGTTGCTCGCCCACTCGACGGCGCTTGACGAGCCTTATGAGCGACTCGCACGTACGGCGAAGACGATGAACACGATCGCATTCGGCTCGCGCGCCGAGGCCGACCGCGTCACCCGGCGCGTGCGCGCGATGCACCGCCGCGTCAGCGGCAGCCTGCCCGAGCCGATCGGCGCCTATGCGGCGGGCACGACCTACCGAGCGGACGACCCGGGACTGTTGCTGTGGGTGCTGTTCACGCTCGCAGACTCGGCGATGGTCGTCTACAGCCGCTACGTCCACTCCCTCTCCGACTCCCAGAAGGCGGCTCTGTGGGAGGACTACAGGATCGTCGGGGCCCTGTTCGGCCTCGAGGACAGCGACATGCCCGCCACGCTCGATGACCTCCACGACTACCGCACGCGGATGCTCGAGGGCGACGAGCTCGTCGTCACCGACTGGGCAAGGAGGCGGGCGCGGCAGATCGTGCTCGAACCCCCCGTGCCGCTGCTCGCGCGCCCGCTGCTCGAGACCGTCAACTTCGTCACCGTCGCCCTGCTGCCAGACTCGATCCGCGAGCAGTACGGCTTCTCAGCGCTGCCGCCGACGCTGATACGAAAGGCGCTCGTGGCCGGGGGCGCGGACTACCTCAAGCGCGCGGTGATCCCGTTCCTGCCGGGCCGGCTGCGGCTGGTTCCGAGCGCACGGGCGGCGTAGGGGAGCTCGCGCTGCGCGGCGGCTGACCGGTGCGCGGCGCCGTCAGGCGCCTGGCGTAAGGCCGACGAGCCGAGGCTGGCAAAGTGTGATCAAGGACTGTCCATAATCAACGTTAACTGCTAAGCTTGAACACATGCCGGAGCTGATCAAGCTTAGATGGAGGTCCTCGGTGCCCGCGGGGCTCCCCCGCAAGGACCGCCAGGGCTGCGACTACGAAGCGTATGTGCCCGACCCGCTCGTGGGCCGCGCGATCACGCTCGACGGCGCGAGCGCCGCGGACGTCGCCGACGCCGAACGCGCCGTTGGCCGCCTCGAGGCGAACGCACGCGACCTCGCGGACTCGGAGGCGATCGCGCGTCTGCTGCTCCGCGCCGAGGCAGTCGCCTCCTCGAAGATCGAGGGTCTGGAGGTCGGCGGCCGGCGACTGCTGAAGGCGCAGCTGGCCCGCGCGCTCGACCAACCCGCCAACGACGTGACCGCCCAGGAGATCCTCAACAACATCGAAGCGATGTCCGCCGCGCTCGCCGACCAGCAGCGCGGGTGCCCGATCACGCTAGAGCGGCTGCTCGAGACCCACGCTCGGCTGCTCGGAGCGACCAGCTTGGAGGCGCAAGCGGGGCGGCTGCGCGAGCAGCAGAACTGGATCGGCGGCAGCTCGTACAACCCCTGCAGCGCCGAGTTCGTCCCGCCGCCCCATGAGCGGGTGACAGAGCTCATGGCCGACCTCTGCGAGTTCGCAAGCCAGGACGGGCTCCCTGCTCTTGTGCAGGCGGCGCTCGCGCACGCCCAGTTCGAGACGGTCCACCCGTTCATCGACGGCAACGGCCGCGTCGGCCGAGCACTGATCCAGCTGATCCTGCGCCGCCGCGGGCTGACGGTCAACGTCACCCCGCCGATCTCGCTGGTGCTCGCGACCTGGTCGCGGGATTACATCCGCGGCCTGACCGCGACCCGCCACAACCAGCCGAATGGTTCGCCCTCCGCACAGAAGGGCAGCGACGACTGGATCGCGCTGTTCGCCGCGGCGACGAGCAGAGCCGTCGCCGACGCTGAGATCTACGAGCAGACGGTCGCCGAGATCAAGTCGCATTGGCGTGAGCGCCTCGGCCGCGTCCGGCGCGACTCGGCGGCTGCCCTGCTGCTGGACGCCCTCCCGGGGGCGCCGATCGTGACGGTGGCAAGCGCAGCCGCGCTCACCGGCCGCAGCGAGCAGGCTGTCAACACGGCGATCCCGAGGCTGCTGGACGCGCAGGTCCTCACGCAGACGACGATCGGCAGGCGCAACCGCGCCTTCGAGGCCCCTGAGATGATCGACGCATTCACCGCGCTCGAGCGCCGGCTCGCGAGCCCGGCAGGCGACACGCGCCACTCGCTGCCCGCCCGTAGGGTGCCCCGGCCGCGTCCGAAACGCGGACCAAAGCGGTCTCCGACCGGCTGAGCGAGCGAGCGAGCCCAATAGAAGGAAGACGGGCAAAGTCGCCCCAACCGGACGGCATCGCGACCGCCGCACCAACGGCGCGGGTCTAAGCAAAGCCAAACTATCGGGGCGGCGGGATTTGAACCCACGACCCCCTGCTCCCAAAGCAGGTGCGCTACCAGGCTGCGCCACGCCCCGTGCCCATAAGCGTAGACGCCAGGGCAACAATCGCCCGGGACGCCGCCGCTGCTAGCCTCACGAGCCGCCATGGCCGACGTCCAACCCCTACGCGCGCTCCGCTACGACACCGCCGTGGTCGGCGACCTGGCCAACGTTGTGGCGCCGCCCTACGACGTGATCGACGCGACGCAGCGCGCGGAACTGGTCGCGCGTTCGCCGTTCAACGTGGTCGCGGTCGACCTGCCGCTCGGCGCCCACGGCGAGGACCCCAGCACCGAGGATCCGTACGCAGCCGCCGGCGATCTGTTCGAGAGCTGGCAGGCGCAGGGCGCGGTGGTCCGCGACGAGGAGCCGGCGGTGTGGGCGCACACGCAGGACTACACCGGCCCCGACGGCAAGACGCGCACGCGCCGCGGGTTCTTCTGCCGGGTGCGGATCGAGGACTACGGCCCTGGCCGCGTACGCCCGCACGAGCGAACGCACCCGGGCCCGAAGGAGGACCGGCTGCGGCTCACGCGCGCGACGCACGCGAACATCTCGCCGATCTTCTCGCTGTACTCCGACCCGAGCGAAGCCGCGTGGCGGGCGGTCGCGCCGGCGACCGGACAGCCGCCGTGGGCGGACATCACCGACGCCGAGGGCACCGTGCATCGCCTGTGGCGCGTGTCGGACGCGGAGGCGATCGCGGCGGTGCAGGCGGCTACCCGCGATGCGGAGCTGCTGATCGCCGACGGGCACCACCGCTACGAGACGATGCAGGCGTACGCACAGGAGGTTGGTGGCGAGGGCGACCATCGCTACATCCTGATGTGCTTGGTCGCGCTTGAGGATCCGGGCCTGACGGTGTTCCCGACGCATCGCCTGATCGGCGGCCTCGACGACGAGCGTCGGGCGGCGCTGGACGCGGCGCTGGCGCGCGACTTCGAGATCACCGAGGTGCCGGTCGCGGAGATCACGCCGGCGCCCGGCGAGGGACCGCTGCAGCTCGGCTACATCGACGGTCGCGACGGACGCGCGTTGCGCCTGACGCTGAAGGACCAGGCGATCGCCGACGCGGCGCTGCCCGGACACTCCGAGGCCTACCGGCACCTCGACACGGGCGTGTTGGAGACGCTGCTTCTGAAGAACGCGCTCGGCTACAGCGACGAGGACATCGCTCACTTCAACGGCCTGTTCTACGCGCGCGACACGGCCGAGGCGCTCGCGATGGTGCGCTCCGGCGAGTACGACGCGGCGTTCTTGATGCGTCCGACGCCGGTGGGGCAGGTGCGCGAGGTCGCGGCGGCCGGTGAGAACATGCCGCCGAAGTCGACGTTCTTCTACCCAAAGCTCCTGACAGGGCTGCTGTTCAACCCGCTTGGCGCGTCCGGCCGACGAGTATCATGAAAAAAAGCATAAGCAGCGGCCGATCGAGGGGATCGAATTGACACATACGCCAGGGCTCACAAGGATGAAGGCCTCCGCACGACGCGATGGTGGAACACTCAGACATACGGTGCAGGTCCGCGACCACCAGGTGACGGTGGACGAGCCGCTCGATGCCGGCGGAGATGACAGCGCACCGGATCCCCAGGAGCTGCTCGCCGTGAGCCTCGCCTCGTGCACGGCGATCACGATCGAGATGTACGCAGCACGCAAGGGCTGGGACATCGGCCACGTTGAGGTCGACGTCGAGTACAGCCCTGCGGAGCGCGGCGCTCCCACCAAGTTCCAGCTGGTGATGCGTCTGCCGGACAACCTCCCGGAGGAGCAGGTCGAACGTCTGCGGGTGATCGCCGCGAAGTGCCCGGTGCACCGCGCACTCGACGGCGAGGTCATGTTCCAGGAGCGCATTGAGCGCGTTCACCTGGCCGCCTGACTCCTCCGACTCCAGCTTCGAGCGACCCGCCGACAGCGAGCAGATTCCGGCGGCCGTGCTCGTGCCGCTGTTCCTGGGAGCTGAGGCGCGCGACCCCCATGTGGTGCTCACCCGGCGTCGCGCCGACCTGCGTCGCCATGCGGGCGAGATCTCGTTCCCGGGCGGGCGCCAGGACGCCGAGGATCGGGACCTGACGGCGACGGCGCTGCGCGAGGCCGAAGAGGAGATCGGCTTGGACCGTTCGCGGGTGGAGCTGCTGGGAGCGCTCGCGCCGACCTCGACGTTCGCCACCAACTACGTGATTCACCCGTTCGTCGGGACGGTCCCGGCCGGGACCGCGTGGCAGCTGTCGGCGCGTGAGGTCGACGCGGTGCTGGAGCTGCCGCTGGAGGCGGTGCGCGCGGGCAGGACCAGGACGCGCATGGAACGGCGCGGCATCACCTTCGAGACCGATACCTACGTCGTCGACGAGCACCTCATCTGGGGCGCGACCGCCCGCATCCTCGAGACGTTGCTCGAACGGCTACGGACGGACGGCCCCGACGGGGGCCTGTCGCTGGCCTAGCCGGTTCAGCTCGGCTGCGGCACGAGCCTGATGTACGGGCGCGGCTCCTCCCACCCGTCCGGGTAGGTCTCTTTGGCCTCGTCGTTGGAGACGGAGCCGGCGATGATCACCTTGTCACCCTGCTGCCAGTTGACCGGCGTGGCGACCTTGTGGCCGGCGGTGAGCTGGAGCGAGTCGATCACTCGCAGCACCTCGTCGAAGTTGCGTCCGGTCGTCATCGGGTAGACGAGGATCAGCTTGACCTTCTTGTCGGGCCCGATGACGAACACGTTGCGAACCGTCTGGTTGTCGGCGGGCGTCCGCCCTGTGGCGTCACCGGACGTGTCCGTGGGGAGCATGCCGTAGAGCTTTGAGACGTTGAAGTCGGTGTCGCTGATGATCGGATAGTTGGGAGCCGTGCCCTGCGTCTCCTCGATGTCCTTGGCCCACGCCTCGTGGTTGTCGAGGGCGTCGACCGACAGGCCGATGATCTTGGTGTTGCGCGCGTCGAAGTCGGGCTTGATTTTTGCCATGTACCCGAGCTCGGTCGTGCAGACGGGCGTGAAGTCCTTGGGGTGGGAGAACAACACAGCCCAGGAATCGCCGATCCAGTCGTGGAATTTGATGCGGCCCTCGGTCGTGTCGGCCTCGAAGTCTGGGGCGATGTCGCCAAGTTGCAGCGCCATGTGCTTGCTCCTTTCTCGACGGCGACCGTCGAGTGCTGAGAGAGAATGCCGTCTCAGAGAAATCCTGATCGGCTTTACGGGGATTACCTCTCAGGATAGCGCGCGGGCCGCGCGTTCAGGCTTCGGGCGTCCACCCGGAGAGCCGCGACCAGACGTCCTCGAGCTGCTCGGGCGAGGCCTCGGCGGCGGATGCACGCCGTGGCCAGAGCCCGCCGGCGACCATCGCCACGGAACCGGTCAACGCGAGCCACGCGCCCTCGCGCAGCGACAGCGTCAGGAACGGCTCTTCACCGGCCGGTCGCGCGAGCATCCGGTAGAGCACGCACAGGAGGGCGGCGGCGCCGAGCAGCGCGACCCAGCGGCCGCTGGCGTCGAGCTCGGAGGGGCGCGCGCGGGCCAGCGAGTTCAGCGCGATCAGGATGCCGAGTCCCGCGAAGATCAGCAGCAGCGGCCCGATCCTGCTGAACGCCTGGTGTGCGCTGATCGATCCGATCTGGCTGCCGGCGATCGAGCTGAGCTCGGCGTGCAGGCCGCTCAGCTGTTGCTGAAGCGCCGCGTTCCCGAACTGCGCGACGACCTGGTTGTCACGGCTCTCGAGCGCAGCGACCCCCTGGGCGGTGATGCCGACGCCGTACCACGGCAGAAACACACCCAGCCCGAGCACGACCGCGCCGAGCGCCGAGGCGAGAAGGCCATATGGAGAGCGATCGCGCGCCATCGTCCGCAGCCATCGGAGCGCCGAGGCGCCGCGAGTGTCAGCTCCCGCCCGGTACGCCGGGCCAGATCCCCTGGACGCGGACCTCGGATGTCGCTGGAGGGCCGACGACGCTCCGCGGCCACATGCCGCCCAGCATCATCGTCAGCGCGGCGAGCAGCGTCAGCCAGGGCCCCTCGAGCAGCGTCAGCGAGACGGCACCGGCGCCGAGCGCGGGGGGATCGAGAATCCTGTACACAGCACAGGCGGCCGCTGCCATGCCAAGCAGCGCCACCGAACCGCCGGCGCCGCCGGGCACGGGCGCAGCGGCGCGCACCAACGGCAGCAGCGCGTCCAGCAGCGCGAGCCCGGCGAGTACGAGCAGGAAGCCCTTCATGTACGGCAGCGCCTGGTGATCGGTGATCCGCGTCAGGGAGCTCGGCTCCCCGACGCCGGTGCTCACGATCGAGCTCACGCGGTACCACGGCAGGAATACGCTCGCCACGAGTACGCTCGCGCCGAGTGCGGACATCGACAGGCCATATCGGGAGCGATCTGCGGCCATCCTGCACGCAACATCGGTCACAAACTCGGCGACCTTGACCCGGGTGGACGATCATGCGCGGCCGAGCAGGGAGCTGACCGCCGCGCGCGCCGCGGTCAGCCACGCGTCCTGGTCCTGCGGGTCGACTGTGAGGAACGCCGCCGGAATCTCGTTGCGCTCGGTCAGGCCGCGCGCGAGTGCCTCGCCCGCGGCCGGCAACTCGCTCGCGGGCGCTGTTCCGCGCGCCTCGTAGACGAGCCCGCGCACGGTCGTGTCGATCATCTGCGTCAGGAAGAACTCCAGTCGCGAGCTGTGAAGCGCCCGCAGCTCCTGCTCGCCGCCGACAGCGGTGCCGAGCAGCCAACAGACGATCGTGACGCTGTCGAGCGCGCCCCGCAGGGTCGCGAGGCGGTCGGGCGTGCCGACCCAACACTCCGCACCAGCGGCCTCGATTGCCGCGCGACCGTCATCGCTGCGTGTCGTGATGCGGACCGCGTGACCTTCGAGCACCATCGCCCCGGCCAGGCGCCTGCCCCTGCAACCACCCGCCACCAGCATTATCCGCGCCACGGCGCGCCATCTTACGTGCCGCGACGCGCGGCCTGCCCGACGCGCGGAGCCGGTGATGCTCGACTACCATCACGTGCCGCCCATGACCGAGCCATCGCCAACCGAACCAGACGTCGTGACAATGGAGAAGATCGTGGCGTTGTCCAAGCGCCGCGGCTTCGTGTTCCCCTCCTCGGAGATCTACGGCGGTGTCGGCTCGACGTATGACTTCGGCCACTACGGCGTGCTGCTGAAGACGAACGTCAAGAACGAGTGGTGGCGCGCGATGCTCCAGGAACGCGACGACATTGTCGCGATCGACTCGGCGATCCTGCAGCACCCCAAGGTGTGGGAGGCCTCTGGCCACCTGGCGGGCTTCACCGACCCGCTGGTGGACTGCAAGACGTGCGGACAGCGCTTCCGCGCCGACCACCTACAGGAGCTCGCGTGCGGTCGCAAACCGTCCAAGCACCCCGGCGAAACCGACGAGTGCGACCTGACGCCGGCGCGCGACTTCAACCTGATGTTCGAAACGACGATCGGCCCGGTGAAGGAGTCCGGCGCGACCGCGTACCTAAGACCGGAGACGGCGCAGGGGATCTTCATCAACTTCAAGAACGTGCTGCAGTTCTCGCGCAAGAAACCGCCGTTCGGGATCGCACAGGTGGGCAAGTCGTTCCGCAACGAGATCACCCCCGGCAACTTCATCTTCCGCACCCGCGAGTTCGAGCAGATGGAGATGGAGTTCTTCGTGCCGCCGGCCGAGGCGCAGCAGTGGTTCGAGCACTGGCTGAAAGAACGCGAGCGCTGGTACGTCGAGCTGGGCCTGCGCCCCGATCACCTGCGCCTGCGCGCGCACGATCCGGATGAGCTGTCCCATTACTCCTCTGGCACGAGCGACGTCGAATACCTCTTTCCGATCGGCTGGTCGGAGCTCGAGGGGATCGCCAACCGCGGCGACTTCGACCTCACCCAGCACGCGAACGCTTCGGGTGAGAAGCTCGAGTACTTCGACCAGGCGACCGGCGAGCGCTACGTGCCGTACGTGATCGAGCCGGCCGCCGGGGCCGACCGCGCGACGCTGGCGTTCCTGGTGGACGCGTATGACGAGGAACTGGTCGAGCGCGAGGGCACGGGCGAGGGCGAGATGCGCACGGTGCTGCGCCTGCATCCGCGGTTGGCGCCGGTGAAGGCGGCGGTGCTGCCGCTGGTGGGCAAGGACGGCCAGCCGGAGCTCGCGCACGAGGTGCATCGGACACTGCGCGCGCGGGTCCAGTCCGAGTACGACGCCGGTGGAGCGATCGGCCGGCGCTACCGCCGCCAGGATGAGATCGGAACCCCGTTCTGTCTTACTATTGACCACCAGAGCGTCGAAGACGGCACGCTGACGTTGCGCGATCGCGACTCGCTCGCGCAGGAGCGATTGCCGATCGAGGGCATCGCAGAGGAGATCGAGCGGCGCGTGCAGGCGCCGTGGACCACGCCGAAGCTGACCACCGGATAGGAGGGCAATGGACTTCGACCTGACCGACGAGCAATGCCTGATCAAGGACACCGCACGCGAATTCGCCGACAAAGAGATCGTGGTGCAGTCGCGCGAAAACGCGCGCAACCACCACTTCGACCTCGAGATGGTGAAGAAGATCGCCGACCAGGGCTACCTCGGGGCGATCGTCCCGCCGGAGTACGGCGGCGCTGGACTCGACTACCTGAGCTACGGCCTGGTGGTAGAGGAGATCGGGCGCGCGGACTCGTCGATCAGGACGGTGATCTCGGTGCAGACCTCGCTGGTGTGCTCGGGGATCTTGAAGTTCGGCACAGAGGAGCAGAAGCACAAGTACCTGCCGAAGCTGTGCTCGGGCGAGTGGCTGGGATGCTTCGGGCTGACCGAGCCGGATACCGGCTCGGACGCGGCCAACCAGAAGACGCGCGCTCGCAAGACGGACTCGGGCTGGGTGATCAACGGGGCGAAGATGTGGATCTCGATGGCGAGCTACGCAAAGGTGGCGTTGATCTTCGCGCAGACGGACCCGGAGCTCGGCTACAAGGGCATCGCGTGCTTCATGGTCGACACCGACGATCCGGGTTTCACGACGCAGACGATCGAGCACAAGATGGGGCTGCACGCCTCGGACACCGCATCGATCTCGCTCGACGACGTCGAGGTCTCAGATGAGCAGATGCTGGGCAACGTCGGCGACGGCTTCAAAATCGCGCTCTCGAACCTCGAGTCGGGGCGCTACTCGGTGGCCTGCGGCGCGGTCGGCATCTGCCAGGGTTGCGTCGATGAGTCGGTCAAATACGCCAAGGAGCGCGAGCAGTTCGGCAAACCGATCGCGAGCTTCCAGCTCGTGCAGGCGATGATCGCCGAAATGGTGCTCAAAACGGACGCCTCGCGGATGCTCGCCTGGCGGGCTGGCTTCCTCAAGGACCAGGGGCGCCCCAACAGTCTGGAGACTTCGATCGCCAAGCTCCACGCGACTGAAGCGTCGCTCGAATGCGCGAACCTCGCGATCCAGGTGCACGGCGGCGCGGGCTACGTCGATGACCATCCGGTCGAGCGCTACTTCCGCGACGCGCGCGTGACGACCATCTACGAGGGCACCTCGCAGATCCAGCAGATGCTGATCGGTCGGGCGATGACCGGCATCAACGCGCTCGTGCCCGTCTAGGCGCGCGCAGGACACGAGCGATGGCAACCGACGAGGGCACGAAGACGTCTTATGAGGCCGGCTCCGCCGGCGAGGCGGGTCGCGCGGCGACCGTGATCGGCGTGCTGGGTGCCGGCACGATGGGTGCCGGCATCGCCCAGCTTGCGGCTCGCTCGGGGGCGCGCACGCTGCTGCACGACCCGTTCCCGGATGCGCTCGCGCGCGGCATCGCGAGCGCCGAGGACGGGCTGCGCAAAGAAATGGTGAAGGGCAAGCTGAAGGAGGAGGACGCAGCGGCGGCCTCCGAGCGCCTGGAGCCGGTCGAGGACATGGCCGCGTTCGCGGACTGCGAGCTGGTGATCGAGGCGGCTCCCGAGCGCCTGGAGCTTAAGCACGAGATGTACGCGAAGCTCTCGGAGATCGTCAGCGAGGAGTGCGTGCTCGCGACGAACACCTCGTCGCTGCTGGTGACGGCGATCGCGACGGGCGCGAGCCACCCGGAGCGGGTGGTCGGCATGCACTTCTTCAACCCGGCGCCGCTGATGCGTCTGCTCGAGGTGGTCGCGGGCGTGGAGTCCTCACCGCGGGCGCTGGCGCTCGCGCACGCGACGGGCGAGGCGATGGGCAAGACGGTGATCGTCGCGAAGGACGGGCCGGGCTTCATCGTCAACCGCTGCAACCGCCCGTTCGGCTTGGAGGCCTTGCGCCTGCTGCAGGAGCAGATCGCCGACGTCGAGACGATCGACCGCATCTGCCGCATGGAGGGCGGCTTCCGCATGGGGCCGTTCGAGCTGATGGACCTCGTTGGCGTCGACACGGGCTTCGAGATCTCAAAGAGCTTCTACGAGCAGAGCTTCGGCGAGCCGCGCTGGCGTCCCTCGATGATCGCCGCGCGCTATGTGGCGGCGGGCCTTTACGGCCGTAAGAGCGGGCGCGGCTACTACGACTACGGCGACGCCAAGCACCGCCCCGAGGACCCCGCGCCACCCGCGGACGCCGCGCCGACGCAGGGCGAGGGCGTTGTGGTGATCGCGGGCGCGAGCGTGTTGGCGGACGAACTGCGCGACGCGGCGAGCGGAGCCGGCTATGAGGTGCGCTCGCCACACACGCCGACGGGCGGTGTGCTTCCGGGGCTGGTGCTCGACTGCGACCCAACCCCCGCGCGAGACCCGCACGCGGACGCGCTCGGTGGTGGGCTGCCGGACCGCCGCGGCGCGCCGCAGCCCCATGGCGGCGCGTGTGCGCTGCTGTGCGCGACCGGGTCCCTGGGCGCGCTCGATCCAGGCGGCAGCGCCGTCGGCTTTCACGCGTTGCCGCCGCTGTCACAGTCGCGGCTGGTGGAGCTGACCCGCAACGACTCCTCCTCGCCGGTGGCGGCCGCCCGCGCGGAGCGCTTCTTCGGAGCGCTCGGCAAGCACGTAGCCTGGGTAGGTGACGCGCCGGGGCTGGTGCTCGGCAGGATCGTCAGCCAGGTGATCAACGAGTCGACGTTCGCGCTCGGTGAAGGCGTGGGCAGCGCGCGCGACATCGACACGGGCATGGTGCTCGGCCTCAGCCACCCGCGCGGGCCGCTCGAGTGGGCCGATGCGATCGGGCTGGACCACGTGCTGACCGTGCTGCTCGCGCTGTGCGAGGAGTACCGCGAGGAGCGCTACCGCCCGGCGCCGGAGCTCCGCCGTCTGGCTGGTGCCGGGCGGCTGGGGCGCGCGACCGGTGCGGGCTTCTTCGACTACGAGGATTGAGCCGGCGCCGACGCGGCCTGATTGGATCTCACGTTTGCCGGTTGTGTCACGTTCTATGAGCGTGAGCTACGGTGTTTCCCGTCCGATCCGCAGCGGCCCGCGCGCCAGGACCATGGCCGGCGGCCTGCCGCCCTTCCAGCGCTTCCTCGACACGCACAGCGAATGTGTGTGGCGCTTCCTGGTGTCCTCTGTCGGCCCGACGGACGCGGACGACTGCTTTCAGGAGACGTTCATCGCGGCGCTGCACGGCTATCCGCGGCTGCGAGCAGGATCGAATCTGCGCGCGTGGGTGATGACGATCGCGCACAACAAGGCGATGGACACGCATCGCGCGCGAGCGCGGCGGGCGCTGCCGGTGGAGGACGTCGCGGCCGTGGACGACCGCAGCACGGCATCTCCGCGCGCGGTTGAGGAAACGCTTTGGAGCGCGGTGCGAGAGCTTCCCGACAGGCAGCGCTCAGCGGTGGCGCTCAGGTACATGGCCGATCTTCCCCACCGCGAGATAGCGGAGGCGATTGGCTGCTCGGAGGAGGCGGCCCGCCGTTCGCTGCACGAGGGACTGACGAAGCTGAGAAAGGTGGTGAGCAAGTGACGACCGTTACAGACACGGAACTTGGCAAGCTCGAGCAGGCGCTGCGTCGCGGCCGGCGCGCGCGGTCCGGTGAGCGCGAGACGGCCGCCGCAGCCGCCGAGCGCGTGAGCTCGCGGATCGCGAGCGAAGGTCTCGCCGACATCACCTACGCGCCGGTCGATTCCCCGTTCGGGACGCTGCTGGCGGCGGCGACGAGCAAGGGCCTCGTGCGCCTCGCCTTCCCGGAGGAGCATGTGGACGCGGTGCTCGGAGGTCTCGCGCGACGGATCTCGCCACGGATCATCGAGGCGCCGGCGTCGTTCGATGCAGTGCGCCGCGAGCTCGACGAGTACTTCGACGGCAGCCGCCGCGCGTTCGAGCTGGAGCAGGACTGGACGCTGATGAGCGCGTTCGGACGCAAGGTCCTCGGCGCGACGTACGACATCCCTTACGGGGGCGTGCTCTCCTACGCGGAGGTCGCGGCGGAGGCGGGCAGTCCGCGCGGCTCGCGCGCGGCGGGCAACGCCCTCGGCTCGAACCCGATCCCGATCGTGGTGCCCTGTCACCGCGTGTTGCGAAGCGGCGGCAACCTGGGCGGCTACGGCGGCGGCCTGGACCGCAAGCGTTACCTGCTCAACCTCGAGGGCGCCCTCCCTGACGGTCGCTGAGCGGCGCGAGACGGCGTCCTCGATCGCTCGTGTGCAGAGCACACTTCGCTCACTGCGTCCTTGTCTCGCTTGCTCAGCGACCGTCAGGCGCGGGCTGGATGAGCGCGAGACTGCGTCCTCGGTCGCTCGCGTACCGAAGCCGGGAGACACTCGCCTTCGGCTCGCATCCCCGTTTCGGCCAGCACGCCACGCGAACTGCCTGTGCCCCGGAGGGGTGCGTCCTTGTCTCGCTGCTCAGCGACCGCCCGGGTGCGGGCTGCCTGCCGGCGCACGCACGGCACGCGCAGCACGCGACGCTGCCGGCGTCCTTGTCTCGCTTGCTCCGCGACCGTCAGGGTGCGGGCTGGACGCACGCAGCGCTTAGGGCACGGGCACGGCGAAGCTGCCGACCGGCACGGCTACGCTGCCGGGGCCTTCGATGCCGCCGGGGCCGAGTGCCTGACGCAGGGTGACGCTGCCGTGCACGGTCCCGGCGCTGAGCGTTGGTCCGTATTCGCCGATCGTGCGCGTGATGGTCTGCCCTGCGGCGATGTTGGTGTTGGTGCTCATTCCGCCGTAAGCACCGGCCGCCATGCCAGGTTCACGCCAGTAGATGGCGTACACCCGGCGCGCGTCGGTGATGGGCAGCCGCGCGGCGAAGCTGAGCGTGATGATGTAGCGGCCTTGACGCCCGCGGCTAAGGCGGATGTGGATCGGCGTCGCGACTTCGGCGGGGGTGGGCGTTTTGCCGACCTGAACGTAGCCGACGGGCTCGGACAGCGACGGCGTGCAGGCGTCGGCGCCGCCGATCCAGCTCTTGCGGGTCAGATGGCAGGTGGAGCCGTCGCGGTAGTGGATTTCCTTGATCGGACCGTCGACGGGGACGATGTCAGAGGTGCCAGCGTTGGCGAAGTTCAGCAGCTGGTGGGCCGATGCGAGCGTGACGAACATGTAGGCGCCGTCGGCGCCCACGGTGGGCAGCGTGTGGCGATGGCCGTCGAGTACGTAGGTGATGCTCTGCGCCTCGGGACCAAGCAGGCCGTAGTAGATGTTGCGCAGGTCGGCCTGCGCGCAGATCGGCGCGGGTTTGGCTCCGTGTTCCCGTTCTTGGCGGGTCAGGCGCAGACCCTTTTCGTAGGGGCCCGCGCTCGGGGGCACGCAGCCGCCGAGACGCCCGCCCACTCCGATCCAAGCGCTCGCGGCGCGCTCGTCGGCGGTTATGTTCGTGAACAGCCGCCCCTTGGCGTCGAGCAGAGCACAGCTCCCGACGTCGAAGGCGGCGCTGACAGGCAGTTCGTGAAAGCGCCCGTCGTTGGCGAAGGCGCCGTCCTGGCCGAGCGCGCCGAGTTTGCCGTCGACGATGCGCCCGAGCTGCAGGCAGCCTTCACCCCTGGTGGTGCTCAGCACGCGCATGCCCCAGTCGGGACCTCCGGCCGGGTCCGGTGCGGCGATCGGCAGCATGCGCACGGTACCGGGGACGAGCCCGCCGGAGCCTTCGTGCACGTTGCCGTACAGCGAGAACGGCAGCTTCGCCGGTGCGCCGAGCTGGATCAGCCCGGCCCCGAACGCCCCGCCGACGAGCACGAGCCCGACGCCGAGCGCGATCAGCGGTGTGCGCCGCCAGCGGCCCTTCGCGCGCGCGGGGGCGAACCACCCGAACAGTCCGGTGCGGGTACTGCGCGCCCGGCGCTCTGCGGCGTCATAGAGCTGGCTACGGACTTCGGGCAGCAGTGTCATGTCGGGTTCTCCAGTTCGGCTCGCAGATTCGAAAGGCCGCGGCTGACGCGCTTGCGCACGACCAGCTCGGATGTCTCGAGCTCGCCGGCGATGTCCGGATAGGAGCGCTCGTCCAGGACGCGCGCGCGAACGGCCTCGCGTTGATCGTCAGGCAGCCGCTCGAGCAGCTCGAGCACCCAACCGCTCGCGCCGGCGGCGGACTCGACACGCTCGAGTTCGTCGCTGGTGAATGTGACCGCGTCGCTGATGCCGACTCGGCGTCGCGCCCGGGCCTCCACCCTGCCGCGGCGCAGGCTGCTCGTCAGCGTGTTGCGAGCGATCGTGAACAGCCAGCCGGCAGCGGTCGGATTCTCGGGCCGGTAGCGATGTGCGGCGCCCAGCGCCGCGGCGAACACCTCCGCTGCGAGATCGCCGGCAACCTCAGGGTCGCCGGTGCGACGTGTGAAGTAGCCCACGACGGCGGTCTCATAACGGTCGTAGAAGGCGGCAAACGCGTCAGGCCGCGAAGCCGTCGCCGCCAGCAGCTCGCCGTCGCTGAGTTCGCCGCGATCCATGCCCGATTAACGCCGCTCGCACAATTGTGTGACCGAGCGACGCCGGCCGTCACCGGTGCGCACGCGCTCTCAGCAGCGCGCCGTCGCAGACCCGGCGGCTACGCCGAGCGGGCCGGGGCCGACTCGGCGGCAGGCGCGTACTGCGTTTCGGCCGGGTCGCCGAGCGGCATACCCGACGGAATCGGGATGCCGGGCGTGTCGCGCAGATACCACTCGGCGTCGAGCGCCGCCTGGCAGCCCGAGCCGGCGGCTGTGATCGCCTGCCGGTAGGTGTGATCGACGAGGTCCCCCGCGGCGAACACGCCGGGGAGCTTGGTGCGCGTGGACTTGTCCTCGGTGAGGACGTAGCCGCCCTCGTCGAGCTCGACCTGTCCGCGGACGAGACCTGACTGCGGCTCGTGCCCGACCGCGATGAACACGCCCGTGATCGGGATCTCGCGCTCCTCCCCGGTCTCCGTCTGCGCCAAGGTGGCGTGGCCCAGCGCGCCGGTCTCGCCCGCGACGAACTCCTTGACCGTGTACGGGGTGACGAACTCGATGTTCGGCTGCGAACGCGCGCGCTCGAGCATGATCTTGGACGCGCGGAACTCGTCGCGACGGTGCACGACCGAGACCTTCTTGGCGAACTTCGAAAGGAAGATCGCCTCCTCCATCGCGGAGTCGCCGCCGCCGACGATAACGGTCTGGGCGTCGCGGAAGAAGGCGGCGTCACAGGTGGCGCAGTAGCTGACGCCACGACCGGAGAGCGCATCCTCGCCGACAACGCCGAGCTTCTTGTGCTCGGCGCCCATCGCCAGGACGACGGTGCGCGCACGGTGCTCGGTGTCGCCCACCCACACGCTGTGAATGCCGCCCGGCTCGCTGGCGAGCTCGACCCGATCGGCCTGATCGGTGACGAGCCGTGCGCCGAAGCGCTCAGCCTGCTCGCGAAACTTCTGCATCAGCTCCGGGCCCATCACGCCCTCGGTGAAACCGGGGTAGTTCTCGACGTCGGTTGTCTGCTGCAGGAGCCCGCCCCAGGCGAAGCCCTCGATCACCAGAGGCTTCAGATTCGCGCGGGCGGTGTACAGCGCGGCCGTGTAGCCGGCGGGCCCACTACCGATGATGATCACGTTCTCGACGTCGCTCATCTGCTCTCCCGTCTTGCCTCAACGCGCCCCAACCGGGGGCGCTTTACTTTGTAAAGTGTAGCACTGCCGCTGCTCTCGTCGCCCATTATGAGCCCTGGAGGGCGCCCGCCGGCTCAGCCGGGGACGCGCGGCCGGCGCTGCCGGCGGATGCAGGCGCTTCGTGGCGCCAGCGCGCCACCGTGCGACGCAGTTGGAAGTACGCCACGACTCCCGGAAGCGTCGGCAGCCAGAACGAGATCGCGCGATAGGACAGCACCGCGACGACCGCCAGGTCGAGCTGCACGCCGAAGGCGACGAACGCACCGATCATCCCGCCCTCGACGCCGCCCAGGCCTCCCGGCAGCGGCAGTAGGTTGCCGAGCGTGCCGACGAAGTACGCCATCCAGATGACGGTGAACGGCGGCGGCGAGCCGAACGCGTGGAACATGGCCCACAGCACGGAGATGTCAAAGCCCCACCAGGCGAGGGCGCCGAGCAGCCCCGGGTCGCGGCTGCGGATCAGCTCGATCGCGGTGCGCACGCCGCTGGCCGCGAGCGCCGGCACGGTCGCGGCCCGGGCCAGCCAGTGCGCGGCGCGCCCCGAACCCGAGCCGCCCCGCTGCAGCCGACGCTCGAGGTCGCCGGGAATCAGCGCGATCGCACCGGCCAGCGCGAACAGCACCGCCGCCACGATCGCCGGGACGATCGTGATCGCGAACGAGCCACCGCCAGGGAACAGGCCGACTCCGAGGCCGACTCCATCGATCAGCAGCGAGCCGGCGTAGACGACGTACAGCAGCACGATGAACGCGACCATCCGGCACGCCACCAGCCGCGGCTCCAGTCCCGCGCGACGCAGCGCCCAGGCGGTCAGCGCGATGCCGCCGGCCCCGCCGGCGGCGAACAGCCGCGTGGCGACGACGCCGGCCATCGTGATCTCGTAGCTCTCGAGCCAGCCGATGCGCTCGGACGGCAGCGGATCGCGCACGAACACGGAGCGGAACAGCACGACGTAGCCGACGAACGACAGCCCCTCGAGCACGACGCCGGCCGCCAGCCACCAGACGTCGCCGCCCTCGATCTTGTCGAGCGTCTTGCCGACTCCGGTGAGGTTCGGCAGCACGAAGTACAGAAAGCCGACGCCCGAGAGCATGAACACCGAGAACGCGACGATCTGCCGCCGCGTGAGGATCACGCGCGGCATCTCCTCCTCGTGTCTGGCGTTGCCCGACGCGGGGGCGCCCGTCTCTTCCTGGGGCTGCTCGGCCGCGTCCCGTCCGCTGCGCTCCATCTTGGTCGTGCTCACCCCCTTCTCCTCAGGCTCCCTCGTGGGCCAGTTCCTCCAGCGTCGCGACCGCGCGCCCCAGACGTGCGAGGGCGGGCCCCGCGCGCGGCCCCAGCCGACGCACCGCAACGGTCAGCGCGGCTCCGGCCAGCAGGTCGACCGCGTAGTGCTCGCCGAGGTACACCAGCGCGAATCCCAACGTCGCCGCGTAGCCGAAGCCCAGCGCGCCGGCGACCGGCCCCACCTCGGCGAGCAGGAGCGCGGCCATCACGGATGTGGCGAAGTGCAAAGAGGGCATCGCGGCGAGGGGATTGCCTCCAAACACACTGTAGAGCGAGCCCCAGCCGTCCTTCCAGAACACCTCTCCGTACTCGACCATCATGCGCCGCACCGCCGGTGCCGGCTCGCGCCCCTCGACCGCTGTCTCGGAGGCGTACCACGGCGGCGCGGTGGGCGCGAGCCAGTACACGCTGGCGCCGATGTCGAACACCGCGTAGGTGAGTACGGCGGCGCGGGTGAAGCGCCGCCGATCGCGCACGAGGATGTACAGCAGCGAGCCGTGCGGGACCATGAACCAGCTCCAGTGAGCCCACACGAGCACGCGGTCGAGCTTGCGCCAGTCCGCGACGCTCGGGCCACCGGAGGCGAATGTCCGCTGCAGGCGAACGCTCGGCAGCTCGCCCAGCCCGAGCAGGCGGTCGGCGGCGATCGGATAGTCGACGTGCACCCGCGCTCGCTGTGCGTCGGGGTCGTCGTGCGGGAACTTGTACGCGGCGAGGTAGGCCCACATCTGCAGTGCACAGGTCAAGACGTCACGCCCGCGCGAGCGGCGCACCGCGATGCACAGGCCAACGGGCGCCCCGAACGCCACCGCCTGCACCAGCAGCGGCGGCGTGCTGACCCGCTTGCGCACGAGCGGCGCCGCGACACCGGCGACCACCATCCCCCAGGCGGTTGCTCTGATCGCCCTGGACAGCCGCACTGGGCGGGGAGTATATGTGCGCGGTGCGGCGGCTACTCGGCGACGCGCGCCGCAGCGGCGGCGTCGATGAGGGTAGCCACCACAGAGCTCGCGAGATCGGCCTCGGGGTGCCACTGCACCCCGAGCACGAACCGGGTGGGTGGGCTTTCATCCGCGAGCTCGATCGCCTCGGGGAGCTCGTCGAGCGTGGAGATCCCGCTCACGATCAGTCCCTCTCCGAGCCGGTCGACACCCTGGTGGTGGTGTGACTTGGTCGGATGCACGAGCTCGCCGGCCCCGCGGGCGGCCAGCGAGCCCTCCGTCAGCACGACGTCGTGGTCGGACCCGTCGAAGGAACCCACGACGCGGCGGTGCTCGTGATGACCGAGGCGCTCGGGTAGATGCTGCACGAGCGTCCCGCCCAAGGCCACGTTGATCAGCTGCATGCCGCGACAGATGCCCAGCACCGGCAGCCCGTGCTCGATCGCCGCACGCGTCAGCGCCACCTCGAAAGCGTCGCGCTCGGGCACGGTTCCGGTCGTCTCGGGATGCGCCTCGTCACCGTAGGAGGCCGGATCGATGTCTGCGCCGCCGGCGAGGATCAGGCCGTCGATCAGCTCGAGCGCCTGCTGCGGATCATCAGCGAGCTCGGGGTCCGGCGGCAGCATCGCGACGAGCCCGCCCGCGCGCTGCACAGCGTCGACGTAGTTTCGCGGTAGCAGCGCCGCCTGCTGGTCCCACACGCTCCAGCGCGCGCGCTCGATCGCGGTGCAGATGCCGATCACGGGCCGTCTCATGCTGCACACCATAGGATCAACCCGAACACGATGGCGGCCGTGATGCCGATCGAGTCGAGCAGAGGAGACCGATGAGCACCCTGAAGGGCACCCTCCATGACGGAGGACAGGCAGGCGATTCGAGCACAGAGCTTGAGAGCGTCAACGTGCGCGTCGCGGACGGCGCCGCCACGATCGAGCTGAACCGGCCGCAGGCACTGAACGCTTGGAACGCGCAGCTCGGCGCGGACCTGCTGAGCGCGCTGCGCGCAGCTGCGGCGGACGACGGTGTACGGGCGGTGCTGATCACTGGCGCCGGGCGCGCCTTTTCCTCGGGCGCCGATCTGAAGGACATCAGCGGCGGCGCGAGCACCAGCGAGGGGCACCCAGACGTCTACACGACCCTGACCGAGCGCTACCACCCGATCATGGAGGCGATCCGCGACCTGCCCAAGCCGGTGATCGCCGCGGTCAACGGGCCCGCGGTGGGGATCGGCTGCTCGTTGGCGCTCTGCTGCGACCTGATCGTGGCCGCCGAGAGCGCCTACTTCCTGCTGGCGTTCGTCAACATCGGCCTTGTCCCCGACGGCGGCTCCTCGCTGTTCGTGCCGAGTCGGGTGGGCATGGCGCGCGCGAGCGAGATGTCGATGCTCGGCGAGCGCGTGGGCTCCGCCCAGGCGCTCGATTGGGGCCTGATCAACCGCGTGTTCGCCGACGAGGAGCTGCGCCCCCAGGCGGCGGCGCTCGCCGCACGGCTCGCCGCCGGACCGACGCGCTCCTACGCAGGCACCAAGCGCCAGCTGAACAGCTGGCTGTACGCGCGCATGCCCGAGCAGCTCGAGCTGGAGGCGCGCATCCAGCAGGAAATGGCCGGCAGCGCGGACATGATCGAGGGCGTGAGCGCGTTCGTGGAGAAGCGCCCGGCGCGCTTTTCCGGACGCTAGAAGCCTCGTGGCAAACGTCATCAAGCGCGTCCGGCCCGCGCCTGAATAGAATCCCCGCCGCCTTGGGCCACCTGCTCCCCGCAATGCTCGCGTTCTTCGGTCCTGCGCACGGTGCTTCGCCGAACGCGCACGAGATCAGCAACCTCTACGACATCACGCTTTACATAGCGCTGGTGATCTTCTTCGCGGTGGAGGGCGCGCTGGTGTACGCACTGGTCAAGTTCCGCAAACGCAAGGGCGCGCTGCCGGCGCAGATCCACGGCAACACGCGCCTGGAGGTCAGCTGGACGGTCGGGGCGGCGGTGATCCTGCTCGGGCTCGCGGTGTTGACCTTCGCAAAGCTGTCATCGATCCAGGATCCGCCCAACTCGGGACCGGGCGGGTCCTCGTTGGCAGACCTGGGCGAACAGAACAACCTGCTCTACGCGAGCAACCAGCGCAGGCTGCCGCCGAACGGCAAATCGTTGGAAATCACGGTGATCGGCCGCCAGTACGTGTGGCAGTTCGTGTACCCGGGGGCGAGCGAACCCGACGGTCTGGGCGCGCCCTACAGCTATGAGGAACTCGTGGTGCCGACCAACACGACGGTCACGCTGAACATCGTCTCAATGGACGTCGTGCACTCGTGGTGGGTGCCGGAACTGGGCGGCAAGTTCCAGGCCGTGCCGGGATACCACAGCTACACGTGGTTCAAGCTCAGCAAGCCGGGGCTGTTCCGGGGTCAGTGCGCGCTGCTGTGCGGGCGCGGGCACGCGCGCATGATCGCGACCGTCAGGGCGGTGCCGCCGGCGCAGTTCGAAGCGTGGCTGGCAAACCAGAAGCAGGAGATTTCGCAAGCCAACAAGGAAGCGGCGAAGGCGCGCGCCAAGCTCAACGGCGAAATCGGCCCAGGACAGGTCGAGAACCCCTAGGACACCAGGAGACCAGCGCACGACATGGCCACCTACGTAGCCCCCATTCCAGAGATCACCGCCCATCGCGCCGAGCGCGCGGCGAGCGGCTGGACGAGCTGGATCACGACCACCGACCACAAGCGCATCGGGATCATGTACATGGTCCTGACGTTCGTGTTCTTCATCCTCGGCGGCGTCGAGGCGCTGATGATCCGCCTGCAGCTCGGCGCTCCGAACAACACGCTCGTGACGCCGGAAATCTACAACCAGCTGTTCACGATGCACGGCACGACGATGATCTTCCTGTTCGTCGTGCCGATGATGGCGGGGATCGCCAACTACTTCCTGCCGCTGATGATCGGCGCGCGCGACATGGCGTTCCCACGCCTGAACGCACTGTCCTTCTGGCTGCTGCTGGCCGGCGGGATCGTCTTCTACGCGTCGCTCTTCTGGCACCCGCCGGAAGCGGGCTGGACGAGCTACCCCCCGCTCTCAAGCGCGCTGTACTCGCCGTCAGGCGGGCAGGACGCGTGGATCTACCTGATCCACTTGACCGGCATCTCATCGCTGCTCGGCGCGATCAACTTCTACGCCACCGTCGCCAACATGCGCGCGCGCGGGATGAGCTGGGGCCGGCTGCCGCTGTTCGTGTGGGCGATGCTGACGTACTCGGTGCTGCTGATCTTCGCGCTCCCGGTGATCGCGGCAGCCGTGACGATGCTGCTCACCGACCGCCACTTCGGCACGCACTGGTTCGACCCTGCCGAGGGCGGCTCGCCGCTTCTGTGGCAGAACCTGTTCTGGTTCTTCGGACACCCCGAGGTCTACATCATGGTGCTGCCGGGCTTCGGCATCGTCTCTGAGATCCTGCCGGTGTTCGCCCGCAAGCCGATCTTCGGCTACAAGGCAATCGCAGCGTCGACCGTGGCGATCGCGTTCCTGGGCTTCCTGACGTGGGCGCACCACATGTTCACGGCGCCGATACCCGAGGCGATCCTCGTGTTCGTGATGCTCAGCTCGTTCCTGATCGCGGTGCCGACGGGCGTGAAGATGCTCAACTGGATCGCCACGCTGTGGCGCGGCACAATCGAATTCAAGACGCCGCTGCTGTTCTGCGCGGGCTTCATCGCGGTGTTCCTGATCGGTGGTATCTCGGGGGTGTTCCTGGCGATCTTCCCGGTCGACTGGCAGCTCAACGAAACCTACTTCGTGGTCGCGCACATCCACTTCGTGCTGGTGGGCGGCGCCGTGCTGCCGATCTTCGCCGCGATCTACTATTGGTTTCCGAAGATCACCGGGCGCGTGCTCGGAGAAGGCCTCGGCAAGCTGAGCTTCTGGTTGATGTTCATCGGAATCATTGTCACGTTCCTGATTCAGCATGTGATCGGGCTTGACGGAATGCCCAGGCGCGTGTACGAGTACGACAACGTGGGCCACCTGCACCTCTACAACCTGATCTCGACCGTCGGCTCGTTCATCCTCGCCGCCGGGGTGCTCGCGACCGTCATCAACGTGTGGCGCAGCCTCAAGGTCGGCGTGGTCGCCGGCCCGGACCCGTGGAAGGCGAACACGCTCGAGTGGTTCACGGCATCGCCGCCGCCGGTCAACAACTTCGACGTCGTGCCGTTGGTGCGCTCGTTCGAGCCGATGAAGGACATCCGCCGCGAGATCGAGCGGGCGGGCGGCGGCGCGCGCGCGCCGGGAACGGCCACGGTTCCGGCAGGGGCGACGCAGGTCGGTCTGTAGATGAGCCTCGCGCCACACCCAGGCGCAGCGCCGACGATCGAGACACCGAAGCTGGCGATCGCCGATCGCGGGGCGGGCGGCGTGCTGCAGGTGCTGAGCGACTACCTGGAGCTGACCAAGCCGAAGGTCCAGTCACTGTTGCTGCTGACGACGATCGCGACGATGTACGTGGCGGGCGATCCCTCGGTGCTGCTCGTCGCACTGACGTGCCTCGGCGGCTATCTCTCGGCGGGCGGCGCGGGCGCCGTCAACCACTGGTTCGACCGCGACATCGACGCGCGCATGGCGCGCACCGCCACCAGGCCGATTCCTGCGGGACGGGTCTCGCCGCGCGCCGCGCTCGTGTTCGGCTGCACGCTCGCGGCGCTGTCGCTGCTCGAGCTCTCGCTGACCGTCAACCCGCTTGCGGCGGCGCTGTCGTTCTCGGGCTTCCTCGGCTACGTGTTCGTGTACACCGTCTGGCTGAAGCGGCGCACCCCGCAGAACATCGTCATCGGCGGCGCCGCCGGCGCGGTGCCGCCGCTGGTCGGCTGGGCGGCGGTCACCGGCACGGTCAGCGGCACCGCGGTGATCCTGTTCTTCATCGTCTTCTTCTGGACGCCACCGCACTTCTGGGCGCTGTCGCTGCTGATGAAGGACGAGTACGGGAAGGTCGGCGTGCCGATGCTGCCGGTGGTGCGCGGTGAGGCGGAGACGCGGCGGCAGATCCTGCTCTACTCGGTGCTGTTGTACGCGGTCACGCAGCTGCCCTTCTGCGCGGGCGGCTTCGGTGCGATTTACCTCGTGGCCTCACTGCTGCTCGGGCTCGGCTTCATCGCCGGCGCGGTGCGCCTGTACCGGCGGGCCGACCGGCGCTCGGCGCTGCGCCTTTACCTGTACTCGCTCTCCTACCTCGCACTGCTGTTCTGCGCGATGGTCGCCGACCGGCACCTCTAGGCGGTAATCTTCACGCCCATGATGACCCGTCGCCTCGCACGTAAGAACATCATCACCGGGCTGATCGTCGCCGCGATCTGCATGTTCATGTTCGGTCTGACGTTCGTCGTGGCCGCGGCGTACGTCTCATGAGCCCGCTGGATCCCGAGGTGCCGCCGGTCGGCGAGGAGATTCACCTCCCCGGGCCGAGCATCCTGCCGCTGCTGACCGCCGTGGGCATCACGCTCGCGCTGGTTGGCGTCACGACCTTCATCGAGTTCACCGTCGTCGGCGTGATCCTGACGGTCGTGTGCATCTGGCGCTGGATCAAAGACACGCGCCACGAAGTCAACGAGCTCCCGCTCGACCACCACTGACTGACTGTCGTTCGCACGCCCCGCTAGATCATCTCCAGCGGGTCGTGGACCAAGCGGGCCAAGGACGCAGTGAGCGAAGTGTGCTTCGCACACGAGCGATCGAGGACGCCGGCACGCGCCGCGTCCACGGCCCGCTGGCCGTGGTGGTGGCGGCCTGCTCCCCAAAGCAGGCCTGCCACCTCCCCCATCACCCCACGGCCACCCTGGCGGGCACCGGGCAGATCGCTCCGTCGTCGGTCCAGCAGCGCACGATGTCGCGCACGGACAGAACACCGACGGTCTCGCCACGCTGCAGGACGATCAGGTGACGGAAGCCGCCGCGAACCATCGCCGCCGCTGCCTCCTCCAGCGACCAGTCGGGCGCAGCGAAGACGACGTCGCGCGTCAGGTGGTCGGTGACCTGCTCGCTGTCGGGATCCTCGCCGGCGCCGAGCGCCACGAGGATGTCGCGCTCGGTAATTATCCCCGGGCCGGGGCTGTCGGGGTCCATGACCACGGCCGCGCCCACGCGTCGCTGGGCCATCAGCTTCGCCACCTCCCGCAACGTGTGGCTGGGACCGACCGTGAGGACCATCTCGCTCATGCCTTGTTGGACTTGCATGCTCGCTCCTACCTCTCGCTCAGATGCTCCATCGATGGCGCAACAGCAACGCTCCTGCGGTCGACCGGCTCGGAGAACCGTCGCTCCGAGCACTTGCAACTATTGCCTCAATCTAGTGCTCGAGAGCCTCGCCGTCAAGTGCTCGAGAGCCTCGACGTAAAGGTCTAGCTATCCGTCGGCGGACGGGTTAGGATCACCGGCGGATGGAGCCAACCGGCAGACAGGAGCCTTCGATGCGGGAACGCGCGGGCGCGCATGCCTAGCCGGCGTTCGCTGATCGTGGCGGGCGTCATGGCGGTGATCGCCGTTGCGCTCGGAATCTGGCTCAGCTACGAAATCCACTGGTTCCCGGTGCAGGCCTCGACCCAGGCCCACAACACCGACATCCTCTACCACGTACTGATGATCGCGTCGATCCCGATCTTCGTGCTGGTCGTCGCCGTGATCCTGTTTTGCGTGTGGCACTTCCACATGCGCCCCGGCCAAGAGCTCGTGGACGGTCCGCCGATACACGGCAATACGCGCCTGGAGGTCTTCTGGACGGCGATCCCGGCGATCCTGATGCTGGGGATGGTCGGCTACTCGTTCGTGATCCTCGCCGACAACGAAAAGAAACCGGCCCACGAGCTCCAGATCGGCGTCACCGGGCAGCAGTTCTACTGGTCCTTCCAGTATCCGCCGTCGGTGACCGGGGGCGGAACGATCAACAGCTATGACCTCTACCTCCCCGATAACCAGCCCGTGTACTTCAACATGCGCTCCAAGGACGTCATCCACGCCTTCTACGTCCCCGCCTTCCGCCTGCAGGAGGACGTCGTGCCCGGCATCACCACGCACATCCAGGCGACCCCGAACCGCCTCGGCAACTATGTCGCCGTGTGCAACCTGCTCTGCGGGGTGGGCCACTCGCTGATGCGCACGACCGTGCACGTGGTCACGCCCGCGCGCTTCCACGCGTGGATCGAGAGCCAGCTGAGCGCAAGCTCGAGCAGCTCGACCGGCGGGGGGGCGAGCGGATAGTGTTGGCCCGAGGAGGCGACCGCTTCATGGGAGACCGGATCGTGGGAGATGGGCACGTGCTAAATGGCTTCGATCTGATGCTTTCACCGGAGGCGCGCTGATGGCCGCGAAGCTGCGAGGCCCGGGCTTCTACCGCGCCGCCTGGCTGATGGTCGCCGCCGTGGGCTTCTCGGCGCTGCTGACGTGGCTGGTGCGTATGTCCACCGGACATACGACCTTCACGCACTTCCTTTCCGGCGAAGCGATCCTGACGGTCGCGCTGCTCGCGGTGCCGCTCGCGTTTCTCGTCGGCATCGGCGGCTTCGACTACTGGTTCTACTGGGCCACGGGCCGCCCGACCCGCCCCGAGGATCACTCCGGCCATGGTGCACACACGTGGAAGGACTACTTCCGCATCAACACCGATCACAAGGTGATCGGTGTCCAGTACCTGGTGAACTCGTTCATCTTCCTGCTGATCGGCGGGCTGCTCGCGATGCTGATGCGCGCGCAGCTGGCGCAGCCGGGGTCGCATTTCGTCAGCGCCAACACGTTCAACGGCCTGTTCTCGGTGCACGCGACGATCTTGATCTTCCTGTTCATGGTGCCGGTGTTCGCCGGCTTCGGCAACTACGTGATCCCGCTGATGATCGGCGCTCCCGACATGGCGTTCCCGCGCTTGAACGCGCTGTCGTTCTGGCTGCTGCCGGTCGCCGGGACGATCATGCTGCTCAGCTTCCTCGCGCCCGGAGGGGCGTTTGCGGATGGCTGGACCGCATACGCGCCGCTGTCGACCAACTCGCCGATCGGGCAGGACTTCTTCTCGATCGGCGTGCAGTTCGCCGGCGCCTCCTCGATCATGACCGCGCTCAACTTCCTGGTCACGATCATCACGATGCGGGCACCGGGGATGAGCTTCTTCCGCCTGCCGCTGCTGGTTTGGGCGAACTTCGCAACCTCGCTGCTGGTGGTCATTGCGACGCCGTTCATCGCCGCGTCGCAGTTCATGGTGCTGCTCGACCGCGCGCTCGGCTTCAACTTCTTCAATGCGGCAGCGGGTGGCAACGTGCTGATGTACCAGCACATCTTCTGGTTCTACTCACACCCGGCGGTCTACATCATGATCCTGCCGGGCTTCGGGATAATCAGCGAAGTCATCGCGGTGAAGGCTCGCAAGCCGATCTTCGGCTACCGCATGATGGCGTTCTCGCTGCTGGCGATCGTCGGGCTCGGCTTCACCGTGTGGGCGCACCACATGTTCACTTCGGGCATGGCTGCGTGGATCCGCATCCCGATGTCGATCACGACCGCGATCATCGCGGTGCCAACGGGCATCAAGGTGTTCTCGTGGCTGGCGACACTGTGGCGAGGGGTGCTTCACCTCGACACGCCGATGCTATTCGCGCTTGGCTTCATCACCACGTTCACGCTCGGTGGGATCAGCGGGATCATGCTCGCGATGGTGCCGTTCGACATCGACGTCAGCTCCACATACTTCATCGTCGCCCACATTCACTACGTGCTGTTCGGCGGCTCGCTGATGACGATCTTCGCGGGCGTGTACTACTGGTTCCCGAAGATGACCGGACGCATGTATGACGAGCGTCTCGGCAAGTGGCACTTCTGGACTACGTTCATCCTCATGAACCTGACCTTCGGTCCGATGCACGTCCTCGGCCTGCAAGGTATGCCGCGGCGCGTTGCCACCTACGCCGCCAAGTTCGCCGACCTCAACCTGTTCATCTCGATCGCGAGCTTCGGCCTCGGCCTGAGCATGCTGATCTTCCTCTACAACATGGTCACCAGCTGGCGCGGCGGGCCAAGAGCGGTGGCAAACCCTTGGCGCGGCATGACGCTCGAGTGGCAGGTTTCCTCGCCGCCGCCGATCTTCAACTTCGACCGCGTCCCGACGGTCGTGGGCGGCCCGTACGAGTACGGCGTTCCGGGCGCTGTCCACGGCATCCTCGGGCCGGCGCCGACCCCGGTGGGAGCGGGGTCTGGCGTCGCGCACGCACCAAGCCAATGAGGAGGAGGCAAACCCGATGAAGGAAGTCCTTGTGATCGCGAACCGCACGCTCGGCGGCGAGAAGCTGCGCGAGGCGGTGCGCGAGCGCGCTGCGTCGGGCGACGTCCGCTTCCGTCTCGTCGTCCCCGAGACCAACCCCTCCGCGGGTCTCGTGATCTACGACGAGGCGGTCCGCGAATCCGCCCAGGTG
>DATHOH010000041.1:0-95363 GCA_035485155.1 Solirubrobacteraceae bacterium
CAACTCCACACGATTGTCGTGATCGAGCAGCAACGCCGACCCAACCTCACGCCGCGCCGCCAACGTCTGCACCGTGCTCAACGGCACCTGCCGGCCAAAACTACTCGGCTGAATCGCACCCAACAACACAAAGAACGCGACGGCGAGTCCGATCGACGCCAGCAACAGGAACAGCGAAATCGGATCACGCAACAACACCCGACGCGCACCCGAAAAGAAATCCCCAAGGGTCGCCAACACCGGATTACGACGATGCGCCAAACCCGAACGCACAGCCGCCCGCGGCTTGCCGGCGCCTGCGGCCGCTTTTGCCCCGTTCGTGCTCCCGCGGGAAAAATCCTGGCCGTCGGGCGACGTCGGATCAGGCCCGGAGGGTTTTGTGTCGTCACTCATGGCGATGCTCCGATCGTTGATCAGGCGGCCAGAGTGGCCGGCGGGGGTGTCCTGCAGGGGAGAGGGACCGGCTCCGGCATCGAGGTCGCCCGCTCGGGCGCGAGGCGGTAACCGTGGCGGCGCTTGGTGTGGATGTAGGTCCACTCCGACGATGCTTGCTCGAGCTTGCGCCTCACTTTGTGCACAAGAACGTCAACCGAGCGGTCGTGGCGAGCCATCTCGCCGCGCCAGATGGCTCGATAGACGGCCTCGCGCGAGATCACGTCGCCTTCGGCACGCGCAAGCACATCGATCAGCTGGTACTCACGGCGGGTCAGGTCAACGTTGACTCCTTGTATGAACGCCTGGAACTGGTGAGAACGGATCTCCAGGTCGCCGAACCAGCGAGAGTCCATCGCCGCGTTGACAAACGGTCGGCGATATCCCGCGACCGCCTCGATGCGCGCGATCAGCTCCTCGGGGTGGCAGGGCTTGTTCAGCCAGTCGGCCGCGCCCGCCCGCAGCGCGCAGATGCGTTCGCCGACCGTCGAGGGACCCGAGCACACGATCACGTGCAGTTGCGGGCTCTGTTCGCACAGATGCGCCAGCCGCCGCCACCTGTGGGGTCCGAGGAGTGACACGTCGACGACGAGCACGTCGGCGTTCATCGAGCGCAGCGTGTTGGCTCTGACTCGCGGTGCCAAAGCCCGGCGCTTCCAGCCGAGCCGGTCGAGTCGGTTGCCGAGCACGGTCAGAAAGCCCGAGTCCAAGTCGATGATCGCGACCGAGAGCCCAGGGCGCCCACTGTCCATCTGCTCACCACCACGAGTCGCGGACAAGGCTTGCCCCCATCCAGCGTTCGGGATCGCGATGGCGCCCTGAGGATCCGACTCGTGAGCTCCAGACTGCGCGGAAAAGGTCCATTACCCTCTACTTCGATCGGTAAACCCAACAATGTCGCGGACCGTTCTACCAAGCTATTGTTCACTTTGCAAGTCGATTTACTCGGAATATCAAAAACCTGTGAAGATCCAGCGCCGGTGCGGGCGCGGCACAGAAACACTGAGCAGACTCGTCAGCGGACGATCGCGGCAGCAGCTCTGGAGAACGCCCTTCGTCCGGGCATCCTGCCGTCGAGTCTCAGCTAATTAATCCGGCGGGATCAGCCGGTCGCGCACGGACTCGAACTCTTCTTGGGCCTGCTCGTAGTCGTCGTGGCGCCCGATGTCCAGCCAGTAGTCCTCGCTCGGCCACGCGCGCACGACCTCGCCGGCGGCGATCAGGCGCAGGATCAGGTCGGGAAAGTCCAGGCGCTTGCCGGGCTCGATGAACCCCAGCGCGCGTGGCGCGAAGCAGTACACGCCCATGCTCGCGATGTAGTCGATCGCGGGCTTCTCGTCGTAGCCGGTCAGCCGCGTGGGGTCGCCGTTATCGCCGAAGCGCAGGACCCCGAGCGAGACCTGGATCTGGCGCGTCTTGGTGGCGATCGTCGCGGCGGCGTCGCTGGCGGAATGCCGTTCGAGCAGGCCGCCGTAGTCGATGTCGGTGAGCACGTCGCCGTTCATCACCAGCACGTCGTCGTCGATCAGCCCGTCGATCAGCGCGAGCGCTCCGACCGTCCCGAGCGGCTCGTGCTCGCGGAAGTAGTCGATCGGGATGCCGTAGCTCTCGCCGTCGCGGAAGAAAGCCTCGATCAGCTCCGCCAGGTAGCCGGTGGCGATCGTGATCCGTTCGAAGCCGTGCGCCTTGAGCTGACGCACGACGATGTCGAGCACCGGGCGATCGCCGATCGGCATCAGCGGCTTCGGCAGCACAGTGGTGTACGGGCGCAGGCGCGTGCCCTCGCCGCCCGCGAGGATCACCGCACGCCTCATGTCGCTCGCGCGCCCGGCGCGCGTCCGTCGATCACGCGGCAAGGATATGAGCCGTCGGGGACGGTCATCCGGCCAGCGCCTCCTCGTAGAGCGCCGCCGTGCGACGCGCGATCGCCGGCCAGGCGAAGCGCTCGTCGGCGAGGCGCTCGCCGGCTCGCCCGCGGCGCAGGCACTCCTCGGTACCGGCGCGAACGCTGTCGGCGAGCGCGGCTGTCAGCGACTCGATGTCCGGGCGCTCGCAGATCCAGCCGGTCTCGCCGTCGATCACCGCCTCGACCAAGCCTCCGGACGGGTACACGACGACGGGACGCGCGAAGCCGTATGCGAGCAGCAGCACGCCGCTCTGGCTCGCCTGCCTGTAGGGCAGCGCGACGGTGTCGGTCGCCGCGAACAGCTGCGCCGTGTCGCGCATGTCGAGGAAGCCCTCGCGCACGCTGACACGCGCGCCGAGGGCGTCGAGATGCTCGCGCGCGGCAGACAGGCCGCCGATGTCCTGCCCGCCGACGAGCAGCTGCAGGCCCGGCACCCGCGCGACCGCCTGCGCGAGGTCGTCGAGGCCCTTGTCGCCGCGCAGCTGGCCGAACATCAGCGTCACGGGCACGTCCGGCGCGAGGTCCAACGCGGCGCGCGCGCGCTCACGCTCGGCGGTGCCGCCGCTGCGCGCGAGACCGCCGTACTCGCCGTGGGGGATCACGCGCGCGCGCCCCCGCAACGGCGGCGCGACGCGGTCGAGGTCCGCCTGCGTGTGCACGATCGTGCGCGCGGCCAGGCGGCCGCTCAGCCGGCGCGCGTGCGAGGCCGTGCCGAACAGACGGTCCTGGGCGCGATCGAAGGTGCCGTGTTCGGTCTGCACGACGGGCCTACCGGTCGCGCGCAGGCAGGCGAGCGCCAGCGGGCCGAGCTGCGGCACCTCCCAGCCCTGCGAGTGCACCACGTCAGCGCTGCGGGCCAGCGCGGTCAGACGCGGCAGCGCCGCGAGGAAGCGCAGGCCGTTGGCGAGCTTGCCGAGCCCGCGCTCACGCAGCGCGCGCCCGAAGCGGGTATCGCCGCGGGTGTAGTGGAAGACCGGAACCACCGTCACCCCCTGCACGGGCCGGTAGCGGTGATCGGCGGCGGTCGCCAGCGTCACCGCCCAGCCCTCGGCGGCGAGCGCCGCGACGAGCTCGGCGGTGTAGTCGGAGACCCCGCCGCGGCCGCCCTGCTCGACCATCAGCAGCCGCCGGGCGCCCGCGCCGCTCGGCAGGCCGCCCGCGGCACTCATGCGTGCGAGCGCACGCTGCCGGTGGCGTCTTCGAGCAGGCGCTCGATCTGCTCGGCGACCACGGGAGCCGCGTAGGTGCGCTCGGCGTACGCACGCGCAGCCGCGCCCTCGCGCGCGACCCTCGCGGGATCGTCGAGGTAGGGCGCGATCAGCGCCCGTAGCGCCTCGGGGTCGTTCTCGGGGGTGCAGATGCCGCCGAACTCGGGCTTGATCATGTCCGACACGCCCTCGGCGCCGGTCGCGAGGCACGGGCGCGAGGCGAGCATGCCGAGGATCGTCGCGCGCGGCGCGCCCTCGGTCGGGCTCGGGCAGAAGACCGACACGTCGAAGGCCGACAGCACGTCGGGCACCTCGGCGCCAGGGGTGGCGATGAAATGCGCGCGCTCGCCCAGCGGCTCGGCCAGCGCCCGCAGCTCGCCCTCGGTCTCGCCGCTGCCGGCGAGGATCAGGTGGACGCGTGAATCGGCGAGCGCGGCTACGGCGTCGACGACGACGTCATTGCGCTTCTTCGGGTGAAAGCGCGAGATGCAGCCGACGACGAAAGCCTGCTCGGGAATCCCGAGCTCGCTGCGAACGCGCGCGCGTCCCGCCTCGGTGAAGCGGATTTCGTCCGCGCGCATCACGTTCGGAACGACGACGATCTTCTCCGCGGGCACGCCAACGTCGCCGACCGAACGGCGCGTCCCCTCGGAGATCGCCATCACGAGCGCAGCGCGCTCGCCCGCGTGCAGGTACGCGCGCCGCGGCAGGCCGCGCCGCAGCGGGAACGGCACCGGTCCCCACTCGGCCCACACGACCGTGCTGCGCAGGTGCGCCGGCAGCATCCCGGCCAGCAGCTGCTCCTTCTTGTAGTGGACCATCAGCACGTCGTACGGAGCCTGCGCGCCGAGCGCTGCGCGCAGCTGCCTCAAAAGCGATGGCCAGCGCAGCATCAGACCCACCCAGCTGCCCGTCGAGAGCTTCGGTCCGAGCGCAACGGGGACGACACGCACGTCGGTGTCGCGGGCCATCGCCTGCATGTCGGTGAGCATCACGGTGTCGTGGCCGCGCTGGCGCAGGGCCTCGAGCATCTCGACCGCGGCGAACTCCGCGCCGCCGCTCGAGTCGGTGGTCATCACGCTGACGATCTTCACGTCGGGGATTATCTCGGCATCCGGAGGCGATGCCTGAAGGTTTGCCTGCGCGTGCCCGATACTAAGAGCGATGCGTGCCCTGATCGTCGATCAGTCCCGTGATCGCTCGGCGCTGGCCGCCGCGCGCATGCTGCACGCGGACGGCTGGGTGCTGGGCACCGGCGCGTGGCGGCCCAGCATCGCCTCGACCTCGGCGGCCACCGGAGCGCATCACCGCGTCGAGGAGGCGGAGACCGACGAGGACCGCTTCATCGCGGACATCGCCGAGGCGGTGCGCGTGGGCGGCTACGAGGTCGTGTTCTGCGCGTATGACGTTGGCCTGCTGGTGCTCTCGCGCCGGCGCGAGGAGGTGGCGCCGGCGATCGTGCCGTACGCGGCCCACGAGATCGTCGAGCGCTCGTTCGACAAGCTCGAGTTCACGAGAGCGGCCGAGGCCGTGGGGCTCGCGGTGCCGCGAACCGAGGAGGCCAGCGAGCAGGCACTGGCGGCGTGGCAGGGACCGGTCGTGGTCAAGGCCAGGATTCACGTGCCGACGCGTTATGAAACGCGACGCTTCGCCTCCGCCGCGCAGGCCACCCCGTTTGTCGCCGAGCTTCGCAAGGAAGGTGCGCAGCCGCTGCTGCAGGAGTGCATCACCGGCCAGCTCGGCGCGGTCGTCGTGGTGGCCGACCGCGATGGCAACGTCGTCGCCGAGGTCCAGCAGCGCTGCGACCGCTCGTGGCCGGCCGAGGCCGGCGTTACCGCACGAGCCCGCACGATCGCACCGGACGCCGCGCTCTCCGAGGGTGTCGGCGAGCTCGTCCGGCGCCTCGGGTGGTTCGGTCTGGCGGAGATCGAGTACCTGCTCGACGATCAGGGCGTGCCCCGCTTCACCGAGCTCAACGGCCGCTTCTACGGAGGCATCGCGCTGGCGGGCCGCGCGGGTGTCAACGTCGCCGCCGCGTGGGCGCGCCTGGCGACCGGCCGCGCGGTGGCGCCGTCGCCGCGGCAGCTCGACGACGCTCGCTTTCAGTGGCTCAACCGCGATCTCGCCGCGTCGCGTCACGCGGACGGGCTCAAGGGCATGGCGACAGCGCTGGCGCTCGCCCCCCGCAGCGCCCACAGCATGTTCGCCCGCGGCGATCTGAATCCGGTGCTGCGTTTCTACCTGCCCGAAATGGGCCGGCGCGCCGCCTCGCGCGTGGGCCTCGGAAGCGGCAGTGGCTGATCCGCGCGTGTACACGAGCGATCGCTCGGAGCTGGCACGCAACGTGCGCCTGCACCTCGGCGCGACCGACCCGGCAGCGCTCAGCCCGCGTGTGAGGGGCGTGCTGGAGGCTCGCCCCGTGCCGAGCGCGCCGATCCGCGGCGCGCAGCGGATCGCGATGAAGCTGGGCCGCCTGGACTGGGAGCGCACGTGGCTCGCGCGGCTGATCGAGGCGCGCACGAGCGTGCTCGGCGCCGCGGCGTCGGGGCCGCCGCGCTTTCTCGTACGCGTCGACGAGTTCCCCTACTACACAGCGTTCGACCGCCCTGGAGACATCGACATGTCGCGCCGCTTTCACGACGTGCTGGCCGGTGCAGGCGTGGCGCACCTGATGTCGGTGCTGCCGCAGCTGACACACGCGCCGCTGAGCGTCGGCGCGAGCGGCGGCCGCGCTCTCGGCGAGCGGGAGATCGCGATGCTCGAGCAGATGCGCCGCGACGGGGTCACCTTCGCCCAGCACGGCAACACCCACCGCACGCGCTTTGAGAGCCCGCGCAGGCGCTCGGAGCTGTCTGGCCTGCAGGCGGATGAGCTCGAGGCGCTGCTCGAGGACGGCCGGCGGCGACTGCTCGCGGCGGGCGTCGGCGAGACACGCGTGTTCGTGCCGCCGTTCAACCGCTTCGACGCAGCCCAGTACGGGCTGCTGGCCGACCGCTTCGAGGTCATCTGCGGCGGCCCCGAGAGCATCGCGATGATGGGCTTCCACGGTGGCCCGCTGTGGCGCGACGGAGCGGTCTACCTGCCTTGCTACGCGCCTCTGTATGCCGATGCGCGCACCGTGCTACCGGCAGCCGAGCGACTGATCGAGCTCGCACCGGGCACGTGGATTCCGATCGTGCTTCACACCTCGTGGGAGCAGGCCGACGACTTCAGCACGCTCGCACAGCTCGCCGAGCGGATCGCGCCGTACACCGCGAGCTGGGAGGATCTGCTGGCCGACGTCCAGCGCAGCGGCGCGGCGGCGGACGTGGGCTCGCCGGCGTGAGCGGCGTGCTCGAGGTCGAGCTGATCGATGATCTCGCGGCGGCACGCTCGCTCGCGCCGGCATGGGACGCGCTGGCCGTCGCTCAGGCGCTGCCGCTGTGCGCCCCGGGCTGGATGCTCGCCTGGTGGCAGCACCTGGCGCCCGCGGGCAGCGAGCTGCGGATCGTTGCGCTGCGCGACCGCGAGCAGCTGGTCGCGCTGGCGCCGTGGTTCGCCGGGCGCGGGCCCTCCGGGCGCGTGGACGTGCGCTTCCTCGGCGCCGAGATCTCCGACCGCGTGGACATTCTCTGCCTGCCCGGACGCGAGGACGAGGTGCGCAGCGGACTGCTCGGCGCGATCGCGCAGATGCGTCCGCGCCCCGACCTGATCGCCTTCGAGGCGGTGCCCCTGTGTTCGCAATGGACCAGCAGGCTCGCCGCTCGCAGTCCGCGGCTGACGCGCTACCGCAACTCGCTGCTGCCCGCGCCTTCGGTGACGCTGCCCTCGGGAGAGCCGGGGGCGTGGCTTGCGGGGCGCTCGAGCAACTTCCGCAGCCAGATGCGGCGCATGCGCCGCCGGCTGGCAGAGCGCGGCGGCCGGGTACGCCAGATCCTCGATCCGGGCGAGGTCGGAGGAGCCCTGGACGCGCTGCTGTCGTTGCACGCGGCGCGCTGGGAGGATCGTGCGCCATCGCATCTGACGGCGCCGGGAGTCCGCGAGCTGCTGCACGAGGCCGCCGCCGCGCTCGGGCCCGACCGCCTGCGCCTGTGGGCCGCCGAGGTCGACGGCGAGCTGATCTCCGTGCAGCTGTTCCAGGCGGCCGGCGGACAGATCAAGTACTGGAACGGCGGCTGGATGGAGCAGCATGCCGACCTCAAGCCGACGATGCTGACGATCCTCGCGGCCCTCGAGGACGGGATCGCGCGCGGCGAGCACGGCCTCGATCTCGGCGCCGGGACCCATCCGTACAAGCTGCGCTTCGGCGACGGCGATGATCCGCTGACCTGGGGCGGGCTGATCCTGCGCAACGGGCGCTGGCCGCGCACGCGCGCCGAACTTGCCCCGCGCGTGCTGCGTTACCGCGCCAAGCGGGCGGTCCTGGCGCTGCCGGCGCCGGTGACGGAGCGCATCGAAGCGGTGGTCTCCGCCGGGCACGCGGACGAGTAGCGCGCCAGAATGCCGATTGCGCAAGGCTTTCCGTTGTCGGACGCCTAAAGCGTGCGGGCACCGACGCCGACACAAAGAGTTGGGATGCAAACGCCACTGACACCGCTGGTAGTCCAGTACCTGTATGTGCACGAGCCCGGCGAGGGCTTCTATTACCCGAGCGCGCGCACGGCGTCGTCCTCCGCCGCGGTCGCGACCCGCTATCTGGAGTGCGCGCTGACGCAGGCGGCGACGCTGCGGCTGCGCAGGCTCGACGTCGAGCTCGCGCTGGCCACGAACATCAGCGACCGCAGCGCATTGGGGCGCGTCGGCGAGCAGCTCCTCGATCGAATCGAGGAGCTGGGTGTGCGGATCCTGGCGACCGAGTACCGCCATCGCCCCAAGCCCGGCACCGAGGTGTACGTGTCCTCGCGCTACGTGCTCGACGCGATCCTGTCCTCGAGCGAGGGGCAGCCGGCGGATCGCCAGATCTGGCTGACGGACCTCGACTGCGTGTGGGCCGACCCGGAGCTCGTGTTCGCGAGCGCGCCGCCGCCGTCGGAGATCGGCTGCGTCTACATCGGCTATCCGCCGGACTGGGACACGGTCGGCTTCGAGGTGCACGGGCGCACGCGCAGGGCGATCGGCGATCTGGCGAGGACGATGGGCGAGGCCGAGGAGGTGCCCCCGTGGGTGGGCGGCGAGCTGATCGCCGGGACGCCTGCCGCGCTGCGCGAGCTCGTGAGCGTCTGCGAGGAGCTCGACGCGGGGCTCGACGCGGAAGGCAAGACGCTGCCCAACGAGGAGCAGATCCTGTCGCTGGCCGGCGCGATCGGGCGCGTGCGCTTCCGCGACCTGTCGCAGGTCGCCAGGCGCCTGAGCACCGGCCCGCGTGCCCACGCGGCGAAGCCGGAGGACCCGCTGGCGATCGGCCTGTGGCACCTGCCGTCCGAGAAGGGCCTCAGCCTGCGCCGAACTGCCCGCCAGATCCTGCACGGACGCACGCGCAACCTGCGACGCGACCTGAGCGATCCGGCGCGCACGGCACGGCGTTTCAACGTCGCCGGCACAGGACCGTTGCGCCGCATGCGCGACGACGGCTGGATCGTGCTCCAGCGCGTACGCAGCTAGCTCAGGTGGTGCGGATGATCAGCACCGAGCAGGGCGCGTGGTGTGACACCTTGTTCGGCACCGAGCCCAACAGGAAGCGCTTTGCGCCGGTCATGCCCTTGTTGCCGACGACGATCAGGTCGGCTTCGCGCTCTTCTGCGATGTCCAGGATCGCGTCTGCGGGGTCGCCCTGGCGCGGGTAGACGTTGACCGCCACGCCCGCCTCACGGCCGATCGCCGCGGCGGCCTCGAGTGTGGCATCGACGTCCTCGCGCGGGTTGATCGCCCATTGCAGGTCCTCGGGCGCCTGCCGACGTTCCTCGCTGAGCCGTTGCGCGGGCACGGGCTCATACGCGCTGACGAGCTCCACCTTGGCGCCGACCGCGCGAGCGAGATCCACTGCCTGGCGCACCGCCTGATTGGCCGTGTCCGAGCCGTCGGTTCCAACCACGATCGATTTGAACATGTCACTCCTCGCCGTCGTCGCCTCGTATCACCGCCGAGGCGATCATATCCGTGCGCCGGCGCCGCAAGTGAACAAATGGGCTCCGCGCTGCCCACTAGATTGGGGCGAGGATGATCGACCTGCACTGTCACGTCCTGCCGGGCATCGACGACGGCCCGGAGACGCTCGAGGGTTCGGTCGAGCTCGCGCGGACGGCGCTCGCCGCGGGGATCGACACGCTCGTCGCCACCCCGCACGTGAATGCGCGCACGCCGAACGATGCGGCGACGATTGCGGCCCTCGTGGAGCGCGTCAACGAGCGACTGGCCGCGGAGGAGATCGAGCTCGAGGTGCTGCCCGGCGCCGAGATCGCGATGACGCAGCTCGCGGAAGTGGAGCCGGTGGAGCTGGAGCGGCTCGGCCTCGGCGGCGGGCGCTGGCTGCTCGTCGAGCCACCGTTCACGCTCGTCGCAACCGGCCTGCAGGACCTCGTGCTGGGACTGCTGCGGCGCGGCCACGGCGTCGTGCTGGCGCATCCGGAGCGCTGCCCGGCCCTCCACCGCGACCGGCGGATCGTGCCCGCGCTCGCGGACGCCGGCGTCCTGATGTCGGTCACGGCGGGGTCGCTCGTCGGGCGCTTCGGCGGCGAGGTGCGCCGCTACGCGCTCGCGCTGGCGCGCGAGGGGTTGATCCACAACGTCACCTCCGACGCCCACGACGCCATCAAGCGCCCTCCCGGTCTGACCGAGGGGCTGGAGCAGGCGGGCCTTGCGCCGCTGGCCGACTGGCTCACGCGGCTCGTGCCGGAAGCGATCCTCGCGGACGCGCCGATCCCGGCGCGACCGAGCGCCGCCGGCGTCGGCTCGCCGCGACGCCCGTGGCGTCTGCGGCGCTGACCAAAGGCTTCAGCGCAGCGGAGAGGCCGCACAGTGGCTGGCGTGCAGCAGCCACACGCCGACGCTTTCGTGCACCTGAACGTGGCAGTGAGCGTGCGCCCAGGCCACCGCGGCGCCTTCCCTGGGGTTTTCCTGCAGTAGGAGGTCGACCTCGGAGACGATCATCCATACGCTGCCGCCACCCAGTCGCGCCAGACGCGCGAACTCGGCGGCGCTCGGCGGGCCGTCGGGCACGCTGCCGTAGCCGCTGGGGTCCTTGAAGCCGACGAAGCCGCGCGGCAGCGGCTGATCGTGCCACTCCTGCGCGACCAGCTGGCCGCCGGGGGCGCGGAAGGCGGGATCGTAGTAGCCGAGCGAGGGCAGCACGAGCGCGTTGTCGAGGATCACGGGCTGCCCGGCGGCGCGTTCCGCACGCAGCACGGCGGCGATCGGCGGCCAATCCTCCTGCAGGTAACTGCGCTGGCGCGCATCGGCGAGGCCGCCGGCGACGAGCAGCACGGCAACCGCCGCGACGGCCGTGACGGCGCCGGGCCGGCTGTGCCAGAGCTGCTCGACGGCAATCGCGAGCGCCAGGCACAGGCCCGGCAGCGACAGGATCGCGTAGCGCGGGAAGAAGATCGGCTCGACGAAGGACACGATCAGCAGCACTGCGGCTGGCAGCAGGCCCCAGCAGAGCGCGATCGCCAGCGGCGCAGCGCCGGCGTGCGAGCGCGTGCGCGCGATCACCCAGCCGGCCGCCCCGACGAGCACGACGGCGGCGGCGAGCGTCGCCCAGCGCACGGCGGTCATCCCCGAGAAGCCGGCGCTGAATTCCTGCAGCGTCAGCGTCACCAGGGCGCGGTCGGTCTTCGGGAGCCAGTAGAGCGCGTCGCGGCGGCTGCGGGAGATCACGGCGGCAGCCGCGAGCGGCAGACAGCAGACGAGCACCGCGAGCAGCGACCACAGCCAGCGCCTGACCCCGTCGCGCCCGGCGCGCCACGCGATCAGCGCCTGCGCCGGCAGCGCAAGCGGCGCGGCGAAGATCTCGCTGTAGGCCAGCAGCGTCATCGCGGCGACGTACAGGATCCACATGCGACGGCTGCCACGGCGCTCGAGGGCCCGCGGCAGCGCGCCGAAGGCGAGGCACGCGGCGAGCACGACGAAGGCGTACGCTCGCGCCTCGTGGCTGTACCAGACGGCCATCGGGTTGACCGCCAGCAGGGCGGCGGCGAGCAGCGCCGCGGCGGGTGTGGTGAATCGCCGTGCCGCCCACCACAGCGCGGGAACGCTCAACGTACCGGCCAGCACCGCCGGCAGGCGCAGCAGCGTGACGCCGCTGCCGAAGATCCGGATCAGCGGCCACAGCACGATCGAGTAAGGAGTGCCGTTGGCTTCCCAGCCGAACAGCTCGAGCATCTGCCCGAAGCTGCGTTGGGCCAGCGCCAGCGAGTACGTTTCGTCGGTGAACAGGCTGCGCGAGAGGCTCGAGAGGCGCAGCACGAGCGCGAGCACCGTGAGCACCGCGAGCACGATCGCCTCGCGGCGCAGAAGCGTCGGCGCCCGCGACGGTGCGGGTGCTGCGATGACGGCGGCGGAAGACACGCGTGCGCTAGGCGAGCTTCACGATCGCGATGACCATTCCGATCAGGACGAACACGACGATCGCGACTTGCAGCCAGATCCACGTTTGCGGCATCGGCCGCGAAGCCTACTTGCGCTGCCAGACCGGCGCGGGCCCTGGCGCACGCCGACTATCGTGTGGCTCATGCACAAGCGCGTCCACAGTGCGGCCGCCGCGCTGGCACTCGCGCTGTGCGTGCTCGCGTGGGCGCCGGCGGCCGGCGAGGCCCACAGCGGCAAGACCGCACCCGCTCAGTCGGCGCTGCTGGCGGGGGTCAACATCCCGGGCCTCGGTGAGCAGTCGACGGCGGCGCAGGCCGACAGCACGATCGCGCAGGCGCGCGCGCTGCACGCGAAGGTCGTGCGCTTGGAGGTTCCGTGGTCGGTGATGGAACCCCAGCAGGGGCAGATCGAACCTGGCGCCCAGGCGTTCCTTGACCGGCTCCTCGCCGACGCGGCCGCCGCACACATCGGCGTGATCATGGTTGTCGACAGCACGCCGTGCTGGGCGTCCTCGGCGCCGAGCGCGCTGCTCGCGGGCTGCAACCCGCTCGCGGACGGCGCCGCCAAGTCCTGGCCTCCGAGCGACCCCGGCGCGTACGCCACGTTTGTCGCGTATCTCGCGCGCCGCTACGGGCCGCACCTCGCCGCGATCGAGGTGTGGAACGAGCCAGACCAGTCAAACGAAGACTATTTTGCGGGCCCGAACAAAGCCGAACGCTACGCAGCGGTGCTGCGGGCGGCCTATCCGGCGATCAAGGCCGTCGATCCGAGCGTGCCGGTGCTGGCGGGGTCGCTGGTCGGCTCCAACGGCGCGTTTCTGCGGCTGCTGTATGCGAACGGCATCAAGGGCTACTACGACGGCCTGTCGGTCCACTTCTACACGCTGACGCTCGGCTCGCTGCGCTCGATTCGCGAAGCACAGCTCGCGGCCGGCGACACGAAGCCGTTGTGGCTCGACGAGTTCGGCTGGACGAGCTGCTGGCCGCGGGAACGCATCGAGCAGGAACAGGGCTGCGTGACGCCCAGCATCCAGGCGCGGAACCTGTCGGACACGTTGCGCACGCTCGCGCGCAGTCCCTTCGTGGCGGCGGCGGTTTCCTACAAGCTGACCGACTCGCCCCGCGAAGACTTCGGCGTGCTGTCCACGACCGGCGCCCGCAAGCCCTCCTTCGCGGCCTTCGCGAGCGCTGTGACATCTCCCTTCGGGAGCATCAGCCCGATCACCCTGAAGCTGCGCCGCAAGGGCAGGCAGGTGCTCGCGACAGGATCGGGCCCGGTGGGCGATTTCATGCGCCTGGAAGTCTTCCGCGGCAAGGCACTGCGCTACTGGGTGGTCTTCACGCTGAATCGCTTCGACGAATACTCGGTCAGGCTTCCGGCCGCGCTCGGCACGCATGGCCTGCGCGTGCGCGTGTTCCAGTACTGGAGCGGGCCGGCGACGGCGGCGCAGAAGACGATTTAGATTAAGCGGCGGCCGGCTGGCGAGTCGTGGCCGGGCGCCGTCGGGCGTACGCGCGCGTGGGCGCCGCCCCGCTGCTACTCGGCGTTGCGGAACAGGGCCACGAACGTCAGCGTCAGGATCTTCAGGTCGAGCCCGAGCGACCAGTGCGCGATGTAGTAGTTGTCCCACTCGACGCGCTCGGCGAGCGAGGTCTGTCCGCGCAGCCCGTGGACCTGCGCCCAGCCGGTGATCCCGGACTTGACGCGGTGACGATCGCCATAGCGGATGATGTCCTGCCTGAACAGCTCCACGAACTCCGGACGCTCCGGGCGCGGGCCCACGAGGCTCATATCCCCGCGAAGCACGTTGAACAGCTGCGGCAGCTCGTCGAGCGAGGTGCTGCGCAGGAAGCGCCCGACGGCCGTGCGGCGATCTTCACCCTCGACGCCTCCAGGCGCGGTGTCGCCCCCGAGCAGGAAGTCGAGCGCGCTCGCGGCGGGCTCGCCGTCGTCGGCCGGCGGCTGCTCGACGCGCATCGAGCGGAACTTGTAGAAGTTGAAAACCTTGCCGTCACGGCCGACGCGGCGCTGGCTGAAGAGCGCTGGGCCCGGGCTCGACAGGCGCACGGCGAGCGCCGACAGCAGGATCACGGGCGAGAAGACGATCAGCAGCGTCAGCGCGAGCACGCGGTCGACCGCGTGCTTGAGCGCGAACTGCAGGCCGTCGGGGTCGACGGTTTCGAAGGACAGCAGCGGCAGGCCGCCGACCGTGTCGTAGCCGACACGATCGTTGATCGTGTCGAACATGCGCGGCACCACCGAGACTTCGACACCGAGCTCCTGGCAGCGCTGGATCAGACGGCTGACGCGCGCATCGGCGACCGAGGAGAAGGCGACGATCAAGTGCTTGACACCGGTGCGCCGCACGGTCTCGTCGAGATCGTCGATCGTGCCGAGCACCGGGACGTCGCGCCCACCGACCTCCGCCACCGAGCGCGGATCCTCGTCGAGGAAGCCGATCGGGACGAGCCCGTACTCGGGATGTGACTCCAACCGGCGCGCGACCTGCGCGCCGACGACGCCCGCACCCATGATCAGCACGGACTTGCCCACCAGGTGGCGCGTACGCGCCACGCGCTGCGCGAACGACAGGATCACGCGCCCGGCGCCGACGCCGATCAGCGCGAACAGCCAGCCGCGCAGCCAATCCGACTGGTTGGGCAGCTGGCCGTTGACGAGGATGCCGAGCGTGGCGACGGCCATCGCGGCGACCGAAACGCCGCTGAGGACGGGCACCATCCCGTCGAGCACCAGCGCGCGCAGCCGCGTGCGATAGAGACCACGGAGGTAGAACAGCGCCATCACCAGCAGCGGCAGCGCGAGCAGCGGAGCGCGCATCGAGGAGACGTGCAGCGTCGCTTCCACGCCGCCGAGCGCCGCGACCACAGCGACGCACAGCAGCACGAAATCGACCGCCGGACGGACGATCCCCCAACCGGGGCCCTCGAGCGTCCACTGCAGCGGGCCGGTGAACGCGCCGTGCCACAGCGCCTTCGGCGCGGGCGCGTCGTGCGTCAGCTCGCCGCGAAGCGGAAGCGTCGTGGATGTCTGCCGTGTGACTCTGGTGCTGTCCATGAAGAGGATGGCTTTCCTTTGCCCTACTTGACTACTCGGGTCCTGTGTCGCATCGCTTTAGCTGTGCCCCCCGCCTAACCGGGCTGGCGTGCCAGAACCCGGGTGAGTGCCCCCGTCGCCACGAGCGCCCCCAGAGCGAGCAGTATGTACAGCACGTCGGCGCCGGAGAGCCCGAAAGCCCCACCCCCGCCTGCCGCAGCGCTCGTCGCGGCCGCGCCTGCCAGACCGGGGGGCCGTTCGCCGGGACGTGAGCGCACGGCCGCGGGGGTCGAGCCCGCGGCTTGGGGATGTCTCCCTTTCGTGGTCGCTGTGCCGCCGCTCGAGTTCGCGCCGTTCGTGCCACCGGTGCCCGCACCGGCCGCCGCGCTACCCACAGACCCTTCGCGGCCGACGCCGCCCGCAGCGCTGGGACTCGAGCCGTGCCCACCCGAGCCGCCGCCGCGTCCGCCCACCAGGCCGGATCCGAGGATTGCCTGATTGCCCTGGCCGGGGCCGCCGTAGCCGCTGAGCAGGGGGCCGGCGAGCGCCGCCGCAGGGACGAGCGCCGGCATCGTCAGCAACGCCACGATCGCAGTGATGGTCAGGCGATGGCCTCTCATGCATCCGTGCCCTTAGGTCCTTTCTGGCTCGAGCAAGCTGCTCCGATCCGTGCCAACTTCCAATCCGTCTTCTCGACCCCCCTATCGCCAGTCCCTTGAGCGTACAGGCGCTGTCATCGACGAATCGACGATTGTTTCGAACACGCTAGCGAAGGTTGAGACTCATGTCGAGCGATTTCTCCTGTGTTGGCGAGAATAAACCTAAGAACTATGCGAGCTGCTCAGCTTTGAGCAGAATCGACCGGTTCAGTTCTTCGATGTCGACGCGGCCGCCGCGACGCACGAGCGCCAATGCCTGGCTCGTGAGCGGTTCGCGCGGGTCCAGACGCACGGCGCGTTCGAGCAGCTCCAGCGCCGCTGCGTGTTCGCCGCGGGCCGAGGCGATCGCGCCCCGCTCGAGCGTCGCGTACGCATCGCCGGGGGTTCGCGCGAGCGCGAGCGAGAAATCGTGATCGGCTCGGTCCAGTTCGCCGTAGCGCAGGGCGATGCTGCCCGCGACCACGTACGGCTCGTCGCTCAGCGGGTTCAGGCCGGCGGCGTCGGTCAGCCGCGCGTACGCCGCTTGCGGCGCGCGCGTCCAAACGTTGGCCGCGCGCTGCACCTCGAGCTGGCTCAACCATGGCCCCGCGAGCGCAACCGCGGCGGCGAGCCCCAGCACGGCGAGGGCTGCGATCGCGAGATACGGGCGACGCGGGCGACTCCGATCGGGCGGCACCGACCCGGGCGGCCGCCCGCCCGCGGGTCGCGACGCGTGCTCGTCCGGCGCCGGCCCGGGCGGTGGCGCGCCCTCGGGCCGCGACGTCCGTGCAGCCGCCACCCGTCCCCGCGCCGGCGTCAGCACGCGCGCCGGCGCGAGCGCGCAGGCGAGGCCGAGCATCGCAAACGCAGGGGCGCCCAAGCCGGCGAACTCCCAGAACCAGTCGACGGAGCCGTGGACCACCCAGTAGCCGAATCCGGCGAGCGCGGCGCCCGCGACGCCACGCAGGAGCGGATCGGGCCTGTGCAGCGCGCGCGCCGCGGCGACGAGCGCGGCGCCGAGACCGACGATCGCCAGCAGTACCCCCACCAGGCCGGTTTGGGACAGCGTGCGCAGCTCGACGCTGTGCGGGTAATGGGGCGTCTCGTCGCTGTGGCCGTGAACGAGGTACTGCTGTTCGAAGTTGTCCGCGCCGATCCCGACGAGCGGATGGTGCAGGAATTCGTCGAGCGCGACGCGGTAGAAGTCGTAGCGGTTGCTGCCGAGGCCGCTCGTCAGACGGCTGCCGCTGGTTTTGTCTTCCGCGTAGCCGCCCTTGAAGCTGTGCCAGCCTTTTTCAAGGCGCGTCACCGGGTTGCCGGCCGCGACGAGCCCGCCCGCGATCACCGCGACGAGCGTCGCCGCTGCGAGCGCGCGTACAGCGACGCGCATGCGCCCCCTCGCGCGCTCTCCGAGCCGCGTCTCGACGGCGGCGCCCAGCGCCACCACGACGCAGACGGCGAGCGCCGCCAGGAACATCGCGCTCGTGGCGTGGTGGACCGTGCTCGGCATGACCGCTCCGTCATTGAGATCGTCGCCGACGTGGAGCACCGACGGCGCGGCCGCAGCGACGCCGGCCGCGACGGGCAGGAGCAGCGCGAACGTGCGGGTGCGCCCGGGCAGCAGCGCGAACACGAGCACGATCATCACCGGCGTCGCGAACAGCGAGCCGCGGCTCTGGCTGAGCAGCGCGACCTCCGCCAGCAGCACCGCGCCACCGGCCAGCACGCCGCGCAGGGCCCATGGCAGGCTGCGCTCGCGCGCGAGCAGCAGCGCCGGCCAGAACGCCATCAGCCACTGCGCGGCGTTCGCGTTCGCGTAGCCGGTCGGATATTCGAGGCGCCCGCCCGCTAGCAGTGTCTGCAGCTCGGCGACGCCGGCGGCGTCGAGGTGCAGCGCGACGAACGCCGCCAGCGCGATCATCGCGAGCGTCCACACGCACAGCAGCAGTGCGGCGCCGACCCCGGTCTGACGCCAGCCGGCGAACAGCGCGAACACCGCCAGGTAAAGCAGCGTCCGGTTCGCGCCTTCCAACGCCTCGCCCGGCACAGCCGCCCACAGGATCGACAGGTAGCTGAGCGCGGTGTACGCGGCGAGCGCTGCGAGCGCGACGCGCACCGGCCCGGGCACCTCTGACAGCCGCAGCGGCACGACGCCGAGCGCGATGCCGAGCGCGGCCAGCACGACCAGCGCCCCTGGCGCCCAGTGGGTCACGGGGTAGCCGGCCTGGCTCGTCGCCCACACGACGAAAAGCACGAGCACCGCCAGCGCGGGAACCGTCGCCGGCGCCTGGCGCAGCGAGGCCGTGAGCTTGGCCGTCATCGCGCGGACAATAATCACCGGCGTGGAGGACTCCACCCGGTTCGTCGCCTTCTACGACGCCGCCTACGCGCAGGCGCCGGCGGACGCGGCCCTGTACTCGCGCTGGCGCGCGCTCGGCGCCGTCGGCAAGGCTGAGCACGTGATCGCCCTGTGCGCCCGCGCGGGTATTGCACCGACGATCACGCTCGAGGTCGGCTGCGGTGACGGCGCGCTGCTGTGCGAGCTGCGTCGGCGCGGCTTCGGCGGGGCGCTGTCGGGCGTCGAGATCACCCAGGCTGCAGTCGAGATCGCGCGCTCGCGGGAGGAGATCGAGTCGGTCGAGCTCTACGACGGGGAGCACCTGGCAGCTGCCGACGGCGTCTACGAGCTCGGCGTCGTCTCACATGTGCTCGAGCACGTGCCCGACCCCGGGGCACTGCTCGCGGAGGTGGCCCGCGCCTGCAACGCGGTGCTCGTAGAGGTGCCGCTCGAGGCCAACTTCTCGGCGCGACGCGCCGGCAAGCGCGCGCACGCCGCCGAGGTCGGCCACGTGCAGCGGCTCGACCGCCGCGCGATGCGCGACACCGTGGCCCGCGCGGGGCTGTCGATCGCAGCGGAGCTCGAGGACCCGCTGCCGCTGGCGGCCCAGCGCTTCTTTGCCCGTACCCCCCGCGCGCGGGCCTCAGCGACGCTCAAGTGGGCGCTGCGCGCCGGCGTGCACCGTCTGTGCCCGCCGCTCGCGCGGCGGCTGTTCACTGTTCACTACGCGTGCCTGTGCGTGGCGCCGGGCGGGTAGCGGCGGAGAACAGCAGCGACAGCACCGTGCCCATCAGCTCGTCCGGGACCGCGTCGGGGTCGGCGAGCTTCTGGCGCGCGATGCCGTCGGCCAGCGCGTCGATCGCCACCGCAAGCTGCTCGGCGGGCAGGGCCAGCTCGAGGTCGAACTCGCGCACGCCGTCGGCGATCAGCTGGGTCAGCACCTGGCGCATCTGCGCAAAGCGCTCGGCCACCTTCGGGCGCACCTCAGCGTCGCGCACGCCGTAGGCCCAGAACTCCATGAACAGCAGCAGCAGCTCGGGCTCGCGGTCGATCATCGTCATCCACCGGCGCGCGCCGCCCGTCGCGCGTTCGGCGATCGACGCGCGCTCGCGCACCGCGTCGGCGATCTCGCGCGCGTGCTCGTCGATCTCGCGCTCCATCAGCGCCAGGAACAGGTCCTCCTTGCCGTCGAAGTTCGAGTACAGCGCACCCGTCGAGAAGCCCGCCTCGGAGGCGATCTCCTCGACGCTCGCGCCGTGAAAGCCGCTGCGCGCGAACACCCTGCGCGCGGCCGCCAGCAGCCGGTCGCGCGTGTGCGCGCGGCTCTGCTCGCGCGTCCGGCGCCCGCCGACGACATCGCGCGGCGCCCCCGCATCGCCCGGCGCCCCCGCATCGCCCGGCGCCCCCGCATCGCGTGGCGCCCCCGCATCGCGTGGCGCGCTCGCGTCCGGCGTCGCGCGCTCTGCGTGCGTCGCCGTCCGCCCGCCGTTCGCCTCCAGCCCGCGATCCTCGCTCTCCATAAATTAAATCCTACTTGACAGCGCTCGTTATTCCGATAACGTTCGTTATCCGATTCGAATCAGCGGAGTGAAGGAGCGACGACGATGGCGACCGTGACGAGCGCGACACCGACTCATGCGGACGGGCCGGCAAGCCTGCCCACGGATGCGATCTCATATGAGGACTTGTACGCGCGCTGGGAGCGCGGCAACTGGTCGGCGACCGAGCTCGACTTCACCGAGGACGCACGCCAGTGGCGCGAGGACTTCACCGAGTTCGAGCGCACCGCCGCGATCTGGAACTACTGCCTGTTCTTCTGGGGCGAGGACGCCGTCGCGGACAACCTCTCCCCCTACATCGACGCCGCCCCGCGCGAGGAGCAGAAGTACTTCCTCGCGACCCAGCAGGTCGACGAGGCGCGCCACGCGGTCTTCTTCAAGCGCTTCATGCAGGAGGTCTGCGGCATCGGCGACGGCTCCATGGCCAGCGGCCTGCAGGCGGTCAAGCCGCAGCTCACGCCCGGCTTTCGCAAGATCTTCGACCGGCTCGACCGCATGGCCGACGAACTCCGCGCCGACCACTCGCCCGCCAAACTCGCCGCCGCCGTCACCCTCTACCACATCGTCGTCGAGGCCTCGCTCGCGCAGCCCGGCCAGCACTTCATCTGTAGCTACCTCGAGCAGCGCAACCAGCTCCCCGCCTTCCGCGCCGGCATGGAGAACATCGCCGCCGACGAGCAGCGCCACATCGGCTTCGGCGTCAAGCTGCTCGCCGACCTCAAGCGCGAAGACCCCGTCGGCGTCCCCAAGGCCGTCGCCAGGCTGCTCCAGGACGTCACGCGCTACACCGCGCAGGTGCTGATGCCGCCCGGCTGGGACGAAAGCTACATCACCGTCTTCGGCTCCACCTACGACGAGGTCGGTGTCGAAGGCATCACGTCGATGACCACCAAGCTCCGCTCCGCCGGGCTCGCCGTCGACACCCTCCCGGGGCCGCCGATCCTGCCCCCCGGCCTCGAGCCTCTCGAGCTCACCCAGCGCGGGCGCACGCTCGCGAAGGCCGGCGTGCTCGGCGTCCGCGAAGGCCCCACCAAGCGCGACCCCGAGACCATCGCGCTGCTGTTCGACATGATCCGCCGCCAGGTCAACCCCCGGCACGGGCTCACACGGCCCACCACGTTCCAGTGGGAGTTCACCGACCCCGACGTCCCCACCTGGCACCTGACCGTCAACAACGGCTCGAGCACCGTACAGCAGGGCGAGGCCGCCCACGCCGACGTGCGCCTGCGCCTCTCCTGGCAGGACTGGGTCGACATCGTCGGCGAGCGGCTCGACCCGCTTCGCGCCCTCGCCACCGGCAGGCTGCGCCCGCGTGGCAACCCGCTCGCGCTGCGGCGGCTGGGCAAGGTCTTTCCCCGGTAGGGAGTTCACATAGCGGCCGAGTTCCGCGAATCCCGTACGCTCGCGCGCCGAAGCGACGATGGCAAACGGGTACAGATCAGCCAGGCCGCAATGGCCGCACGTGGTCATCCTCGACCCCTTCACGGCGGGACTGGCGGCGGCCCGCCGGATGGTGCGACTGGGCGCGCACGTGACGATGCTCGTCGACCCGTGCGACATGTTCGTCGACCGCACCCGCGGCGTCCACAGCATCGTCTCGCCGTTCGGTGCCGACGGCGCGGAGTGGTTCGAGCTGCTGCAGCGGATCGCCGCCGCCGGCGATGAGATCGTCGTGCTTCCCAGCACCGACCGCAGCTGCGAGCTCCTGCTCGAGACGGCCCACCAGCTGACGCCCAACGTGCACATGTTCGAGCGCGGCAGCGTCGCGCACCGAACGCTGATGGACAAGGAGCGGGCGAACGCGATCGCACGCACGGCGGGCGTGCGCGTGCCGTGGAGCGCGATCGTGAACAGCCCCGCAGAGATCGACAGAGCTGTGCTCGACGCGCCCTGGCCGTGCGTCGTCAAGCCAATCCTCTCGCACGACTGGCGCGCGCGCTACGGCGACGAGCGCGTGTTCCTCGTCGCCGACGCCAACGAGGCGCGCGAGCGGCTGCGCGTTCCGCTGCAGGACGGAACGGAAATGATCCTCAGCCAGTACATCCCCGGCGGCGACAACGACGTCGAGGAGGCGATCGTCGTGCGCCTCGCCGACGGCAGCTACCCCGTGCTGTTCGGCTGCCACAAGCTGCGCCAGGACCCACCCGGGTTCGGCGCGACGACCGTCGGCGAGGCTTCGCACCTGCGCGACACGACCGCTCTCGCCAGGCGCGTGCTCGACGAGGCCTCCTTCGTGGGCGTCGCCGGGGTCGAGACCAAGCGCCACGCGGTCACCGGCGAGCGATGGTTCCTCGAGGTGAACGTGCGCATGCCGGGCCAGTGGGGGCTCGGCGACACGTGCGGCGTGGCGGCCACGCAGCGGCTCGTCGCTGCGCTCTGCAACCGGCCGCTCGGACCGCAGCCGCCTTTGCACGAGGGGGTGCGCTTCCTGCTGCCCCACCTCGACGCGCACGTGGTGGGGCCGGCCCTGCGCCAGACACCCGCGCTCGGCCGGCCGGCCGCCGCGTTGCGCTTTGCCCGCGCATACGTCGGCGTGCGCGACTTCGGGCTGCTGAACGTGCGCGACCCCGGTCCCGGACTCGCCTGGATCAGCGTCATCGCGCAGCGTCGGCTCAACACCCTCAAAGGTCGCATCGGAGCTCGGCACGCATTAGCCGATCAGCCGACGCCCCCCGCGCGCAGGCACTAACCCGGCGAGAACTCACGCGCGGCCGCCGCCGTCTCGCCGGGCTGGTGCTCTGACGCCGACCCGCCGCGCCCGGCGAGGGCTTCAGCGTCGCTCGAGGCGGCAGCCGCGCCGGCGAGGGGCTGCGACGGTGAGGCGGACTGCCGCGCGGAGTCCGGGTCTGGGGTGCTCGGCGCGCGTGACGACGCGGTGGCAGACGCCAGTGCCTGCTCCGGCCCGAACTCGCGGGTGGCCTTCACCGCCGGCGTCAGCGGCGCCCCCACGCTGGCGCCCGTGGCGAGGACTGCGCCGCGAAGCGATCCGCCGGCGCCACCGGTCAGACCGCCCAACCGGTATTCGGCGTTCGCGCGCGCAATCGACCCGAGGTCCGACCGCGGCGCCTGGCCACGCCGCCCGTGCTCGGAGTGCTGCACGGTGTGGTGGCCGTCGAGAGCAACGCAGCCGGCTCCGACGCCGAGCGCCAGCACGCAACCGACCGCGAGCTTTGCGCCGAACGGCCCCGTCCCCAGCAGCCAGCTCCCGCCGGCCGCTCCCGAGGCGCCGGCCGCTCCGGATGCACCGCCGGCCGCGGACATCGAGAAGCTGCCTCCGAGCCCGCCCGCGGCCCGCGCGCCGGCGTCCGACCCCGAAGCCAGGATCGCCGCGGCAGTACGCCAGGCCAGCAGCCCCGGCGGCAGCGCCGCCGCGAGGCCGCGCAGCGACGCGACATAGGCGCGGCAGGCAGGGCACTGGCTGTGGTGCACGAGGGCGAGCCGGTGGCGCTCACCGTCGGGGTCGAGGATGCCGAAGGCCAGCGCGCGCATCAGCGAGGCCTGCTCCTCGCACCAGTCGCCGTCGCAGATCGTGCCGAGCAACACCGCGACCTTGGCGGCGACGCCCGGGCGCCCCGGTCCGCGTCCCTCCATCAGCTTGCGCATGCGCGCCTCGCTCATACCCATGCGTGCAGCCGCCTCGCAGCGCGTGAGGCCTTGCAGGTAGCACAGCGTCGCCGCCTCGCGCTCGCGCGCGCCGAGGCGTCCGCGCAAGGCCTCGAACACGTGGCGCAGGCGCATGCGTGCGTCGAGCTGCTCGACGAAGTCGGGCTCGCTGCCGTCCTGCGCCGGCATGGCGAGCTCGCCGACGCACCGCGCGCGCACGCGGGCGCGGTGCTCGTCGATTGCTCGACGGTACGTCACCAGCACGAGCCAGCCTGTCGGGCTCGCGATCTCCTGCCCCTCGAGCACGACCGCGTACAGACCCTGCCACGCCATCGCATAACACGCCTCCAGATCGTCCCGGTCGAGCGTCACACCGCTCGCTCGCAGCTTGCCGGCGACGCCCTCCAGCACCCGCCCGCGCAGCGCGTCGAACTCGTCGCGCAACAGACGCTCGGCGCGATGGCGGCGGAGGCTCAACGGGCTCATCGCCCGAGATTATGTAAATTTCGAATACGCGGCGAGTTCTAGAATCTCGCTATTTGCGCGTGTCGCACCCGCTTGAATCAGCACCGGCAGATCGTCAACGTCTGGCGGTGTATACCGCCGTTGTATCCACGTAAGGTCCACCATGTCCGCCTTCTCCGACGGTGCGTACCGCGATCCAGAAGACTGCATTCGCTGTGTGTGTTGAATAGCCGAGCGGTGAGCCCGATTCCAGGTTCGGGACATGACGCCGGGGAAGCGGCCAGCTGCGGCGTTCGTGACTCCTCAGGCCGTAAAAGTAGAGCCGCGCGAAGCGGCTCGGTGATTCGACGTACCGGAGGCCATCACAGCCGGTGTCCCAGGTGAGAACTCCACCACGCAGGTCGAAGTCGACCGGCTCTTCGTGACAAGGGCTCGATCCGCCTCGCGCAGGAAGCGTCCTCCGCCTACCGTCGCACAGGTCGAGCTGGACGTCGCCGTCTGGGCCGGACCGCTGCGCGAACATGTCGTCGAGGTACGCGTGCGCATCAGGATTGACAGCGAGCGGTTCAAGACCCCGGCCTCCGCTGAGGATACCTCGGACGGATGAGCAAACATCTGCGATGGACGCGTCTGGTTGTTCAAGGGCGAGCGGTTCGTTAAATGCGCCATCCAGTGGTTCGCGTTCGCCGTGATAGCTCACTTCACCGGTTGACAGATTGTAGAGAACGCGGTTCTTCGCGACGTTTTCCTCGATGAACCCGGCCGCGTACCGCGAACCCAGCGCGTACCACCACGAAGCGACCACAGGGAGTCGGATGAGCGAATGCGAAACGACGTTGTATATGGCATCTCGCTGCGGATAGCCTCCGCATTCGATCAGGAAACTTCCTGCAAACGCCGTGGAATACTGCTTTTCTCCACCTGCGGCTTCTTCCTCCAGTTGATCACACCCGACAGGAAGCGTCAGGTACTGCCGCCTCCCCGTACTCGTATCCAGCGCCACCAAGTGGGAGCCCAGCGACACCTGCCAGGCCACGTAGCGCTGACCGTCACTGGCGAAGGCAACCGCATGCTTTACCAGCAGGCGCAGGCTCGCTCCGGCAGCCCGCGGCGCAGTAGCGAACAGCGCCACCAGCACGCACGCACACGGCAGCACGCGTCTCCCGGCTGACACCCCATCCACAATAGGTGATCGCGGCACTGCCGCTGTCCATGCAGACGAGCGGACTCGACGAAAAGCTAACGTCCAATCGGCCGAATTCTGTGAATTTCAAATAAGCGGCGCACAGCTTGTGGGTTGCGCACGAGCAGCGCTGGCGAGCCGCGGCGCGTCCTCACCGGCGAAGAACGAGCGCCGGTAAGCGCTGGCGACGAGCTCCGCGCACGCCTTGGAGCTCGAGTACGGATCCGCGCCGCCGAGCGCGTCCCCCTCGACGAAGCGCCGCGAGCCGCCGGGCGGGTTGGCGTAGCACTTGTCGGAGGTCACGACCACGACGGCGAGCACGTCGCGCCCGAGCTCGCGCACGGCCTCGAGGACGTTCACCGTGCCCATCACGTTCACCTCGTAGGTCGTCACCGGATCGAGCAGCGAGCGCCTGACCATCGGCTGCGCGGCGAGGTGCAGCACGACCTCCGGGCGCGCGTCGGCGAACTCTGTACGCATCGCCGGGCCGTCGCGCACATCGACAGCGAGGTGGCGCATCTGCGCGCCGACGCCCGCCAGCTCGAACAGCGAAGGGCGCGTTGGCACGCCGGGCGCGAGGCCGGTGACCTCCGCTCCGAGCGACTGCAGCCACAGCGACAGCCACGCGCCCTTGAAGCCTGTGTGGCCGGTCACGAGCACGCGCCGGCGCCGCCAGAAGTCGGGATCGATCGCCACGAGGGCGAGTATCTTCACGCAATCGTCACGCCGCCGACCCGCACCTCATCCGCCTCGACGTCGCTGACGCCGCCTGCGCGCGCGGCGATCCTCGGCATCCCGCTGGCCGTCTCCGACTACGAGCAGGTGCTCGACTGGATGGACGCGATGATCGCGGCCGGCGAGCGCGGCTACATCACGGCCGCTGCCGTAAACCTGGTGATGTCCGCGCAGGAGCAGCCGGAGACGCTCGCAGCGACGCTCGCGGCGACGCTCGCCGTGCCCGACGGCCAGCCGCTCGTCTGGGCCCTGCACGCGCTCGGGCACGCCCGCGCCACACGCGTATACGGCCCGGACCTGATGTTGAAGTTCTGTGCGCGCGCAGCGAAATCTGGCACGCCGATCTACCTCTACGGCGGCCGCTCTGCCGAGGCCAGGGCGCTGCTCGAAGAGCGCCTGCGCGAGCGCTTCCCCGGCCTGCGCATCGCCGGCGGCTCATCACCGCCGTTTCGCGAGCTGAGCGCCGAGGAGGACGACCGCGAGGTCGAGATGATCAACGCCTCCGGCGCCGCGGTTGTTTGGGTCGGCACCGGACAGCCGCGACAGGAGCAGTGGATGCACCGCATGCGCTCCCGGCTGACGCCGCCGCTGCTCGTAGGGGTGGGCGCTGCGTTCGACTTCCACGCCGGGCTCGTGCCGCAGGCGCCCGGCTGGATGCAGCGCCACGGCCTGGAGTGGGTCTACCGCCTGTGGCGCGAGCCGCGCCGCCTGTGGCGACGCTACGCCCGCTACAACCCGCTGTTCGTCGCCGGCTTCACGCGCCAGTACGTGCAGCACCTGCGATCCTGGCGCGGCTGACACTCAGATCGAGCGGAACACGTCGATCCGCTGCGCCGGCGAGTTCCGGCGCGGTCCGCGGCTGGTCCTCAGCCGCCTGAAGCGGCCCGTCGCGAGCACCTCCGCCGCACATGTGGGGTTGGCGTAGATCAGCGTCAGCTGCCGCGGCCGGCGATCGAGTGACTCGAGCACCCGGTCGAGCATGGCCTGGAAGGTCTCGTCCCAGAACGGGTTGAAGAGGTAGATGTACGTGACATCGTCGGGAAGCGGCCACACGCGCGCGTCCTCAACCACGACCTCGATGTTCGGACAGCGTCGGCGTGGCCCGGCGATCCTGGCGTTGGAGCGCGCGATCTCGGCATCTGCCTCGTTGACCTCGAGGCCCACGATCCGCCCGAATGGGTAGCGCGCCGCCGCCAGCAGCACACGACCCTTGCCAGCCCCGTAATCCATGAACACGTCCTCGCGACTCACCCTGCAACCGCGCAGGCCACGGGCGAGGTACAGATGCCCGGAGGAGACATCGGGACTCCAGGTGCTGTGCAGTCCGCGCTCGAACACCGCGTGCTCGACCTCACGTTGGACGCGGCGATAGCGTCGACCAGCCCAGGTCTTTGCGACCAGCAAGCAACGAGTGACGCGGGTCATGCACCATCCTTGCCTTGAATCCCGGTATCGACGGGACCGCCCGTCGGTAGGCGCAGACCCTAACAATACGCATGTCCCCGACGGCGTCGCCGCTAACCTCTTGGCTCTGATGAGCGCCTCACACAGATGAGCCGCGTGCTCGTCACGGGCGGCGCGGGCATGATCGGCGCCGCCGTCGTCAGGCGGCTGCTCGCCGACCCCAACTACGAGGTTCGGGTCTCCGACGAGCGCCCCGCGCCGCAGTGGATGCGTGAGGGCTGTGAGGTCCGCAGCGGCGACCTGCGCGTGCTCGCGGAGGCGCGCAAGGCGACGCGCGGCTGCACCCGCGTGATCCACCTCGCGGGAATCGGCGGCGGGATCGTCAACATCGAGCGTCTGCCGCACACGCTCACCGAGGTCAACAACGCCCTCTGCGGCACCGTCATCCGCGCGGCGCTCGAGCTGGAAGTGGAGCGCTTCACGTACGTGTCCTCCTCGAGGGTGTTCGAGCGGGCTGAGCTGTTTCCGACGCCGGAGGACTACCTGCCGAGCTGCCCGACGCCGATCTCCGCGTACGGCTTCTCGAAGCTGACCGGCGAGGTCTACTGCCGCGCCGCGCATGAAGAGCACGGCCTGCCGTACACGATCTGCCGTCCATTCGACGCGTACGGCCCGGGCGAGCTGCCGGACGCCGAGCCCGGGATCGCGCACGCGGTGGCGGACCTGATCAAGAAGGCGCTCTCGCGACAGCGCCCGCTGCAGATCTTCGGCACCGGCCAGCAGACGCGGACGCTCACGCACGTGGACGACATCGCCGACGGCGTCGTCACCGCGATGAGCTCGCCGGCGGGGTTGAACGAGGACTTCAACATCTCCGCCGCGCGCGAGCTGACGATCGAGGCGATCGCGCGCATCGTGTGGCTCGCGTGCGGCGAGGACGCCGACGCGTTCGAGCTGGAGTACCTGCCGAGCCGCGCTTTGGACGTGCAGCGGCGCTGGCCGTCGGTCGAGAAGGCGCGGCGTCTGCTCGACTGGCGGGCGCGCGTCGATGTCGAGGACGGCATCGCCGCGACCGTGCGCTGGCTGCGCGGTGCGATCGCCGCCGGGGAGCCGCGGCTCGCCGAGTCGAGCTCGTCGGTGCCGTGATGGGCGGGCGCAGGCCCATCAGCGGCGGCGTATAGGCTGCGGCCGATGCCCGACAAACCCTCCGCGCTGATCACCGGTGTCACCGGCCAGGACGGCTCCTACCTCGCAGAGCTTCTGCTCGAGAAGGGCTACGACGTCCACGGCATGGTGCGCCGCGCCTCGACCGAGAAGTTCGATCGGATCGAGCACATCCGCGACCGCCTCACCCTCCACCAGGGCGACCTGCTCGACCAGCGCTCGCTCGTCGACGCCCTGCGCGCGTCCAAGCCGAGCGAGATCTACAACCTCGCCGCGATGTCGTTCGTCGCCGTCTCCTGGATCCAGCCGACGCTCACCGCGGAGTTCACCGGCGTCGGCGTCACGCGCATGCTCGAGGCGATGCGCGAAGTCTGCCCGGAGGCGCGCTTCTACCAGGCCTCCTCGAGCGAGATGTTCGGCAAGGTGCTCGAGGTGCCGCAGACCGAGTCGACGCCGTTCTACCCACGCTCGCCATATGGCGTGGCGAAGGCCTACGGGCACTTCATCACCGTCAACTATCGCGAGTCCTATGACCTGCACGCTACCTCGGGGATACTTTTCAACCACGAGTGTCTCTCGGAGTCAACCCCTCTGCTGGTCAGAGATGACGGGCTGATCGATGTGAAGACGCCGGCCGATCTTGTGCCCTTGCTGCGCAAGGGAGGCTCCGTCCAGAACTTCCTGCCCAAGTCGTTTCTGGAGATCTGGGACGGCCAAGGCTGGACGCCGATCACAGCGATCACGGCGACCCGCCGCCGGCGCAGCGACCCGGACCATCAGCTCGTCTCGATTCAGGCGCGGGCAGGGGTGGTGGACGTGACGGCGCACCACAACATGCTCGACTCCGACTTCGAGAAGATCGCGGCCCGGGACGTGGAAGCTGGCGACGAGCTCGCGCTCTGCGAGGAGATGCCAGAGCGCACGACGTGGGGCGTGGCCACCAGCGAGCTGGCCGAGTTCCTGGGTCTGATGGCGGCCGACGGATACGTCGGCCGTGATCGTGGGCAGGCATGTTTCACCAACAACGACGCCGGCCTGCGCCTTCGGGCGTCGCTCTTGTGGTCCCGACTCTTCATGGGGAACTCGCGCGAGTGGACTGGGACCTCGGGATGGACCGAGGGAGCAACAGTCGAGAAGGTCGCCCTTACCGGTGCTTCGGCTGCTGCGCGGTGGCTGCGTGAACAGCTCTACACGTCGACCGCTTTGAAGCGCGTCCCGCCACTGATCCTCAACGCGGAGCAGGAGATCCAGGAGGCCTTTCTCCACGGCTATTACGCGGGCGACGGGCTCAAGAAGGGCAACGGCGTCTCGATCAAGACCAACAGCCCCGTGCTCGCACAGGGCCTCTGCTGGATGTACCACCTCACAGGCCAGCCCGCGTCCGTGTACGTCGAGCAGCGCGGCGAGAAGACCTACTACCAGCTCAATCTCGCCTCCGCGGTGAGAGTCGGCGCCAAGGGCCAACACCTGCGCAAGAACCCGGCCGAGGTACGCCGCGTCGACCCGGCGCTCGTGCCCGACGACGAATGGACCTTCGACCTCGAGACGGAGAGCGGCAAGTTCTGCGCGGGTGTGGGACGCCTCGTGATCTCCAACTCCCCCCGGAGGGGCCTCGAGTTCGTCACCCGCAAGATCACCTGGCACGCCGCCGCGATCAAGCATGGCCTGACGAAGGAGCTGCGCCTCGGCAACCTCGACGCCGAACGCGACTGGGGCTACGCGAAGGACTACGTCGAAGCGATGTGGTCGATGCTCCAGCGCGACGTCGCCGAGGACTACGTGATCGCGACGGGAAGAGCGAACTCCGTGCGCGAGTGCTGCGAGGTCGCCTTCGACGAGGCGGGCCTCGGGGACTTCGAGCGCTACGTGACGATCGACCCGGCGTTCGTGCGCCCGGCGGAGGTCGACCACCTGATCGGCGACCCGTCAAAGGCCGCCCGCGACCTCGGCTGGAAGCCGCAGACGAGCTTCGAGGAGCTGATCCGCCTGATGACGCGCGCCGACCTCGAGCTGCTGGCGCCCCGCTGAGCATCATGGGCGTGCCGCTGTTCGACACCTCGACGCCGGTGGAGGGTCTGCGCGCGGAGCTGCGCGCGGCCGTCGAGCGCGTGCTCGACTCCGAGCGCTACATCCTCGGTCCCGAGGTGAGCGCCTTCGAGACCGAGTTCGCGCAGTACTGCGGGGCGCGGGAGGCGGTCGGGGTCGCCAACGGCACCGAGGCGATCACGATCGCCCTGCGCGCCATGGGCGTGGGTCCTGGCGATGAGGTGGTCGTGCCCTCGTTCACGTTCTACGCGTCCGCCGAGGCGATCCCGCCGACGGGAGCGACGCCGGTGTTCTGCGACATCGACCCGGAGACCTACTGCGTCACCGCGGAGACGGTCCGCGCGGCGTTGACGCCGCGCACGAAGGCGGTCATCGCGGTGCACCTGTTCGGCAACGTGGCACCGATCGCGGAGATCGAGGCGCTCGGCGTCCCCGTGCTCGAGGACGCCGCCCAGGCCGCCGGCTCTACCGTGGGCGAGCAGCGACCGGGGGCGCTCGGCACAGCGGCAACGTTCTCGTTCTTCCCGTCCAAGAACCTCGGCGGCTTCGGCGACGGCGGCATGATCACAACCGGCGACGACGGGCTCGCCGAACGTGTCCGCACGCTGCGCTTCCACGGCTCCCACGACAAGGTCACCTACGAGCAGATCGGCTACAACTCGCGCCTGGACGAGCTACAGGCGGCGATCCTGCGCGTGCAGCTGCCGCACCTCGACGCCTGGGCCGACGGGCGCCGGCGCGCCGGACGCCACTACGAGGAGGCCGGGCTCGGCGAGCTGATGACGCTGCCGCGCGCCACCGCCGGCGCCGCGCCGGCGTGGCATCTGTACGTCGTCGGCGATCCCAACGTCGAGCGCCTCGAAGGTGCGCTGGCTGCGGCCAGCGTCGGCCACAAGCCCTACTACCGCACCCCGGTGCATCTGCAGGAGCCGATGCGTAGATGGGCCGCCGGCGTCGAGCTGCCCGCGACCGATCACGCAGCCCGCACGCACCTTGCGATCCCGATGAGCCCCGTGTTGACGCGCGAGCAGGTCGATCAGGTGCTCGCCGCGGCTCGCGGCGCGTCCGTCTAGGTCGCCTCGCGCCGCCTCTCGTTCGTCTAGCGCCAGCGCTCTAGTAGGTCGTCGTCGGAGACTTCGCGCACGACACGCGCGGGCACGCCCATCACGACCGCTCGCGCGGGCACGTCGCGCGTGACCACCGCGCCTGCTGCCACGAACGCCTCCTCGCCGATCTCGACGCCGGGTGTGAGGACAGCACCGCCGCCGACGCGGCATGCGCGCCGCAGCGTCGCACCTCTGATCGTCGTCCCGGCGCCGTCGGCGGCACCCCCGCGAGGGTGGCGCGCCATCGTGTCGTCGTTGGTCGTGATCGCCCCGGGGCCGACGAACACGTCGTCCTCGAGCAGCGTGAACGCGGTCAGGTAGACGTTCGTCTGCACGCGCGCACGCGCGCCGATGACGACGTCGTTGTCGACGACGCTGCCGCGTCCGATCACCGAGCCCTCACCAACCCACGCCCGCTCGCGCAGGTAGGACTGATCGCCGATGATCGCGTCGGGGCCGACGCTCGCTCCGGCGAACACGACCGCGCCCGCGCCGACGCTGACCCGGACCCCGAGCTCGAGCGCACGCACCTCGCCGGCGGCGCCCGAGTGGCGCGCCAGTCGCGGTCGCTTGCCCAGCACGACGTGGTCCTCGACCGAGCAGCCGTCGCCGATCACCGTGCCCTCGTGCACGACCACGTAGGCACCGAACGAGACCCCAACGCCCAGGACAACACCGGGCCCCAGCAACGGCTCGCCCGCATGCGGGCCACCCGGCGTGGCGGCCTCGCTCACAGCCTGACTACGTTCGTGGCGCTGGAGCTCCGAGTCACACCACGCAGGTCGAGGACGAGGCGGGCGCGCCGAGCGATCAGCTCGTTGTCGACCTCGGGATGGGCCGTGACGATCACCGCGAGGTCGGCGTCGGCAACGGCGTCCTCGAGCGGCGTGCTCGTGAGCCCGAAGTCCGCGAGCACCGGCACGTGCGGGTCGTGGTAGACGATCTCGGCGCCCAGCTCGTCGAGCAGCGAGATGATCTTCAACGCCGGCGATTCGCGGACATCTCCGACCCCGGGCTTGTAGCTGACACCGACAACGGCCACGCGCGCGCCTTTGACCGACATGCCGGCCTCGTTGAGCGCGCGCTGTGCCTTGGCGACACAGTGGTAGGGCATCTGCTGGTTGACCTTGCCGGCGAGCTCGATGAACTCGGTGGCCATGTCGAACTCGCGCGCGCGCCAGCTCAGATAGAAGGGATCGACCGGCAGGCAGTGTCCACCCATGCCCGGGCCCGGCTCGAAGCGCATGAAGCCGTATGGCTTGGAGGACGCCGCGTCGACAACCTCCCAGATGTCGATGCCCATGCGGTTGGTGAGCATCGCCAGCTCGTTCACCAAGGCGATGTTCACCGAGCGGAAGATGTTCTCGAGCAGCTTCGTCAGCTCCGCCGCCTCCGGGCTGGACACGCGCACGATCTCGTCGCACACGAGCCCGTACAGCTCCTGCGCACGCTGCGCGCACGCCTCGGTCAGGCCGCCCAGGACCTTGGGCGTGTTGCGCAGCGTGAAGTCGGTGCGGCCGGGGTCCACGCGCTCGGGCGAGAACGCGAGGTGAAAGTCGCGGCCGGCGCTCAGGCCGGACCCCGCTTGAAGCAGCGGCGCGACCTGCTCGCGCGTGGTGCCCGGATAGGTGGTCGACTCCAGGACCACGAGCTGACCGGAGCGCAACGCGCCGGCCAGCGCGCGCGTGGCGTCGAGGAGCGGAGTCAGATCGGGCTCGCGGTTGCGCGTCAACGGCGTCGGCACGCACACGAGCACGGCGTCAGCTCTGCTCAGCTCGGCATAGTCATCGGTCGGGTGGATGCGCGCGGCGACCGCTTCGAGGCGCTCCGAGGCGACGTCGCCGATGTAGGACTCGCCCGCGCGCAGCGCCGCCAGCTTGCGCTCGTCGACATCGACCGCGACCACCTCGCAGCCGGCCTCGGCGAAGCTCACCGCCAGCGGCAAACCCACGTAGCCCAAACCGATGACACCGACGGTCGTCATAGAGGTTCGCCAGTGTATGACGTCACGGGGACACGCCAGGGCCGGCACTCAAGGAGCGCAGGTCGGCCTGAACCATGCGTTCGACGAGCTGCTCGAAGCTGACATACGGCATCCAGTCAAGGCGCGCGCGCGCCTTCGCGGGGTCGCCCACGCTCGGGGTCCGCTCGGGCGGGCGCACCAGCGAGGAATCCACCCGCAGGTGGCGCTCGGCGTCAAGGCCGACGCACGCGAACGCCGTGTGGGCGAGCTCCGCGACGGTATGCGGGACGCCGCTGGCGAGGATGTAGTCGTCGGGCTGATCCTGCTGGAGCATCAGCCAGGCGCCGCGCATCGTGTCTCCGGCGAACGACCAGTCGCGCACGGCCTCGAGCGAGCCGATCGTCAGCTCATGCTCCAAGCCGAGGCTGATCGCGGCGGCCGTCCGGGTGATCCTGCGCGTCACGAACCGCTCGGGCCGGCGCTCTGACTCGTGGTTGTAGGCGATGCCCGAGCTCGCGTGCAGGCCGTCTCTGGCTCGCAACACGCCCACGAGCTGGTGCGCGGCGAGCTTGCCGATCGCATACGGGCTGGTCGGTCGGCATGGGGTGTCCTCGTGCTGGGGGCTCTCCGGCGCCTCCCCGAACATCGCTCCGGAGGAGGCCACGAACACGCGCGTGTCGGTCTCGAGATCCCGTACCGCCTCAAGGATCGCGGCGCACGAGCCCACGATCGCCCTCAGCGTCTCAGCCGGGCGCTGCCACGACGCCGGAACGTACGACGGCGCTGCCAGGTGATACAGCTCGCGCGGGCGCACCTGCTCAATCGCCTCACGCAGCGACGCCGGCTCGAGCAGATCGCCCGGCACCAGCTCGACCCTGCCGCGCAGGTGCTCGCTGCAGCCCAGCGGCTCCTGCTCGCCGTGCCTGATGAGGCCGGTGACGCTGTATTGCTTCTCGAGCAGCAGCTCCGCCAGGAACGAGCCGTCCTGGCCGGTGATGCCAGTGATGAGCGCGCTGCGAGCGGGAGGCACGCGCGCAGCTTACGTGCCGTCGTACACCGCCGCCAGCACGGGCGCGACCACCTCCGGCGCACACAGCGCGCGCACCCGCTCACGCGCGCGCGTGCCCGCCTCGCGATCCGCCGCAAAGCGCCCGATCGCCTCGGCGAGCGCGCGCGCGTCGCCGGGCGCGACCAGCAGCTCGGGATCGACCAGCTCCGGCAGCGCGCCCACGCGGCTCGCAACGACCGGCAGCCCGGCGGCCATCGCCTCCGCGGCCGCGAGGCCGAACGTCTCGGCGCTGCGCGACGGCGCGAGCGCGAGCGCCGCGCCGGCGCGCAGCTCCGCGAGCTCGTGCTCCTCCACACGACCGACGAACCGCACGGGCGCGTCACCCGCGCGGCGCTCGAGCGCCGCGCGCTGCGGTCCCTCGCCGGCGATGACCAGCTGCATACCGGCTGCGCGGCACGCGTCGATCGCGACGTCGACGCCCTTCTCCGGGGACAGGCGAGCCACGACGAGCGCGTAGGAGCCGGCGAGCGCCGGCTCCTGCCATTCGGGCGCGGACAGCGTCGGCAGCGCCGGCGCGATCACGTGCACCCGCTCCCAGTCGAGCGGCGCCCCGAGCTCACGCAAACGCTCGCGGGCGAAGCGACTGGGAACGATCACGGCGTCTGCCTGCCGCGCCAGGCGCCGCTGCCACAGCGCCAGCGAAGCGCCGTATGAGACCGCCTCGGGCAGGCTCCCCCGACAGTTCAGACGCACCCCCGGCAGCGTGTCGCGCCCGTGGCAGCGTGTGCACTCCGCACCGCGCGTGAAGCACACGCCGATCGCGCACACCAGCCGGTACTGATGCAGGTGCAGCACCACGCGGGCCCCGGCCGCGCGCGCAGCTGCGAGCGCGCGCCAGCCCAGCGCGGGCTGCAGGTTGTGCGCGTGCACGACGCGCGCACCGCTCAGCCGCACCGCCGCCGTAACCTCGTCGGGCTCGAGCCCGCCTCGCAGCAGCCCCACCGCAGCGCCTGCGCGTCCAAGGCTCGCTGAGTCGCGCGCGAGCAGCTCCGCCGGCTCTCCGAGGCGCTCGCGCACGAGCCACATCAGGTCCTCGACCGCGCGCTCCTCCCCGCCCGTGGTGCGATAGCGGTTGTGCAGGAAGAGGACCATCCCGGCGTCAAACCTAGACTCTCTGCCAGTCATGCCCCCGCCTGCTTCGATCGTGATCCCCACCCGCGCGCGCCTCTCCTATCTGGAGGTGGCGCTGTCGTCGATCGTGCCCGAGGCCAAGCGCGCCGGCGCCGAGGTGCTGGTCGTCGACGACGCCGGCTGCTCGCAGGCGGCGCGCGAGCTGACAGAGCGCCTCGGCGCACGCTATGTGCCCCATCCGCATCCGCTCGGGTTGAACGTTGCCCGCAACACCGGCGTCGAGCACTCACGGGGAGAGCTCGTGGTGTTCGTCGATGACGACGTGCGCGTGGGCGAGGGCTGGCTCGCGGCGCTGCTCGACGCCGCCCGTGCACATCCGCAGGTGGACGTGTTCACCGGCCCGATCACAGCGCAGCTCGAGGGGCCCGCGCCGCGCACGTGCGGTCGTGAGCGTCCACCGATCACCACGCTGGAGCTGGGTTCGCACGACACCGACACGACATACGCGTGGGGCGCGAACATGGCGATCCGGCGCGCCGCCCTGGAGCGCGTGGGGCCGTTCGACGTCTCGCTCGAGCACGGCGGCGACGAGCAGGAGTGGCAGGAACGGCTGCGCGCGGGAGAGCCCCGCGCGCGGGTTCTGTACGTGGCCGCGGCATCGGTCGTGCATCGCCGCGCCGGCGCCGACGCGCGCCTACGCTCGCTCGCTCGCGGCGCCTACGCCCGCGGTCGTGCGGCTCGCCGCTTCGATGCCCGCCGGGCGCTGGCGCCGTCGCTCGCAGCGGAGCTGAGGACGCTCGCCGGCTGCGTCGGCCACGTCGTGCGCCGCCGCTGCCCGGCGGGGCTGACGATGCTTGCCCACAGCTACGGTCGCCTGCGCGAAGGGGTTCGCGAACGCGCACCGCTGGCGCACGGCCCTGCCGCCGCGGCGACCGCCGTGCACGCACGCGCGCTCACCGCCGAGGACTTCCTGTCCGGCACGAGCGGAACCGTGGGAGGCCTCGATGGCAGGCGCCGCGAGGCAATCGATGTGGCGGTCGACGCGTGGGAGATCGCGAGCGGTCGCAGGCTGCGCCTGGCGTTGGCCGCGCGCCATGCTCCACCGCTCAGGCGGGTGCTGGTTCTCAGCGTCGAGCGCCCCGAGCGCCGCGTGCTGGCAGCGGCGATCGGCGAGGAGCTGCTGCGCTCGCGCCACGACGTCGAGCTCCACACCGCCGGCGCGAACGGTCGCGGCAAGTTCGAGAACCTCAACCGGCTGCTTGCGGAGCATCCAGCCGACGGCCACGATTGGCTGCTGGTGATCGACGACGACGTCGAGCTGCCGCGCGGCTTCCTCGACCGCTTCGTGTTCCTGTGCGAGCGCTTCTCGCTGGCGCTCGCACAGCCTGCGCACCGCCTGCACTCGCACGCGGCGTGGCCGGTCACTCGGCGCCGGGCGCGAAGCGCCGTGCGCGAGACGCGATTCGTGGAGATCGGGCCGGTGACGGCGTTCGCCAGCCGCACCTTTCCAGTACTGCTGCCGTTTCCAGAGCTGCGCATGGGCTGGGGATTGGACGTCCACTGGGCGGCGCTCGCACGCGAGCACGGCTGGCGTTGCGGCGTCGTCGACGCGGTCTCGATCCGCCATCGCGCGGCGCCGGCGGGCGCCGCGTATGAGCGCGACGCCGCGGTCGCCGAGGCGCGCGCGTTCCTGAACGGCCGTCCCTACCTCAGTGCGAACGAGGCTGCCCGCACCGTGACGACTCACCGCGGCTGGTGAGCTCCGCCAGGCACAACCGGCCACGGGTGGTGGTCGTGGCCGAGTTCTATCCGAGCGTGCGCGACCCGGTGCTCGGCGTGTGGGCACATCGGCAGGCGCTCGCAGCACGCGACGCCGGTGCGGACGTGCGCGTGGTCGTCCTGCAGCGGCTGGTGCCGCCGCGCTCCTCGCTTGCGGCCGGCCCAGCGGCCGCCGTACGCGCGCTCGGCGAGCTCGTGCGCGAGCCACGCAGGCAGACGCGCGACGGCATCGAGGTCGTCTACGTGCCGTATGTGTCGCCGCCGCGCGAGCGCGCTTACGCCGCATGGGGAGCGTGGGCGGCGCCGGCGCTCGGCGTGGCGCTGCGCGTGCTCGCGCGCTCGTTCCCGTTCGAGCTCATCCACGCGCACAACGCCGTGCCGGCCGGCGAGGCCGTGCGTCACGCGCGGCTTGGCACGCCGATCGTGGTGTCGGTGCACGGCGGCGACGTGCTTTACACCGCCCGACGAGACGAGGCCGGGGCGCAGGCCGTCGCGCGCGGCCTCGGCGCCGCGGCGCTCGTGCTCGCCAACAGTCATGGCATCGCGGAGCTCGCACGCGTCCACGGCGCCGGCGAGACACGCGTCGTGCACCTCGGCACCGACCTGCCATCGGCGCAGCGTCGCGTGCGCGGCGATTCACGCGCCGGCTGGACCGCGAGCGGGCGCTCGCAGCCCACCCAGTCGCTGGTGACGGTCGCGCATCTGGTCGCGCGCAAGCGCCACGCGGACGTGCTGCGGGCGCTGGCGGTGCTGGGGCCACGCCATCCGACCCTGCGCTACACCGTCATCGGCGACGGCCCCGAGCGGATCGCGCTGGAAGGCCTCGCGGCGCGTCTCGGTGTCGCCGAGCGTGTCGAGTTCCTCGGCCAGCTCGAGCCCGATGAGGCGGTCGAGCGCGCTCGCGCCTGCACCCTGTTCGTGATGCCCTCCACCGAGGAGGCCTTCGGCGTCGCCTACGTCGAGGCGATGGCGGCGGGCGTTCCTGCGATCGGCTGCCGCGGCGAGCCCGGCCCGGAGGAGATCGCGGCGGCGGGCGACGGCTTCCTGCTGGTGCCGCCGGGGGACATCGAGCGACTGACCCAGCGCATCGACGAGCTGCTCTCCGATCCGCACAGGCTGCGTGAGGCCGGGCTGCGAGCGCGGGCGAGCGTCGCCGCGAACTTCACTTGGGAGCGCTGCGGCGAGCAGACGCTGGCGGCGTACGAGCGCGTGCTCGCGTGAAGCCGGTGCTGTTCGTCACCGGGTACGCGCCCGCGTACCGGGTAGGGGCGCTCGCGCGCCTGCACGAGCGCGAGCAGATCGAGCTGGCGCTGTTCGGCGGACGCCTGCAGCACGGTGGCGCGCAGTTCCAGCGCGAGCTTCCGTTCCCGCATCGGCATGTGCGTCCGCACGAGCTGCACGCCCTCGCCACGAGCGGGCGCTACCGCGCGGTCGTGTGTCCCACCGGCGGGCGTGTCGCACCGCTGGCAGCGTGGGCCGGCGCACGCCGCGCCGGCGTTCCGCTGATTTTGTGGGCGTCCCTGTGGGCGCATCCGCGGAGCCTCGCGCACACGCTGAGCTACCTGCCGCTGCGTCGCCTGTACCGCTCGGCCGACGCGGTGGTCACCTACGGGCCGCACGTCAGCGCGTACGTCCGTGCGCGCGGTGCACGCAACGTGCACGTCGCCGTGCAGGCGGTCGACAACGACTTCTGGCGCTCGCGAGCGGTCGAGAGCCCGAGGGATCCACGCTGGCCTGCTCGCGCCGAGGTCAGGTTCCTGTTCGTCGGCCGGCCTGTCGCAGGCAAGGGCCTGCCGGTGCTCGTGTCGGCCTGGCGGATCGCGCGATCCAGCTCGCCGACGAGCGCGCTGGTGCTCGCCGGCGTCGACGAGCACGCGGCACCCAACGGCGGGCGGGGCGAAGCATCGGACGCGCCGATCGCGCGCCTCGGCCCGCTCGAGCCGGAGCGGCTGCGCGACGTGTATGCGGCGTGCGACGTGCTCGTCGTACCGTCGATCCAGACGCGCACCTTTCGCGAGCCGTGGGGGTTGGTTGTCAACGAGGCCATGAACCAGAGGCTTGCCGTGATCGCGTCGGACTCGGTCGGCGCCGCCGCCGGCGGCTTGGTGCGCGACGGCGTCAACGGCGTCGTCGTGCCGGCGGGCGATCCGCTCGCGCTCGCGAACGCGATCGAGCGGCTGGCGCAGGACGCCGATCTGCGCCGGCGCCTCGGGGCTACGGGCGCGCAGGACGTGCTCGCGTTCAACTACGGCGCGTGGGCCGAGGGCTTTTCGCGGGCCCTCGCCAGCGTGGGGGTCTCCGCACCGATTGGTAGCGTTGAATAGTCAGCGTATGAGAATCGCCCGTCTCGAGAGCCGACCGATTGGACGCAGGTCGGCCGCCCAGGCCGTGCTGCTCCTGACCGCGATTCTGGCCGCGGCATCGCTCGCGATCGCCCAGCAGGCACGCGCGGACATCGGCGAAACGATCATCCTGCGCTGCACGCACCGCGAATCGCTGAGCGGCTTCAGCCAGAGCGCTTACCGTCAAGCGTTGAAAGAGCTCAACGCCGACACCGAAGAGTACAGCAACTGTTCCTCCCTGATTCGGCGTGCGCAGGAAGCCGCGGCGGCCGGCCGGGGCAGCGCAGCGGCGGCCGACGGAGGCGCCGCCCCGGTCGCAATCGCGGCGACGCCGGCCGAGCAACGGGCGATCGCGCACGCCCAGGCTGCGGCTCCGGGGCCGGTGAAGCTCGGGGGCGGCGTCATCCATCCGGGCGTGATCCACGCCAACATCGCTTCGGCATTCAGCTCGATGCCCACCCCCCTGCTCGCGACCGTGGCGTTCGCGCTCGTGTGCCTCGCGCTGCTCGCGGGTGGCGCGATTCGAAAGCGAGTCCGTGCCGGCCGCGCCGACTGAGCTCGCGCCCGCATCGGAGGTGGCTGCGCCGGCCCCGCTCACGGGCGAACGCCGGCGCCGCGCGCCGCGCGCGCCAAAGCTGACGGGTGGACGCTGGCTGGGAGCGCTTTGGTGGCCGACGCTGCTGGTCGCGGCGATCTTCTGCCTGATCACCTTCCACGCGAAGGGTGGCCTGAACCTCGAATCGATGGTCTCGACGGAGATGGCGCTGACGATCGGAGCCGGCCTGCTGATAGCGGCGTGCCTGCTGCTGAGCGCGCCGGACATGCGCGCATACGGCGCGTGGCCCGCCGGCTTGCTGCTCGCGTTCACCGTGCTCACCGCGCTCTCGATCGTATGGTCGGTGCAGCCCGACCACAGCTGGCAGGACGCGGGACGGTTGCTCGCCTACACCGCCGTGTTCGCCGCAGGGGTCGCGCTGGTGCGCGTCGTGCCCGACCGCTGGCCGGCCGTGCTCGGCGGCCTGACGCTGGCGGCGGTCGTGGTCTGCGCCTATGCGCTGGCGACGAAGGTCTTCCCGAGCCTCGACCCCCTGAACACCTTCGCCCGCCTGAACGAACCGTATGGCTACTGGAACGCGGTCGGGCTGACCGCCGCGATGGGCGTGATCACCTGCTTGTGGCTCGGCTCGCGGCGCACCGGCCACGCGCTCGCGCGGGCGCTCGCGTATCCGGCGATGGGCGTGCTGCTGCTGACGCTCGTGCTCGCCTACTCCCGTGGGGCGCTCGCGGCGCTCGCGCTGGGTCTCCTGCTGTGGTTCTGCGCTGTGCCGCTGCGCCTGCGCGCGGCGACGCTTCTGCTCGTCTCGGCGCTCGGGGCCGGCGCGGTCGTCGCGTGGGACTTCTCCCGACACGCGCTCAGCGCCGAAGGGGTGTCGCTCGCCGAACGTTCGCAGGCGGGCCACCAGCTCGGCGCGCTGATCGTGGCGATGCTCGTGGTGCTGAGCATCGTCGGGATCACGATCGGCTTTGCGACCGCGCGCCGCGCGCCGTCGCTGCTCGCGCGCCGGCGCGCCGGCGCGCTGCTGGTGGCGCTTGTCGTGCTCGTGCTGGTCGCGTTTGCAGGGGCGCTAGCGCACAGCCACCGCGGCTTCACGGGCAGCATCTCGCACGCGGTCAGCGCCCTCACCAACCCCAACGCGAAGCAGCCTCCGAACACGGCGGCGCGGCTGACGGCGGTGGCCAGCGTGCGCGCGCGCTACTGGAAGGAGGCGCTGCAGGTCTTCGAGGCGCATCCCGCGCTCGGCGCCGGCGCCGAAGGGTATTGGACCGCGCACCTTCGCTACGAAACCGAGACGCTCGAAGTCAGGCACGCCCACGGCTTCATCGTGCAGACGCTCGCCGACCTCGGCGTGGTCGGTCTGCTGATCGCGCTCGCGCTGCTGTTGACGTGGATGGGGGCGGCCGGGCGCCCGACACATCTCTTCAACCGCCGCTGGACGAGCTGGCGCGCGTGGCGCGAGATCCCGAGCGGCGCGCGACCCGGCTGGAGGGCACTGCACGAGCGCGCACTGACTCGCTACACCCCCGAGCGCATCGGCATGCTGTGCATGCTGTGCCTGGTCGTCGTGTTCGGCACGCACTCGCTTGTCGATTGGACCTGGTACGTGCCGGGTGACGCGTGCGTGGCACTGCTGTGCGCCGGCTGGCTCGCCGGACGCGGCGAGCTGTCGAGGTCACGGCGCGCGGCAGCCGCCGCGGGTGGCGCGGCCGGCGCGCAGGAGACCGACACCGCCAGCCGCAAGGGCTGGCGCCCCGGATCGGGGCAGCGGCCCTCCCGGACGAGCCTGCTGATGGCCGCCGCGGTGGTCGTGCTCGCGCTGCTGGCGGCGTGGTCTCAGTGGCAGCCACAGCGCGCGGAAGAAGCCCGCGGGCAGGCTGATGCGCAGCTCGAAGCAAACCGCGTCGGCGCGGCGACCGATGCGGCCGACACGGCCGTCTCGCGCGATCCGCTGTCGGTCGAAGCGCTGTTCGCGCTCGCGAACGTCGAGCAGCACTCCGGGCATCCGGCGCTGGCGCAGGCGACACTCGAACGCGCTGTGCGCCTGCAGCCGTCGAATCCGCAGGCATGGCTGGTGCTCGGGCGCTACGACCTCGTCAGCGGCAAGCCGCGGGCGGCGGTGAAGGAGCTGCAGGCAGCGATCTACCTCGACCCGCAGCTGATCTCGATGGAAGCGGTCGCTGCCGGCAGGCCAGAAGCGATCGAAGTGCACAACGACTACATCCAGGCGTTGCAGGCCGCCCAGCGCCTCCAGGCGGCGAACGCGGCTGCGGCGGCCCGCGCCGCGAGGATCAAAAGCGCGAGCGCACGGCACGCGCGAGCAGCAGCCGCCGCGCGCCGGGCGGGCCACCCGCGCCCCGCACACTGATCGCCTCGAAGCCGAAGTCAGCGAGCAGCGCCGCGAGCGTCTCGCGGCTGTAGTAGCGAAGGTGATCGCCGCGCGGGTCGAAGTGCTCGCCGTAGGCGCGTCGGGAGAGCGCCATGCGCGCGAGCGCGAGCGGGCCGTGAGCGGGCGTCGTCGCGAGCAGGCTCCCGCCTGAGCGCAGCACGCGTCGGATCTCCGACAGCCACGCCGTCGTGTCGGCGACGTGCTCGATCACCTCGCCGGCCCAGACGGCGTCGAAGCACGCGTCCGCGAGCTCCCACGCACCTTCGCCGTCAACGAGCCGCACGTCGAGCTGCGGATGCAGCGCCCGTGCGCGGCGGAGCGGCTCCTCGGCAACATCGATCCCGACCGCATCCGCGCCGGCGCGCACGAGCTCAGCCGTGAAGCGCCCCTCGCCGCAGCCGACGTCGAGCACACGCTGCCCCGCCGCGACGTTCTCCAGCAGGAAACGCCGGCGCAGCGCGAAGTCCGCCGGCTCGAGCCCCGGCTGGACTGTCTGCCACAGCCCTTCGTGGTAATCGCGCGATGGCATCGACGGCACAGGCTAGGGCCGCGCGGGCGCCGACGGGCGCGGCACCTTCCTTGCATACCCAAAGTGCGTGCAGCGCAGCTGTCACAGCTACCAAACGCTGCGCAAAGCGAATACTGTGGCGCGATGCACGCCGGGGAGCAGCGAGTGAGCGCGAAAGCCCGCCGGTGAAGGTCGCGTTCGACAGCCGCCCTGCTTCTGATCCGGACGGCGTCGGGCGCTATACGCGTTGCCTGCTCGAGGCGCTGCACGAGACGGTCGCGGCCAACGACCAGATCGTCGAGACGCATCGCCCGTCGGCGCTGGCGCGCTCGCGTAGCGCAGACGTGTTCCACTCGCCGTGGATCGACGGCGCGATGCTGCACAGCCCGTGCCCGATGGTCGTCACGATCCACGACCTCGGGATGCTCAAGCGCCGCAGCGAGCACCTGCGCAGCGGCCTGCGCCTGCGCCTGCGCCGCCTGGCGGCGCAACGCGCCGCGCGCGTGATCGTGCCGACGGAGGCGGTCGCGGAGGACGCCGTGGGGCACCTGCGGCTAGCGCGCGAGCAGGTGGTCGTGATCCCCGAGGCCGCCACCGCCGCGATGTACCCGCGCACCTCAGATGAGGTCGCGGAGGTGCGTGCGCGCTTCCAACTGCCCGAGCGCTTCCTCGTATGGGTCGGCGGCCTGCGCCACCCCGATCCCGGCAAGCAGATCGTCAAGCTCGCGGGCACGCCCCGCGAGCTGCCGTTGGTGCTGGTCGGCGCGACGCGCCCGTGGGCACGCGAGCTGCCGGACGTGATTCTCACGGGCCAGGTCTCCGACCCGCAGCTGGCGGCGATCTACAGCGGCGCCCACGCGCTGGTGTGCGCGTCGATGAACGAGGGCTTCGGCCTGCCGGCGGTCGAGGCGCTCGCGTGCGGCACGCCCGTCGCTGCGTGCGACACCCCCGCGATGCGCGAGGTGCTGGGCGAGCGCGCGACGTTCGTGGCGCCGGGCGCGATGGATGAGCTGATCGCGGCCGCGCAGGCCGCGCAACGCCCCGCGCCGGCGCCGCCGCCGTGGAGCTGGCAGGACGCCGCGCGGGCGACCTGGGATGTCTACGCGCGGGCAGCGAGCGCCGCATCCGCCCAACACGCTCGCCCGACCCCGCGACCGCTGCGCCGTCCGGCTGGGGCCGCGGGGGCGGCGGGAATCGAGGGTCTCGAGCCTCAGTAGGCGCCGCGCCGTGTGAGCACGGCAGGGATGGTCTTCAAGAGGATCGTCAGATCGAGCGCGAGCGACCAGCGCTCGAGGTAGATGAAGTCGAGGTGCACGAGGTCGTCGAAGTCGAGCTCCGAGCGCCCGGAGACCTGCCACAGGCCGGTCAGGCCGGGAAGCACGAGATAGCGCTTGCGGTGCCAGTCCTCGAGCATCGCGTAGTCGCGTTCGGGTAGCGGTCGCGGACCCACGAGCGACATCTCGCCGCGCAGCACGTTGACCAACTGGGGGAGCTCGTCGAGCGAGAAGCGCCGCAGCAGCTGCCCGATCGGCGTCAGTCGCGGGTCCTCGCGGATCTTGAACAGCGCCCCCGAGGCCTCGTTGAGCGCTTCGAGCTCGGCCTGGTACTCCTCGGCGTCGATCTGCATCGTGCGGAACTTCAGGCACGCGAACGGACGCTGGCCGATGCCGCGACGCATCGAACGGAAGAGAATCGGACCGCGCGAGCTGAGGCGCACGGCGAGCGTGATCGTCAGCAGCAGCGGGCTCAGCAGCACCAGCAGCAGCGTCGCGCCGACGATGTCGAACGTGCGCTTGAGCGCGAAGTCGATGCCCTCGAACACCGGCGGACCCAGTTCGAACAGCGGCACCGACTGGCCCGGCACGAACTCGGCGCGATGGATCAGGATCTCCATCGTCGAGGGCGCCAGGCGCACCCGCACGCCGCGCCGGTGGCACTGATCGACCAGCTCGACAGCGTCGTCCTGGGGAAAGTCGGGGTCGGCGATGATGACCTCGTCGATATGCCCGTCCTCCAGGACCTGCTCGAGGCTCGCAAGCGTTCCGAGCGCGCGCAGACCGTTGTCGGGAAGCGGCTTCGACGAGAGGAAGCCGACGACGTCGATCGGTGCGTGGGGCACGTCCGCAAGGGCGTGCGCGACATCGACGATGTGCTTGCCACTGCCCACCAGCACGGCGCGCCGCTGGTAGCCGGCGGATCGCAGCAGCAGCCCCGTGAAGCGTTCGTAGGCCGCGCGGAACGACGCGTCGTAGAAGATCGCGAACGCGAGCGAGCTCCAGAACAGGTAGTAGCTCGAGAAGTGTTCGCCGCTGACAACGGCGAAGATCAGCGCCACGAACGCCACCTCGAACAGCGAGCCGACGATGCGTGAGAGCCCGGGACGCAGCGAGCGCTGCGCGTAGAGCCCGGAGCGCGCGAACAGCAGCGCTGTCAGCAGGTAGGCGAAGGGCAGGAAGTGTTCTGTGCTTTCGCGCGCGTGCACCCACTGCACGCCTCCGTGGACCGCTTCCTTGAGCACCAGCGCCGTGAAGATCGCGAGCGCCACCCCGGCGAAGTCGAGCGCCAGCAGCGAGGCGACGCGCGCCACACGCCAGAAGGTCGAGGCGCGCAGCAGGAACGAGAGGACCGGCGGGCGCTTGCGGCGGATGTCGCGATCGGAGCGCTCGACGCGCTGTGTGGGTGCGGAGGACGTCGAGCGCGTACGTGCACGAGCGGCAGGTGGCGCTGGCGGAGCCGAGGTTCCCGACACGCGTGGTCCCATCTCGCTACTCACAACACCGCAGCCTCGCACACGGAGCGGTTAGGACGGTGCTCGCCGGCGGCACTGCATGGTGGCTTGCGCCAGCGGACGCAGGGCTCCTCCGCAGGGCGCATCGTCTTCAGTTGGCGCCACCACCGACGAGGAACTCGACGCCGGACTGCTCGATCGTGCGCTGCAGTCCGTCGCGCAGCGACACCTCAGGCGACCAGCCGAGCAGCTCGCCCGCGAGCGTTATGTTCGGCTTGCGCTGCTTGGGGTCATCTTCGGGCAGCGCCTCGTAGACGATCTCGGCGGTCGAGCCGGTCAGCTCTTTCACGATTTCGGCGAGCTCCAGCAGCGTGAACTCATCTGGGTTACCGATGTTCACCGGGTAGTGATGGCCCGACTCGGCGAGCGCGATGATCCCGCGGATCAGGTCTGAGACGTAGCAGAACGAGCGCGTCTGGCTGCCGTCGCCGAACACGGTGATCGGGCGGTTGGCGAGCGCCTGACGCAGGAACGTGGGGATCGCGCGGCCGTCGTGAGGTCTCATTCTCGACCCGTAGGTATTAAAAATGCGAACGATCGCGGTGTCGACGCCCTGCTGGCGGTGGTAGGCCATCGTCAGCGCCTCGGCGTAGCGCTTGGCCTCGTCGTAGACGCCCCGCGGGCCGATCGGGTTGACGTGCCCCCAGTAGGTCTCGGATTGGGGGTGTTCGAGCGGGTCGCCGTAGACCTCGCTCGTCGACGCCGTGAGGAAACGCGCGCGCTTGGCCTTGGCCAGCCCGAGCGTGTGGTGCGTGCCGTAGGAGCCGACCTTGAGCGTGTGCAGCGGCAGGCGCAGGTAATCGATCGGCGATGCGGGCGAGGCGAAGTGGTAGACGAAGTCGACCGCCTCCTCGACGAAGTACGGGGCGGTGATATCGACGTGCAGGAACGTGAAGCGCGCCGGGTCGCGGATGTGCTCGATGTTCGCGAGCGAGCCGGTCTCGAGGTTGTCGACGCAGATCACGCGGTTGCCGCGCTCGAGCAGCTCGTCGCACAGGTGCGAGCCGAGGAAGCCGGCGCCGCCGGTGACCAGACAGGTAGGCATTGCCGGAGAATACCCGTCCCCAAGCGCCCGTACCAGCGCGCGTCCGGGCCGCCACCAGTTCCATCACCGTGCGGTCCTTATCATTTGACGCATGGCCTCAACCGAGGAGCACCTCACCGTCGCGCCGATCGTCGGCCCGGATGACCCGCGCCGCTTCACGGACTCGGGCATCGAGATCTCCGAGCTGTACACGCAGGACGACCTGCCTCAGGATCTCGACCTGGGCCAGCCGGGCGAGTTCCCGTATACGCGCGGCGTGTACCGTGAGATGTACCGCCGTCAGCCGTGGACCATGCGCCAGTACGCCGGCTACGCCTCGGCGAAGGAGTCAAACGAGCGCTACCGCTACCTGCTGTCGAAGGGCTCCACCGGCCTGTCGATGGCGTTCGACCTGCCGACGCAGCTCGGCCTCGACTCGGACAACCCGCGCTGCCTCGGGGAGGTGGGCCGCACCGGGGTGGCGATCGACACGATCGACGACATGCGCACCGCCTTCGACGCGATCCCGCTCGATCAGGTGTCCACCTCGATGACGATCAACGCTCCCGCTGCGTGCCTGCTGCTCCTGTACGAGCTGGTCGGCGAGGAGCAGGGCGTGCCCTCGCAGATGCTGCGCGGCACGACGCAGAACGACGTGCTCAAGGAGTACATCGCGCGCGGCAACTACATCTACCCGCCCGAGCCGACGATGCGGCTGACGACCGACCTGTTCGAGTACTGCCAGCAGCATGTGCCCAAGTGGAACACGATCTCGATCTCCGGCTACCACTTCCGCGAGAAGGGCTGCTCGGCGGTGCAGGAGGTCGCGTTCACGCTGTCCTCGGGCATCGCCTACGTGCAGGCGGCGATCGACAAGGGCCTCTCCGTGGACGACTTCGCGCCGCGGCTGGCGTTCTTCTTCAACGGCCACAACAACGTCTTCCAGGAGGTCGCCAAGTTCCGCGCGGCGCGACGGATGTGGGCGCACATCATGCGCGAGCGCTTCGGGGCGACGAACCCGAAGGCGACGATGCTGCGCTTCCACACGCAGACGGGCGGCGTGACGTTGACGGCGCAGCAGCCGGAGAACAACATCGTGCGCGTGGCGCTGCAGGGCTTTGCGGCGGTGTGCGGCGGCACGCAGTCGCTGCACACCAACGGCTTCGACGAGGCGCTGGCGCTGCCGACCGAGCGCGCCGCCAAAATCGCGCTGCGCACCCAGCAGATCCTGGCGCACGAGTCGGGCGCGACGGACACGGTGGACCCGTTCGCAGGGTCCTACTTCGTGGAGGCGTTGACGGACGAGATCGAAGCACGCGCCAATGAGCTGATCGCGAAGGTCGACGCGCTCGGCGGCTCGGTGCACGCGATCGAGTTCATCACCGGCGAGATCGACGAGTCGGCCTGGGGCTACCAGGAGCGCTACCGCATCGGCCAGGACATCGTCGTCGGCGTCAACGCATACGAGGAAGACAGCCTCGAGGTCCCGGACCTGCTGCGCGTGGACCCCGAGTCCGAGCGCGAACAGCTCGCGCGACTCAAAGAGTTCAAGTCCGACCGTGATGGCGCCCTCGTCGAGCGCCGCCTGGGCGAGCTGCGCGACGTCGCGCGCGGCAGCGACAATCTGCTGCCGGCGATCCGCCAGGCGCTGAAGGACCGCTGCTCGCTGGGCGAGGTGTGCGGGGCGATGCAGGACGTGTTCGGCAAGTACGCACCGACGTTCTGAGCGTCGCGGCCGGGGTACCGATTAGGGTGCCGAGCATGCTCACCGACCCCGCTGCGTCCCTATACGAAGTAGTCCTCGCGATTCACATCATTGCCGTCGTCGTGGCGTTCGGCGCGACGTTCGCCTACCCGATCATGTTCACGGTCGCCGCCCGCCAGGATCCCCGCGGGCTGCCGCTGCTGCACCGCGTCGAGTACACGACCGAGCGCTTCCTGCTGAACCCGGGCCTGCTGGTGGTGCTGGCGGCGGGCATCTACCTCGCCGGCAAGGGGCACTTCTGGAGCGACTTCTTCGTGCAGTGGGGGCTGGCGGCGGTCGTAGTGATCGGCGCGCTGGTCGGCGCGGTGATGATCCCGACCTCGAAACGCGCCGAGCAGATCGCCATTCGCGACCTCGCGGCGAGCACCGAGCCCGCCGGCGTCGCGGGGGCGGCGGGAGCCGGTGCCCGCGCGCCCGCCGGCGAGGTCGAGTTCAGCGACGAGTACCGCGCGCTGGTGCGCCGCCTGTCGCTCGTCGGCACGCTGCTCAGCGTGCTCGTGCTGGTCACGATCGTGCTGATGGCGCTGCACGTCGGCGCTTAGCCGAAGCCGCGCCGGGCGAGCTCTGCGACGGCCGGGTCGGCGGTCTCCGAGCGCCGCTCCAGCAGGCGTCCTGCGAGGCTCGGGGACAGAATCGCGAGCGCGGCCTTGGCCCGCGTGGCGCGCTCGACGCCACCGTCGGCGAGCAGCGCGATCGAGCGCCGGCGCGCGTCGGGTGCGCGCTCGCGGATCGCATCGCGGGCACGCGCGCGACGCAGCGAGAGCCTGCGACCAGCGAGCAGCGAGGTGGCCCTCGCGCGCTCGGCGGGCGTCAGGTCTGAGCTCTGCAGCGCCTTTTCGATCATCAGCACCTGGTCTTGGTGGTGGGCCACGCGACTGGCCGAGGAGCGGCTGTCGGGCGACAGTCGCCAGCGGTACAGCGGCGCGTGCACATACGCGACGGCCGCACCGGCGAGCACGAGCCGCAGCCAGCAGTCCCAGTCCTCGAAGACCTTGAAACGGACGTCCCAGCCACCCCGCTCCATGACCAACGAGCGTCGCGCCGCCGGCCACGGGATCCAGTTGCGCTCGAGCATCGTCTCGCGCCCTGTGGCCAGCGCAGGCGGGTTGAGCCGGCCCATACGGGCGACGACTCGCTCGCCGTACTCGATCAGGGCGTCGCCCGTGACGATGTCCACGTCCGGGCGCGCCGCCAGCACCGCCGCGACGGCCTCCAGGCGTCGCGGGCAGAAGGCATCGTCGACGTCCAGCTGCACGAGATAGTCGCCGCCCGCAGCGGCCGCGGCGGCGTTCAGCGCCGAACCCGTGCCGCCGTTCTCCTTGCGTACGACCCGCACGTGGTCGCGCAGCTCGCCGAGGCCGGCGTCGAGGTCATCCGGCGAACCGTCGTCGCAGATCACGATCTCGTGCGGCGGCACGGTCTGCGCGAGGACCGAGCGCACGGCGTCGCCGATGGTCTGCTGACCGAGGAAGTAGGTGATGATGACGCTCAGCCGCGGTGCGTTTTGAGGCTGCGCGTCCCCACCGTGGGAACCCACCGGTGGGCACGCCGACACGCGCCAGTCAGCCACGGTCAGCTCCTCGACGCCGGCCTGCGCCACGCTCACGACCCGTCCGCCTCGGCAGCCCAGTGAAAGCCTCTCTGCGCGAGCGCCTCGCGCGCCGGATCGGCCTGCTCGGCGCGGCGCTCGAGGAAGCGCCGCGCCAGCGCCGGCGAGAGCACGGTCACGGCAGCCTTCGCGCGCGTCGCGTTGTCGAAGCCGCGCCCGGCGGCCAGGCCGAGCGAAAGCCTGCGGGCGGAGGGGGAGCGGTTCTCGACCGCCTGGCGCGCCCGTTCGCGCGCCAGCCAGCGGCGCCGCTGGCTGAGCAGAGCCTGCGCCCGCGCGCGCTCGCTGTCGCGCAGCGACGATCCCGCGAGCAGCTTCACCAGCATCCGCTCAATCGCCTCGACATTGGCGACCCTGTCGCGCGAGGAGCGGCTGCCCGGAGTCATGCGCCAGCGGTACAGCGGCGCGTGCACGTACGCCACGAGCGCCCCGCCGAGCACCAGCCGCGCAAAGCACTCCCAGTCCTGCATCACCGCAAAGCTCTCGTCGTAGCCACCGGCGGCCAGCAGCCGCGAGCGTCTGATCGCAGGCCACAGAAACGAGCACGTCCTCAGCATGGCAGCGCGCTGGTCGCCGTCCTCGTAGCGGCTGATCGCCTCGAGCGTCACGATCTCCCGCCCCTGCATCTCCACGATCGCGTCGGTGGCGACGATGTCGAGGTCCGGGCGAGCCCTCAGCACCGCGGCGATCGCCTCCAGGCGGCCGGGCAGGAAAGCGTCGTCCTGGTCGAGCTGGACCACGAACTCGCCGCGCGCCGCGCGCGTCGTGGCGTTCATCGCGGAGGCGATGCCGCCGTTTTCCTGGCGCACCACGACGACGCGCTCGCGCAGCCCCCCGAGCGCCGCGTCGAGGTCATCGGGCGAGCCGTCGTCGCAGATCACGATCTCCAGCGGCGCGAGCGTCTGCGCCAGCACCGACTCGACCGCCTCGGCGATCACCGCTGCGCCGCGGTAGTACGGGATCACCACGCTCAGCGACGGTTCCCCCCCGGCGGATGCAGGTGAGGCGGTCGAAGCCGGGGCGCTCACCCGCAGGGGTCCGAGCTGCAACTCGGGGCTCATGGTCCACGGCTCGTCATCTCGAACGCCTGGATATACAGGAGGATCATCTTGGCTGCAAACGCCGCGGCGAACGCAGGCCGGTACCCTGAAGCCCATGTCAGAGGGCTATCGAGTGGCTGTCGTCGGGGCGACCGGGCAGGTCGGCACGCTGATGCTGAGGCTGCTGCGCGAGCGCAACTTCCCCGCGTCGGAGATCGTGCCGTTCGCCTCCGCCCGCTCGGCCGGAAGGCAGCTCGACGGAGGGCTGCTCGTGCGCGGTCTCGACGACGATTCGATCCAGGGCTTCGAGCTGGCTCTGTTCTCAGCCGGCGGCTCGACCTCCGCGGAGTGGGCGCCGCGGTTCGTCGCCGCGGGCGCCACCGTGATCGACAACTCGTCGCGCTGGCGCATGAACGACGACGTCCCGCTGGTCGTCAGCGAGGTCAACCCCGAGGCGCTCGCGGGCCACGCGGGAATCATCGCCAACCCCAACTGCTCGACAATGCAGATGGTCGTCGCCCTCGCCCCGCTGCACCGCGAGGCGGGCATCGAGCGCCTGGTGATCAGCACCTACCAGGCCGTATCGGGAACCGGCCGCCTGGCTGTCGAGGAGCTGCTCGAGCAGTCACGCGCGCTGCTGCACGAGCGCGCCATCGACGCGCCCACCCAGTACGCGCACCAGATCGCGTTCAACGCGCTTCCCCACGCCGGCAGCTTCGCCGCCGGCGACGACCACACCGACGAGGAGCGCAAGCTGATCAACGAGACGCGCAAGATCCTCGAGGACCCCGCGATCCGCGTCAGCGCCACCTGCGTGCGCGTCCCGGTCGTGACCGGCCACTCCGAGGCCGTCAATGTCCAGACCCGCACGGAGCTCTCGCCCGGACGGGCCCGTGAGCTGCTGCAGGCGGCTCCGGGCGTCGTCGTGATCGACGACCCCGACAGGGCGATGTACCCGCTGGCCGTCGAGGCTGCCGGCCGCGACGAGGTGTTCGTCGGACGCATCCGCCGCGACCCCGGCCACGAGCGCGCGCTCGACATGTGGGTCGTGGCCGACAACCTCCACAAGGGGGCCGCCACCAACGCGGTGCAGATCGCCGAGGAGCTGCACGAGCGCGGCCTCGTGCAGGCTTCCGCGGCCGCAGGCGCCTAGCGCCAGGGTCGTGCGCGACGGTCTCGCAGCCGCCGTCAAGCGCGTCCCCGGCGTCACCGAACTGCTCGACTCGGCTCCCGCGCGACGCTTGCGCGCGGCGTCGCGAGCCGCCCGTCCCCTGCACGGCGCGATCGGCTTCGTCGTGCGCGAGCAGCTGCGCGAGCAGGCCACTCCACGGGCGTGCGGCTATCGCCTGCGCACGTCGGGCCTGAAGGTCTTCCTGCGCCATCGGACCAGGGATCTGTACATCTTCAAAGAGGTCTTCGGCGACGGAGATGGGCGCGGCGGCTATGAGCCGCCCGCCGCGCTTACGGCGACGCTGGAGCGGGCGCACGGCTTGTCTGTGCTGGACCTCGGCGGCAACATCGGGCTCTTCGGGGTCTTCGTCATGGGCAGATGGCCGCGCGCGAGGCTGCACAGCTTCGAGCCCGATCCGATGAACCTGCAGGTGCTCCAGCGGGTGATATCGGCCAACGGTCTGCAGGAGCGCTGGACGGTCACGGCCGCAGCGGTGGCCGCACGGGATGGCACGCTCGAGTTCGTCTCGGGCCTGTTCGGCGAGTCGCAGATCGCCGGCCTGGCAGGCGTTGCCAACCGCGGGCCGGCTCCGGCAGCGCTCACGGACGGTCGCACGATCTCGGTCGCGGCGGTCGACCTGTTCGCGCAGGACCACGACGTCGAGCTGATCAAGATGGACATCGAGGGCGGCGAGTGGCCGATCCTGACCGATCCGCGACTGGCGGATCTGCGGGCGCGCGCGATCGTGCTCGAGTGGCACGCGGCCGCGTGCCCCGAGCCCGACGCCAGGGGCGCGGCGCTCGGGCGGCTGGCCGCGGCGGGCTACACGGGCCTGCACGAGTCAGAGGACTTTGGCTATCGCGGGTTGGTGTGGGCCTGGCGCGAGCCTGTGCCCGGCTAAGATCCTCGACCGATGGCGAGTAGCTCCCATAACCGACAGGCAGACGCGGCGCTGCTTGCGAGCTCGCGCAGCGGACACCGCAAACCGGCGCGCCAGAAGGCACCGGAGACATATGAGGAGAAGCTCGCGCAGCTCGAGGAGCTGCGCGCGGCGGCGCTGCACTCGGCGCCCGAGGCCGAGGAGAAGCAGCACGCACGCGGCAAGTACACGGCGCGCGAGCGCGTCGAGAAGCTGCTCGACCCCGGCTCCTTCCAGGAGCTCGACACGTTCGTGCGCCACCGCACCTACGACTTCGACATGCAGAAAAACCGGCCGTGGGGCGACGCCGTCGTGACGGGGCACGGCACGATCGACGGGCGCACCGTGTGCGTGTTCAGCCAGGACTTCACGGTGTTCGGCGGCTCGCTCGGCGAGGTCATGGGCGAGAAGATGTGCAAGATCATGGATCTCGCGGCCAAGATCGGCTGCCCCGTGATCGGTATCAACGACTCCGGTGGCGCGCGCATCCAGGAGGGTGTCGTGTCGCTGGGCTCCTACGGCGACGTGTTCCTGCGCAACGTGCGCTGCTCCGGCGTGATCCCGCAGATCAGCCTCGTGATGGGCCCGTGCGCCGGCGGCGCCGTGTACTCGCCCGCGATCACCGACTTCATCTTCATGGTCAAGGAGACCTCGCACATGTTCATCACCGGTCCCGACGTGATCAAGACCGTCACCGGCGAGGAAGTCGGCTTCGAGGAGCTCGGCGGCGCGATGTCGCACAACACCAAGTCGGGGGTCGCGCAGTTCGCCTCAGACGACGAGGACGCGTGCCTCGAGGACTGCCGCTACCTGCTCAGCTTCCTGCCCTCCAACAACCTGCAGAGCACGCCGCGCGTGGAGCCGAGCGACGACCCCGAGCGCATGGACCCCGAGCTCGACCACGTCGTCCCGGACAACCCCAACAAGCCCTACGACATGCGCGAGGTCGTCAAGCGGATCGTCGACGATGAAGAGTTTTTCGAGGTGCACGAGCACTACGCCAAGAACATCATCTGCGGCTTCTCGCGCATGGACGGCTACGCGATCGGCATCGTCGGCAACCAGCCCGCGCAGCTCGCCGGCGTGCTCGACATCGCCGCCTCGGAGAAGGCCGCGCGCTTCGTGCGCACGTGCGATGCCTTCAACATCCCACTGCTGACGTTCTGCGACGTGCCGGGCTTCCTGCCGGGCACCGCGCAGGAGTGGGGCGGCATCATCCGCCATGGCGCCAAGCTGCTCTACGCGTTCGCCGAGGCGACCGTGCCGAAGGTCACGATCATCACGCGCAAGGCCTACGGCGGCGCCTACGACGTCATGTCCTCCAAGCACCTCGGCGCGGACTTCAACTTCGCCTGGCCCACCTCCGAGGTCGCCGTGATGGGGCCCGAGGGCGCGGTCAACATCATCTATCGCCGCGACATCGCCGGCAGCCCGACGCCCGACGAGCGGCGCAAGAAGCTCATGGAGGACTACAAGGCGCGCTTCGCCAACCCCTACACCGCCGCCGAGCGCGGCTACATCGACGACGTGATCGTGCCGCACGAGACGCGTCCGCGGCTGATCACTGCGCTGCGCACGCTGCAGGGCAAGCGCGAGCCGGGGCCCAAGCGCAAGCACGGCAACATCCCGCTGTAGCGCTGTTACAACAGACCGGCGCAAATGCTCGGCGAAATCCGGCAGTCATCTTCGGCGCACCGGCTGGATGGATGGTATACCGTCCATGTGTTCGGAAAAGACTCCATATGGACGATATACTCGCCACTATGGATATCGCAAGCCCCCATAAGGCGGTCTCACCCACGCTCGACGGCGACGTGTTGCGGGTGCTCGCCAGGACGACCGGCGTCCTCACCGGTCGGGAGGTGGCAGCGCTGACAGGCAGGCGCTCGCACAGCGGCGTTCTGGATGCTCTGAACAGGCTGACCGAGCATGGCCTCGTAGATCGGGTGGAGCTGAACCGGGCGTATCTGTTCACGCTCAATCGCGAGCACCTCGCCGCGCCGGCGGTGGAGCTCCTCATGGATATGCGGGGCGAGTTGCTCCGCCGCATTCGAGGCGCACTCGACTCCTGGGAGATAGCACCCGCCAACGTCTCGATGTTCGGATCTGCTGCGCGGGGAGACGGCGGGACAGCAAGCGACATAGACCTGCTCGTCATTCGGCCCAGGGCGGTCGACGACGACAACACGACGTGGCGCACACAGCTGGCCGATCTCAAGGACCAGATCCGGAGGTGGACGGGTAACTACGCCCAGATCGTGGAGCTCGCCGACGAGGAGATCGATCAACTGCGTAGGGAAGACCGGGCGATCGTCGCCGCACTTCGCTCCGATGCGCTCGTGCTGCACGGATCAGATATCTCCACCATGGTCGGCCCCGCATGAGCCCGCGCGGCGTCGGGCGAACCCAGCGCTGCTCTGGGGCAGATGCCGCGACCCGGCTTCGTCACGCGCGCCTGTTTCTCGAGGTGGCGCAACTGGTAGCCGACGAAGGCGATGACGTCGAGTACGCGAGTCCGGCCGCAGCGTTGGCCGTGCTGGCAGGGATCGCCGCGTCCGACGCTGCGTGCTGCAAGGCCCTCGGCCGGCGGTATCGGGGCCAGGACCATCGCGAGGCCGCGGCTCTGCTGGAGCGAGTGACACCCGGAGGCCGACAGGCGGCCAACTCCCTCGGTCGCCTGGTCGACCTCAAGGACGAGGCGCACTATGGGTTGTTCGATGTAGCGACGAAGGACCTCAAGTCGGCTCTACGCCAGGCGAGCCGCCTCGTGCAGTTTGCATCGGAGATCGCCCAGACCTGAGAGCAAGAGCTCGACAAACGGTCACAATGTGCGCATGAGCAACGTCAACCGCCGCCTGCAGGCAATCCCTCCCTCCGCCAACCCCGAGGAGGCCGCCGCGATCGTGGCTGCGATCGAGCGCTTCATGCGCGCAATCGCGCCGCCGCCAAGCGCGTCCTCGCGCAGCGCCCTCGACGGCTGGCGACGCACGGCGCTGCTGGAAGGCGTCTCGCGCGCGCCCGCTGCGGACGCCGATGCGGCCGATGTTTCCTGGATGTTCCCGATCCCTGGATAAACACCTAAAAGCCGCTAGGCTTTAGCGCAATAGCTGTTCAACGACCCGTGTAGTCGAACGCAGTTCGGACCGACGGGGTCCGAACCAGGAGGTTTTCGTACCCATGGAGCCAGGTTCCATCTCCGCCCAGCGCGGCACGCTCGACGACCCGGAGGTCGTGCAGAACGTGCCGGGGCACGTGATCCCGATCCTCGAGCAGGAGTTCGACGACTTCAAGACCGAGGCGGGCCGGTTTCTCGCGGGCGATATCCCCGAAGACGAATTCATCAAGTTCCGCCTCAAGCAGGGCGTCTACGGTCAGCGCCAGCCCGACGTGCAGATGATCCGCGTGAAGCTGCCGTTCGGCGGCATCACGCCTGAGCAGATGGAGTCGTTCGCGGACGTGATCGAGAAGTACGTGCCGCTGAACAAGGGGCACATCACGACGCGCCAGAACATCCAGATGCACCACATCCCGCTGCCGGAAGTCGAGAAAGCCATCCGCGAGCTGGCCGAGACCGGCCTGTCGAGTCGCGAGGGCTGCGGCAACACTGTCAGAAACGTGACGGGCGATCCGTGGGCGGGCGTCGCGGCGGACGAGCTGTTCGACATGACCCCTTACGTCGGCGCGTACGTGCGCTACTTCGTGCGCCATCCGACGACGCAGGCGATGCCGCGCAAGATCAAGACCGCGTTCGACGGCTCCGAGCAGGGGCGCGCGATCTCCGAGATCCACGACATTGCCTACCGGGCGCGCGTGAAGCAGATCGATAATGGAGATGGGAGCCCACCCACCCAGGTCAGGGGAGCCCAGATGCTCGTCGGCGGCGGCACCTCGATCATGCCGCGCGTCGCGCCTGCTCTGTACGAGTTCGTGGAGCTCGACAACGGCGACTACCTGAAGATCGCCGAGGCCGTGTTCAGGATCTTCGACCGCCAGGACTGGCTGCGCGTGAACCGCGCTCGTGCGCGCATCAAGGTGTTCGTGGACAAGTTCGGCATCGACGAGCTGCGCCGCCAGGTCGAGGAGGAGCTGGAAGGCGACTGGGTGGCCGAACGCGACTTCTCCGTCGAGCACCGGCTGTTCGTGGACGACGAGCGCGAGTCGGCGCCCGCCCCCCCAGCCAGCTACGGCTCTCCCAACGGCGACATCGGTCATTTCGAGCGCTTCCGCGCGGCGAACGTGCTCGAGCAGAAGCAGGAGGGCTTCGTCACGGTCGAGGTGAAGGTCACGCGTGGCGACCTCAGCCCCGAGCAGTTCCGCGGCCTCGCGCAGATCGTGCGCGACCACGCGGGTGGCTACGCACGCACGACCGTGCAGCAGAACCTGTTGCTGCGCTGGGTGCGCCAGGAGAGCGTGTACGACGTGTGGCGCGCGCTGGGCGAGCTCGGCCTCGCGGACGCGGGCACGCGCGAGATCACCGATGTGGTGTCGTGCCCGGGCACCGATTCGTGCAAGCTCGGCATCACCAGCTCGATGGGGCTGAACCAGGCCGTGCAGGAGCGCGTGCAGGCGATGGACATCTCAGACCCGCTGACACGCGACATCCACATCAAGATGAGCGGCTGCCCGAACGGCTGCGCGCAGCACCACGTCGCCGACATCGGCTTCTACGGCGCGTCGATCAAAGTCGGCGGGCACACGATCCCCGCGTACATCCCGCACGTGGGCGGCGTCTACGAAGGCGCCCCCGTGAAGTTCGGCACGCGACTGAAGCTGCGCCTGCCCGCCAAGCGGGTACCGGAGGCGATCGAACGCTGGATCCGCCACTATGAAGAGAACCGCGATGACGGCGAGCCGTGGGGGGCGTTCACAGAGCGCGTCGGCACGGGGGAGCTGGAGGGGCTTGTGAAGGATCTGTCGATGCCGGTGGAGTTCTCACTGGAGACGATGAACGACTTCATCGACTGGAACAGAAACGCCCCGTTCGAAGTCCAGCGCGGCGAGGGAGAGTGCGCGGTATAGGAAGACACAGGCCAGGGACGCCGTACAGAGCTCAAGAACTCCATGAAACGAGACGACCAGATCAGATGCCTCCAATAGACACCCACAATGTGCCGGTGACCTCCAAGATCGACCCCACATTCAGCCTCACGCACACGCTGCGCGAGGCGGCGCGCCACGGCGAGCGCGCGGTGCTGCTGTGCTCGTTCCAGAAGGAGGAGTCGGTGCTGCTCGACGAGCTGCTGCGGCTTAATGAAGAGATGTCCCCCGCCGCCCCGGGCAAGGCGGTGCGCGTGGTGACGATCGACACGGGCGTGCTCTTCCCCGAGACGCTCGAGACGTGGCGCGCCTTCGAGCAGCGCTTCGGCATCGAGATCGAGGTGCAGGACGCGAGCAGCGCCGAGAGGGAGGGTGGGCCCTGGTCGGGCCCGGAGCACTGCTGCTCGGCCGCCAAGGTGGCGGCACTCGAGAGCGCGCTTGCGGGCGCGGAGGGCTGGATCACCGGCATTCGCCGCGAGCAGGGCCCGACGCGCGCGGCCACGGAGCTGATCGAGCGCGACGCCAAGCGCGGCCTGTGGAAGTACAACCCGCTGGCGCACTGGACCGACAAGGACCTGTGGCGGCGGATCCACGAGCGCGACCTCCCCTACAACCCGCTGCACGACCGCGGCTACGAGTCGATCGGCTGCGCACCGTGCACGCAGCCAGGCGCCGGCCGCGAGGGCCGCTGGGCCGGCACCGACAAGACCGAGTGCGGCATACACGTGGAGGTAGTCGAGCCGTGAGCGTCGCGACGCGCCCCCAGCTGAGCCACCTGCGGGCGCTGGAGTCAGAGGCGATCCACGTGATGCGCGAGGTCGCGGCGGAATTCGAGAAACCGGTGCTGCTGTTCAGCGGCGGCAAGGACTCGATCGTGCTGCTGCGCCTCGCGGAGAAGGCGTTTCGTCCGGCGCCGTTCCCGTTCCCGCTGATGCACGTCGACACCGGCCACAACTTCCCCGAGGTGATCGAGTACCGCGACCGCCGCGTCGGCGAGTTGGGCGAGCGGCTGATCGTGGCGAGCGTCCAGGAGTCGATCGACAAGGGCCGCGTCGTCGAGGAGACGGGGCCGCGCGCGTCGCGCAACAAACTGCAGACGGTGACGCTGCTGGACGCGATCGCCGAGAACGGCTTCGACGCGGCGTTCGGCGGCGCGCGCCGCGACGAGGAGCGCGCGCGGGCGAAGGAGCGCGTGTTCTCCTTCCGCGACGACTTCGGTCAGTGGGATCCCAAGAACCAGCGCCCGGAGCTGTGGAACCTGTACAACGGGCGCATCAAAAAGGGTGAGAACGTGCGCGTGTTCCCGCTGTCGAACTGGACCGAGCTCGACGTGTGGGAGTACATCGACCAGGAGCGCCTGGAGGTGCCCTCGATCTACTTCGCGCACGAGCGCCAGGTGTTCGAGCGCGACGACATGCTGTACGCGTGGCACGAGCGCACCGAGCTGATCGACGGCGAGGAGGTCTTCACGGAGACCGTGCGCTACAGGACGGTCGGTGACATGAGCTGCACCGGCGGCGTGCGCTCGCTGGCGGGCACGCTCGAGGAAGTCGTGCTGGAGATCGCAGCGACCCGCATCACCGAGCGCGGCGAGACCCGCGCCGATGACCGCGTGTCGGAGGCCGCGATGGAGGACCGCAAGAAGGCCGGTTATTTCTAGTGCGCGGACGACCCTTTTTCATGAGGCCCCCTCGAGGGGGGCCGGCGGGGTCGCGCACTGATCTGCAGCTGGTGTGGCGATGACCCTCGACCTGCTGCGCTTCACGACGGCGGGGTCCGTCGACGACGGCAAGAGCACGCTGATCGGGCGGCTGCTGTACGACGCCAAGCAGGTGTTCGAGGACCAGCTGGCGCATGTCGCGCAGGCGTCAGAGCGCCGCGGCGGTGAGGGCACGCTCGATCTGGCGCTGCTGACCGACGGGCTGCGCGCAGAGCGCGAGCAGGGAATCACAATCGACGTTGCCTACCGCTACTTCGCGACCGCCAAGCGGCGCTTCATCATTGCCGACTGCCCCGGTCACCGCCAGTACACGCGCAACATGGTCACGGGTGCATCCACGGCGGACGTGTCGGTCGTGCTGATCGACGCGCGCAGGGGTGTGCTCGAGCAATCCAAGCGCCACGCGTTCATCAGCGCGCTGCTGGGCATCCCGCAGATGGTCGTGGCGATCAACAAGATGGATCTCGTGGACTACTCCCAGGAGCGCTATCAGGAGCTGATCGAGGAGTTCGAGGAGTTCGCACAGAAGCTTCGGGGCGGCAAGAACCCGCGAAAGACGGCGACCTCATACCTGCCGATGTCGGCGCTGAACGGCGACAACGTGGTCGAGCGCTCGGCGCGTATGGACTGGTACGACGGCCTGCCGCTGCTCGAGTGGCTCGAGCAGGTGGACGTCGCATACGACCACCCCGACGAGAAGCCCGCGCGCTTCCCCGTGCAGTGGGTGATCCGTCCGGGCGCCGGCGTCCCCGACGCGAGCCTGATCGACTACCGCGGCTACTCGGGGCAGCTGGCGAGCGGCGCACTGCGTCTCGGCGACGAGGTGACGGTGCTGCCGTCGGGCGCGCGCACGCGGATCGCCGCGATCGACACCTACGACGGCGAGCTGGCAGAGGCGATGGCGCCGATGTCCCTGACGCTGCGCCTGGAGGACGAGCTGGATATCTCGCGCGGCGAGCTCATCTGCCACCCCGACGAGGCCCCTGCAGTGGCGCGCGAGCTCGAGGCCGACATCTGCTGGATGACCGACGAGCTGCTGCGGCCGGGATCGCGCTACCTGATCAAGCAGACCTCGCGCAGCGCCACAGCCGTGATCGACACGATCGCCGACATGGTCGACGTGCACACGCTCGAGCGCATGGCCGCCCCCCAGGAGCTCGGGCTCAATGACATCGGCCGCGTACGCCTGCGCACCAGCGCGCCACTGGTGTTCGACCCCTACGCCAGCAACCGCCGCACCGGCAGCTTCATCCTGATCGACGAGTCCACCAACGGGACCGTCGGCGCGGGCATGATCGCGGCCGCCGCAGCCTGAGGCCGGCCACGCCCGAGCAGGTACCCCGCACGCTCCTGCGGTGGTGGTGGTCCAGGTGGTACACTTGGACCTGTGCCGACATCCCATCCTCGCGTCCAGGTGACGCTCGACCCTGAGTTTGCAAGCGCTGTCGACCGCGCCGGTGCGCACCTCGACAGCTCACACGGGCGCGCAGGATTGATCCGCGCCCTGGCTTTGCGCGGCGCCGAGGAGGTCTCCCGCGAGACCGACAGCGAGACCCAAGCCCGAGCACAGGCGATCGAGGAGCTGTTGACGTACGACTTCTCGCAGTTGAGCGACATCGTCGCGAAGCGCGAATCGGATCTGGCGGACAAGCTGCCGCCTCCATCGCAGCCGCATCACAGCTGACGTGAGATACGGACCAGGTGTCGCACTCGTCGTGGACACGTCTGCGTGGGCGCGCCAGCGCCACCCCAAGGTGGCGCCCCACTTCCGCGACACCGCGCAGGCCGATCTGCTCGTCGGCTGCCCTGTGGTGGCGCTCGAGCTTCTCACGACTGCGAAGGACGCAGCGGAGCATGGCCGGCTCGCCAAATCGCTGAGCTCACTGCGACAGGCGTCCATCAGCCAGGGAGTCTGCGACGCAGCGATCAGCGCCTCGGGTGAGCTCGCGAGCGCCAACCATCCACGCGTGCCTGTCAGCGACTACCTGATCGCCGCAGCGGCCGCCGAGCGCGGGTTCGGCGTGTTGCACTACGACCATCACTACGACACGCTCTCCGGCGTACTGGGCTTCGAGAGCATCTGGATCGCTCCGCCAGGAACGATCTGAATAAGCTGTCCAGCCAATGTTCTCCAAGGTCCTGGTAGCCAACCGCGGCGAGATCGCCGTCCGCATCATTCGCGCGCTCGACGAGCTCGGCGTCGCCAGCGTCGCCGTCTACTCCGAGCTCGACCGCGACGCGCCCCACGTCAAGCGCGCCGGCGAGTCCTACAACCTCGGCGACGGTCCCGCGGCGGAGAACTACCTCAGCGTCGAGAAGATCCTCGATGCCGCCAGCCGTTCCGGCGCCGAGGCGATCCACCCCGGATACGGCTTCCTCGCCGAGAACGCGCCCTTCGCACAGGCCTGCGAGGACGCCGGCGTCGTCTTCATCGGACCGCCCGCCGGCGCAATTGAGGCGATGGGGTCGAAGACCCGTGCACGCGAGCTGATGCAGGCGGCCGGGGTGCCGATCGTCCCCGGCACCACCGAGGCCGTCGCCACCGTCGCCGACGCGCTGCGCATCGCCAAGGACGAGATCGGCTTCCCGGTCGCCGTCAAGGCCGCCGGCGGCGGCGGCGGCAAGGGCTTTCGCGTCGCGCTGACGGAGGACGAGCTCGAGGGGGCCTTCGAGGGTTCCAGCCGCGAAGGCGAGAAGTTCTTCTCCGACCCCACCGTCTACCTCGAGCGCTACCTCCACGACCCGCGCCACGTCGAGGTGCAGGTGCTCGCCGATCGCCACGGCAACGTGATTCACCTCGGCGAGCGCGACTGCTCGATCCAGCGTCGCCACCAGAAGGTCATCGAGGAGTCCCCCGCCCCCGAGTGGGTCGTCACTCCCGAGATCCGCGAGCGCATCGGCAAGATCGGCGTCGACGCAGCCAAAGCCGTCGACTACGTCGGCGCCGGCACGATCGAGGGGCTGTTCTCAGCGGCCGACGGCAAGGAGCCGGAGTACTTCTTCCTCGAGATGAACACGCGCGTGCAGGTCGAGCACTGCGTCACCGAGATGACCACCGGCGTCGACATCGTCAAGGAGGGCATCAAAGCCGCAGCCGGCGAGCCGCTGTCCTACGCGCAGGAGGACGTCGAGCTGCGCGGGCACGCGATCGAGTGCCGCATCAACGCCGAGGACGCCTCCAAGAACTTCGCGCCGGCGCCCGGCAGGATCGGCGTGTACCGCGAGCCCAGCGGGCCCGGCGTGCGCGTCGACTCGGGCGTGCAGGAAGGCGGCGAAGTCTCGCCGATGTATGACCCGATGGTGGCCAAGCTGATCGTCTGGGACGCCGACCGCGAGCAGGCCACCCGGCGCATGCTGCGCGCGCTCTCCGAATTCGAGATCGGCGAGCTCAAGACGCTGATCCCCTTCCACCAGGCGCTGCTCGCCACCGGGCAGTGGGCGCGTGGCGAGACCTGCCGCGACCTGCTCGAGGACAAGCAGTGGCTGAAGACGCTCGCCTTCCCCGCCGCCACGCCCGCTGGCGCTGACGGCGAGGATCGGGCCGAGAAGGTCGAGCAGACCTACGCCGTGGAGGTCTCCGGCAAGCGCTTCGACGTGCGTGTCATCGGGCCCCCGTTCGCCGGCGGTGCGGCTGCAGGCGCCGCCGCCATGAACGGCAGCAGCGCCGGCGGCGCCGCGCGCAAGCCGCCAACGCGGGGCGCGCGTAAGGCCTCCAGCGGCGGCGGGCCGGACACGCTGCCCTCGCCGCTGCAGGGCAACATGTGGAAGGTGCTCGTCAAGCAGGGCGATGAGGTGCAGGAGGGGCAGCTGCTGTGCATCATCGAGGCGATGAAGATGGAGAACGAGATCACCGCGCACAAGGCGGGCAAGATCGTCGAGCTGCCGATCACCGAGGGCGCCCCGATCCAAGCCGGAGCGCCGATCGCAACGATCGTCTCCGCCGCCGACGGCGCCAGCTAGGCGAGCCACCAGGCCGCCGCCGGGCCGCCGCGTGTCTCCGCCGCCGTCGGCGCGCGGCTAAGCGAGCCACCACGCCGCCGCCGGGCCGCCGGGCCGCCGCGGAGTGTGTTCAATCGCGCCGACGGTGCGCCATGGTATCTACGCGAGCGCCTGGACGTTCTCGGCGTGAATCTGGCGCTGCTGGCGCGAGCGGCGGCTCTCTGGCAGCGCGGCGCCGGCGCCGCGCTCGCCTAGCTCGGTCAGATACGTGACGTCCTCATGGAGCAACGTCAGCGCACGCTCGCTGTCCATCACGGCTCCGTGACCAGGGACGACCTGCTCGGCATGCGCGAGCAGCGGACGTAGGCGCTCGAGCGTCGCGAAATACGCGTCGATCGTGTTGCCGTCGTTGAGCGCTGGGATCTCCACCGGTGAGAGGTAGTCGCCGAGGACCAGCGTGCGCGCCCAAGGGATCGCGATCGCCATGCCGTCCGGCGTGTGGCCGTCGGTGGGATGCAGCTCGAGCTCGGCGTCGCCGATCTCGCATCGCCCTGGCACCGGCAGCGCCTGCACGGCGCCGAGCGCGAGCGGTCGCGCGCGCTCGATCACCAGCTCTTCGTCGAAGCTGCGCAGCTCGCGCTGAGCCTCGCCCGGCGAGCTCTGCAGCCGCTCCGCGGTGCTCTCCGCGCAGCCCAGTGGCACTCCTGGAAAGGCGAGCGGCCCGAGGACATGATCCCAGTCGCCGTGCGTCGCCAGCAGGCCGCTCGGCGACGGGAAGTGCGCCTGCTCGAGCAGCGCCGGCAGCGCGTCGAGCTCGTCCGGCAGCACCGGCGAGTCGATCACGAACACCTCGCCCTCCGCGTTCTCCGCACCTTCGCCAACGGCGCCGCGCACGATCACGCAGTTGACCTGCAGCAGCGCGCTTGTGACCACGATCACGTCGCGGTGGAGCGAGACGGCTCGCACGCGCGGGCGTCCGCCTAGGAGATGCCGAGCAGCTTGGCGGCCTCTTTGAGGTTCGGCACCTCGGCCGTCGGCTTCTTCTGCGAGGAGTCGAGCGTCTCTTTGTTGCGGTTGACCCAGATCACCGGCACGCGTGCTTTCACGCACGGCGCCACGTCGTGGTAGTGGCTCGCCGCCACGTGCACCCAGCCGCGCTTGCCGCCCATGCGTCTCGCGGCCTCGGTGAAGTGCGGCGGTTCAGGCTTGTAGGAGCGGACCTGCTGCGCCGTCACAACCAGGTCGAAGTCCGTCGGGATGTGGCGGCGCGTCTGCCCCAGCAGCTTGTCGTCGATGTTTGACAGCAGCCCCACTTTGTACTTCTTAGCGATCTTCTGCAGCTGCGGGTTGGTCTCTTTGAACGGCTGCCAGCGCTGCACCGAATCGGGCAGGAACCCGGAGCGCGAGGGCTCCAGCGGCCACTCGAGGCGTTTGGCGATCTCGATCGCCGTGCGCCTGAGGACCTCCGCGTAGAGCTCGTAGGAGCCGCCCTCGATTTCGCGTGAGATCTCGTGGAACATCGGGATCAGGACGCCGCGGTCGATCTCCACGCCGTCGCGCGCGGCCTCTTTGGAGAACGCGTCGTAGATCCCGGTCTCCCAGTCGATCAGCGTGCCGTACACGTCGAAAGTGACGAAAGTGATGTTCTTCGGGATGGGCATCGGCGGGCATTATGCCGCGCCCGGCCTCTCGGACGCGGCGCGCCGTCCTCATCGGGTCCGCCTGCACGCGATCGCCCAGCTTGCGTTAGAGTCCCGCGCCGCATGGATCTGCTGGAGTATCAAGGCAAGCAGCTGTTCGCCCGCCACGGCCTGAAGGTCTCCTCCGGAGAGGCGGTCACGAGCGTCGAGGGCGCGGTCAAGGCGGCCGACGCGGTGGGCTACCCGGTCGTTCTCAAGGCGCAGGTGCTGATCGGCGGGCGCGGCAAGGCCGGCGGCGTCAAGCTCGCGTCGAACGAGGACGAGGCACGCGAGCACGCCACCAACATCCTCGGGATGGACATTCGCGGACACACCGTACGCACGCTGTGGGTCGAGCATGCCTCGGACATCGCGTCCGAGTACTACGCGTCGGTGCTGCTCGACCGCTCCGCCAAGCAGCCGCTGGTGATGTTCAGCGTCGAGGGCGGCGTTGACATCGAAGAGGTCGCCGAACAGACACCCGAGAAGCTGATCCGACACCACGTCGACCCGCTCGCCGGACTCGCGCGCGAGGAGGCTGTCGCGATCGCCACCGAAGGCGGCGCCGACGCCGACGTCATCGACGGTGTCGCCGACGCGCTCGTCGCGCTGTACGAGGTTTGGCTGCAGGAGGACGCGACGCTTGCCGAGATCAACCCTCTGATCGTGACGCCCGAACGCGAGGTCAAGGCGCTGGACTCGAAGGTCTCGCTCGACGGCAACGCGCTGTACCGCCACCCGGAGAACCAAGGGCTCTCCGACAGCGAGAACGAAGACCCGATCGAGCGCCGCGCGAAGGAGGAGGGCGTCCAGTACGTCAAGCTCGACGGCGACATCGGCATCCTCGGAAACGGTGCCGGACTGGTGATGTCCACGCTCGACGTCGTCGCGCAGGCCGGCGGCTCGCCCGCGAACTTCCTCGACGCCGGCGGCGGCTCCGACGCCGAGAAGATCAAGCAGGCGGTCGAGCTGCTGCTCGCCAACGACGCCGTCAAGGCGGTCCTGTTCAACATCTTCGGCGGCATCACCCGCGGCGACGAGGTCGCCCGGGGCCTGATCGGGGCCTTCGAGGAGATCAAACCGTCCGTGCCGTTCGTGGTGCGGCTGGATGGCACCAACGACGTCGAGGGCCGGCGCCTGCTGCAGGAGGCCGCGCTGCCCAACGTGTACGCCGCTAAGACGATGAACGAAGCGGCCGAGAAGGTTGTCGCGCTGGCCACCGGCCAGAGCGTGGGGGCGCCCGCCTGATGTCGGTTCTGGTCGACGAGAACACACGGCTGGCCGTCGCTGGCATCACCGGGCGCGAGGGCTCGTTCCACACGCTCAACAACCGCAACTACGGCACCAACGTCGTCGGCGGCGTCACGCCCGGCAAGGGCGGCCTAGACGTCGAGGGGATCCCCGTGTTCGACAGCTGGGAGCAGGCCGCCGCCGAGGTGCAGCCCAACACCGCGATGATCTTCGTGCCACCGCGCTTCGCCGCCGACTCGATCCTCGAGGCGGCCGCCGCGGGCGTCGAGCTCGTGATCGCCATCACCGAGGGGATCCCCGCGCACGACGAGCTGCGCGTTTACAACACGCTCAAGCGCGATTACCAGGGCACCCGGCTGATCGGGCCGAACTGCCCCGGCATCCTCTCGCCCGGCAAGGCCAACGTCGGCATCATCCCAGCGTCGTTCTTCAAGGCCGGCAGCGTGGGCGTCGTATCGCGCTCCGGCACGCTCACCTACCAGATCGGCAACGAGATCGCCCAGGCGGGCGTCGGCTGCAGCACGATCGTCGGCATCGGCGGCGACCCCGTGCCCGGCTCGTCGTTCGTCGACGTGCTCGAGCTGTTCGAGGCCGACGAGGAGACCGAGCTGGTCGTGCTCTCCGGCGAGATCGGCGGCTCCGCCGAGGAGGAGGCCGCCGAGTACATCGCCGAGCACATGAGCAAGCCCGTCGTCGGCTACATCGCCGGTTTCACCGCGCCGGCCGGCAAGCAGATGGGCCACGCCGGCGCGATCGTCTCGGGCAGTGCCGGCACCGCCGCCGCCAAGGCCGGGGCGCTCGAAGCCAAGGGCGTGCGCGTCGGGCGCACCCCCACCGAGACCGCCCAGATCGCCGTCGAGGTCCTCGGCGGCGCATCGGCTCTAACGCATTAGTCCTGTTGCGGGCTCCGCGTGTGGCGAGGCCGCGGCGCACACGATGAGTGCGGGTAACGCGCGGGGCCTCCGGACGCTAACTAGCACAACCTAAGCCCGTGGTATCGAATAGGGCCGATGAAGGTTATTGAGGTCGTAAGGCTCTTGGAGCAAGACGGCTGGGAGCTGTCGCGCACACGCGGCAGCCACCGACAGTTCAAGCACCGACAGCGGTCGGGCAAGGTCACAGTTGCGGGCAAGCCAAGGGACACCTTGCATCCGAAGACGCTCGCTAGCATCCTTAGACAGGCAGGACTGAGGCAGCCATGATCGCCAAGCGTCACGTGATCGTCGTCGAGGGCGACGACTCAACAAATTACTCGGCGTACAGCCCTGACGTGCCGGGCGTCGTCGCGACGGGGGCTACGCGTGAGGAATGTGAACGCGAGCTGCGCGATGCGATCAAGTTCCATCTCGAAGGGCTATCAGATGATGAGCAGAGCGGTACTACAGAACCAGAGGCAGCACTGCTCGCGCTTCAAGACGTGGGTCAGCGATACATACACGGCAGGTTGGAGGTCACCGTATTCGAGCGGGTGTCTTTCGAGATCGCTACTGGCACCTTCGTGGGGATCCACGGCATCCAGGGATCCGGTAAGTCGACGCTGTTGCGACTGATGGCGGGGATCGAGAGCCCGAGTGCTGGAACCATACGCTTCGAAGGATGTGACCTCGCAACCATGTCTGCCGTTGACCGCAGCCGGTTCCTACGCAGCCGAGTGGCCCTGATGGCGCCACAAGACTGGTCCCCAGGCCCGCGCGAAACGGTCCTAGACCACCTGGCGCTGTCCTCGGCGAGCCTGGGCCTCAACCTGCGCGAAGCACGGCGTCGCGCAGAGCACGTCCTTGACAAGGTCGGCGTCGCCGATCAGGCCCGCATGGTCGCGACCTCGCTTCAGATACCCGACCGTACGCGGGTTATGCTCGCCCAGGCCCTTGTGAGAGGGCCATCGCTCCTGCTGATCGACGAGCCCGCGATGACCGGAGGGCTCTCCGGCAGAGACGCCCTCCTCGCCTTGTTGCGCGCTCTAAGCAGAGAGCAAGGGCTGACCGTCGTGCTCGCCTCAAGAGAACTCGTTGCGATGATGGGCGCGGATACGCTGATGTCGGTCGTAAACCGCGAGGTAGTCGAGACGACGCCGCGGGCGGAGGTTGTCCAATTCCCAAAACGAACAGCAGCCGAGGGGAAAGGACCGCGACGTTAGCGCCACGGGGCGCGCCGTGTCTAGCTGAGCGTCGCGCTGTACGCTAGGCGCTCATGGAGCAAGAGCTAGCGCAAACGCTCGCCGCACTGCAACGCAAGCTGCATGAGCTGGAGCGTACTCTGCACGGGATGAGCGTCGGCGAGCCGTTGGAGGCGACCGACGAGCTTTTTGAAGCGACGGACAAGCCACCTCAGGCCGAGCCTTGGCTCGGCCAGCTCTCCGGCGCTAGCCGGATCGTCGATGAGACCATCGAGCACTTGCGGCCGCCCCGCCCTGCACCCGCGGCTGCGGCGGACCGCCGGCCGGCCCCAGCGGGCGCACCGTGGCCACCCAGATCTCCGCAGCCTCCCACCACTAGCGGGTCGCCGTCGCTCGGCGGCTCACCGTCGCCCGAGCACGCGCCTGAGGCTCACAGCTCGCCGCAGACAGGACACGCGCCGCAGACAGGACGCGCGCCACAGCCTCCCGGCGCCGCAGAGCTGCTGCGCTTCCGCGAACGGCTCGAGCACGCGGCGCGCGAGCTGACCCATGACTACGACGAATTGCTCGGACGCCTAAGCTACGCCGCTGTGCCGAGCACGACTGGACCGACAATCTCCTTCGCGCGCGGCGCGCCGTCGCTCGACATCGTCGACGTCGACGGCCTGCGCGACGCGGCTGTGCGCGCGTTCGAGAGCGACCCCGCGGGCACGACCGCGTATGGAACCTCGACCGGCTACCCGCGGCTGCGCAGCTGGATCGCCGACCGTCACGGTGTCGAGCCGGAGCGGGTGCTGGTCACCAACGGGTCGATGCAGGCCGACGCGTTCCTGTTCGAGCAGCTCGTGAAAGCGGGCGACGAGGTGATCGTCGAGCGACCGACCTACGATCGCACGCTGCTGTCGCTGCGCGGGCGCGGCGCGCGCGTGCACGCCGTGCAGCTCGAGCCCGACGGCATCGACACGGACGCGCTCGCCGAGCTGCTCGCCGTCGGGGGCGCGGGCGCGCGGCCGACGCTCGCGCACATCATCCCCAACTTCCAGAACCCTGCCGGCTACACGCTGTCGCTGGAGAAGCGCACGCGCCTGCTGGAGCTGGCCGCAGAGCACAGCTTCATCGTGTTCGAGGACGACCCCTACGTGGACCTGCGCTTCAGCGGCGAGCCGCTGCCGACGATGCTGTCGATGGACCCTGAGCGCGTGGTGTACGCGTCCTCGTTCTCCAAGACCGTGTGCCCCGGCATCCGCGTCGGCTATCTCGTCGGCCCACTCGATCTGATCGCCTCGATCGCCAAGCTCGCGACCAACACCTACATCTCACCCAACATGGTCGCGCAGTCGATCGTCTACGAGTTCTCCGCCTCGGGCGCGATCGAGCGCTCGATCGAGACCGTCAAGTCCGCGCTCGGCGAACGTGCGCAGGCGCTCGCCAACGCACTGCGAAGCGAGCTCGCCGACGCCGAGTTCGTCGTTCCGCAGGGCGGCTACTTCATGTGGGTGACGCTACCCGAGGGCACCGACGTGAGCGCCCTGTTCGACGCCGCGGCCGAGCGTGGCGTGTCGTTCGTGAAGGGCACCGACTTCATGCTCGACGGTGGCGAGAACACGTTGCGCCTCGCCTACTCGGGCGTCACGCCAGAGCAGATCGACGTCGGCATCGCGCGCCTGGCCGACGCCTACCGCTCGCTGTAGCCGCGTCGCGCCGGTTCACGCGCGGCGAGCGCGGACTCAACCAGCCTGAGCCCCCGCGCTGGCGATCCACTCGAGGATCGCGCGCGAAGGCGTGACGACGGTGCCGTCGGCGAGCTTCAGCGCCGGCAGCTTGGTCTGCCCCGTCTGCTCCCTGAGCTCCTCACGCGAGCCTTTGCGCAGGAACGGGATCGGACTTCCGTGAGCCGCGACCACCTTCTCGAACGGGATGTTCGCCGCGCGCAGCGCCTCCTGCACGCGCCGGCATGGATGGATCCGCGGTCCGCCGTCGTCTCCGTGGCAAACGAACAGCGTGGGTGTTTCGGCCATCTGTCCCCCTTCGTCGCTTGACTTGGGCGAGCTTACCCGTGGCGGCCGGCGAAGGTGACGAGCGCGCTCTAGCGGCCGTAGCGCTGGCCCAGCACGAGCTGCTCGGGCAGGGCGGTGCGCGGCGGCGGCGAGGGGTCGGCGATCACCGACACGGTCTCGGCGACGCTTGCCGTGACGCCCAGGCGCTGGCCGTCGCTGGTCTGCAGCTCGACGTGCTCGGGACCGCGCTCCGCCATCACCGCCTCCATGCCGGGCTCGATTCCCGACGCCTTGAGGTAGTGCAGGAGGTCCTCCGCCTCGTTCTCGAAGCGCAGCACGCGCACCTTCGCACCGACCGCGACGTCCGCCAGCGGCACACCCGCCAGCCGCGCGCCGGCGACGATCGGGTGGCCGTGCGGGCAGGTCTTGGCGTCGCCGATCGCCGCGAGCATCCGGTCCTCCAGCACCGGTGACATCGCGTGCTCGAGCCGCTCGGCCTCCTCGTGGACCTCGTCCCACGGTACGCCGAGGACGTCAGTGAGAAAGCGCTCGATCAGGCGGTGCCTGCGCACGATCCCTTCGGCGTGCTCGGCTCCGCTGCCCGTGAACGCGATCGCACGGTCGCTTCCGCGCGTGATATAGCCGTCGCGCTCGAGGCGCCCGATCATCTCGTGGACGGTCGGCGGCGACAGCTGCATCGCGCGGGCGACGTTCGCCCCGGTCATCGGCAGCCCCGCCTCCTGCAGCCAGAAAAGGCTCTGCAGGTACTCCTCCTCGGCGACGGTCGCCGTCGTGTGGCTCTCCTCGCCGCTCACGACGAGGATGCTAGACGACGCTCCTCGCCGCCGGGTCTCAGCTGTAGAGCTGCCCGAACGTGCACTCGCGCGGCGGCTTGTCATCGCGCCAGCGGCGCAGCTTCGCACCGTGGCGGATGCGCCCCGCCGAGACGTGGTCAAAATCGATCTCCACGACCAGCTCCGGCCGCAGGCCGACCCACTCGAGATCCTTGCCCGCACTCCAGCGACTCGGGTCGGCCGAGCCGCTCTCGCCGGACTGGTAATCGGCCAGGAAGCCCACCAGCCGCTTCTTCTCGGCGGCGCTCAGACCGGAGCAGTGCCCCACCACGCGCAGGTCGTCGCCGTCGTAGAGCCCGAGGATCAGCGCGCCGACGGTGCCCGGCTCCTTGCCCGGTCGCCAGCCCACGAGCACGGCGTCGATCGTGCGCACGCGCTTGACCTTCGCCATCCCCTTGCGCTCACCCGGGCGATACGGCGCGGACAGGCTCTTCGCGATCGCTCCCTCGGCGTGCGTGAGCCATTGCTCGGCCTCGGCGACGGTGGCGACGCTCACCATCAGCTCGACGGGAGCGCGCGCGAACGCCTCGTCGGCGAGCAGCTGCTCGAGCGCGGCGCGGCGCTCCGCGAACGGGGCGTCGAGCAGCGAGTCGTCGCGCTGGGCGAGCAGGTCGAACGCGACGTACACAGCCGGCGTCTCGCCCGCGAGACGCTCGATGCGCGAGACCGCGGGATGGATGCGCTGGCCGAGCGCGTCGAAGTCCTCGTGTCCGTCGGCGTCGCGCACCACGATCTCACCGTCGAGCACGTAGCGTCCCGGGGGGAAGGTCAGCTCGGGGAAGTAGCGCCCGAGCGTCTTGCCGTTACGCGACTGCAGAAACACGTCCTCGCCGTCGACGAACGCGATGCAGCGAAAGCCGTCGAGCTTGACCTCATACGCGTAGTCCTCGCCCACCGGCAGCTCCTTGCGCGACAGCGCCAGCTGCGGCTTCAGCGGCGGCGCCAGCGCCAACGTCACGCGCCCTTCTCCTTCGCCTGGCGCGCACGGCTCGGCTGCACGCGCGGCGGCTCGCCCTTCTGCTTGCGAAAGTTGGGCGGCCACGGCGCATCGCCGAGACCGTCACGCTCGTCGCGCGCCGCCAACTCGAGCAGGCCGTCCAGGCGACCGGGGTGCTCGTCGATCGACGCGGAAGGGTCGCCGAGCTCACGCAGGCGCGCCGGGACGGTCTGCAGGCGCAGGTCCGCCGGCTCGACGTCCGGCACTTCGTCCCACTCCAGCGGGCACGACACACGGGCGTCGGGCACCGCGCGCACCGAGTACGCCGACGCGACCGTGCGGTCGCGGGCGTTCTGGTTGTAGTCGATGAACACCCCTTCGCGTTCCTCCTTCCACCAGCGGCTGGTTGCGCGACCGGGCATGCGCCGCTCGACCTCACGCGCGAGCGCGAGCGCCGCGCGACGGACTTCTGTGAAGCTCTCGCGCGGCTCGATACGAACGTATACGTGGATCCCGCGCGAACCGGAGGTCTTCGGATAGCCACGCAGGCCGTGCTCGTCGAGCACCTCCCGCACGCCCAGCGCCACCTCGCGCACCTCGGAGAACGGTACGTCTGGCTGCGGGTCGAGGTCCACGCGCAGCTCGTCGGGATGGTCGAGGTCCTCGCGCCGCACCGGCCACGGGTTCCAATCGATCACGCCGAGATTCACTCCCCACACGAGGTGCGCCGCGTCGTTGGGAATCAGCTCGCGTGCGTGGCGGCCGCTCGGGAACGTGACCGTCGCCGTCTGCAGCCACTCCGGCGCACCGTCGGGAACCCGCTTCTGGAAGAACGGCTTGCCCGCCACGCCGTCCACCCAGCGCTTCAGCACAGTCGGGCGCTCGCGCAGGTGGCGCACGACCGCCGTCTCGCATTCGACGTAGTAGTTCACCAGGTCGAGCTTCGTAATCCCGGCGTCGGGGAAGAACAGCTTGCCTGGATTGCTCACGCGCACCTCGTGCCCGTAGAGCTCCATCACCACGGGCTGCGCTTTCTCGGCTGCCATTGCTGGAAGGATGCCCGATCGTGACGCAACACAGCGAGCGCCCCACCACGTCCAAGCGCGCCGCCGCGGCGCCCGCGCCCGGTCGCGAGCGCCGCAGCGTCGGCGTCTCCTGGCGTCTGCTGATCGCGTGTGCGCCGTTCGGGGCCCGGCTGGGGGCTGCCGCGGCCGCCACCGCGATCGCCCGCGGCGTCCAGGCAGGCGGCCTGCCCGAGCCCGACGTCTGTGCACTGCCGCTCCCGGGCCAGGAGGACGAGGATGGCAAGTACGTCCGGCGAGTGCTTGACGAGCTCGGCTTCGATGAGCGGATGCGCCACGCGCGCGCCGTGATCATCGGGGTGGAGCGCCTGGAGGAGCGCACGCTGGCGGGCAGCGTCGCGTTCGAGATCGCCACCAGAGCCCGCCAGGGCGGCGTGCCCGCCTACGCGGTCACCGCCGGCAACGCGCTCGACCGCTTCGACGCGCGCATCCTCGACCTGCAGATCATCCTCCAGGCGCGCAGCCGTGCCGCGCTGGTGGCTGCCGGGCTCGAGCTCGCCGGACTCGTCTGAGCCACCCACTCAGCGCTGGCAGCCCGGGCACCAGTAGGTCATGCGGTTGTCCTCGCCCTGGCCGCGCCTGCGAATCACCGTGCCGCAGCGCGGGCACGGCAGCCCGGCGCGGTGGTAGACCGTGCGCGGACGCGCGCTCCAGCCCTCGCGCGCGGAGACCTGCATGTGCTCGCGGGCGAAGCCGATCAGTGCCAGCGCCTCCCCGTCGCTCACCTGCCCGAGCGCCCGCCACGGATCGATGCCCACGGCGAAGCACGACTCGCACTTCCACTCGTTGCCGATGCCCGCCACGATGCGCTGGTTGAGCACCACCTCGCCGATCGGGCGTCCTGGGTCCTGCGCGCGCAGCCGGGCCATGAACAGCGCCGCGTCGAAGTCCTCGCCGAGGACGTCCGGGCCAAGCGCCATCACACGCGGGTCCCCCCGCGTCCGCGCGTCGCTGCGCAGCTCGAGCAGCGGGCCGTCGAACTCGACCACCTCCCAGCCGCCGTGGCGCAGCACCAGCCATGCACGACGGCGCGCGCGACGCCAGCGCTCGCCCTCGCGGTGGACGTCCCACGCGCCGCTCATGCGCAGATGCGAGTGCAGCGTGAGGCCGCCGTCGAAGCGCAGGAACAGGTGCTTGCCCCGTGCGTCCACAGAACGCACAGCGCGACCCGCCAGCCGCTCTGGCCAGCGATCGAGCTGGTGGCGCGGATGCGGCGTGAGGATCTCCTCGGGCACCTGTCCCTCGAGCACTGCGCGGATGCGCGCTGCGGCGTAGTGGATCGTGTCGCCCTCGGGCATTGGCTTCACGAGCGCAGAGGACCGCGCCGCCGCCGGCGTCTGCGCAGGACCGCCGCCACGAGGCGTGATCGCTACGCTCGCCCAGCGCATGGCAACCGACTCCGAGCCACAGCCGGCCGGCCGCTCTCAGCGAGTCCGCGCGCTGTCGCCGCCCGGACGGCGCGCGACCGTGATCGGCGCCGGGTCGTTCGGCACGGCGCTGGCGGTGCTGCTCGCGCGCGGCGGGCTACGCACGACGTTGCAGACACGCACGCAGGAGCAAGCGACGCTGATCGATCAGCAACGCGAGAACGTCCGCTACCTGCCGGGTGTGCAACTGCCGTCGGGGCTGCGCATCGAGCCCGCCTCCGCAGGCGTCGCGCGCGCCGACTACGTGTTCCTGGCGGTGCCCTCGCACGGGCTCGGCGCCGTGATCGAGCGGCTCGGCGCGTCGGGACTTGGCAGGCGCACGGCGATCGTGTCAGTTGCCAAGGGACTGGTGCCCCCGGACGGGCGACCGCCGACGAGCGTCCTGCGCGCGAGCTTCGGCCCGGACCGGGTCGCGTGCATCGGCGGCCCCGCGCACGCCCAGGAGATGGTGCACGCGGGTGCCGGGCTCGTGGCGGCGTGCGAGGACGAGGAGCTCGCGCGCTCACTCGCACAGGTCTTCACGCGCGCCGGCGTCGTCTGCGAGCTTTCCAACGACCCCGTCGGCGTCGAGCTCGCCGGCGCGGCCAAGAACGCCGCGGCACTCGCCGCCGGCGCCACGGAGGCGCAGGGGCTGAACGCCGCAGGCGCCGCCGCCGGGCACATCTTCGCCGAGGTCTGGCGCTACGCCGACGGGCTCGGCGCGCGGCCCGAGTCGATGATCGGCCTCGCCGGCGCCGGCGACCTCCTCGCAACCGCGCTCGCGCGCGAGAGCCGCAACCGCCGAGCCGGCGAGCTGCTCGCCGCGGGCGTGCCCGCCGCCGAGATCCCCGAGCAGATCGGCCAGGCCGTCGAGGCGCTCGAGTCCGTGCCGCTGCTCGCGAGAGCGCTCGAATCAGCCGGGGTCGCAGCTCCCGTCACGAGCGCCTTGGCGCGCCTCATCTCCGGTGAGCTACCACTCAACGACTGGGTCGCGCTTGTGCGCGCAACAGTGCCACCACCGGCTCTGTGGCGCAGACGGCCCACGCCGGGCTTCTGGCGACGGGTTTGGGACCGGTTGGCGGGGCGGTAGGGGCGTTCGGCAGGAGAGTTTCGTCCCAATCCGCTCGTAGCGTGCACGATTGTGGCCAAGTTTCCGTCGTTGAAAGCGAGGCAGCTCCTACGGGGCTTACCGAGCGAGATGCCCTCGCGCTACTCTGAGGACGCGATGATCGTACGTGTGCTCTACCGTCGAGATCAGGACACCTGGGTGGCAACATCGCCCGACGTGCCTAGGTGGACGGTCGTGGCCCGCAGCTACCCCGAGGCACACAGTCTCGCTGAGGACGGGGTGCGATTCGCGCTGGAGCGCGACGATCTGACGATCGAGCACTACGTGCCGGCCGGCGTCGCTGTAGCGGCGTAGCTCACGCCTAACCACTTTATTGAGTGTCGAGCGCGACGGGGTCCGTGAGTCCGCGTGCGCCCCGTATATCTATAGTATAAACTTCTTCGTAGATACCATAGAGCACACTCGCCGCAAAGGGAGAAACAAACCCATGGCACGCACACGCCCCGGAGAAGTCGACCCCGTCAAAGGGCTGTCGCTCGACCCTGACGAGTTCCTCGAGCAGCAGTCCAGGCGCGAGAAGGCCCTGCGCATGCAGGACATGATCAGACCTGGGCGCACCACTCCGATCGCCGTGCGCTTCGACCAGTTCACGCTCACGCGCCTCAAGGCGCTCGCCGCGCTGCGCAACACCGGCTACCAGACACTGCTCAAGGAGTTCGTCGTTGAGCGCCTCTACGAGGAGGAGAAGCGCGAGGGCATCATCTAGGACGCCGTTAGCCGGCGCCAGGCGGCGCAGAACTTGTCAGTCATCGCCGCTCCAGCCCACCGATTGAGAGTGCGGCCGAGCCGGGGTAGGGAACAATCTCGATGATCGCTTGACGCAATCCGAACTGTCGTCCTAATATGACGCGGTTTAGTTTCTACAATAGAACTCTCGCTGCGCTAGTGAACTCGCACGTCGTCACCGACGGCGAGCAGACGGTCTGCGAGAAAGGGGGAAGAAAGCATGAAACGTGTTGGTCTCATCGCGCTGGCGATGATGTTGTCGGTTGCCGCGCTGAGCGGTGTCGGCGCATCGCCGGCATCCGCGGTCGCCTGCTTCAAAATCGATGTTCCAGCCATGGAAACAGGCAACTTCAATGCCAACTGTGCCGCGTTAACGGAAGGTGGCGACTACTTCTTAGGCACGCTGTGGATAAAAGTAATGGCCGATTTATGGTGCGCGAAAGTCCTGCCAGGCAAAACGGAAAAAACAGAAGGTTGGCCAACGGAATCCAACTGCTTCAATGCAAACCAGAAATCCGCACCGGCCGTCTTCTTGCGCACCGAATTCCTCAACCAGCCACCGGGGTGGCGTGAGGTCCCGACGACAAAAGAGAAAGAAGAAGGCTTCAACGGGTACCTCCAATCGTCAACGGAAGCAAAAACCATCAAACTCACCGGCGGTGAAACGAGGTTTGCAACCAAAGCGGCTACTGTGACTTGCAAAAAACTCAAAGGTACGGGGGAAATCATTGGCGGCACACCCGGGACCGATAAAAGCACCATCAAATTCGAAGAATGTGAAGTTGCGGCGCTGAAATGCAAAGTAAAGAACAAAGGCGGTACGTTTGGCACGATCGAAGTAAAAGCCAACACGGAACTCGTTTACCTCACTAAAGCTGCTGCAGAAAAAAGCGAACCGTCGTTCGGAGATCTTCTGAAGACGACGGAAAAAGGGAGCAAAACGCTCGTGGGGCTGGAATTCGAAGGAGCTTGCACTGCGGACAATGGCTCGATTACGGCCACCGGCGAAGAACATGGTCCGGGCATTCAGGGCGTGGGAGGCGCTGTGTGCAAGGTGCTTGAACCAGAAAAAGAAGCAGAAACCCACGAACTCAGTTGCTTGGAAAAAGAACAGACGACGTTCTTCTACTTCGCGAGCTCAGAAAGCACGAGCCCAAGCGAAGGCAAAGCAGGACTGGAATTCAATAAAGAAAAACTAGAACTGGTCGGGAAATCGGCGATCGCGCTCGAATCCAAAGAAAAATGGATAGTCACACCCTTCTAGCGCCACGCACGCACCAATAGCGGCCCGTGGGGGACGCGAGACGCGCGTCCCCCACGCCGGCGATCCGCAAGAGGAGCGCAATCCGATCGATCGGCAGTGTTGCTCGGCGATGGGCTCGGACGCTCGAGCGCCTGATCCCAGTCAGCCCGAATGGTTCATCAGCGTGCTGAGCACCGCCTCGTAGACGCCCGGGCCGTGGCCGGCCTCGGTCACGCGGGCGTTCGTGTGGGCTTGGACGGCGGCTCGCATCGAGGGGTCGCGTTCGATCGCGTTGGTGACCAGCCAGAAGACATCGACCTCGGGGGCGCACTCGAGGTCCTCGCGCGAGTCGCCCACCGCGAACGTCTCAGCGCGCGCGTAGCCGCGCATCTTGCGATGGAGCGCAACCGCGCCGGCCTTCGAGGCGCCGACGGGCACGAGGTGATAGCCGCGTACGTGCGGGAGCTCCGCCAACGCCGGCGAGCGCCTGTTGACGACGCCGTTGTCCACCAGCCGCAGGTTCTCGTGGCCGTTCTGCGCGAGCACACGATCGACGTCGGCGGCGTCCACGAGGCCGCGAAACAGGTGCGAGACCTCGCGCTGGACGTGCCACGGCTCGTGGTACTCCAGCCGTCCCGTGTAGTGCTCGAGCAGCAGCGCCGGCGCGCCGGAGCGCTCGATCTGCTCGGCGATCGTCAGCTCGCCCGGCATCAGCTGCCCGGTCAGCCAGTGCTCCTCCCCATCGAGCACCACGCAGGCGCCCGCCTCGAAGATGTAGGAGGACTGGCCCAGCAGGCGCGCGTCCTCCATCACCTGCGCACGACGCCTGCCCGACATCAGCACGACCTCCACGCCCGCGCGCAGGCACGCCTGCACCGCGCGCACGCCGTCGATCGTCACGTTCCCGTCGCCGTCGTGGAGCATCGACGCGCGGCGCCCGAGCAGCGTGCTGTCGAGGTCGAGATACAGGCAGCGGGCGCGAGCCCCGCCGGGCTCGGCCACCGGTCCGCTCACGCCACGCTCTCGCGGGCCAGCGGCGGACGCTCAACAGGCGCGAGCTCCAGATCGACCGCCACATCCTCGACGTCGACCAGACGACCTTCCTCGCTCAGCCGTCGCGCGATCGTCGCCAGCACCGTCGACGCCATCGGCGCGAGCGCCGACAGCGGCTGGTGGCGGTTGCGGTGCTCGTCGAGGTCCACCTGCGCGATGCCGTCTAGGCCGAGCTTGCGCCACACGTCGATCAGCATCGCGATCTCGACGCCATATCCGGTCGCGAACGCCAGCCCTTCCAGCAGCTCCCGCCGCGCCGCCACCTCGCCGGCGAGCGGCTGGCGCACGCCGGCGAGCTCGGGGTAGAACAGCCTCAGCGCGGGCCTCGCGGTCAGGTGGTTCACGCGCCCGCCGCCCTCACCAGCGCCCTCACCACCGTCCCGCCCGGCGTCCTCGCCCTGGCGCAGCGGCCGGCGATAGAAGCCCTTGACGAACGACACGCCCGGCTCGCACACGAGCGGTCCCAGCAGCCCGGTGGCGAAATGCGCGGAGAAACCCTGGGTGTCGGCGTCGAGAAAGCACACGAGCTCGCCGTCGAGCACCGACAACGCGCGCCACATCGCATCGCCCTTGCCGAGAACCGGCCCGAACGCGGGCAGCAGCTGTGCCTCCTGCCACACGGTAGCCCCGGCGCGCTCGGCGATGGCGGCGGTGCCATCGGGCGAGGCCGCATCGACGACGACTACTTCGTCGAGCACCCCAGCCTCGCGCAGCGCGACCAGCGCCGCGACGATCGCACCCACCGTGCCGGCGCATTCGCGCGCGGGCAGGCACACCGACACGCTCTCCCGCCGCTCGGCGGCGATCCGCTGCGCCGGATACAGCGAATGATGGAACGAGCGGGCTCGAGCCCACCGCTCGGCGGTTGTCGCGGACATCGCCTCTACTATCTCAAGTCCTTGGCGATCGACCGAAGAACCGAGCCGTGGAGCGCGCTGCTGGACGCGGGACGCGAGGACGGGCGGCTGGTGCGCGAGGCACAGGAAGGCCGCGGACGCGCGGGACGCGCGCGCCTCGTGGAGCCTCCGCGGGAGCTGCACCCGGACGTGCTCGCGGCGCTCGAGCGGCTGGGCGTCGAGCGCCTGTACTCCCACCAGGCGCAGGCGCTGCTCGCGGCCACTGAGGGACCGACGATCGTGACCACGGGCACGGCGTCGGGCAAGTCGCTGTGCTTCAACCTGCCCACCCTCCACATCCTGTGCGAACAGGCGCGCGCACGTGCGCTGTACCTGTATCCGACGAAGGCGCTCGCGCAAGACCAGGCGCGTGCGTTGACGGCGTTTGGCCTGCCCAAGCGCGTGCGCCCGGCGATCTACGACGGCGACACCCCGCGCGAGGCACGGCGCGAGATCCGCAAGAGCGCGAACGTGGTGCTGACGAACCCGGACATGCTGCACGTGGGGATCCTGCCCAACCACGCGGCGTGGGCGGAGCTGTTCTCGAACCTGGCGGTGGTGGTGATCGACGAGGCGCACGTGTACCGGGGCGTGTTCGGCTCGCACGTGGGCAACGTGCTGCGCCGGCTGCGGCGCATAGCGTCCCTGTACGGGACCCGCCCGATCTTCCTGCTCACGTCGGCGACGATCGCCAACCCGGTCGAGCTGGCGGAGCGTCTCACTGGCTTGGAGGATGTCCAGCTGATCGACGAGGACGGCTCGCCGACACCGCACCGCCAGATCGCCGTGTGGAACCCCCCACTGACCGACGAGGCGCTCGGGACGCGGCGCTCGGCACTCGGCGAGGCCGCGGAGCTGCTCGCGCAGCTCGCGCGCGACGGGGCGCGCACGATCTGCTTCATGAAGTCGCGCAAGGGCGTCGAGGTGCTCAGCCGGCTCGTCAAGGACGATCTCCAGAGCACCGACGCCGAGCTCGCCGCGCAGGTCCAGCCCTACCGCGCCGGCTACACGCCGCAGCAGCGCCGCGAGCTCGAGCAGCAGCTGGTGCGCGGAGAGCTGTGCACCGTGATCACCACCGACGCGCTCGAGCTCGGCATCGACATCGGCGAGCTGGACGCCGCGGTCGTCGTCACGTTCCCCGGAACCGTCGCGTCGCTGCGCCAAATGTGGGGGCGCGCCGGGCGCCGCGGCCGCGGCCTCGCGGTGTACGTCGCCGGCGAGGACGCACTCGACCAGTTCTTCTGTCGCCACCCCGAAGATTTCCTCGAGCGCCCCGTCGAGGCGGCGATCCTCGACCACGAGAGCCCGCTGATCTACCGCGCGCACCTGCTGTGCGCCGCCCACGAGGGCCCGCTGTCGCGCGGCGACGCTGAATTCCTGGGCCCGCGCTGGGAGGCCCACGCGGAGATCCTGCAGAGCGCCGGCGAGCTGCGTCGGCGCGAGGGCGCGATCGCCTCCGCATACGTCCCCAGCCGCCCCGGCTCATATCCGGCCGGGGAGGTCTCGCTGCGCTCGGCCTCACCCGAGAGCTTTGCGATCGTCGACGTCTCCTCCGGCGAGCTGCTGGGCTCGACCGAGGCCGCGCGCGCACACTCGACCGTCCACGACGGAGCGATCTACATGCACCAGGGCCGCTCCTATGAGGTGCGCGAACTCGATCTCGAGCAACGGCGCGCGCTGGTGTCGCCGTTCAGCGGCGACTGGTACACGCAGCCGAAGGCCCAGACCGACACCGAGATCGTGCGGCTGCTCGACCGCCGCGACGCGCTCGGCGTGACGCTGTCCTTCGGTGAGGTGAGCGTCACCGACACCGTGCTCGCCTACCAGCGCCGGCGCCTGGTCGACCACGCGCAGGTGGACCTGATCGGGCTCGAACTGCCGCCCACGAGCTTCGCCACGCAGGCGCTGTGGTTCGAGCTCCCCAGCGCCGCTGAACCCGGCGGCGAGCTCGCCGAGACGCTGCCGTCCGAGATCCTGCTCGGCGCGCTGCACGCCACCGAGCACGCCCAGATCGCGGTGCTGCCGCTGATCGCGATGTGCGACCGCTGGGACATAGGCGGCCTGTCCACCAACTTCCACCCCCAGACCGGTGCTCCGACGATCTTCCTCTACGACGGGCACCCCGGAGGCATCGGCATCACGCGCACCGCATACGCACGCTTCGAGGAGCTGTGCGAAGACGCGCGCCGGCTGATCGCGGAGTGCCCGTGCTCGAGCGGCTGCCCGTCGTGCGTGCAGTCGCCGAAGTGCGGCAACCTCAACGAGCCGCTGCACAAGGCGGGGGCGCTGGCGCTGCTGGGGCGGCTGCTGGACTGCGCAGTCCAGACCGCTTCCGCCGAGCCCGCCGTCGCGCCGCTCTGAACGCACGCTGGCGTTGTTGAAAGGGTCGAGCGGCACAGGAGGACCGCCGCAACCGACACAATGACCGGCTCGTGTTCGCTCCTGCGCCCGCAAAGACCATGCTCAAAGCCCTGATCAAGACGATCTTTGCGTTCACGTTCGCGTGCGTCGCGCTCGCGGGCCAGGCGGCCGCGGCAGAAGCGCCGTCGAGCAAGCCGGTGATCTTCACAGGCCCCGGCGGGCGCGTGCCGCTGACGCAGTGGACGCTGCAACGCGATCCTGGCGACAAGGGGCTGTCGCGCGGCTTCGCGCGCGGAGGCTTCGCCGGAGACGCGGTGAGCGTGCCGAACGTCGTCAATCCGAGTCCCTACACCGGGAAGCCGGGCGGTGCCAACTACGAAGGCTCGATCGCCTGGTATCGCACGAACTTCGACGCCACGACCACAGGCGTCTACGCGCTGGACTTCCAGTCGGCGAACTACCTCGCGACGGTGTGGGTGGACGGGCGCCGGCTGGGCTCGCACAGGGGCTCCTACCTGCCGTTCGAAGAGCGCGTCAAGCTCGCTGCGGGCGCGCACACGGTGGTCGTGCGCACCGACTGGCGCAACCCCGCCCAGCAGGCGCGCGAAGGCTTTCACCGCACGTGGTTCAACTGGGGTGGGCTCGACGGCGAGGTGGAAGTGCGTCCCCTCGGCGAAAGCGAACTGTCCGAGCCGACCGTGCGGACCGCGCTCACACCGGACATGCCGGACGCCGCTCAGGCGACGGTGACCGTGAGCGTGCAGGTGCACAACTACGGCCACAACCGCGCGATCACGCCGACAGGCTCGCTCGCCCACGGCACACAGACGCTGCCCGTGAGCTTCCCCGTGGTGACGCTCGGCCACGACCAGTCCACGACTGATACCGCGACGGTCACGGTCCCCGAGCCCGCGCTGTGGTCGCCCGCGAGCCCCAGCCTCTATCAGCTGACGCTCGAGATCGGAAGCGAGAGCAGCTACTCCGCGCGCGTCGGGCTCAGACAGCTCACCTGGCACGGCGGCCACGTCTACCTCAACGGCCAGCAGCTCAGCCTCCACGGTGCCTCGATCCAGGAGGACGCGCAGGGCCACGGTGACGCGCTGCGGCCGAGCGAGCAGAACAAGCTCGTGGAAGAGCTGAAAGCGATCGGCGCCAACGTCGTCCGCTCCCAGCACCCGCTGGACCCGGCGCTCCTGGAACGGCTTGACGAAGCGGGCATCCTCGTGTGGCAGGGGATCGGCCCCGTCGAAGGTGCAGCCATGTGGTACTCGACCACGCCGAAGCTCCTCGCCGAAGCCGAGCAGCAGGCGAAGACGGCCGTGTTGGCAGCCGAGCTGCACCCGTCGATCTTTGCCTGGAACCTCGTGGATGAGGTCGCGAACAACGGGCGCGACAGCCAGGAGGTGTCCTACGTGCGCACCCTCACCCACTGGCTGCATGCATACGACCCGACGCGCCTGGTCGCGGTGGACGTGTGGGGCGATCACCCGCCGACGCATGCAGGAGCGCTGTACTCCGAAGTGGACGCCGTCGCCGAGACCGATTACTCGGGCTGGTATGACAACCCGCACGACACGCCGACCCAGCTTGCGGCGAGCATGCGTGCGCGCCTCAGCGCGATGGAACGGACGTTCCCGGGCAAGGTGCTCGTGGTCAGCGAGTTCGGCGCGGAATCCAACGGACTCAACTCGCCCGGCAGCCCCGGCAGCTACGCCTACCAGGCGAAACTGCTCGCCGAGCACATCTCCGTGTACGCCGCCGACCCGCGCCTCACCGCGATGATGATCTGGGTGCTGCGCGACTACCCCCTCACCCCCACCTTCATGGGCGGATCGATCAAACGCGTGCTTCCCAACCTGAAGCTGATCGAAGGCCTCAACCAGAAGGGCCTCTTCACCTACAGCGGCCAGCCCAAGCCGGGGGTCGTCAGCACCGTCGCACGGATGTACAAAGCGCTGCCTGCCGACTAGACACCACAAGCGGGGCTCCGGTCGTCAGGCACAATCAGGGGTGCGAGGTGGCTTCCGGTGACAGCACAGGCAGGCCGGCCGCTGTCGCCCGCTCAATAAACTCCCCGTCGTAGGTGACGATCTCGTCGGCACCGACCCTGAGCGCGACGGCGAGGTGAATGGCGTCGTTGGATCGCAGCGGCGGGTGGGCGCCGGCCGCGAGAAGATCCCCCCGTGTGAGGTCGATCAGGTTGACCGAATCGAGGACAGTCCGCACCGCCTCGAGGTCGACGTCTTCGGGGTGGCGCCCTGCGGCGCAGTGCATCTCGGTGTGCAGCAACCATGAGGAGACCAGCCGCCGATCATCCCGGTCTGCCAGCTCCGCAGTCAGCGCCTCGGATTGCGGCTCGTCTAGGACGAGCTTCATCGCGGCCGAGGTATCCAAATAGCTGATCGTCACCAGCGGCCACGGACGTCGGCCACTATCGCCTGACTGTCAGCGGTGCTCTTGCGTCGAACAATCGACCGCAGGCTGGAGGTCGGGTGTAGCGCTAGGCGCACCTGACCTCGAGAGACGAGATCCGCGAGCGGATCGGTGCCCGGTGGCACGATCAGCGCCGCGACTTGGCCGTGATTGGTGACCTGGATGGTCTCCCCAGCGGCGACATGACGCAGGATGTCACCGCTCTGGTTGCGCATCTCCCGATGAGTGACGGTCCTCATGTCGCACAGCGTAGCACGCCATTCCGGGCTCTGGCCGGCGAACCTCCGATCAGCCACTCCAGCGTGGAATCAACCATCTAGCCGCTGAACAGCTCGTAGATGCGAAACGAGCCGAGGCTGCTGGGGTCCTGGAACGAGAACACTTCGTAGCTGACGCCGCGGTAGCGGACCGAGCCCGAGTTCGGCAGACGAGCGGGCCCCGGGGCGCTGCTGCCGGCGAGCTGGCGCGAGCCGGCGCGGACGTAGAACAGCCCACGTGTGAGCGTGTGCACGAGCGCGACACCTGTCGGGAAGCCCACGTGTGAGAGCGCCAGGCGGCCAAACACGCGCCGTGCGACGAAAGCCAGCTCAGAGTTCCTAATCACCGTGCAGCTCTGCTGCGCGAGCGCCGCCGGCAGCGGCACGAGCACCGAAATCCGCAGCAGGCCGCTGGGGAACGCACTCGCGTCGAACGAGTAAGCGTGGTAGGTCACGTGCCTGTAGCTGACCGGTCCGTGTTCGGGGATCGCTGCGGGACCCGGAGCGAGCAGCCCGTCGACTGGCACCGCCTTGGCGCCGATGCGCATCACGAGGGGCGCTCCAATGAAGTGCGTCTCGATCTTGACGTAGCCGAGGTCGTCCTGGACGGAGAGCAGATAGTGCCCGACCACACGACCGTGCAGACGCAGCGTGCCGCCGAGCGGCGCCAGCACGTACGGACCGCCGACGTCCACAAGCAGCTTCGAGCCGCGGGTCACGCGCAGGCGCACGATGTGGGTGTGCGAATACACGAGCTTCGTGACGGCGGCCTTGGTCGCCGCCTGGCGATCGTCCGCCACCGCCCGCAGCAGCGGCGCGTAGCTTTCCACCTGCCGGCGGTCCGCTTCAGTCCTCGAGCTCGAGACCTCGCCGTAGTAGATCTGCTTGGCAACCCAGCCGACGGTCTGCGCGAGCGTTTCCGGCGCCGAGCGCCCGCAGGACGCCTTGGCCGGCGCCGAGGAGGCGGCGGCGTTCTCGTGCACCGGCGTGGAAGCGTGAGCGTTGCGGGCGTCCGCCGCCCGCGCTCCGGCGCCGCTCGCCGCCGGTAGCGTCACCGCTGCGCCGGCAAGCAGCGCGCCAGCCAGCAGGGCGCTTACGCGAGACGGCGCTGAGCACCGGCTAGCGATATGGCGAATCGTCGACATGGCGCCGCCACCATTGCACGGTCGCGGCGAGACCGTCGGCAAGCTCCCACCGAGGCCGAAACCCGACCTCGTCGCGCAGTCGTGTGACGTCGGCGAGCAGCAGCGGCGGATCTCCGAGGCGGTCGGGCAACGCCCCGCGTCGGACGAGATCCGGGCGCCCGATCAGCCGCACGATCCCCTCGATGACATCCCCGACCGTCACCCCGACGCCGGATGCGATGTTGACCGGTCCCACGACGTTGCTCTCGAGCAGGGCCGCCACGGCTCCGGCCACGTCGTCCACGTGCATGAAGTCTCGAACCTGCTGAGCGCTGCTGACCGCGACCGGCTCTCCAAGCAGCAGTGCGCGGGTGACCGACGGCACGAGACGCTCCGAAGCCTCGCGGGGACCGTAGAGGAAGAACAGCCGACCCCAGGCGAGCTCGACGCCCTCCTGTGCGGCGTAGGCATCCGCCACTCGCCTGAGCGCGTCCTTCGCCACGCCGTAGAGCGTCGCGGGGACGAGCGGCGAGCTCGACTCCACGAGCGGCGCACCGGCGGTCGACCAGTCGTACTCGGCACAGGTTCCGAGCATCACCAGCCGCCGTCCCCCGTGGCGAGAGAACGCACGCAGGAGCTCCAGGCTGCGCTCGACCCAGGTGACGTTCTCCGGCGCCCGCCAGTAGTGGCCGTGCTTGGTGTACCAGGCGAGGTGAACGAGCCGCTCGGGAGCAAGCTCCTGCATCAGCGCATCGACGGCCACCGAGTCAAAGAGGTCAAGCTGGTGCCAGCACACTCCCGGAAGAGCCGGGGGACTGGGGCGGGTGCTCAGCGCGTGCAGCTCCGCGCCGTCGCGTGCGAGCTCTGCGAGCAGCGGCAGCCCGACGAAGCCGCGTGCGCCGCTCACCAGCACACGCGTCACTCGCGGTCCCCCATCAGGCTCCCGGATCTTCCCAATCCGCGAACGACCTGTCGCGCTCTGAGATCGTGCGCTCATGACCGTCGGCGACCGGCGGCCACCGGATCCCGAACGCCGGGTCATCCCAGCGCACGCCGCGGGCGGCCTCGGGCACGTAGCAGTGGCCCATCTGGTAGAAGACCTCGCAGTCGTCGAGGAGCGTCTGCGAGCCGTGTGCCACGCCCGTGGGCAGGTAGAAGGCGCGGTGGCTCTCGGGACTCAGCTCGACGCCGAACCATTGACGGTATGTTGGCGACGCGGTGCGCAGGTCGAGTGCTACGTGGAATGTGCGCCCTCTGATGCAGCGCACGAGCTTGGGCTCACCGTGGGGCTCGGCCTGGTAGTGCATCCCCCGGAGCGTGCCGCTGCGAGCGGTGAACGCGATGTTGCACTGCACCACGTCCATGTGCAACCCCCTCGCTCTGAACTCTTCGACGTCGAACGCGCGCGCAAACCATCCGCGCTCGTCGCCGAGCGGATCGACCTCGACTCCCCAGACGCCGGGTAGCGGCGACTCCTCGAACCTCATCCCGCTCCGCTCACGCGAGCAGCGCGAGCTCCGGTGTGCGCGCCGCCAGTCGGCCTCCCCACTCGCCGACGAAGCTGAGCTGCTCAGTGATCTCGTCCTTGAGGTTCCACGGCAGGATCACCACCACCTCAGGACGATCCTTGGCGATCTCCGCCGGGGAGCGGATCGGTATGTGGCTACCGGGCAGGAAGTGCCCCTGCTTGTGAGGATTGAGATCTACCGTGTAGTCGAGGAAATCGCAGCGCACGCCGCAGTAGTTGAGCAGCGTGTTGCCCTTCGCTGGCGCGCCGTATCCGACCACGCGACGGCCGTCGTTCTTGAGGCCGATCAGGAACTCGAGGATGCGTCGCTTGTCGGCCTCGACGTCGGCGCCAAAGCGCGCGTACGTCTCGAGGCGTTCGTAGCCCTGCTCGCGCTCGCGCTCGAGCAGCTCCAGGGCACGCGCAGTGTCGGGCTTGCCGACGTCGTCGCGATGGGCGGCGTAGATGCGCAGCGACCCGCCATGCGTGGGAAGCTCCTCGACGTCGAATATGCGCAGCCCGTGCGCAGCGAACACACGTCTGACCGTGAGGAAGGAGAAGTAGGAGAAATGCTCGTGGTAGATGGTGTCCCACTGTCTGTCCTCGATCAGCCTCATCAGGTGGGGAAACTCCATCGTGATCGTGCCACCCGGTGCGAGCAGGATCTTCAGTCCACCCACGAAGTCGTTGAGATCCGGCACATGGGCAAGGACGTTGTTACCCAACAGCAGATCAGCGCAGGAGCTCTCAGCCAATGATCGCGCGACGCGACAACCGAAGAACTCCATGAGCGTGGGAATGCCCTTTCCGAGCGCGACCTCCGCGACATTGGTCGCGGGCTCGACTCCGAGCACGGGAATTCCACGCTCATGGAAGTACTGCAAGAGGTAACCGTCGTTGGAGGCGATCTCGATCACGCGGCTGCGCTCACCGAGCTCAAGCATCTCGGTCATCTGCCTGGTGTAACGGCGACAGTGCTCCAGCCAGCTGGTCGAATAGGAGGAGAAGTACGCGTAGTCGGAGAAGATCTGCTCGGGCGTCTCGAACTCCTCCAACTGCACCAGAAAGCAGCGGTCGCACACAAGCGCGCGCAGCGGATAGAAGGGCTCTGCGGCGCCAACGCTGTCGGATGACAGATATGAGTTGGCAAGCGGCGAGGACCCGAGATCCGCGAACACATGCTGGAGCGGCGCCCCGCAGAACCTACACGGAGCCAGCGGCTCCGGAGCATCGGGGTCGGCGGCAGATGCAGCGCTCGCGCCGCTGCGCTCGACAGATGGCACCGCAGCGCTCAGCATGATTCGGTCATTTCCATACCCGCCATGGAGCGTCACCCGAATCCCACAAATCCTCGAGCTGGTTGCGATCGCGCAGCGTGTCCATCGCCTGCCAGAAACCCTCATGCCGGTAGGACGCGAGCTGGCCCTCGCCGGTCAGCCTGCGTAGCGGCTCCTGCTCCCAGGTGGTCTGATCGCCCTCGAGATACCGACCGACCTCTGGGGAGAGCACGAAGAAGCCGCCGTTGAGCCAAGTCCCGTCGCCCCGCGGTTTCTCCTCGAAGCTCAGCACGCGCGTGCCGTTGAGCTCGACGGCACCGAAGCGGCCAGGCGGTTGCACAGCTGTGACGGTGGCGAGCGCACCCTGCTCGCGGTGATAGGCAACGAGCGCGCCGATGTCGACATCGGCCAGCCCGTCGCCGTATGTGAAGCAGAACGGCTCATCGCCGACATAGCGGAGCACTCGCAGCAGGCGCCCTCCGGTCATCGTGTGCTCGCCGGTGTCGACCAGCGTCACCTTCCATGGCTCCGTGCTCGAACGGTGGACCTGGATGTCTCCGTGACCCAGGTCGAAGGACAGATCGCAGGTGTGCAAATGGTAATTGGCGAAGAACTCCTTGATGACATAGCCCTTGTAGCCGAGACAGATCACGAACTCGTCGATGCCATGAGCCGCGTAGATCTTCATGATGTGCCACAGGATCGGCTTGCCACCGATCTCCACCATCGGCTTCGGGCGAACGGTCGTCTCCTCGCTGAGACGCGACCCCAGGCCACCGGCGAGTATCACGGCCTTCATCGCCGATCAGCCGAGGTCGACAGGAATCGTTGTTCGGCACTGGCCAATGGCATGGTGGCTCAAGCTAACACCCGCAACATTTGTGGTCGATCGGGCGCAGATGACGCCTCTATTCACGGCAAAGGACGCGCTCGTCGTGTTTCTCTCCAACCCCGCGACACGAGTTCGAGCCCGTGTCGGAAAACCGGCCCGCTCGCGTGCTGTCCGCGCACGGCTCGCCGGCGCAAGGCACCTGGTGCCCCGAGTCCGAGACATCGCTGTCACATCTGAGCGCCGCCGTGAGCTACGCTCGTCACCCACTGAGAGTCGCCGAGACGACAGGCGTTCGCCCCGGCCTGAAGGGCATCCGAGGCGCACCAGCGGCCGAGATCGGACGAGCGCCTCGCGGAGGATCGATACGCCGTATGGGAGGATTGGCCGATGCGCGTTCTGGTCACCGGCCATCACGGCTACATCGGATCGATCCTCGTCCCGCTGCTCGCCAACGCCGGGCACGATGTGGTGGGCCTCGACACCTACCTCTACGAAGGCTGCGACTTCGGCGCGGATCTTGCGCCGGCGGTACCCGCGATCCGCACGGATGTCCGCGACGTGACGCCCAACGATCTCGACGGCTTCGAGGCGGTCGTCCATCTGGCCGCCCTCTCCAACGATCCGGTCGGCGATCTCAATCCTGACTGCACCTATGCCGTCAACCACCGCGCCTCTGTGTCGCTAGCGGAGGCCGCGAAGCAGGCAGGAGTGCAGCGCTATCTGTTCTCATCCTCGTGCAGCCTGTACGGCGCCGCCGACCAGGACTGGATCGATGAGACCGCCGCCTTCAACCCGGTCACTCCCTACGGGGAGTCGAAGGTCCTCGCCGAGCACGACATCGGACTACTCGCCGACGACTCGTTCAGTCCCACGTTCTTGCGCAACGCCACCGCCCACGGGCTCTCTCCTCGTCACCGCGGCGACCTGGTCGTGAACAATCTCACCGCGTTCGCCTTCGCCACCGGCGAGGTTCTGATGCAGAGCGACGGTACCCCATGGCGACCGCTGGTGCACATCGAGGACATCTCGCGCGCCTTTCTCGGCATGCTCGAGGCACCGCGCGAGAAGGTGCACTGCGAGGCCTACAACATCGGCGGGGACGAGGAGAACTACCAAATCCGCGATATCGCGGAGATCGTCGAGGAGGTAGTTCCAGGGTCGCGGATCGCGTTCGCAGCAGGCGCAGGGCCCGATAAGCGCAGCTACCGTGTCAGCTTCGCCAAGCTTGCGCGAGCGTTTCCCGAGCTGACGCCGAGATGGACCGTGCGCGCGAGCGTAGAGCAGATGCTCGCGGCCTACCGCGATCACGGCCTACGCATCGAGGACTTCGAAGGGTCGGGGTTCATGCGCATTGCCCGACTGAAGGAGTTGATGGCGGAGCGCCGACTGGACGAGGAGCTGCGCTGGCGGGAGTGCGACCCGCTCGCGGTCGGCTGAGCGTACCGGGTTCGTGATGTCCAGTTCAGTGGACGTGGTCATTGTTGCCTACAACCGCTACGAGCTCACCGAGAGCTGCTTGCGTCATCTGCAGACGCAGACGATCGAGCACCGGGTGATCGTCGTCGACAACGGCTCCACGGACGACACCCGAGAACGCCTGCGGGCCGAGTGGCCCGACGTGTCACTCGAGCACTTCGACGAGAACCACGGGTTCCCCGAAGCCTGCAACCACGGCGTGGCTGCGGGCTCGGGCGAGATCGTCGTGCTGCTCAACAACGATGTCGATGTTCACCCGAGTTTCCTGGAGCGGCTGATCGCTCCGCTGCAGGCTGCGGATGTTGGATCCGTGGCGGCGCTGCTGCTGCAACGAGACGGCGAGCTGATCGACAGCGTCGGCATGACGGCCGACTCTGTGTTGGCTGGCTTTCCGCGGCTGCGGGGGCTACCCGTCGCGCATGCGCACGACAGCGCTCCTGTTTTCCTGGGGCCCGGAGGGGCGGCGGCGGCGTACAGGCGCGCCGCGTGGACACAGGTGGGAGGGCTGGACGAGGCGATCGACTTCTATATGGAGGATCTCGACTTGGCCCTGCGACTGCGAGTCGCGGGCTGGCGCTCGGTTCCCGAACCGAGCGCCGTGGGCGTCCATTTGTGCTCTGCAACGCACGGACGGCGCTCGCGCTCCTCGCGACGCCACGGCGCATTCGGACGCGGCTACATACTGCGGCGCTACGGGCTTCTGCGCGGACCCAAGGCAATGCGAGCACTGGTCACAGAGGCCATCGTGGTCTTCGGAGATCTCGTCATCTCCCGCGATCTGGCCGCGCTGCGCGGGCGATTGCAGGGGTGGCGAGTCGCAGGCACCCGGGCACGCCTGGCGGGCCCGCCGATCGAATCCGTGGACCACAGCATCGGGTTTCGCGAGTCGCTCGTGCGACGGGTGCGAATGGACGCGAGACGAGACGTCTGATGGCCCGATCAGTCGACGTGGTGATCGTGACCTACAACCGCTACGAGCTCACCGCAAGCTGCCTGCGTCACCTTCAACAGCAGACGATCGAGCATCGAGTGATCGTCGTCGACAACGGCTCCACGGACGACACCCGAGAACGGCTCAGAGCCGAGTGGCCCGAGGTGTCTCTCGAATACTTCGAGGAGAACCACGGGTTCCCCGAAGCCTGCAACCGTGGTGTGGCGGCGGGCTCAGGCGAGGTCGTCGTGCCTATGAACAACGACGTCGTGTGCCGCCCTGACTTTCTGGAGCAGTTGATCGCACCGCTGGAGGACCCGGCCGTGGGCTCCACGGCCTCGCTCCTGCTCCAGCCTGGTGGCGAGCTGATCGACAGCGTGGGAATGACCGTCGACGTGACGCTGGCCGGGTACCCGCGACTACACGGTCTGCGCGTCACGCATGCGGGCGACACCTGTCCGGTGCTTACCGGTCCGATGGCGACCGCGGGCGCATACCGGCGCGCGGCCTGGGAGCAGGTGGAAGGCCTCGACGAAACGATCTTCGCCTACACCGAGGATCTCGACATGACGCTCCGGATACGAAGCGCGGGCTGGGGCTCGGTGGCCGCCGTCGATGCCGTGGGGGTACATCTCGGCTCCGCCACTCACGGACATCGTTCTGCTCGGCAGCGTCGCCACGCCGGCTTCGGGCGAGGCTACATGCTGCGGCGCTACGGGCTGTTGCGTGAGTCAGCCGCGCTGCGCGCGCTGAGCACCGAGGCGATCGTCGTGCTTGGAGATCTTGTGATCTCGCGCGATCTGGCCGCACTGCGCGGGCGGCTCGCCGGCTGGAGCGCCGGCCGGGGCTGTCCTCGCCATCCCCGGCCACCGGCCTCCGCGCTCGACGACCACATCAGCTTTCGCGATTCGCTCGCGCTACGGCGCGGTGTATACGCGCGACGCGCCGCGTGAGCGCTCGTCGCGCTGTGGGCGCGGAAACGGGTCGGCACGCTCACCCCACACGCACCTCGACAGGAACCTTCGCCGATCGAGATCGCCGGCAGCGTAGAAGTCCGTGTGGTTTTCCGCTACCAGCAGCCCCTCTTGATCGCCCTGCATGAACGTGTAGCTGCGATGCCACTGATCGCACGGGTAGGCGGCGCCCGCGCGATCCACCACGAGCGAGGACAGCCCGGACCGCTCCAACTGGCGGGTGATGCTGTTCCGGCCGCTCTCAAGCGCGAGCGCGTCCAGCTTGGTCTCGGCCGCATCCAGGCGCAGCCCCGCGAGCACCTCGTGCCTGATCATGAAGGCGGTCGATCGTAGATGTGGAACTGGAAAGGGCTCGAAGCCGAACAGCTCCTGGGGCGCGTTCGGCAGAGCCTTGGCTCGCGCCAGGATCGAGCGTGCCGACAGTGCTCGCTCGTTCGGCCCGTGTTCCCTCTGCATCGCGAGGACATGCTCTCGACCGACTGCCGGCACGGGAAGCAGCTTCTGGTAGGCGCTGGGTAGACCCAAGAGGTAGAGCATTATCGAACGCCGGCTCGACCAAGCACCCGTTGCCCCCACCTGTCCGACGCCGGGGCGATCCAGCGCGGCGTCGAGCTTCCTCAGCCAGCCGTCCACGAGCGGCCGGCACTGTGACTTCACGAAGCAGTAGCGGCCACGACGCAGCCTCGCGGCAACCGCGAAGTAAACAGCGAGGTCAAATCCCTGGTCGGGGAAGAACAGCGGCGTCGGCTCTAGATCTGACACCTCATCGAGATACGGTCGGGCCTGGGACGGAGACGTGAACCCCTTCATCGCGAGCACCAGCTCGTGCTCGATACCCGGCGGGTGCACGCGCAGCGCATTTGCGAACCCGCGAAGCGAACCCAGCCCGTTGACCTCGCGCACGAGGTGCACGAGGCACGGACGGCCTTCGGAACTCTCACCGGACGTCGCCGGTAGCGCCAGTGGCCTGCGCCGCGGGCCCCACATAGCACGCAATCTCTGTCCTCCTGCCGTGCAATCTACTGCGCCGCGCGGGGCCGGCAAAGACGCGACCGCCGAGCGACGGTTGGGACCGGCATTCTCTTGCGCGGGCGAGCGTTCTCGTGTTTCTGTCAGGCGCTCGAGCGGGCGAGCGCCGGGATCATTCGGGGCAGCTCCGCCGCGTACCACTCGAAGGTGGCCTCCAGGCCCCGCTGCAGATCCCACGCTGGCGTCCAGCCCAGGTCCTCTCTGATCGCGCTCGAATCGAGCCACTGCCGCTGGAGCTCGCCGTGAGGAGTCCCGTGCCCGCGGACGTCCGGCTCGATCTCAAGATTGGCGATCTCGATCAGCCGCCGGACGATCTCGAGGACGCTCACCGGCTGCCCGATGCTCGCGTTCCAGGCGCGACCGTGCAGCTTGGGGGAGTCGAGCGAGCCGGCCACCGTCAGGTAGGCCGTGGCCGCGTCCTCTGCATAGAGAAAATCGCGCTCCATGACGCCGTTCGAGCGGATCACGGGGCGCTGTCCCTCAAGCAGCGCCCTGACGGTGCCCGGGACCAGGCGCGAGAAGTTGATGTCCCCCCCGCCGAACACGTTGCCAAAGCGTGTCACCGCGACGGGCAGCCCGAACGTGTAAGCGTACGAGCGGGCGATCATGTCGGCGCACGCCTTCGACGCGTCATACGGATAGTGCGGCTGCAGCGCGTGGTCCTCTCGGTAGGGAAGCTGCTCGTGCACGCCGTAGGCCTTGTCCGTGGAGGCGACCACGATCCGCGCGGGCGGCTCGCCGGCGGTGCGGCATGCCTCGAGCAG
>DATHOH010000042.1:0-33769 GCA_035485155.1 Solirubrobacteraceae bacterium
CCTTCCATCACCTGGTGGAGTGTCACCGCGACCGCGGCAATCGCGAGCATCGCCGCAGACTTCGCGAGGCGAAAGACCAGGTCGTCCGTGTCGAAGCGGTTGCTGTAGAGCGTGTAGAGCACCCAGAGCCACACCACGATCGTGAACAGCGCCGCGAAGCGCGCAAACGTGGCGGTGTTGGGATGCCCCGCGAGCGACGCGGCAAGCTGGCTGACCGCTACGGCGAAGACGAGGTCGAAGAAGAGCTCGAACCATGTGGCGTGGCGTTCCTCATCGAGGTCGTCGGCGGTTCGCAGCCGTGGCGGCTCGAGCCGAAACGTCCCACCCGCCCCTACATAACGAACCTTGGCCTTCGCGGCGCCCTCGTTGCTCGGCACGGGTGCTACGAGGCGCCCGCTGGTGTCAGCCCGAAAGCAGCGCGTCGTTGGCCCGACGCTCGGCCGCGACGAGATCGATGCGCTCACCGACCGATGGCATGCGCTCACGCAGTTCGCGCATGAAGTGCGCGGTCAGCACGATCCCGCAGATATCCGTCCTCGCCACGACAGATGCGGAGCGTGGACGTCCATCGGCAAGCACCGCGAGCTCGCCGAAGCAATCGCCGGGCCCGAGGGTGTTGATCCGCACGCCGGCGCGAGTGACGTCGGCGTGACCTTGCTCGAGCATCACGAACTCGTAGCCGCGGTCTCCCTCGCGCATGATCACCTCTCCCGCCACAGCCGTGAGCTCGTCAGCCAGGTCAACGAGCTGACGTAGCGCCCCGATCGGCAGGTCGCGGAGGATGTCGATCTGTCCAAGACGCTCGGCGCCATCTCGTCCAAGTCGCTTGCGCTGCATCGGCCGAGAAGTGTAACGGCTCCTCTGCGCCCCACGCCGGCGCCCGGCAGCCTCTAAACTGCCATGCCGACCTCAGGGAGAGGTGGCCGAGTGGCTGAAGGCACTCGCCTGCTAAGCGAGTATGGGGATCAAACTCCATCGCGGGTTCGAATCCCGCCCTCTCCGTCCTTATCGCCGGATGGCTCCCGGCTCTCTCGAAAGGCCACAATGGGAATCGCAGACCGACTGAACGAGCTCAAGTCGAAGGCCGTGGATGCGACGGTCGAGCACAGCGACAAGATCCAAGGGGCGGTCGAGAAGGTCGCTAGCACCGCCAACGAGCGCACGGGTGGCAAGTACCACGAGCGGATCGAGCAGGCCGGTGCGAAGGCGGGCAGCCTGCTCGACAGCCTCAAGGCGTCAGGCGACGCGTCGCCAGGCGACGCACCTGCGGGCGACGCCCCGCCGGCAGACGCAGAGGGCGGCGTGCCTTCGGGACAGGGCCCGGCCGCCCCTTAGCCGCAGAACACAGCTTTGTAACGGGCAGAACACAGCTCTCTAACCTGTACGCGGGGAGTTTGTGTCTAAATACCGCTCGTGTCTCTACGTGTCGACTTATTGGCGGCCAGCGAGTAGCATCTGCCCATGGGGAGGCCGCGCTCTGGGGAGGGCCAGCAGCCGGCGTGCCGGCTCGCGCGGCGCGTCGGGCTGCTGCTCGCGACGCTGTCGCTCGCGGCGACGCTCCTACCCAGCGCAGTCGCTGCAAGCGCGGCCACAGCGGCGCCGAGCACGTACAGCGCGCGCCGTGCGTGCGGCGTGCCGCCCCCCGGCGCGGCCGCATGCACAGCGCGGCGGTTGGAGTCGGTCGCGCGTGCAGCCACGCCGTTTGCGAGCCCCGGCGCCGCTCAGTTTCTGACTCCGCAGCTCCTGCACTCGGCCTATTCGCTGCCCACGGAAACACAGTCCTCTTCGGCACAGACGGTCGCGGTGATAGACGCCTTTGACGATCCGACTGCCGAAGCGGACCTGGGCGTGTACGACGAAACGTTCGGCCTGCCGCCGTGCACGGGCGCAAATGGCTGTTTCCGCAAGCTCAACGAGCACGGGCAGACAAGCCCGCTGCCGCCGGTCGAAGGTGAATGGGCGAGCGAGATATCGATCGACGTGCAGATGGCCCACGCGATCTGCCAGAACTGCCACGTGCTGCTCGTGGAGGCCAGCAGCGAAGAATTCTCCGACCTCGGCGCGGCGGTGAATGCTGCGGTCAAAGCGGGTGCCACCGAGGTCAGCAACTCCTACGGTGGACCGGAGGAACCTGCGCTCGCGAGCCTGTTCTCCGAACTCAACACCAGCTACTACGAGCACGCCGGCGTCGTCATCACGGCCAGCTCAGGCGATTGCGGCTACCTCAACGAAGGCTGCAGCGGGAGGCTGGCCGCCGCCGACTTCCCCGCGTCCTCCCCGGACGTGGTTGCCATCGGAGGGACAACTCTCACCAAACGCAAGGAAGCCTGGAGCAGCACCGTCTGGCAGGGTGCGGGCAGCGGCTGCAGCCAGATCTTCGCTGCCCCGTCGTGGCAGAGCGCCCTCCCGGAATTCGCGAGCACCGGCTGCGGCGCAGAACGTTCCGTAACTGACGTCGCGGCGATCGCCAACCCGAGCACCGGCGTGGAGATCTACGACAGCACCCCCGAATCCCCCGGTGCACCGACGGGCTGGGGTGTGTGGGGCGGCACATCGGTCGCTTCCCCGATCATCGCCGCTGAGTTCGCGCTCGCGGGCGGATCCCACGGCGTCGCCTTCCCGGCGGTCACGCTCTACTCGCACCTCGGCGACAGCGAAGACCTCTACGACGTGGTGTCGGGGGACAACGGAGCTTGCGGCGCGAGCGTCTCCTGCCAGGGAGCTGTACGGTACGACGGTCCGACCGGGGTCGGCAGCCCGATCGGCCTCGGTGCCTTCGCGTCGGCGGGCAGCCCGGTGAGCACCGCCGCGCCGGTGATCGCGGGGATCGCCGAAACCGGCCAGACGTTGACCGAGACGCCGGGCACCTGGACCAACAGCCCGACCACGACGAGCACCGTGTGGCAGCGCTGCAACGCCTCGGGTACCGGTTGCGCAGCGATCGCGGAAGCCACGGGCCAGAAATACACGCTCACCAGCAGCGACGTCGGCTCGACCATCCGCGTGCGGGAAACTGCCCAGAACGCCGACGGCTCCGGCACCGAAGAATCGGCGCCGACAGCCGTGGTCACGGCCAACGTGCCGAAGCTCGAAAGCTTCTCACCCGCCTCGGGCATCACCGGCAGCACGGTGACGATCACCGGCGGGGGGTTGGGTGGAGTGAGCGGCGTCTCCTTCGGTGGGCTCGCCGCGCAGTTCAAAGTCATCTCGGCGTCCAAGATCGAAGCGGTCGTGCCGGCCGGCGCCAAGTCCGGCAAGCTGTCCGTGACGACGCCCACCGCCAGCGTGCAGAGCAAGGGCAAGTTCACGCCGACGCTGTCGGTGACCGCGATCACGCCGCAGAGCGGCGCTCCGGGAACCAAGGTCACGATCAAGGGCGTCGGCTTCCAGAGCAACTCGACGGTGAGCTTCGGCGGCGTGGCTGCGACCAACGTTTCCGGCTCCGGCAAGAAGCTCAAGGTGACCGTCCCCGCCGGCGCCCAGGCCGGGCCGATCGCCGTTACGAACTCCTCGGCGCCCGTCGGCACCGTGTTCAGCGCGAGCAGCTTCACGCCGTAGCGCGAGCTGCGCGAAACTACTGCGTGTCGTCGCCTGCGGTGACCGCGAAGACGATGTGACGGCGGGCAAGGCTGAGGTAGGCGTGCAGCTCGATCGGACCGCCGTCCAGCGGTGCGACGGTGACGTCGGTGAGTGTGATGAAGTCCCGCTCGGAGGCGTTCAGCACATCGGAGACCCGGCTGCGGTAGCCGTCGCGAGCGAGCGTGAGCATGCCCTCGATGCGGTGGCGCTCGGTCTCGATCCTGATCCGCTCGGTGCGCTGATCGAACCCCGGAGGGTCGTCCTCGCCTGCGCGCTCGTCGATGCTCATGCGCTCATTATCGAGGCTCAGCGGCTCACCGTGTAGCTGCGCGTGAAAGTCGTTCGTAGGCCGGTGGGTCCAGCGGCGACGATCGTGACGCGCGCCGTCATCTGTCGGCGTGCGCCGAGTTGGATGCGCAGGCGCCGAAGCGCCTTCGGCCCGATTCGCAGGCGTACGTGGCCGGCGACTGCAGCCGGGAGACCGCGGGCGACCGCGAGCAGGGGAGCGGCGTGGCGCTTGTCGTGCGCCGACAACGAGGCCATGACGAGGATCCTGCAGCCGCGCTTGCAGCTCACCTGCAACGCGAGCGCGCGCCGAGCGAGTACGCCGGCGGGGCGCGGCAGGCTGACTTCCAGCACCGGCGCGACGTTCAGCGGCGGCGGCCAGCTGCCGGACGCGAGACAGCCGCCGGCGGCTGGGGAGACGAGGTCGAAGCGCTCGACGCGGTTGTTGTTGGTGTCGGCGACGAACACCTCGCCGCTGCAGCCGACGGCGATGGCGGTCGGCTGGGAGAACTCACCCGGCGCCGTGCCGCGCAGTCCCCATCTCGCCAGCAGGTGCCCGTCGGCTTCGAACACCTGGACGCGGTTGTTTTCGCTGTCCACCACGTACACGCGCGCGGCGGCGTCGACAGCGATGCCGGTCGGCGAGCGAAAGCGTCCGGCGGCGGTCCCTCTGGAGCCCCATTCGCCGATCACGCCACCAGTGGGTGAGAGCTCGACCACGCGATCGTTCCCGGTGTCGGCAACGTACACGTCCCCCGACGGCGCGACGGCGACGGCGTCGGGATGGTTGAACGCGCCGGGAGCGCTGCCGGCGGCGCCGCCGCCTTCGCCTGCGCCCCACTTGGCCTGCAGCGCGCCTTCCGGCCCATACACGAGCACCCGGTTGTGGCCGGCGTCGGCCACATAGAGGAGGCCCGTCGCGGGGGCGACCGCGACGGAGCTTGCGGCCGCGAGCTGCGCGCCGCCGAGATCGGCAGGTCCGCCGACTTCACCTAGGAACGTGCCGTCGCCCCAGAGATGCACGATTCGCGCATTGCCCGTGTCGGCGACGTAAACGGACCCCCGCGGGTCGATCCCGATGCCGCTCGGGGACGCGAAGCCGGCAGCGTGGCCGCCCGCGAGCGTCCACTGTTCCAGGTAGCTGTCGCTGCCTGGCGCGAATGCCTCGATGCGCTGGTCGACGGTGTCGGAGACCAGCAGGCGGCCGGCTGGATCGATCGCGAGCCCGCGGGGCGCGGTGAGCCCACCCGGTCCGCGGGCCGGTGCGCCGACCGTGCGCAGGTAGTCGCCGACCGGGTTGAACACCTCGACGCGCTCGTTGGCGGTGTCCGCCACATAGGTGTCTCCAGCCGGATCGCTCGCCAGCGCGCGCGGGAAGTCCAGCTCTCCCGGTTTCGCGCCGAGGCCGCCCCACGCGCCCGCGAACGTCAACTGTGGGCTGAGCTTGACCACGCGATGGTTGCTGTCGTCGGCCACGTAGACGTTGCCTGCGCTGTCGAGCGCGACGCCGTAGGGAAAGCCGAACTGCCCGGGCCCGTCGCCCGCCGAGCCGGCCTGCGCTTCGAACGCCCCTTCGGGACTGAATTTCTCGATGCGGTGGTTGTCGTCGTCGGACACGATCACCTCGCTTTCGTTGGCTGCCACCCCGCGCGGGTAGGAGAACTGGCCGGGGCCGCTTCCGTAGGTTCCCCACGCGAGCGGTTCACCACCTTCGAGGTTGAAGCGCTCGATGCGGTCGTTGCCGGAGTCCGCGACGTACACGTGGTCGCCAGACACAGCGATCCCGCCGCCGGGTGGCTGCGAGGGGTTCTGAGAGGAACCGAACGCGAAGTCCCCCAGCGCGCTTCCGCGTCTGCCCCAGGCCGTCACGAATTCGCCTCCTGGCCTGAACTTCTCGATCCGGTCGTGGCTCGAGTCCACGACGTAGACGTCGCCCGCCGTGTCGGTCGCGAGCCCGCCGATCGGACCGAACTGGCCCGGGCCTGCGCCGTAGGAACCCCACGCGCCCTCGAATGCCCCCGCAGCGGTGAACTTCTGCACGACGTAGCTCAGCTGGTCGGCAACGTACACATTGCCCTGGGTGTCGACGGCCACCGCCTCGGGAAAGCGCAGCAGTCCTTCGGCGCGTTGCCCGACGATCTGCACGGCCGCGTATGGGCACGGGGCGGCGCCCGAGCCCGCGCAGGATTCAGTGGGCGCGGCGTAGGCCCCGCGTGCTGCAGCTCCGAGCGCGAGCAGCGCGAGCGTCAGCGCGACCGCCGTCATCGCGACGGACGCGCACCGCGGTTGGCGCTGCGCGGTTGTGGTGCTGCGGGCGGCGACGGGCATCATTGCCGAGTCAAAACACGGCGGGCGCCGCGGAGGAGTGGTGTCTTAGGGCCTGCGTAACAGCTTTGCTACAGAACGCGCTCGGGCGCGCGGGCGGAGAGCCCCGCGCGGGTGCTCGGCAGCGCGACCACGCGCCCGCTGGCGCTCGGGTGGTTGCGCTCGTCGCGGACGATGTAGAGCGGCCGGTGCTTGACCTCGTCGTAGATACGCCCGACGTACTCGCCGATCACGCCGAGCGCGATCAGCTGGATGCCACCGAGCAGCAGGATCGCGATCGTGATCGAGCCGAAGCCGGGCAGGTAGGAGCCCGCGAAGTGCAGGCCGATGACGACGGGGATCGCGATGAATGCGACGCCCGCGGAGAGCATGCCCACGTATGTGGCTAGCTGCAGCGGCAGGTGCGAGAACGACGCGATCGCGTCGAGCGAGAAACGCAGCATCTTGCGCAGCGTGTACTTGGTCTCGCCGGCGTGACGAGCGTCGCGCTGGTAGGAGACCGAGCTCTGCGTGAAGCCGACCCACACCGTCATCCCGCGCAGGAAGCGCGAGCGCTCGGTCATCGCCAGGAGCGCGTTCAGCGCCCGGCGGTCGAGCAGGCGAAAGTCGCCCGAGTTCGGCTCGAGGTCGACCTGGGCGAGCTTGTCGAACAGCTTGTAGAACCACGACGCGGTGGCGAGCTTGAAGGCGGTCTCGCCCTCGCGCTGCTTGCGCACCGCGTAGACCACGTCGGAGCCCTGGCTCCACTGGGCGATCATGTCCGGGATCAGCTCCGGCGGATCCTGCAGGTCGGCGTCGATCATCGCGACGACATCGCCGACGGCGTGCTCGAGCCCCGCGGTCAGCGCGGCCTGATGGCCGAAGTTCCGTGACAGATGGATGACGCGGACCCGCGGGTCCGCTTCGGCGATCTGATCGAGCAGCTCGGGTGTGCGGTCGGAGCTGCCGTCGTTGACGAGCACCAGCTCGAACTCGTAGTCGGCGACCGCGGCGCATGCGCGCGCGACGAACTCCTCGATCAGCTCCTCCTCGTCGTAGACCGGTGCGACTACGCTGAGTAGGGCGGGAGTGCGAAGTGGTGTTTCAGACATGTCGTGGCCCTGGCGTGAAGCTCGTGAGCGTAATGGCTTTGATGTTCGACGAACGGCCTAAGCCGGTGCTCAATTTATCGTTCATCCTGTCTATGGATGCCCACGGAACCGGCTGACATGCACGAACCACCACGCAGCGTAGCGCGGCGGACGGGTCGTTTGAGATCGCCGGTGCTCGTGCAGTTCATCAAGTTCGGCATCGTGGGTGTGTCGAATACGCTGCTGACGCTGGTTGTGTACACCGTGCTGCTGAAGGTTTTCGGTGTCTGGTACCTGGCGGCGTCGGCGATCGGCTTCATCGCGGGCGCCACCAACGGATTCCTGCTCAACCGCCGCTGGACGTTCCGCGACCACGTCGGCGACGCTTTGACGCCGGTTCGCTGGGCGATCGTCCAGAGCGCCGGGCTCGCCGTCGACGAGCTGATGCTGTACGTGCTGGTTCACGACGCGAAGCTCGACAAGCTGCTCGCGCAGGTGTGCGCGACGGCGGTCGTCACCGTCACGACGTTCTTCGTCAACCGCGCGTGGACGTTCCGCGCGCACACGCCCGTCGCGATCGCCGACGGTGAGACCTAGCGACGCTAACGGAAGACGGCGAGCAGCGACAGGCCCGCGGGGATGCGACCACCGCGGGCGATCAGCGACGCCTCGAGCGCGAGCGGGCGCTCGAGCAGCCAGTTGACCGGCGCCGGGGGTATCCACAGGTCGAGGCTCGACTCGGTCGTCTTGGCCCGGTTGACGCGGTCGAGCACCCGCAGCACGATCGCGGCGGGCAGTAGCAGCGAGTTGAAATAGGTGGTGCGCACCTGGGCCCAGCCGGCCCGCTCGGCGACTCGTTGCAGCGAGAGCCGGGTGTAGCGACGGTGATGGTGGTTGATTTCGTCGTGGCCGCTCCACAGCCACTGGTAAGCGGGCACCGTCACGAGCAGCGCGCCGCCCGGGGCGACCGTGCGGCGCAGCTCGCGTAGCGCGGTCAGGTCGTCGTCGAGGTGCTCGATCACGTCGAGGCTGACAGCCAGGTCGAAGCTGTCGTCGGGGAAGGGCATCTCCAGCACCGAGCCCGAGACGATCTCGCCGGCGTCACGCTGGCGCGCGAGGGCGACGCTCGTCTCCGACAGCTCGATACCCGTGACGGTGCCCAGACGTGAGAACTCGATCATGTTGCGCCCGCTGCCGCAGCCGGCGTCGAGCACGCGCGCCGGGGTCGGCAGCTCGAGTTCGGCGATCACTCCGTCGAGCACGGTCCGTCGCCCTCGATACCACCAGTGGCGCTCCTCCGCCTGATGCGTTTGCCGCTCGTAGTCTCTATCCATCCGCGGGCATCTTTTCCTAAACACGATCGATGCGCGCTGCGCCCCTTCGGCGGACCCCGCTCACGGGGTCCTCGCCAGCCCACGTATCGAGTATTCGATCCTGCCGCCCTGGCCCTGCCAGACCGCCACCGCACGGTTGCTGTCGGGGTCGAACGCGGCGCTGAGGTCGTGCACGGTGGCGGGCGCCGCCACGAGCTCTGGCGCGCCGAACGCGGTGCGCTGATCGGCGGCGTCGAAACCCGCCGCGGCGAAGATCGACCCGTGTTCGAGGTCCGCCGGTCCGCCGGCGCTGGGCGGCGGCTGCGTCCACAGCACGAGCGCGTCGGCGGCCGGCCCCGCCGTCAGGTAGTCGAGCAGCACGTCCGCTCCGGGCGCCGCGATCGTGCCCGTGTCTCCCACCCCGTTCATGTACACGGCGGCCGTGTGCACTACCCAGTGGTCGGCGCCCGTGCCGGCCCACGCGAGCATCACGCTCTCGGAGCTGAGGCGCACGAGGCTGGGAGACCCGGCCGGTGCGCTGAGCTCGTCGGGATCCGAGAAGCGTTCGAGCAGCTGCGCGGCGTGGAAGCGCACGCCGTTCCTGGAGCGGTCGATGTACACGCTCGTCTGGTCACCGTGCTGCTCGCTCCAGGCGACGATCGCGCGGCCGTCGTCGCTGAGCAGCGCCGCGACGTGCACGTGTTCGTCGACGCGAGCGAGGCGTTGAAGCGGTCGCGCGGAGCCACGCCCGGGTAGCAGCCGCGCGTAGATCGCCCCACGCTGAACCCACACGGCGAGCACTTCGCTGCGGTAGTCCATCGCAAGCGTGAGCTCGCGCACAGGGGTGGACCCCGCGGATCGCACCGAGGCCTCGCGGCCGAAGTGGTTTGCGTAGAAGCGCTCGACGTGCACGTCGAACCCGCCGATCGCCCTGCCGCGACCGCCACGCGCAGGCGCAGGCACGGACGCCAGCGCGACGTCGCCGAGGTAGGCCCTGGCGAGCGCGATCGGCGCCGTCGACGTCCCCGCGGGCTCGAGCGCAGCGAAGGGCCCCCCGACGGCGCCCTGTACGAGCAGCCCCGCCGTCCCGTCGTCGGGCGCCAATCCGGCGATCACGATCTGCCCGTGGGGAGCGCCTGACGCGAGCAGCGGCCCGCGTGGGAGCAGCGGCCGGCCGGCGGCGCCGCGCACGCTCGCCGATACGCCGGGCACATCCCCGGGGCCGATGCCGGCCACGCGTGCGCCTTCGCCGCCGACGCAGCTCGCCGCGGCGCTCCACACGACCGCGCCGGCGCCGGTCGCCTCGCTGGGGCTGTCGCTCGGAAACACCACCTGTGGCGCACCGCTGGCGCGGCACGGGCTGAGGACCGCCGGAGCCGACCACGGCGTCACGCCCGCCGCCGCGGCGGCGAGCAGCGCCGCGAGGTTCAAGAAGCGAGCGCCGAGCGCAGGAATCCGGCGGTGCGTCGCCAGGACGGCTCGGCGTGCTCGATGTCGTAGGTGCCGAGGCGGTTCGTGTCGTTGAAGAACGCGTGCCCGGCGCCGTCGTAGTACTCAAAGGTGGTCTGCACCCCGGCGTCCGTCAGTTCGGATTCGAGCTTCCTGGCGTCCTGGAGCGGAACGAATTCGTCGGCGGTACCGAAGTGGCCGAGCACTGGGCCTTTGATCTTGGAGAAGTCCGGCTTGCCGTGGGGCATGACGTAGTAGTAGCTGACCGCGGCGGCGATGTTCGGGCAGCTGGCGGCGGCCCAGATCGCGAGCCCGCCGCCGAGGCAGAAGCCGACCGCGCCCACCCCCGGGCCGGCGACGCCCGGCTGGGCGGCGAGGTAGTCGGCGGCGCCGCACATGTCCTTCTCGACCTGGTCCATCGACATCGCCATCATCTTCTGTTCGGCCTCGCTCGGCTGGGCGGTCGTCTCGCCTCGATACAGGTCGGGTGCCAGTGCGTAGAAGCCTTCAGCCGCAAAGCGATCGCATACCGAGCGGATGTGCTCGTCCAGGCCCCACCACTCCTGCAGCACGATCACGGCAGGCCCCTGCTCGCCGGTAGGGACGGCCAGATAGCCGGGTGCGCTTCCGTCGCTGGTGGGGAACTCGATATCGGGCATGTATGGCTCCTTGGGTCCGTGACGATCGATGGCGCCAGGATATGGTGTCGCCGACAGCCACAGGGCCATTCCTCGTGGGGACAACGAAAGGCAACGCCATGGACGCCGTAAACCACCAGTTCCGACTCGCAGCGCGTCCCGTCGGTCTGCCGAAGCCAACTGACTGGTCCTACGCGGAGGAGCCGGTGGCGCAGCCCGGCGATGGTGAGGTGCTGGTGAAGGTCGCATACGTGTCGCTCGACCCTGCGATGCGCGGCTGGATGAACGACGGACGCTCGTATATCCCGCCGGTGTGCATCGGCGAGGTGATGCGCGCGTTCGCCGTCGGCGAGGTGCTCGCCTCCGGCGACCCCGACGTCGCGGTCGGAGACCACGTCGGCGGCCTGCTGGGCGTACAGGAGTACGCGATCGCCAACGGCAAAGGCGTGTTCAAGGTCGACCCGAGCCTGGCTCCGCTGCCGGTGTATCTCGGCGCGCTGGGCATGCCGGGCGTGACGGCCTACTTCGGCCTGCTCGACATCGGTCGACCGCAGCCGGGAGAGACGGTGCTCGTGTCGGGCGCAGCCGGCGCGGTCGGCGGCCTCGTCGGGCAGATCGCGAAATTGAAGGGGGCTCGCACGGTCGGCATCGCCGGCGGCCCGGAGAAGTGCGGGCACCTGCTCGATGACCTCGGCTTCGACGCGACGATCGACTACAAGTCAGAGGATCTCGATGCGGCGTTGAGCGAGACGTGCCCGAACGGCGTCGATGTCTACTTCGACAACGTCGGCGGCGAGATTCTCGATGCGGCGCTCGCGCATCTGGCGCGCCACGCTCGCGTGGTGATCTGCGGGGCGATCTCCCAGTACAACAACACCGAACCGGTGCGCGGGCCGTCCAACTACCTGTCGTTGCTGGTCAACAACGCGACGATGACCGGCTTCGTGATGTCCGACTATCTCGACCGCTACGCCGAGGCGGTGACCGAGATGGCCGGCTGGCTCGCGTCGGGGCAGCTCGTCTCACGCGATGACATCGCGGAGGGCCTGGAGAGCTTTCCCGAGGTGCTGCTGCGCCTGTTCAGCGGCGAGAACACGGGCAAGCTCGTTCTGCAGCTCTAGCCAACGCGGTTCAGCGCGCAAGCGAGAGCACGTGTGCGCTCGCCGGGTCGATGCGACCGTCGAGCAGATCGAGGTAGGCACTCTGCAGCGCGTCGGCTCCGCGGCCGTGGGCGACCTTCAGCCAGCCGCCGGTCCACTGCACGTATGGCCGCCAGGCGGCGGCCATACGTCGCTCCAGCTCCGCGGCGCCCCAGTCCGCGGATCGCTTGGTGACACGATCGGGGGCGAAGAAGAAGGTGGGTCGCGGACCCGGTAGACCCTCCGGCACCGCTCCCATGCGATCGTGGTGCGTCGCGCCGACGACAGCCGAGTGGGCGAGCTGCTCGCGGTAGTGCTCGTGCACGGTGCCGCGCACCTGGGCGTCGCCGGCCATGTCGACGTACACGGCGCGCCCGTCCGGCAGCGACTCGAGCTCGTCGTAGGCGACGACGTGGTCATAGACGCCGAGTGCGCGCGCGAACTCGGCGCTCCGCGGCGAGGTCAGGCCGACGACGTCGATGCCGTCGCGCTGCGCCAGCAGGAACGCGAGCGCGCTGGCGGTCTTGCTGGAGGCGCTCGACAGGACGACGCTGTCCGCGGCAAAGAAGTCCGCGTCCTCCAGGAAGTCGTCGATCAGATAGGAGGTGAGGAACAGCGGGCGCAACAGCATCTGCTCGTCCTCGTGTATGGCGTCGTGCATCGGGTCGCCGTCGACTCGGGCGTACCGGTTGTACGCCGCGGGCAGTTGTGCGCGGTGCGCCGCCGCGTCGATGAAGCCATGGGCGCTGACTCGCGAAGGCGTCACGAGCAGCTCGCTCGACGGCGGCAGGTAGCCGTAGACGCGTGTGCCGGGCTCGAGCTCGGCGACCGCGCTGTCGAGCACCTCCGCGAAACCCCATACCGGCATGCGTCCCCAGCCGTCCTCGGCTGGGAAGAAGCTCCAGTAGGACATCGCCTCGCCGAAGGTCGCGTAGGTGATGTTGTTCGAGGTGAGGCCGAACGCGTCGATGCGCAGCAGCGCCTGTCCGTCGCCGGGCGCGGGCGCGGGCGCGTCATCGAAGCGGCAGCGGTGCAGATCGTCCTTGGCGAGCAGGAAGTCCATTCGAGCTCACTCGCCTCGCGCCGGAGTTGGCGAGCGCCGCAGCCACCACGTCGTGGGTCCCCCGGGCAGCACGATCTCGGTTGCCTCATCGAACCCTCGACCTCGATAGAAGCGACGGTTCTCCACCGTCGAGGTCTCCAGACAGCACGCGATGCCGAGCCGATCGGCCTGCGCGAGGATCGGCGTCATGACAGCCGTTGCCAGGCCCTGACGTCGCCGCTCGGGGTCGGTGGCCAGAACCCCGAGATACCAGTGCGACTCGCTGGAGTCCGCCGCGGCGACGGCGTCGTTGTATTGCGCCAGGCGCTTGAAGCTGACCTCGCCGGCGGTTGCGCGATAGCGGGACCAGACGCTGCGCGCGTCGGTGTCGCTGTCGCCGGCGTCCGGTGAATCCCACATCGCGACCGCCGCGAGGTCGTCGCTGACCCAGACGTTCCGGCGGGCGACCCTGAGATCGAACAGCGACCCCGCGAAGTGAGGGGCGAGGCGCTCGTAGTCCTCGCCGAGGATGAATGCCCACGCCGGGTCCTGCGCGAAAGCTGCCACGACGGTGGCCACGACGCCGACGCGCTCCTCCGGCACCGCCTCGCGGACCATCACCCGCGTCGAGGATGCCACAGCGCTGGTCATTCGATCTGAAACGGTTGGGCGCCGAGCTCGACGAGATCGCCGCTGTGCAGCGCGGCGCGACCGACGCGCTCGCCGTTGACGGCGCTGCCGTTCGTGGAGGCGAGATCCTGCAGTACCCAGACACCGTCGCGGAAGGTGAGCTGCGCGTGCCGGCGCGACACGCTCGGGTCAGCGACGACGATGTCGCATGCGGGATGGCGTCCGATCAGCAGGCGGTCGTCCTCGGCGCGATCCAGCACCAGCAGCATCGGCAGCTTCGGGGGCTGAGCAAATCCGGCGGTGGCGCGCATGCTGGTGAGGAGACCGCGCCAGGCGTGGCGGGCCACGTCGATGGGTCGCGATCTGGCGCGGCGGAGCGTGAGGTCGCCGATCAGCTGCTGCTCGTCGATCAGATGCGTTCCGAACAGCAGTCCGAGCCGGTGGACATGCGTCTGCTCGCTGAGCAGACCCTCGGCGAACGCCGAGTTCAGGACACCCGCAAGACGTTGGCGTGGACGACCGAACGCGGACACCCAGCGAGTATCCCGCGCGCGAGCGCGTATGTCCATGCCGGCGAGCATCGCGGTCTGGGAAACGTCGCGCCTGGGGGTGTCACGCGCGCGCCGCGGGGTCTATGGTTGGCGCGATGGTGGAGTTCGGCCCAGCGAGTCAGAAGTGAGCGTCTCCCCCGAGGTCGTGGACGGCGTCACTGAGTCCTACGCCGACGTCAACGGCGTGCGCCTGCACTACGCGGAGGCGGGGAGCGGCCCGCTCGTGGTGCTGTTGCACGGCTTCCCCGCGTTCTGGTACTCGTGGCGCCACCAGATCCCGGCGCTCGCGCAGGCCGGTTACCACGTGGTCGCCCCGGACATGCGCGGCTACAACCTGTCGAGCAAGCCACGCGGCTGGCGCGCCTACGACGCCGAGTCCCTCGCCGGTGACATCGCCGGCCTGATCCGCCATTTCGGTGTCGAGGACGCCTACGTCGCCGGCCACGACTGGGGCGCCGCGGTGGCATACCTCACGGCTATGGAGCATCCCGAGGTCGTCAAGCGGCTGGCGATCCTCAACGTGCCCCATCCGGAGCGGATGCTCGCGTCGTTCCGGACCAGGAGGCAGCTTCGCAAGAGCTGGTACATGTTCTTCTTCCAGCTTCCCGTGATCCCCGAGCGGCTGCTCGCGGCCCGCAACTTCGCGGCTGCCAAGCGCGCGCTTCGCGTTGAATCGCCGCACGCGTTCAGCGACGCCGAGGTCGAGCGCTACGTCGAGGCTTGGTCGCAGCCGGGGGCGTTGACGGCGATGATCAACTACTACAGAGCCGCGCTGCGGCGCTCGCCGCGCTCCGCGATGGCGCGCATGCGCCGCATCGACGCGCCGATGCTGGTCATCTGGGGTGAGCGCGACTCGGTGCTCGGCAGCGAGCTCGCCGAGCCCGCGCCGAGATGGGTCCCCGACGTCCGCGTCGAGCGCCTGCCGAGTGCGAGCCACTGGGTCCAGAACGACGCTCCCGAGCAGGTCAACGAGCTGCTGACCGGCTTTTTCGCTGCGGCCGACTGACCTCGCAGGACGCCCCTCCTATATTTGAGCCATGGGGACGCGCGATGAGTGAGCGGCGCCTGGGCACGAACGGACCCACGGTCTCAGCGCTGGGACTCGGATGCATGGGCATGTCCGGTATGTACGGGCCGGCGGACCGCACGGAGAGCATCGCGACGATCCATGCGGCGCTCGCTGCGGGCGTCGACCTGCTCGACACGGGTGACTTCTATGGAATGGGCCACAACGAGCTGCTGATCGCGGAGGCGCTGCGCGGACGCCCGCGTGAGGATTATCTGCTGAGCGTCAAGTTCGGCGCCCAGCGCGGGCCCGACGGGGCGTGGCTCGGCTACGACGCGAGCCCGCCGGCGGTCAAGACGGCGCTTGCGCACTCGTTGACGCGCCTCGGCGTCGAGTACGTCGACATCTACCGTCCCGCGCGCCTGGACCCGCACGTGCCGATCGAGGAGACGGTCGGCGCGATCTCCGAGCTCGTGCAGGCGGGCTACGTGCGTTACGTCGGCCTCTCGGAGGTCGGACCGGAGACGATTCGGCGGGCGGTGGCGACCCATCCGATCTGCGACCTGCAGATCGAGTACTCGCTGATCTCACGCGGCATCGAGGCGGAGATCCTGCCGGTGTGCCGCGAGCAGGGACTGGCGATCACCGCGTACGGCGTGCTGAGTCGCGGGCTGATCAGCGGGCATTTCTCCGCCGAGCGCGAGCTGGCCCCGACGGATTTTCGCTCCCGCGCGCCGCGCTTCAGCGACGAGAACCGCGCACGCAACCTGGCCCTCGTCGACGGGCTGCGGGCCGTCGCCAAGGCCAAGGGCGCGACCGTCGCGCAGGTCGCGATCGCCTGGGTGATCGCTCGCGGTGAGGACATTGTCGCGCTCGTTGGCGCGCGCACGCGCGAGCGTCTCGGAGAGGCACTTGGCGCTGAGCAGCTCGACCTGGACGCTGGCGATCTCGCCGCGCTCGAGCGCGCGATTCCGCCCGACGCGGCGGTCGGGGATCGCTACGCGGCGCCGCAGATGGCGGCGCTCGACAGCGAGCGTGGATAGTCAACCGGAGGTGCGCCGGGCCGGGGTCGCGGATGCCGAGAGCGTGGGTCGGCTGCTGAACGAGTTCAACCGCGAGTTCGGCGAGCCCACCCCCGGCGCCGAGCGCCTCGGTGCTCGCATCGGGCAGCTGATCGAGCAAGGCGATACGGCAGTGCTGCTCGCGGGCGCCGGCCCCGACGGTCTAGCGGTCCTGCGCTTTCGCCCGGCGATTTGGACGCAGGCGCTCGAGTGCTATCTGGCAGAGCTGTACGTGGCGCCCGCGTTACGAGGGCGGGGCCTGGGGCGTGCGTTGATGGACGCGGCGATCGAGCTGGCACGCAGCCGCGGCGCCAGTCACATGGAACTCGGGACCGGCGAGCAGGATGTCGCGGCGCGGGCGCTGTACGAGAGCCTCGGCTTCAGTAATCGCGAAGGCAGGCCGGATGGCCCGCTGAACTACTACTACGAGCGCGAGCTCTGACCGCCGAGCGGCCACGGGTTCGCGATCGTCTCCCATGAGTCCTGGCTCCAGTCGGCGTATGCCACGGCGGGCTCGTCGGTCGCGCTGGTGACCGACGCGTCGTACTGCGCGGCCAGCTCACTGACCGGGTAGTACGCCTCGTCGAGCCGACGGGAGCCGATCATCAGGACGGCGCACGGGCCGTCGCCGGCGCCGACGAACACGTGCTCGACGCCGGCGGGGCAGTGAAAGAAGTCCCACTGTCGAAGTTCCTGCTCCTCACCGTCGATGATCGCGACGCACTCTCCGTGAAGCACGAGGAAGTCCTCCTGCACCGGCTCGGAGTGGTAGCGGCAGTTGGGCTGGCCGGGCTCCATGACCTGGACGTTCACACCGGTGTCCTGCCAGCGAACGTCCTCGGGCTCGAGCTCGATGACCATCGCGCGGCGCGGGTGCCGCTGGCTCGGCGCTTCGTCGAGGTTGACAACAAACGGCTCGTCCATTTTGCGAAAGATACCCGCAGGCGACTGTGCGTAGTCCGTGGGCCGGCCGTGCGTCGCTCAGTCAACGCTCCTGTTGCTACCCACGACGGGCGGCGAATATGTGGGCGTCAGCACCAGCTCGGTGTCCTCGGTCGCCACGCTGACCCTGGGCGAGTCGCTTGCGAGCCTGCGCGCGAGGCCGTCGAGGGCGTCGTCGGTGCGGTTGTAGCGGTGATGGAAGAGCGCGACGGCTCGCGCACCGGCGCGGCGCGCGAGCTCGACGGAGTAGTCGGCGACGGCATGCCCGAAGTCGGCTTCGGCGGCGAGCTCCTCGGGGAACAGCTGCGCGTCGTGGACGAGCACGTCGGCCTCGCTCGCGAGCTCGACCGCGGCGGCGTGATACTCCCCGAAGCCGTGGTCGCCGGGGCCGAACATCGTGGGGCAGTGGTCGGGCATGTAGGTGAGCGTTGAGTGCCCGTCACTGATGCGGTAGCCGAAGGTCCGCCCGCCCTTGTGCGGAACCTCGCGCGCGTGCACTGTGAAGCCCTCGAGCTGGTGCTCCCCGGGCGTGATCGTCGCGAACGTCCACTGCCCGCGCAGCTCCGTGGGACCGACGGGGAAGTACGGCGGCGACATCATCCCCGCGAGCACGCTCTCCGCGTCCTTGCCGCTCTCCTGCTCGGGCAGCACCACGTGCAGGCGCGCGTCGCGCCGGTCGGCGGCGGCGAAGAAGGGAAGCCCGAGCACGTGGTCCCAGTGCAGGTGCGTCAGCAGGATCGTGCCGATGAACGGCTCGCCGCCGAGGAGTGGCGTGACGCACTGCAGTCCGTTGCCGGCGTCGAGGATCAGGCTCGGCGCCGCGGCGTCGTCGTGGCTGAGCATCAGACAGGACGTGTGCCCGCCGTAGCGCACGAACTCGATGCCCGGCGCTGGGGTGGAGCCCCGCACGCCGCAGAAGCGGACTCGCAAGTGCGGTCAGCTCCGGTCGGCCTGCTCGTGGTGCATGCGAGGCATCGCGGGCAATTATGTTCGACCGGGGCCGTTGCTGTCCATCCCGGGCTTGGATCGCATCCTATGCTTGGGCCGCATGAGCTACGACGCGCTGGTCGTAGGGTCGGGTCCTAACGGCCTGACGGCGGCGATCACGATGGCGCGTTCGGGCTGGCGCGTGCTCGTGCTCGAGGCCTCGGAGCGTGCGGGAGGCGCGGTGGCGACGCAGGAGCTGACGCTGCCCGGCTTCCACCACGACACGTTCTCGGCGGTGTATCCCGCAGCGGCGGCCTCGCCGGCGTTCGCCGGCATGGGACTCGAGCGCCACGGCCTGCGCTGGGTCCACCCCGGGGCGTGCGTGGCGCACCCGCTGGGGGATGGCAGCGCTGTGACGCTGTACCGCGAGCTCGAGCGCACGGTGGCGGGCCTCGAGGCGGTGCACGCGGGCGACGGCGAGCGCTGGGGTGAGTTCGCGGCGCCCCTGGTGCGCCGTTTCGACGCGGTGCGCGACACGCTGCTCGCGGGCTTTCCGCCGGTCGCGGGGACGCTGCGACTGGCGGCGGCGCTGGGCCCACGGGGAATGCTTGACTTCGCGCGCGTTGCGCTGATGCCGGCCCAGGCGTTGGCGCATGAGCTGTTCGGGGACGACGGTGCGCGCGCGTGGCTATACGGCTCGGCGCTGCACTCGGACGCGCCGCTGGCAAGCGCCGGCAGCGCGATCGCGGCGGTGTACATGATGCTCTTGGGGCACGGCGCCGGTTGGCCGAGCCCGGAGGGCGGCGCGGGACGGCTCGCGGACGCGCTGGTGGCGCATCTGCGCGAGCTGGGTGGCGAGCTGCGCACACACGCGGCGGTGACGCGGATCGTGGCAAACCGTGGCCGCGTGGTCGGCGCCCAGATCGATGGGGGCGAGCTGGTGGGCGCGCCTGTCGTGGTCGCGGACGTGCTTCCCGGTGCGCTCGCGCGCCTGGCGGGCGAGGCGCTGCCGGCGCGCTACGCGCGCGCGCTGCTGCGATACCGCGCCGGCCCGGCGACGCTGAAGCTCGACTGGGCACTCGACGGTCCGATCCCGTGGACGGCGCCGCAGGCGCGGGAGGCGGGCACGGTGCACGTGGGCGGCTCAGCGCGGGAGATGCTCGAGAGCACGAGGTTGACCGCTGATCTGCCGCAGCGCCCGTTCATGATCCTGGGCCAGCAGTCGCTGGCCGATCCGTCGCGTGCGCCAGCCGGCAAGCACACGGCGTGGGCGTACACGCACGCGCCGCAGCGGGGAGTCGACTGGAGCGTCGAGCGCGAGCGCCATGTGGAGCGCATGGAGGCGCAGGTAGAACGCTTCGCGCCGGGCTTTCGCGACCTGATCCTGGCGCGGCACGTGCTCGGCCCGGCGGACCTCGAGCACCGCAACGCAAACCTGCCGGGCGGCGATGTCGGCGGCGGGAGCTATGCGCTCGACCAGCTGATCTTCCGCCCGGTGCCGTCGCTGGTCCCGTACCGGACGCCGCTGCGCGGGCTCTATCTGGGCAGCGCCGCGACGTTCCCCGGCGGCGGCGTTCACGGTGTGCCGGGCCGCGCGGCCGCACGCGTGGCGCTGGCGGAAGCCCGCGTCCGCGGGCCGCTCGCCGCCCTGCGCGACCGCACTCGCACACGGCGATCGGCCTAGCCCCGGGCGCCTACTTGCGCTTGGCCTGGTGCTCGAGCACCTTGCCGAACGCCTCCTCGAGCTGCGAGCTCATGCGCTGCTTGAACAGCGCGAGCAGCGCCTCGGATGCGAGCGGCCTGAGCGCGTTGACGCCGCCGATCAGCTCCTCCCAGCCGTCGTCGGGCTGGCCTGCCTCATCGAACGGCTCCCACAGCTCGCGCAGGAAGAGCCGTGTGAACGCCCGTGAGATCGACTCGCAGTCGCGGCTGACCTTCTCGACGAGCACGAGCGCTGCGTGCAGGGGGATGCCGAGCGCGACGACCTGCTCGGCAGCGCCGAGCAGCGCGGGGCTGGGTGCTTCAAAGCGCCCGTCGCCGAGCGGCACGAGCAGCTTCAACCGCCGCACGCGCTCGATGTCCTTGGCGTCGACATCGCCGAAGCGCTTGAACAGTTCCTCGGCGGTGATCAGTTCGGGCGACTCGGGCTCGAACGGGGTGGTGACCGCGGTGCGCAGGCCGAGCAGCCGCTCGGCGAGGCCGTCGGAGCCGCTGAGCAGCCGCTCGATGGCGGCGAGGTTGAAGCCGTCGGCCTGCAGGTCGAGGATCAGCCGCAGCCGCGCGACGTGCTCGGCGCTGTAGTAGCCGACCCGCGCTCTGACCTCCGGCGCGGGAAGCAGCCCGCGGGTGTGGTGGTTGCGGATGTTGCGCACCGACATGCCGACCTCCGCGGCGAGCTGCTCGACCGTCAGGTCGTATGTCTGCCCGTTCGCCGCGACATCGCGGCCGCCGTCGCCGTTGCGGCTGGCGTCGACTGCGGTGCGTTTGTTGGGACGCGTGCTTGCCATCGTCGATTTCAGGGTAACACCTGGACGGGATGAGGGTACCTCTATCTATGTGACCTCGTTTGAGGTACCATCATCTCGCGTCATGACCTTCGACTCCCACCAACCAGACCATGGCTGAACGCGGCGCGATGCCGCAGGTGTCGCCGGCGCGTCGCAAAGCGCTCGGGCTGATCCGCTCGTTCACCTCGCCGCTGCTGCCGGACGACTACCTCGAGCTCGTCAACCCGCTGTGGTCGACGCGTGAGCTGCGCGGGCGCATCGAACGAATCGAGCGCGAGACGCCGGAGGCGGCGACGGTCCTGATCAAGCCGGGTTGGGAATGGCCGGGCCACCGCCCCGGCCAGTACGTGCGTCTCGGCATCGAGGTCGACGGCATCCACCACTGGCGCGCCTACTCGCTGACCTCCGATCCGAGCCGCAGCGATGGCTGCATCGCGATCACGCCGAAGCTGGTGCCCGAGGGCAAGGTCTCGCCGTTTCTGTTCGGGCGTGTGCGTCCGGGGACGATCGTGCGCCTCGGCGGCGTCGAAGGCACGTTCACGCTGCCGCAGGCGCTGCCCGAGCGGCTGCTGTTCATCAGCGCGGGCAGCGGGATCACGCCGATCATGAGCATGCTCCGGAGCATCTCAGCCGAGCGCCGGCGCGCCGACGTCGTCCACGTCCACTGCGCGCGCACACGCGACACGGTGATCTTCGGCGCAGAGCTGCGCGCGCTCGCGCGCGCTGACGCTGGCTACCGCCTGCACGAGCGGATCACCGGCGAGCAGGGGCGCGTGACGGCGGACCAGCTCGATCAGCTGTGCGGCGACTGGCGCGAGCGCGAGACGTTCCTGTGCGGACCGCCGGGGCTGCTGAGCGCGATGCGCGATCGCTGGCGGCTCGACGGAGATCCGGCGCGCCTGCACGTCGAGCACTTCCAGCCCGACGCGCGCGTCGGCGACGCCGAGCGTGGCACGGGCGGCACGATCAGCTTCCGGCGCAGCGGCCTCGAGGCGTCAAGCGACGGCGAGCAGCCGATCCTCGCGGCGGGCGAGAGCGCCGGGGTGACGCTGCCGTTCGGCTGCCGCATGGGCATCTGTCACAGCTGCGTCGGGCGGCTGCGCTCGGGTCAGGTGCGCGACCTGCGCACCGGACGCGTGCACGGCCAGCCGGGCGAAACGGTCCAGACGTGCATCAACGCGCCCGAGGGCGCGGTCGAGATCGACCTGTAGCGACCACGAACCTGTCACCACAACGAGCAAAGGAATCGCCTTGTCCGCAACGCTGAGCGACAGCCGACCGACATCCCCCCGCCTGGACGAGCCAGAGAGCCCACTGTCACGCCTGACGGCGGAGCAGATCGAGCAGCTCGGCCGCGAGTTCGACGCGATCCACGACGAGGTGTATGGCGATCTCGGCGACCGTGACGCCCGCTATATCCGCAGCACGATCAAGCTGCACCGTCACCTCGTGCTGGCGGCGCGTGCGCTGCTGCTCGGGTCGCGCTACAGGCCGCTGTGGCTGGCGGGCACGGCGTCGCTGTCGCTGGCGAAGATCCTGGAGAACATGGAGATCGGCCACAACGTGATGCACGGCCAGTGGGACTGGATGAACGACCCGGACATCAACTCCCAGAACTGGGATTGGGACACGGCTTCGCCGGCGGACGCGTGGCGCCACTCGCACAACTACGAGCACCACACGTTCACGAACATCCGCGGCAAGGACCGCGACCTCGGCTACGAGATCATGCGCATCGACCCGCATCAGCGCTGGCATCCGATCTACCTGTTCCAGCCGATCTACAACCTGCTGCTGATGGGGTTCTTCGAGTGGGGCGTGGCGGTGCACGATCTCGACCGCGGGGCGATCCACTCGGGTGAGAAGTCCAAGGAGCAGGTGCTGGAGGAGCTGAAGGCGATCGGCGCGAAGGCGCGCAGCCAGATCGTCAAGGACTACATCGCGTTCCCGGCGCTGGCGGCAGCGCTGAACGCGGGGCTCGCGGGCCGGCGCTCGGCGCGGCCGACGTTCAAGTCGACGGCGAGCGCCAACTTCACGGCGAACATCGTGCGCAACGTGTGGGCGTACTCGATCATCTTCTGCGGGCACTTCCCCGACCAGACGTACACGTTCAGCGAGCAGGAGGTCGCGAACGAGACGCGCGGCGGCTGGTACGTGCGCCAGCTGCTCGGCGCGGCGAACATCGACGGCGGCCCGTTGTTTCACCTGCTTGCGGGCAACCTGAGCTTTCAGGTCGAGCACCACCTGTACCCGGACATGCCCTCGAGCCGCTACGCGGAGATCGCGCCGCGCGTGCGCGACATCTGCCGCCGCTACGGGCTGCCGTACAACACGGGCCCGCTGCACAGGCAGCTCGGCACGGTCCACCGCACGATCCTGCGGCTTGCGTTTCCAGGCGGCAGGGTGCGCCCGAAGCCGGGGCCGTACCGGCCGGATTCGCCGTGAGGAGCTAGCTCCTGCGTGCGGGCCCGGCGGGCGTAGCGGGCCCGGCGGTGGCGTCCTCTGCCGCGACGTGCCCGACGGGCGCGGCCCGCGGATCGGGCTTGGCGATCGTCCAGACGGGCACCGGCGCGACGCGGCCCCGGATCTCGAGCTCGCCGACCAGCACGAGGTCGCTGGGCGGCTCGTGCAGTCGTTCACGCGTGCTGTCGGCGATGAACAGCATGTGACCGCTGCCCTTGGTCATGCCCTCCAGGCGCGACGCGGTGTTGGTGGTGTCGCCGAGCGCGGTGTACTCGACGCGCTGCTCCGAGCCGATGTTGCCCGCCATCACGGGGCCGCTGTTGACGCCGACGCCCATCACAAAGCGGTGCTCGTGGCCGTGCTCGGCGATCCACCCGTTGAATGCGTCGAGGCGCGCGTCGATCATCTCGGTGGCGGCGGCGAGCGCGCGATCGGCGTGGTCGGGCTGCTCGAGCGGCGCGCCGAACACGGCCATGATGCCGTCGCCCATGTAGGCGATCAGCGTGCCGCCGGCGCCGAGGATCGCCTCGGTCATCTCGTTGAGGTACGTGTTGACGACCTCGATCACGGTGGTGGCGGGTAGCTTCTCGGAGAAGCTCGTAAACCCGCGCAGGTCGGAGAACAGGACGGTGCAGTCACGTTCGACCGCGCCGAGGCGCAGGTTGTCACCGGTGCTGGCGACGACCTGCTCGACGACGTCGGCGGGCACGAACCGCGAGAACAGGTCGTGCACGCGCGCGCGTTCGATCGTCTCGCCCACGTACAGCACGGCGAGCGTGCCGAGCGTGCCGAGGGCGAGCGCGAGCAGTGGATAGACGAACGAAGCGATCCAGCCGCCGTCGAAGGCAACCTGGACGGCGATCGTGAATGCGAGCGCGAGCGCGACGGCGCTGAGCAGCGAGCGCCATTGGCGGACGCGGAGGCTTCCGATCGGCACGACAGCCCCAAGTATCAGGACCGAGATGATGTTGACCCAGCCGGGGACGTCTCGCAGCGGCACGCCTTCGAGCAGCGTCGCGGTCGCATTGCCCCAGATTTCTGGCCCTGGCATCGTGCCGTTGGTCGTCGGGGTCGTGTGCAGATCCTGGAGGATCGGCGAGGAGGCTCCGACGATCGCGAGCTTTCCCTGGAACGTGCCGTGTGGTATTTGGCCCAGTAGCACCTTCGTGTAGGAGATCGAGTGGAAGCTTTCGGGCGGGCCGACGAAGTCGATCGGGAGGCTGCCGCTGGCGAACGTCGAGGCCGGTAGCGAGTGCCCGCTCATCAGTTCTGCGGAGACGACGGGAAAGCTCTCGAGCTGGTTGTACTGCCGTTCGAAGCGTCGGACGCTGCCGTCGGGGTCGAGCGTCAAGCGCGCGTCGGCCGGCCGGGCGCCGATTTCGTGCAACAGCTTGGGGGCTCCCCCGAAGATCTTCGTTTCGCCGCTGGCGCCGATGTTCGTCGTCGCCAGGACGACTTTCCCGTGGGCGCGGCCGACGGCTTCGATCAGATCGTCGTCTTCTTCTTCGTTGGTGGGGTGGGTGAATTCCATGTCCATCGCGATCGCCTTCGCACCTGCCTGGCGCAGGTGGTCGATGACTTCGGCGTCGAACTTGCGCGGGAGCGGCGAGCGGGCGTCGAGGTGGTGTTCTTCCAGTTCTTTTTCCGCTTCAAGGCTGATCGCCACGAACACGATGTTCGAGGGCGGCTTGCGAGAGCCGCGGATCGAGTAGCGCTGGTCGATCGTCTGCAGTTCGGTGCGACGCAGCAGGTGCGTGGCGTAGGCGGCGACGCCGATGCCGCCGGCGAGTGCTGCGACGACGAGCAACGCCATCGTCTTGCGTCGCTGCCTGCGAGTGCCGCCCATCTCAACGCCCCGATCTCAGCATGTGAGTGTCCCCTGGCGCGCCGATGCTACCGAGCCTCGGGCGCACGAGCGTTGTTTTTCCGTTGGATGTAGCCTGTGGGAGCGCGTGACGGGGCTGTTGGCGACGCTGGGGGGTAGACGTACATGGGTCCGGTGGGCCTTTGCAGATAGCCGCAAATTGCTCGATTGGCGCGTCGAGGTCCGCGAGCGGATGGTTTGTGCGGGCACGCCTCACGCTCTTGGTGTGTGCGCTGCTGTGCGTGGCGATCGCGACGACGCTCGCGCTTGCAGTCACAGGTGAGCGCTCATCACGGCTGCCTTCCGCGGATCAAGCCACGGGCGCTGCCGCCGCGCGTGCTCTGACGGCGCCCGCGGCGCTCCCGCTCGCGGCGCTCGGGCCGGTGTCCGCGGCGCTCGGCGGCGCCGACGGCGCGTATCGCTTGGCGCGCTCCCACGGAGCCTTTCACGCGAGCAATCCCGCCCAAAGGCTCGGAATACGCTTCTCCAGCTCGAGCGTCCAGCTCAGCGCGCGTGGGCTCGGCCTGGGGCTGAGCCTGCACGCGGCCGGCTATGGCAGCGCGCTGCAGAGCGTCGGCGCTGCGACGCTGCGCGTCAGCGACAATCGCGTGTTCTACCAGCGGCGTGGGCTCGAGGAGTCCTACGCCAACGGGCCGGCGGGTCTCGAGCAGAGCTTCGCGCTGCCGCGGCCGCTGCCGGGGCACGCGCGGGGCGCGCTGACGCTGGCGATGACGCTCTCGGGAAGCGCGCGCGTGTCACTCGACGCGACCGGGCACGGCCTCGAGCTGGCGGGCGCGGGCGGATCGTCGCTGCACTACGGCGCGTTGCTGGCGACCGACGCCGGCGGCCGCGCTCTCCGCAGCTGGTTGCAGCTCGACGGGCGCGAGCTGTTGATCAGGGTCGACGCCGCCGGCGCACGCTACCCGCTTCGCATCGACCCGTTGATCGACGGCTCGTCGTTGTCAGCGACGCCCAGCGGCGAAGGTGAGCTCCTCGGCTACAGCGTCGCGCTCTCTGGAGACGGCAACACCGCGATCGTCGGGGCCAGGTACGGCGCCGCGGCGTGGGTGTTCACGCGCTCGGGCTCGACCTGGACACAGCAGGGCCCGGCGCTGACGATCAACGAAGAAGAAGCCGGCAGCGGTGAAGAATGCGGCGCCGAAGCGGCCGAATGCGGCTTCGGGCACAGCGTCGCGCTGTCTGCCGACGGCAACACCGCGATCGTGGGCGCGCCGACCGATCACTCCGAAGACGGGGCGGCGTGGGTCTTCACGCGAACCGACGGCGAATGGAGCCGGCACGGCGTGGAACTCAGCGGCGGCGACGCGGAGAGCGGCATCGGGCGCTTCGGTGCAGCCGTGGCGCTGTCCGCGGACGGCGGCACCGCGATCGTGGGCGCGCCCGGCAACCACGCCCACCACGGGGCGGCGTGGGTGTTCACCCGCTCCGGTTCGAGCTGGACGCAGCCGGGCGTGGAGGTCACCGGCGGGCCGGAAGTGCGCGGCGCAGGCGGCTTCGGCTGCAGCGTCGCTCTGTCGGCCGATGGTGGCACGGCGTTGGTCGGCGCCCGCTTTGACGCGACCGGCGGGGCGGCCTGGGTGTTCACGCGCGAAGGCTCGAGGTGGGAACAGCAGGGCAGGAAGCTCACGGGCGGCGGCGAGGTCGGCGAAGGGCGCTTCGGCGGCAGCGTGGCGCTGTCGGCCTTCGGCGACACGGCCCTGATCGGCGGCCCAGCCGACGCGGAAGGCGTCGGCGCGGCGTGGGTGTTCACGCGCGCGGCGGACTCGACCTGGGAACAGCAGGGGTCGAAGCTGACCGCCGGCGACGAGCTCGGTGAAGGACGCTTCGGCTCCAGCGTCGCATTGTCCGGTGACGGCGAGGTGGCGCTGATCGGCGCTCCACGCGACGCGGAGGCGGGAACCGTCCGGGTGTTCGCGCGCTCGGGCACGACCTGGACGCAACAGGCCCCGACGCTCGACAGCCCTTCGGAACCCACCGCCAAGGACCGCTTCGGCGCGAGCGTCGCACTGTCCTCGGCGGGTGCGACGGCGCTGATCGGCGCCCCCGCGACCCGGCAATCCTCGGGCGTGGCGTGGACGTACCTCAACACAATCGTGCCGGCGCCGACGGTGTCGAGTATCGGCCCCGTTTCCGGGTCAAGTGAAGGCGGGACGCACGTGCTCGTGCAGGGAACGGGCTTCCTGCCGGGCGCCACGGTGACGATCGGCGTGGCGGCGGCCGCGGTCGAAGTCATTTCGGAAACGGAGCTCGAGGTGGTGACCGCCGCGCACGCGCCGAGTTCGGAGGAAGTGATCGTGACGACGGCGGACGGCAAATCCACAGGCGGCCCCTCCTATACGTATGTGTCGCCGCCACCACCGACGGTGTCGAGTGTGAGCCCGACATCGGGGCCGATTGCTGGTGGCACGCCGGTGCTCGTCACGGGGAGCAACTTCGTGCCGAGTTCGAAGGTCGAGATCGGAGGGGTGGCGAGCACGGTTGAAGTGGTCTCGGAAACGGAACTGAAGGCGGTGACGCCCGCGCACGTGGCGGGCCCGGCGGAAGTGGTCGTGACGACCGCTGGCGGCGAATCGATGGGCGGCCCCTCCTACATGTATGTACCGCTGCCGACGGTGTCGAGTGTGAGCCCGGCGTCGGGGCCGATCGCGGGCGGGACGCAGGTGCTCGTCACGGGGAGCAACTTCTTGGCGGGTGCGAAGGTCGAGATCGGTGGGGTGGCGAGCGCGGTTGAAGTGGTTTCGGAAACGGAACTGAAGGCGGTCACGCCCGCGCATGCGGCGGGCCCGGAGGAAGTGGTCGTGACGAGCACGGGTGGCGAATCCACCGGTGGCCCCTCCTATACGTACGTGCCGCCGCCGGCGGTGTCGAGCATCAACCCGGCGTCGGGGCCGAGCGAAGGTGGGACGCAGGTGGTTGTGAGGGGAACCGGTTTCACCTCCGACACAAGACTCGAGATCGGTGCGCCCGCGGGCGCGGTTGAAGTGATCTCGGAAACGGAACTGAAGGCGGTGACCCCCGCATACGGCGCCGGCGCGCAGGAAGTCATCGCGAGCAACGGCAACGGCGTCTCCAGCGGCGGCCCGACCTACACGTTCGTGACGTTGCCGGCGCCGCTCGGTCTTGTGGGTAATCCGCTCGCCGCCTCCGGCATTCTCGCGAGTGAGGTGACGGATGCGCCGCTCCCGCAGGCCGGCGTTACCGGGAACGTGGCGCCCGTCACGGGGACCGTGCTCGTGGAGCTTCCGGGCTCCGGCACGTTCGTGACACTCACCGGCCTTCGCCAGGTTCCCTTTGGCACGATCATCGACGCAACGAACGGGAAGGTCACGGTCACCACTGTCGGGCCGCACGGCGAACTCCAGTCGATGACCTTCTACGCGGGCAAGTTCGAGCTGCTCCAGGGACTCCACGATCAGGTCATCGCGACGCTCAACGGCGGGCGCTTCCACGTATGCCCGACCGCACGGGAGCGCAGCCATCTCGCTCGCGCCAGCTCCAGCCATCCCTCGGGCAAGCACGTGGTGCGCAAGCTGTGAGCTGAAGGTCACGGCAGCTACTCGACAAAGGGGAACTACGCGGCGGGAGCGGTGGTCGGCACCCGTTGGCTGACCGAGGACCTGTGCAACGGAACGCTCATCCGTGTGGCGACCGACAGCGTCGAGGTCACCAACCTCGTCACTCACCACCGCTTGAAGGTGAGAGCCGGCCACAGCTACCTCGCGAAGGCGCCCTGACCGGGAGTGGTTCGGCGGGCGGCTGCGGGAAGCCGGCCGCTCAGCCGCAGCCGGTGATGCCGCCGTCGAGCGGGATGACGGTGCCGGTCATGAATGCGCCGGCGCGCGAGGCGAGCAGCAGCGTCAGCCCGACGACGTCGTCGGGGCGCCCGATGCGCCCGAGCGGCACGCGGCTTTCGACCGCTTCTCGCGTCGCGGGGTCCTCGAGCGCGTAGGCCATCATTTTGCTCTGGAACGGCCCGGGGGCAATCGCGTTGACGGTGATGTGCTCGGCCGCGAGCCGCTTGGCGAGGTGGCGTGTGAGCATGTGCACCGCTGCCTTGCTGGCGCTGTAGCTGTAGTTCTCCACATCGGGTGGCTGCAATCCGTTGATCGAGCCGATGTTGATGACGCGCGCGGGGTCCTCGACGCTGGCGGCTGCGCGCAGCTCCCCGAGCAGCGCGACGGTCAGGTGAAAGACGCCCTCGACGTTGGTCGCGAGCACCTTCTGCCAGCCGGCGACGGGGAACTCCTCGAGCGGGGCGCCCCACGCTGCACCGGCGTTGTTGACGAGGATGTCGAGTGCGGGGAAGCGCTCGCGCGTCGCGGCGGCGAGCGCCCGTGCGCCGTCCTGTGTTGATATGTCGGCGGGTATCGCGTGGCAGTCACCCAGCGAGCCGAGATCCGTGGCGGCGGCTTCGACGTCGGCGCTCTTGCGCGAGGAGACGATCACACGCGCGCCGGCCTGCACGAGGCCGCGCGCGATCATCAGGCCGATGCCGCGCGAGCCGCCGGTCACGAGCGCGGTCTTGCCGGAGACGTCGAACAGGTCGCTCATGGCGCGTGATCCTATGGCCTGCCACGCGGGCTCGGCACGGCGGCCGATGATACGAGTCTGTGAGACTCACACGCGTGCGGTCGAGCGGGCCAACGGTGGCGGTGGTGGGCCACGTCGAGTGGGTGCAGTTTGCGCGGGTGCCGCACGTGCCGCGCGCGGGTGAGGTGGTGCACGCGGAGGACCCGTTCGCGGAGCCGGCGGGAGGCGGAGCGGTGGCGGCGGTGCAGCTGGCGCGGCTGGCGGGCACGGCGACGTTGGTGACGTGCCTCGGCGACGATGACAACGGCGTGCGCTCACGCACGCGGCTGGCCGAGCTCGGCGTGGACGTCCGCGCGTCGGTCGTCCCGAGCGCGACTCGCAGCGCGGTGACGCTGGTGGACGACGCGGGCGAGCGCACGATCACGACGTTCGGCCAGCGCCTTGAACCGAGCGGTGCTCGCCCGCAGGAGCGCTGGCAGGGCCTCGAGCAGATCGACGGGCTGTATTTCACCGCGGGCGACGAGGCCGAGCTGCGGATGGCGCGCTCGCGCTCACGCGCGCTGGTCGCGAGTCCGCGCGCCCGCGACGCGCTCGGCCATGGCGTCGTGCTCGATGCGCTGGTGCTGAGCGGCGAGGATGAGATCGAGCTGCGCGCCGCCGAGCCCGCGCTCGAGGAGGCAGAGCTGGTGGTGTGGACTGAAGGCGCCCGCGGCGGACACTACCGGCGTCGCGACGGCGCGACCGGTAGGTGGGACGCTGTGCGACCCCCCGGCGAAGCAATGGACTCCTACGGCTGCGGCGACTCATTCGCCGCGGGCTTCACGTACGGCCTCGGCGCGGGCATGGCACTCTCCGACGCGCTCGCGCTCGGCGCGCGCTGCGGCGCGATGTGCCTGACGGGACGCGGCCCGTACGAACGACAGCTGACCTCACGCGATCTGTAGCGCTACGGGTAGTACGTGGCGAGCACGTTGATCGTGCCACCGCCGAGCACGTCGACGATGATCCGCGAGCACGGCGTGCCGCCATTCGACTTGCTCGCGAGCGAAACCAGGTTGTAGACCTGGCGCACACCGCCGGCGCGCGCCTCGGAACGCCACAGAGCGGCAGCCTGCGTCACGGTGGCGCAGGAACCGCTGGCGAGCAGGGCGTGATTGACGCGGGTCTCGACGGAGCTCAGACGCTGCCCTTCGGTACGTCCCGCAGGTGACGGCCAGGACCCGCCTGCAGGCATGCGTCTCCGGACGAGGCGGATGTTGATCGTGTGCGTCTGCACTTCGATGCTCGGCGGAGTCTCAACGGCAGCGCACGTGGCGTGCGTTTCGGTGCTCGGCACGGTCTGCGGGACGACGCGCCAGCCTGTAAGGCCGTCGCCGCGCAGAACCGATTTGACGAGCGCAGCGGCGCTGCCCGCGGGCCAGCACGATCGTGAGGGGAGCCCGGTGGTGATGTCTTCGAGCTGGTCGGTGAGCTCGATCAGCGCGCCGTCCGTCCGCCAGCCCGGCGGCAGCCGTATCCAGCCTCTTTCGCGCGGGGCGACGTTCGCGGGCAGCACCCACACGATGCCGCCGGTTGCACCGACCCACGCGCGCAGCGGCGGCGCGGCGCGGTGATACAGCGATGGCCACAGCGCCGCACACGCAGACACAGGGTTGGGGTCGACGAGCTGCCCCTCATAGCCACTGCGGTCGCTGCGGCCGCACTCAAACGCCGACAGCTCCTTCGGATTTCCGGTCGGGCCGAACACGGCGGCGCCGGCTCCCGCCAGCACGGCGACTGCGAGCACCCCCGCGAGGGCACGCCATCGGCGGCGCCGGAGCACTCGTCCGACACGCTCTTTCCAACGGTCCCAGCCATGGATGCTCGCGGGCGCGCGTTGCACGTCGGCGAGTGCCAGCTCGGCGCCGTGCTCACTGAGAAGTTCCGACCACAGCCGATCCTCGAACCTGGACATTCAGCACTGCTCCTTCCTGAGGCGGGCGCGCGCCCTGAACAGCCGCACACGCAGCGCGCCGGCGGACACGCCGAGCGTCAGCGCGGCCTCGGCGGGGGTCATTCCGGCGAGGTCGACCAGCTCGATGGCCTGCCGTTCGATCGCGGCGAGGCCGGCGAGGCGGGCGAGCAGCTCGCGTCCACGGTCCTCGGCGTCGATGCGTTCAGCGAGCTCTGCGAGCTCGTCATCGTCGAGCACCCGCCTGCTGGCCTCGCGGCGCGTGGCATCGTCGCGGCGCGCACGGCGCTCGCAGTGTTTGGCGTACACGCGTCGGGCGATCGCGAACAGCCACGGGCGCTCGCTGCCGACGCTCGGCGGCGAGGACGCGTACGAGGTCATCGCCGCGAGGAATGTGTCGGCGGTGAGATCGGCGACTGTCTGCGGGTCGCGGCTGCGCCTGGCGAAGAAGCCTGTCACCGCTGGGAACGTGGCGCGGTAGAGCAACTCGAACGCGTCCAGTCGGTCCCCTGCCGGCGCCGTCACGCCCCGTGTTGCCGGCTCGCCGGTCACATGGCTCACACCCAACAAGTGGCGCCCCCCGCTTCCATCGTTACGGGGACGCTAACGCGCCGGGTGCGGCGTCGACATATGATCCGCCAGCCGCCATGGACTACGAGCAGATCACCGCGGAGGCCGCCGACGGCGTCCTCACGCTGACGCTGAACCGGCCGGAGCGGCTGAACGCGTGGACCGCGCAGATGGGCGCAGAGCTGCGCGCGGCGTTCGATCTCGCGGACGCAGACGATGACGTGCGCGCGGTGATCGTCACCGGCGCGGGCAGGGGCTTCTGCGCGGGCGCCGATCTGGGCAGCGGCGGCGACACGTTCGACGCGCGCAAGCGCGAGAGTGTCGCGGGCGCCAGGCGCGACAACGGCGGCGAACTGACGCTGCGAATCTTCGAATCGACTAAGCCGGTGATCGCCGCGATCAACGGACCCGCGGTCGGCATCGGCGCGACGATGACGCTGCCGATGGACGTGCGCCTGGCGGCAGACGACGCGCGCATCGGCTTCGTGTTCGCGCGCCGCGGCATCATCCCCGAGGCGGCCTCGAGCTGGTTTCTGCCGCGCGTCGTGGGCATCAGCCGGGCGATGGAATGGGTGTCCACCGGCCGCGTGTTCTCGGCGCAGGAGGCGCTCGACGGCGGCCTCGTACGCAGCCTGCACCCCAAGGACGAGCTGCTCGACGCTGCCCGCGCGCTCGGGCGCGAGATCGCCGAGAACACAGCGCCCGTGTCCGTCGCGCTCGCCCGCCGGCTGATGTGGCGGATGCTCGGCGCCGAGCACCCGATGTTCGCGCACCGCGCCGACTCGCGCGGCATGGTCGCGCGCGGCCAGTCAGCCGACGCCGTCGAGGGCATCACCGCGTTCCTCGACAAGCGTCCCGCGAGCTTCCCCGACCGCGTCAGCGATGGCCTCCCCGACGTGATGCCCGGCTGGAGCGCGCCGGAGTTCGAGTAGCTCCAGCTCGCCGCCGCCCCAGCCAACGCTCAGCTCGCCACCACGATCACGGTCGCGCGGTAGGGGCGCAAGCCGCGACGTCGTGCCGGCTTGACGCGCTTCCAGGCTTGCGCCACGGGAGCCGTGAGAGCGGCCGTGCCCGGGGTCAGCGCGCGGAAGGCGTAGACCACGATGGGCAGTGTGGAGACCCCGCTGCTCGGGCAGAGCGCTACCCGTCGCAGCACGCTGGCGTCCGACGAGCGAGCGGCAGTCCAGGGAAAGACGCGCGGCGGCGGCTTCGTGCCGGTGGGCCAGGAGAGGTACTTCTCGGCCACGACCAGCTCCACGTAGACGAACGCGCCCACCTTGACTGTGAGCGTGGCGCCGCTCTCCGGCACGATGCCGGGCGAGAATGTCGCGGGAGACCTCACACAACCGTTGGGCCCCTGCCACTGGAAGGCGCCCGGGCGCCCGCAGGCTGCGGGCACAGCGGCACAGAGCACAGCGCCAGCGATTGCGCACGGATACCTCATTGTCCACCTCACCATGACGTCACAGATCCGTCAAAGATCGCATGTTGCGCACAGCCGGATGAGGGGCTATAGCACTTCGTCCGACGATGGAATAATCCCAGCGTGCACTCTGCGCTCGTGGGCTTTGGACTCGGATTTTTCGTCGCTCTGGCTTCCAACCCGGCCACGATCGCGTCGTGAGCAGTCATTTTCGCTGCCGCGAGCACCGCTGGCGCAGCCACGACGACGCAGGCCGCAGTGCTGCTCGTTATGGGCGTCGCAGTTGGAAGTCTGAGCTGGGTGACAGCGCTCGCGTCCGGCGTCGCGGTTGCGCGTAGAGGACTAGATGATTGATTCCACGGGGTTTAGGCGCAGTAGTTGACGATTGCTCGGCTTGGGTGGCCGAGTTGGTGGTTCAGGGAGACGGCGGCAGCGAGGCAGAGGAGGCGTTGCAGGATGCGCTCTCTGAGGCCGGGCAGTGTT
>DATHOH010000043.1:0-34260 GCA_035485155.1 Solirubrobacteraceae bacterium
GCGCGGTACTCGATGATCAGCTTCGCGAGCACGTTCTTGGCGTCGCCGACGATCGGGATGTGCGCAGGGACGTTCTTTGAGATCTCGGCGGGGTCGACGTCGATGTGGATGAACTTCGCGCGCGGGGCGAACTCGGACAGCTTGCCGGTGATGCGGTCGTCGAAGCGCGCGCCCACGGCGCAGATCAGGTCGGCCTCGTCCATCGCGTAGTTGGCCGCCCGCGTGCCGTGCATGCCGAGCATCCCGAGCCATTGAGGATTGGGTTCCCGCCCGCCCACCAGCCCACCCTTCCGCCCGCCCGCCCCCTCCACCGTGGCGGGGAACGCGCCGAGGCCCATCAACGTGCAGGTGATCGGGAAGCGGTCGGAGGTGACGAACTCGGTCAGCTCGGCGGACGCGTTGGCGTTGACGACGCCGCCGCCGGCGTAGATCACGGGCCGCTGTGCAGCGGCGAGCGCCTTGGCGGCCTGGCGGATCTGCTTCTGGTTGCCCTCGATCTTCGGCTGGTAGCCGGGCAGGCGCAGGTCGGTCACGGGCTCGTAGTCGATCTCGGCGCGCGACAGGTCCATGGGGATGTCGACGAGCACCGGACCGGGGCGCCCGCTGCGTGCGATGTGGAACGCCTCGTGGATCGCCCGCGGCAGCTCCTGCGGATCCTGGATCATCACCGAGTGCTTGACGACGGGCATCGTGATGCCGATCGTGTCCGCCTCCTGGAAGCCGTCGGTGCCGAGCAGCTCGGTGCGCACCTGGCCGGTGATGAACACCACCGGCACGGAGTCCATCATCGCGTCGGTGATCGGCGTCAGCAGGTTGGTCGCGCCAGGACCACTGGTGGCGAACGCCACACCAACCCTGCCGGTGGCCTTCGCGTAGCCCTCGGCGGCGTGCCCGCCGCCGGCCTCGTGCCGGACGAGGATGTGGCGGATGCCGCCGGTGACGAAGGCATCGTAGGTGGGAAGGTTGGCGCCGCCGGGCAGACCGAAGACGACGTCCACGCCCTCCGCCTTCAAACATTCCATCAACGCATCAACTGCGCGCATTCGTCGCCTCCCTTCCTTGTTTGAGTGGTGAAGAGGGACCCGGCTTGCCGGGGGCACACAGCCCGAAGGGCTGGGTCGGCCGACTGCGCCACCCTCTAGGGACCAAAAATCCAGTGTACCAGCGGGTTTCTGCGCAGCTCTGTCGGCTTTTCGGGTTACGAGGAGCCGATGCCGATGCCGATTGCCAGCACAATGACGCCGCCCACGGTGACAACGAGCAGCGAGGAGCGCATCGAGACCTCGAGGAAGCGTTTGCGCACCCAGGCGATGGCGAACAGCTCGAAGGCGACGACACAGCCGGCGACGAGCAGCGCTTTGTGGACGTTGGGGATCAGGAACGGCAGCGTGTGGAAGATGCCGCCGAGCGTGGTCATGGCGCCGGTGATGGAGCCGCGCACGACCGCGGAGCCGCGCCCGGTCTGCTCGCCGGTGTCCGAGAGCGCCTCCGACCAGCCCATGCTGACGCCCGCGCCGAGGGCGACGGCGAAGCCGACACGCAACGCGGTGGCGGAGCTCGAGTAGATCGCTGCGGCGAAGATCGGCGCGAGCGAGGAGACGGTGCCGTCGATCATGCCGACGAGCGCGGGCTGCACGACGCGCAGAACGAAGTCGCGCTCGTCGTCGAATCCGGCGCGGTGGATCCAGCGCGCGAGCAGGGCGTCGTGCGGCTGGGGGGCTGTCTCGAGCTTGGTGCTCATGGCACCGACAGCGTATGCGCAAGAGCCGCTTAGGGCAGCCGAATTCCGCTTAGGGCAACCGAAATCAGCGGGACTGCGTGAGGCGCGTCTGTTCCATCGATTCCGACGCGAGCACGACGTCGGGATACTCGAGCTCGGTGCCGCAGCGCGTGCACAGCGCGTCGTAGACCTTGGTCACACGGCCGCAACCGGGGCACTGGCGGCGCAGCTCGTCGCGCTCGGAGCGGTAGGCCGCGGCGGCGAACAGGCCGATGAACGGGATGGCGCCGGAGATCAGGAACCACAGCCAGAACGAGCTGCCCTTGTACTTGCCGACGATCCCGCCGGAGAGTCCGAAGCAGGTTGCGATGACGACGTAGGCCATCGTTGGCGTCCTTTAGAAGAGGACGCGCACGGCCCAGATGATCGCGACGATCGCGAGGATCACGGCGACCGTGCCGGCGAGGGCGACGGCGATGCCGACGACGATCTTCAGCAGGATGTAGCCCGCGACGAGGACCACGAGGCCCGCGAGCACGGTCTTGCCGATGGAGCGTGAGCTGGCGGAGGACTCGTTCATGCCGATCTGCCTAGATGGTAGCGCGAGCGGCGCTGGCGCAACGACGGTTGCGGTGGCTTCGCGGCCGAGCAGGAAGTCCAACCCCTGCCCGGCCGCTCCACCGAAGACGTCGGCCGAGGGAAGCCGACGCTGGTCGCTGCGGAGGGATCAACTACATGCGACCTAGCCGACCGGACCACACCTACCGGTGCGGTGTGCCCCACCGGCGATCCGTGCCGTGGAGATATCGACATTGCTGATGCCTGCACGCCGGCGCCCCGCACCTTGCCCCATACTCGAGAGCTGGTAGCGGCGGATACGCGGCCCGTTGTGCGCTGCATCCACCGTTTCCTCGGGCAACAGGATGAACCGCCGAGGAGATGAAACGCTTGTGTTGGCTGCTGAACGGTTCATGAGCAGCATATTGGCGCGGCGGGCGCCGCTTGCCTTTGGCCCGACGTCCAAAATGTGACTGCGGGCGCTCTGCTAACTGCCGAGCTGCTCGTGCACGAGCCGCGCCACCTCGGTGCCGTCGGCGCGGCCTTTGGTCTCACGCATGACGTAGCCGACGATCGGGCCGATCGCCTTGGCGTTGCCTTCGCGTACGCGCGCGGCGGCGTCGGCGTTGGCCTGCAGCGCCGCCGCGACGACCCCGGCGAGCTCGTCCTCGCCGCCGATCGCGGCGAGCCCCTCCGCCTCGACGATCGCGCGCGGCTCTCCTCCCTCGGCGACGAGCCTGTCGAGGACCTGGCGGCCGGCGCCGACGCTGATCTGCTTTGAGGCGACCATCGCCGCCAGCTCGGCGAGCGCCTGCGGCGTGGCGTGTGCCTCGGCGGGGTCACCGTCGTCGAGCCGTCCGGCCAGCTCGACGGTGACCCAATTCGCGAGGGTCTGTGCCGGCACGTCCACCTGGACGGCGAGCGCGGCCTCGAAGAAGTCGGCGAGGCCGGCGCGGAACGCGAGCTGCTGGGCGCTCTCGGGGCTCAGGACGAGCTCGCGCGCGAAGCGCTCGGCGCGGTCGGCGGGCAGCTCGGTCATGTCGGCGCGCGCGGCGTCGATCATCTCCTGACTGATGGCGACGGGCAGCAGGTCGGGCTCCGGGAAGTAGCGGTAGTCGTGCGCTTCCTCCTTGGAGCGCAGCGAGGTGATGGCGCCGGAGGCGGGGTCGAAGTGCAGCGTCTCCTGCTCGACGGTCCCCCCCGCCTGCAGGACCTTCTCCTGGCGGGCGATCTCGGCTCTGATGCCGCGCTCGATGAAGCGGAAGGAGTTCATGTTCTTGAGCTCGGTCTTGACGCCGAGCTCGGAGCTGCCCGTGGGGCGCAGCGAGATGTTGGCATCGCAGCGCAGCGAGCCCTCCTCCATGTTGACGTCGGAGACGCCGAGCTGGCGCAGCGTCGAGCGCAGGAGCTTCAGCCATTCAGAAGCCTGCTCGGGTGAGCGCACGTCGGGCTCGGTGACGATCTCGGCGAGCGGCGTGCCGCCGCGGTTGAAGTCGACGATGCTCGCGTCGGAGCCGTGGATGCGCCCGCTCGAGCCGATGTGGATCAGCTTGGCGGCGTCCTCCTCGAGGTGCACGCGATGGATGCGCACCTCGGCGAGGCGACCGCCACGGCACAGAGGCTCGTCGTACTGGGAGATCTGGTAGCCCTTAGGCAGGTCGGGATAGAAGTAGTTCTTGCGGTGGAAGATCGAGCGCGGCGCGAGCTCGGAGCCGAGCGCGAGGCCGATCATCAGGCCGAAGTGCACGGCGCGGGCGTTGGCGACCGGCAGGCTGCCGGGAAGCCCGAGGCAGACGGGGCAGGTGTGCGTGTTGGGCGGATCGCCGAACGACAGCTCGCAGCCGCAGAACATCTTGGTGGCGGTCGCGAGCTGGACGTGGATCTCGAGGCCGATGACGGGCTCGTAGGCGAGATCGTTTGAGGAGCCGCCTGCCGGCGGCTGGCGCGGCGTGCGCTGTGGCTCAGACACGGGCGGGTGTCCCGTCGAAGCCGATGCTCTGCTCGAGCGCGTACGCGGCGTCGAGCAGACGGTTCTCGCTGAACGCCGGTCCGGCGATCTGCAGACCGACGGGCAGTCCTTGCGAGAGCCCGCAGGGGATCGAGATTGCGGGGATGCCGGCGAGCGACATCGGCACGGTGCAGTAGTCGTTGAGGTACATCGCCAGCGGGTCGGCGGTCTTCTCGCCGAGCTTGAACGCGACGCTGGGCGCGGTCGGCGTGACGATCAGCTCGACCTGCGCGAAGGCGGTACGAAAGTCCTCGGCGATCTTCGTACGCACGCGCTGCGCGCGGCCGTAGTAGGCGTCGTAGTAGCCGGAGGAGAGCGCGTAGGTGCCGAGCATGATCCGGCGCTTGACCTCGGGGCCGAAGCCGTCGTGGCGCGTGCGGGTGTACATGTCGAGTAGATCGGTGGGGTTCTCGGCGCGCAGCCCGTAGCGCACGCCGTCGAAGCGCGCGAGGTTCGAGGAGGCCTCGGCGGGGGCGAGCACGTAGTACGCCGACAGTGCGTGCGGGGCGTGCGGGAGCTCGACCTCGCGTACCTCGGCGCCGAGCTCGCGCGCGCGCTCGAGCGCGGCGTGGAAGGCGTCGAGCACGCCGGCTTCGATGCCCTCGCCGCTGAGCTCGTTGGGCACGCCGAGGCGCACGCCGTCCAGGCGCGCGGCGCTCGGCAGCTCGATCTCGTGCGGGAACTGCAGCGAGGTCGCGTCACAGGGGTCGTGTCCGACCATGTATCGCAGCAGCAGTGCTGCGTCGCGCACGTCGCGCGTGATCGGGCCGGCCTGGTCGAGCGAGGAGGCGAACGCGATCATGCCGTAGCGGGAGACCGAGCCGTAGGTGGGTTTGAGCCCGACGATGCCGCACAGCGCGGCGGGCTGACGGATCGAGCCGCCCGTGTCGGTGCCGAGCGCCCACGGGGCGAGCCCGGCGGCGACCGCGGCGGCGCTGCCGCCGGAGGAACCGCCGGGCACCCGCTCGCGATCCCACGGGTTGCGCACGGCGCCGAACGCGGAGTTCTCGTTGGAGGAGCCCATCGCGAACTCGTCCTGGTTGGTCTTTGCGAGCAGCGTCGCGCCGGCGCCATAGAGGCGCCGCACGACGCTCGCGGTGTACGGCGGCAGATAGCCCTCGAGGATCCGCGAGCCCGACTGGCTGGGCACGCCCTCGGTGCAGAACAGGTCCTTGACGGCCAGCGGTACGCCGCCGAGCGGCGCGTTCGCGCCCCCGCCACCGGCCTGATCGCCCCCGGCGACCCACGTGAAGCAGTTCAGTCCCTCCTCCCCAGCCGCCCGGTCGGCGGCCGCGCGGGCGCGGTAAGCCTCGAACAGCTCCTGCGCGGACAGCGAGCCGGCAGCGATCGCATCCGCCGCCTGCGCGGCCGACAGGCTGAGAACGTCGCTCATGCCTGGGGGCTGGGGACGAGGAAACCCCCGTCGGCGACGGCGGGCGCCTGGCTGAGCGCAACCTCGCGCGGCAGGCAGGGACGTGGCTCGTCGGGGCGCAGCGCGCCGGTGACGTCGACGACATGAGAGGTCGCCGGGACGCCGTCGAGGTCGAGCTCGCCGATTTTGGCGACGTGGTCGAGCACGGCGGAGAGCTCGCGCGCCATCGGCTCGACCTCGTCCTCGGCGAGCGCCAGGCGCGCGAGCCGGGCGACGTGCAGGACCTCATCGCGTTCGATCACAGTGGCGCATTGTACGGACCGCCACCGGCCTGCCGCCGGCACGATCATGGCGGGAGCGAGCGCTACCAGAAGCGCTTGGTTTCTCCGGATTCCACTTCGGTCTTGCCGTCATACACGGTCAGGTCCAGGAAGTAGCGTCTGGAAGTCGACGGCACACCGACCCAGCAGACGCCCTTCACCGGTTCGGATTCGCCTTTGGGCGCGACGGTCCTGATAGTGACCAATTTCTCATACGGTTCGGGCGGGGCCGATCCGTCGGTCTGTACGAGCGAGTAGACGAGCTTCACCACTTTTCCTTCCAGCCCCTTGAGCATGATGTTGTAGTGAACTCTCGCGCCCGCGCCTGGGTTCACGGCTTCGAGCTCCTTGGCGGCTGCGGCCGCGTCGTTCGAGGCACTCTTGAGCGCGCTTTCGACGATCGGCTTCAGCCCGCACGTCGACCTGCTGGCGTGCGGCAGTTGCGTTTTGTGGAGGACTTCTTCCACCTGGCTCGCCGGCGTGCCGGATTCGATCCGCCGCTGTGAGCGCGGCCGAATCGCTTCCTGCTTCTTTGCGCGCACCGTTTCTCTCGCCTTCACGACTTTGCTCCTCGCCCTCGTCGCTTCGGCTTCGGCGACCGGCGCGTCTGACGTGGAGGCTTCTTCGGCCCGCTTCTTGGCTTTGGTTTCCTTCGTCTGTTCTTCCTGCTCATGGGCTTCGGCGCTTTTTCGTTCGGCCGTCGCCTGCGCTTTTTCGGTCGTGGCGCGTTCTTCGGCGTGTTTGGCTTCTTCGGTGACGCTTCGAACTTCGGCCTGTTTCTGTTCCGTGCTATTCGTGGTCGTCGGTTGAGTGCCTTTCCCCGGCGGTTCCAAGGAGGCGAGCAGGACCGGTGCAACCGCCGGTTGATCGCTCTCTGGCGTGGTGTGGTCGGCGAAGCGATACCGAGCGCGAGACAGCGCCGGTGCGGCGGGCGTGATCGACGCCGATCCCTGGCTTTGCACTTCGTACTCCGGGAGGCTGATATCGGATTCAACGCGTGCGACTATCGTCGCCGCGGTGGCGGCCTTCGCCGGAAACAGGGATTCGGTGAGCGAGTTCCAGTTCGCGATGATCCCGACCAACGCCGCGAGCGTGGCCGAGATACCGAGGACCACAGCCCGGCCTCGACTGAGGAGGCTCGACTTGGCGGGCGCGGCGGCGGGCGGCTCGGGTGGCGGAGCGGCTGCGTTCATCCTCTGGCGCCTGCCTCGGGGCGAGCGCCCCGCGTTGGAAGGTCTTCATCCAAGTCGAGCCCGGTGCTCGTCACGTACCCCATGTTGCCCCCTGCTCGTCGTGACACAGCGAGCTTACCACCGCCTGGGCGTTCCAATTGTGCGACTGATCTCAGATCGTTGGCGTGGCCACTACGGCCGCGGGCGTGGCTCGGGCCGGGGTGATTTGTACATCGATGGTCGTTCGTCGCGCAGCGCCTGCCAGGCACCGAGCAGGATCGCCACGGCGCCGGCGAGCGCGAGCCACACGCCGATGCAGGTGGCGCTCGCGTGATCGGGGCGCTCGAAGACCCGGACGATCGCGGCGATGACCGCGATCAGCCCGAGCAGCACGCACCACACGGCGGTGGACACGGGCAGCGCGGTGCTGCGCTCGGTGAGCGCGCTGATCACCATCGCCAGCGCCGCGCAGACCGCCGCGAGCAGAAGCACGACGGCGGGGCCGAACGTGTCCCACGCGTCGAGGTTGCCGATCGGGGTCTCGTAGGAGCGAACGAACAGCGACACGATCACGCAGATCGCGCCGGCGAGCGCGAGCAGCTCGCCGAAGCGCAGTCGCCGCAGGCCGCCGCGCGCGCCGTTCACACGATGTCCTGGTCGACTTCGCCGAGCAGCGTCTCGACCTCGGCCTGGTAGCGCGCGGCCTGCAGCGTGCTGCGCAGCAGCATCGCGATCGTCATCGGACCGACGCCGCCGGGTACGGGTGTGATCGCGGAGGCGACCTCGGAGACGGCGGCGAAGTCGACGTCGCCGACGAGGCCGCTGTTGTTGCCGGCCTCCTCTGGCGTCAGCCGGTTCATGCCGACGTCGATCACGACGGCGCCCGGGAGCACGAAGTCGCGCTGCACCAGTCGCGCGCGCCCGACGGCCGCGATCAGCACGTCGGCGCGTGCGCACACCTCGCGCAGGTCGCGCGTGCGCGAGTGGCAGACGGTCACGGTGGCGTTGCGCGCGGTCAGCATCTGCGCCATCGGCTTGCCAAACAGGTTCGAGCGGCCGATGACGACCACTTCGGCGCCTTCGAGCTCGACGCCGGCGTCGTCGAGCATCACCATCACGCCGGACGGCGTGGCCGGGCGCAGGCCGGGGCGCCCGAGCGACAGCAGCCCGGCGTTGATCGGGGTCAGCCCGTCGACGTCCTTCTCTGGGCTGATCATCCCGGTCAATGCCGGCCCGTCGAGGTGCTCGGGAACGGGAAGCTGCAGCAGCATGCCGCTGACGGCACGGTCGGCGTTGAGGCGTTCGAGCTCCTCGGCGACCCGCTCGAACGAGGCGTCGGCCGGCAGGCGCCGGTCGAACGGCACCATCCCGACCTCGACGGACATCCGCTGCTTGCCGGCGACGTAGACGGCCGAGGCGGGGTCATCGCCGACGAGCACCGTTGCGAGGCCCGGCGGGCGGCCGAGCTCGCGCGTGAACACCTCCACGTCGCGGCCGACGTCGGCGCGCACGCGCGCCGCGATCGCCCGGCCGTCGATGATCGTCGCGCTCATGCGCAGATGCTATGCGTTTGCAGCGGAAAAGGAACGTGCGCGTCAGCGCCGGCTGACGGGTGCATACTCAGCCATCAGCTTGCGCTCGGAGCCGTCGTCGGCGAAACGCACGACGATCACCCCGCCGGGCTCGACGCCGATGACCACGCCGTCGCCGAACGCGGCGTGCACGACGTCCTCGCCGAGGCTGAACTGGGTCGCGACCGACACGCCTGCCTGCACCGCCGCCGCCGCGCGCCCGCCGCCGGCAGGACTCCCCCAGCTGCTCTGGCCGGAGCCACGCCGCGCGGTCACCGCGAGCCCGCCGCCGCCCACCGACCAGCTCCCGCCGGGGCGAAACGCGCTCTGCTGCTGGCCGATCTCCGATCGGTCCTCGAGCAGATCCGTCGGGATCTCGTCGAGGAAGCGGCTGCGCATGCCGTAGCTCTGCGCGCCAAACACCGCGCGCCGGCGCGCGTGCGTGAGGTACAGCCGGCGCATCGCGCGCGTGATCCCGACGTAGAAGAGGCGGCGCTCCTCCTCGAGACCGCCCTCCTCGATCGCGCGCGAGTGCGGGAACACGCCGTCCTCGCAGCCGGCGATGAACACCGTCGGATACTCGAGGCCCTTGGCGTTGTGCAGCGTCATCAGCGTCACGAGACCCTCGTCGCTGCGCGTGTCCGCGTCGGCCACGAGCGCGACCTCCTGCAGGTACGCGGCCAGCGTGTCCTGGCCTTCGGCGGCCTGGGCGTCGAACGTGCGGGCGCCCTCGACCAGCTGCTCGAGGTTCTCGATACGCCCCTGGGACTCGATCGTGCGCTCGGCCTCCAACGCCTCGATGTAGCCGGTCTGCGACAGCAGCGCCTCGAGCAGGTCACCGACGGGCACGCCCGCGTCGCTCACCTCGCCACCGGCGCCCGTGGCGACATCCGCCGCGTCCGGTCCCGACTCGACGGGGGGCATCCCGGCCAGACTGCGCAGCTCGCCCATCGTGTCCATGAAGCGCCCGAGCGCCTTGATCGCCGCGGAGCCGAGGCCGGGGACCTGCTCGGGCTGCGCCGCTGCCTCCCACACCGGGATGCCGAGCGCGTCGGCGTGGGCGAGCACCCGCGCGAGCGAGGTCTGTCCGATGCCACGCCGCGGCGAGTTGACCACGCGCGTGAAGCTGACGACGTCGGCGGGGTTGGCGATCAGCGACAGGTATGCGATCGCATCCTTGATCTCGGCGCGTTCGAAGAACTTGGTGCCGCCGATCACCTGGTAGGCGATGTCCTCGCGCGTGAGCACTTCCTCGAGCACGCGCGAGAGCGCGTTGGTGCGGTACAGCACGGCGATCTCAGCGCGCGAGGCGCCCTCGTCGATCAGGCGCTGGATCTCGCCGACGATGAACCGCGCCTCGGCGTACTCGTCGTCGAGCACCCGCAGCTGGATCTGATCGCCCTGCCCCAGTTCGCTCCACAGCCGCTTGGCGATGCCGCCGCGATTGTTCGCGATCACCGCGTTGGCAGCGCGCAGGATCGTCTCGGTCGAGCGGTAGTTCTGCTCGAGCTTGACCACCCGCGCGTCGGGGAAGTCTTCGGCGAAGTCGAGGATGTTGCGGATATCGGCTTGACGGAAGCTGTAGATCGATTGCGCGTCGTCACCGACAACCGCGAGGTTGCGATGCCCGACCGGCCCGCTGTAGCTCGGACGGTCCCCAGGCTGGGCGTCACCCCGCGCCGGCGCGCGCCCGCCCCCGACCAGCAGCTGCAGCATCCGGTACTGCGCGTGGTTCGTGTCCTGGTACTCGTCGACGAGCACGTGACGGAAGGTCTCGCGGTAGCGCTCGCGGACGTCCTCGAACAGCTCCAGCAGGTTGACGACGCGGAACAGCAGGTCATCGAAGTCCATCGCGTTCATGCGGTGCAGGTCGCGCTCGTAGATGTCGTAGACGTCGGCGATCATCTCCTCGAACTGCGAGCCGACGCGCTGGCGGTAGGAGGCCGCGTCGATCAGCTGGTTCTTGGCGGCTGAGATCTGGTTGTGGATGGCCGCGGGGGTGAAGCGCTTGGGGTCGACGCCGACGGCGTCGGCCGAGCGCTTGGTCAGCCGCCGCGAGTCCGCCTGGTCGTAGATCGTGAACTGGCGCGTGTAGCCGAGCCGCTGCGCCTCCGCGCGCAGGATCCGCGCGCACGCGGCGTGGAAGGTCATCACCCACATCCCCCGGGTGCCGTGGCCGAGCAGGCGCTCGACGCGCTCGCGCATCTCGCTGGCTGCCTTGTTTGTGAACGTGATCGCGAGGATCTCCCCCGCCTGCGCCTGGTCTGTGTAGATAAGGAACGCGATCCGATGTGCGAGCACGCGCGTCTTGCCGCTGCCGGCGCCGGCCAGGATCAGCAGCGGCCCCTCGCCGTGCGTGACGGCCTCACGCTGCGGCTCGTTGAGGTCCTGCAGCAGCTCCTGAATGTGCGCCGCGTGCGGATTCTCAGCCATGAAACCCCAGCATAGATGTGCCCGCGGGCGACTGGTCTGAGCAGTCTGCGGGCTCGTAGCGGGCGGCCGGAGGGGTCAGCCGATCCGCTCCGCCAGCTCGACGATGATCCCCTCCGGGCCGCGGATGTAGCAGAGCCGATAGATGTCTCGGTAGCGCTCCACATCGCCGACGAGCTCCGCTCCGCGCGCGCGCACGCCGGCGACGACGGCGTCGATGTCGTCGACGGCGAACGTGACATGGCGGATGCCCGGGGCGTTCGCCGGCGCCTGGCGGTCGCCGCCCGGGCCCGCCGGAGCGTGAAACTTCGCCAGCTCGACCCGTCCGTGGCCGTCCGGGGTCTGCAGCATCGCGATCTCCGCGCGCACGCCCTCGAGCCCGATCACGCGGCCTACCCAGGCACCCTCGACGGGTCCGCCGCCCTGCAGCTCCAGTCCGAGCTCGACGAAGAACGCTGTCGCCGCCGCGAGGTCCTCGACCACGATCCCCACGTGGTCCATGCGTTCGATCGCCACGCGCTCGACTGTATCGAGGTGGTCGCGCCGCGAGAGCGCCCTCGGCCCCGCTCAACCGCCGGCGGGGTTCGGGCCCTTGACCGTGCGCAGCGGCCTGACCTCGGCGATCTGCTCGGGCTCGGCGTCGGTGTGCTCGGCGAGCATCCGTTCGAGCGTGACGATCCGGCTGGACAGCGCCTGGATCGCCTCGGCGACCGGATCGGGCAGGTGGATCCAGTCGGCGTCGGGCCCCTCGACGCGGCGGCCATCGACGCGCACGGGGTGGCCGGGGTTGCCGACGACGGTCGCGTTCGGGGGCACGTCGGTGATGACGACGCTGTTGGCTCCGATCTTGGCGCCGTGGCCGATCGTGATCGGCCCCAGCAGCTTCGCGCCCGAGCCGATCGTGACGTTGTCCTGCACCGTCGGATGGCGCTTGCCGGTCGCGAAGCCGGTGCCGCCCAGCGTGACGCCCTGGTAGAGCGTCACGTCGTCGCCGATCGCGGCGGTCTCGCCGATCACGACGCCGGCGCCGTGGTCGATGAACAGGCCACGCCCGATCTCAGCTGCCGGGTGGATCTCGATACCGGTGAGTGCGCGCGTGAGCATCGAGAGCAGACGCGGCAGGAACGGGACGCCGGCGAGGTGCAGCGCGTGGGCGACGCGGTAGGCGAGCAGCGCGTGGATGCCGGGCCACGTCGCGAGGATCTCCGCCGGTGAGACGCCGCGCGCCGCCGGGTCGCGATCGCGCGCCGCGAGCACGTCGCGACGCAGCTCCTTGGCCACGCGTGCGAACCCCTCGAAACCGGCCATGGCCACAGCGTAGCGGGCAGATCCTCGCTCTCTAGCGGCCTGCGAGGCTCTCTGCCCTGCTCATACTTCATCGCCATGGGCGTGCTCACGACCATCGGCGAAGGACTCGAAGACACGTTCCTGATGGCGTGGCAGGTGTGGTGGGCGCTGGTGCTCGGCTTCGCGATCTCCGCGGTCGTGCAGGCGTGGGTGCCGCGCCAGCGCATCCAGGACGCCCTCGGCGGCTCCGGGGTTCGCCCGCTGGCGCTCGCGACAGGTCTGGGCGCGGCGTCCTCGTCGTGCAGCTACGCCGCGATCGCGATCGCGCGGAGCCTGTTTGCCAAGGGCGCCAGCGCGGCGTCGGCGCTTGCCTTCCAGTTCGCCTCGACGAATCTCGTGTTCGAGCTGGGGGTCGTCATCTGGGTACTGCTCGGCTGGCAGTTCACGCTCGCCGAGTTCGTCGGTGGGCTCGTGCTGATCGCGATCATGACGGTGCTGCTGCGGCTGTTCGTGTCGAAGCGCCTCGAGGCGCAGGCGCGCACGCACGCCGAAGACGCCGAGGGCGGCTGCCACCATCACGACCACGGCGCCGGCGTCGACGTGTCGATGCCGCTGCGCCGGCGCCTCACCAGCGCGAGCGCGTGGACGGAGGTCGGGCAGAACTTCCGCAACGACTGGTCGATGGTGTGGAAAGACATCATCGTCGGCTTCCTGCTCGCGGGCTTCATCGCCCAGCTCCCGGACAGCTTCTTCAACGCGCTGTTCATCACGCACGCGCCCGCCGGCGTGAAGCTCGTCGAGAACGCGATCGTCGGGCCGATAATCGCGGCGCTCAGCTTCGTCTGCTCGGTCGGCAACGTACCGCTCGCCGCAGTGCTGTGGTCTGGCGGCATCAGCTTCGCCGGCGTGATCGCGTTCATCTTCGCCGACCTGATCATCATCCCAATCGTTCTGATCTACCGCAAGTACTACGGCGACGCCTTCACCCTGCGGATCGTGGCTTTGATGTTCGTCGCGATGGTGCTCACGGCGCTGATCATCGACGGCCTGTTCAGCGCCGCCGGCCTGATCCCGACCATACGCCCAACCCACGGGCAGATCTTCAGCCCGGTCGGCGTCGACTTCGCGCTGTTCGCCAACGTGCTCGCCACCGTCGTATTCGCGGCAATGCTCACGGTCAGCGCACGCCCGGTCATCTTCAAAGCGCGACCCCGCGAGCGCCCCCAAGAGGGGCGCCCTTAAATCTTGTCGGCGATTGTCTAAGCAGCGCGCGTCCGGCGGGTGCCGTCAGGGCGCGAAAAACGCCTGGGAGATGTAGCGCTCGCCGGAGTCTGGGATGACGACGACAATGCGCTTGCCCCGCGACTCCGGGCGGGCGGCGAGCTGCAGCGCGGCCCACAGCGCCGCGCCACCGGAGATCCCCGCGAGCAGGCCCGCGCGTTTGGCGAAGCTCCACGCGGTCTGAATCGCGTCGTCGTCGCTCACCGCGATCACCTCGTCGAGCAGCTCGCGGTTGAGCACTGGCGGCACGAAGCCCGCGCCGATGCCCTGGATGCGGTGCGGCCCCACCGTGCCGCCCGACAGCACCGCCGAGCCGCGCGGCTCGACCGCCACGACCTGCAGATCCGGGTTGGCGTGCTCGCGCAGGTACTCCCCGACACCGGTGATCGTGCCGCCCGTGCCGACGCCCGCGACCAGCACGTCGACGCGGCCGTCGAGCGCGCGCTCGATCTCGGGTCCCGTGGTGCGCCGGTGGATCTCGGGGTTGGCGGGGTTGGAGAACTGATCGGGCAGGAACACGTCGGAGTCGCGCGCCATCGCGCGCGCCGCCGCCACCGCCTCGCCCATCCCCCCCAGCGACTCGGTGATCTCCACGCGCGCCCCATACAGCCGCAGCAGGCTCTCGCGCTCGCGGCTCATGCCCTGCGGCAGCGTCAGCACGAGCTCATAGCCCTTGGCCGCGCACACGAACGCCAGCGCGATGCCCGTGTTGCCGCTCGTCGCCTCGACGATCGTCGTGCGGCCCGGCTCGATCCTGCCTTCGGCCTCGGCCGCCTCGATCATCGCCACGCCGATGCGATCCTTGACGCTGCCGCCCGGATTGAACGCCTCGAGCTTCGCGAACAGCTCGACGCCGTTGTCCGCCGCCGGTGTGCCCTCGAGCATGCGCGGGAGCCCCACCAGAGGCGTGCCGCCAACCAACTCCGCAATGTTGATCGGGATTTGCGACATCGGCCACGACAATAGTGGGCGACCGCCAGCGCTCGCCGTCTGAGCGATACTGCGCGGGCGATGTCGCAGCAGAACATCGACGTCACGCGTGCCCTCTACGCCCGCTGGAACACCGGCGAGCGCCCCGATCCGGCGGGTACTGCGATCCCGCCGTCGAGCTCGACTCGCCCTTCTCCTCAGCTGGCGGGCTGGACTTGCCGGCGCGGATCGTCTGCCGGATCCAGGTAGTCCAGGCCGAGCGGCCCGATCGCCGTCACCTGGCTGACGTACTCGCCGGACCGAGCCCAGTGGAAGTGAGGAGTGTCCCCCGGTAGAACGACGACGCTCCCCGGCGGATAGGCCTGCAGCTTCTCCGCATCGAACCGATCGCCGACGCCGATGTAAAAGACTCCGGAGATGATCGTGTAGACGCGATCCTCGGGGTGTCGGTGCGGCATCAGCTTCACCTCCGCTGGCACCTTGACCCTGATCACATACGGCGCCGCCTGCGAGGGATCGCCGACGAGGATCGCGAGACGCACCGACGGCGGGAACGCCGGGAACGGCTCCCAGTCGATGTCGTCCGGGAGGATCGACCGGAAGGCCTCCTGGCCTGGCCGATGGTCTTGGGTCATGTTCGATGCAGCTCCTCTGCTGGTTGGGGCCGATGGCCGGCTCGATGGCTGATCTAGTGAGATCGGCGCGGTGTTCAAGCGGAAGTTCGCGACGCCGCTGTGTGGCTCCTCACACACCGGCGTTACATCGAGCAGTACGGTCGGGTTAGCCGCATGAATATGACGCGGCGGCTGACACGACGAACATGGGGTGAGAACAATGCGAGTTCGACGGCTGCTTGTAGCGGGCTTGGCGTGCGCGACCACCAGCTTGACGCTGGTCACGGGGTCGGCGCAGGCGAAAACGCCGAAGCCAAAGCTCTACGATTTGTACTTCTGCGTTACCTATGAGGCGCCACCAGGAGCGGGCGGCTTCTGCGGTTCGGAAACCGTCCAGGTCTTCCCGAAATCAAAAACGGCGCTCTTGAACGGGGAACTTCCGGGCGCCTTTTCCACCCACAAGGTCGGGGGAACAAAGTACACGGACTTCCACTTCCCCCTTGGACCGGACGTCCCCGAGGGCTTTGAATACAACGATGGTGTGAAGGACTCGACTGGCTACAGCTCACAAGCGAGTCCGGGTGCCTGGTCGTTCACGTTCGAAGGCTCCGTCGAAGCGGAAGGCACCTGGTGGATGGTCAAGGTCTGACGGCGACCGGCGACTGATTGCGCGGCCACGTCAGACCGCAGAACACGCAGGCTTCGCGCGAGTTCAACGAGGGCAGGGCTCGCGCGAACGCCACCCGCTCTAGATGTGATACATGCTCGCGCCCGCCTCGCGCTGCTCGCGCTCGAGCACGTCGGCGATCGTAATCTGCTCGAGCGTCCGGCGCGCGGCGTCGGCGGCATCTGCGAACACGCCCTGCGCGTCGCGGCCGACCGGGCCGTCGAGCAGCTCGACGATCTCCAGCACCGTGATCGTTGAGGGCTCACGAGCGAAGCGGTAGCCGCCCTTGACGCCGCGCTGCGAGCTGATCACACCGCCGCGGCGCAGCACCGCGAACAGCTGCTCGAGGAACTGCACCGGCACGTCGCGCCGACGAGCGAGCTCACCGATCGGTACGGGCTCGGTGCCGCCGCTGCGCGCGAGCTCGGCGAGCGCCAGCACCGCGTACGGGGACTTGCTGGTGATCGAGATCATGTGGCGCCAGTATCGCGCAGCGGCACGGCGTCGTCCCGCCGGCCGCGTCCCACGCAGGCGCGGCCTGCGGCTCTACAACCAGCCGCGCTCGGTTGCGATCAGCACCGCCTGTGCGCGGTCGACTGCGCCGAGCTTGCCGTAGATGTTGTGCAGGTGCGTGCGCACGGTGCTCGTCGACAGCGTCAGCTCGTGGGCGATCTGCTTGTAGACCTTGCCTTCGGCCAGGCGCTGCAGCACGCCGAGCTCACGGCCCGATAGCGGGCACGGGTCGACGTGACGCTGGCGCTGGCTGGTGGGGCTCGGCAGTTCATACATCACGCGCCTGAGCTCGTCGGGCCCGAGGCCGATGCTGCGGGCGGTGTGCAGCATTTCCGTCGGTGAGACGCGCGCGCCCTGTTCGTAGTGGGCGAGCATGTCGGCGAGGCGGATGAACGCCCCCTCGCCTTCGACGTCGGGGTTGTGGTGGCGCTCGATCGGCGTCGCCAGCGATGACGGCAGGCCCCAGCGGCGGATCAGCACGCCTCCGACGAGCGCGTGGTCGACCCCGAGCTCGCGACGCTCCTGGTGCAGGCGCTCCTCGGGCGTCCTCGCGCCGCGGTGCACCTGCGCGGGGTAGCCCGGGTAGGCGTGCAGCAGCACGAGCTTGCCGACGTCGTGCATGAGGCTCGTGACGGTCAGCCGATCGCGGTTCTCGTAGCCGACCTCCATCGCGATGCGGTCAGCGGCGTGTTGCGTCGCCATCGCGTGCAGCCGGAAGCGCTCCGGCGCGGCGTCCCAGACGCTGGCGCGCTCGAAGAAGTCGAACGTGCGCACCCGATTGGCAACCGCCTGCACCGTCTGTGGGCTGAGGATCTCGACCGCCGCCACGGCGGTGTCAACGCGCGCACGGCCGTCTTGTGCGCGGTTGGCCAGGCGCAGGACCGCGATCAGCAGCGCGACGTCGGACTCGACCGCGGCGACCACGTCAGCGGTCGCGACGTGCTCCTTGGAGACGACGGCGAGCAGACGGTCGCGTGACTCCGCGAGCGCCGGAAACGCCTCGAGCGCCTCGAAGGCCATCGTCAGGCGACGCCCGTGGCCCTCGTTCTGGTGGCGCTCACCAGAGGCGGAGCTGGGCGCAATCGCCCGTTGCTGGGGCGGGCTCGGTGTCTGCAAGTTCGATTTCGTCAACTGCTTTGCCGACGCCTTTGGCGCGGTGCGCTTCTTGGCGACGCCGAGCCTCTGCGCTCCGGTCGGTTTCTGTTTGGACAGCTTCTGTGTGGCGGCGGTGGCCTGCATGCTGTATTCGACCCCTTCCTTGGGTTCGCCTGTACGACTCCGTTGGTTCCGGCGTTGCTGTCGTATCGGCAACGGGGAGCAAAGGATTTAGGATGGGGTGGCTTCGGCCGATTACCAGGTGCTATTGGGGACGCTGGCTGGCCGCCGGGACGCGATCGATCCGCCGCAGCGTCTCCTCGCGCCCGAGCAACGCCACGCTCTCGAAGATACCCGGCGAGACGGTGCCCCCGGTCAGCGCGACGCGCAGCGGCTGGTAGACCTCGCGCGGCTTGACACCGCGCCGCTCGATCACGCTCGCGAGCGCCTGCTCGATGCTCGCCTCGTCGAAGCGCTCGGCCGCTGCGAGCGCGTCGCGCACGTCGGCCAGCGACGCGCGGCCGTCGTCGTCGAGCCAGCGCTCACGCGCTTTCGGATCCTCACCGGGACCGTCGAGCAGCGGCCCCGCCAGCGGCAGGAAATCGGCGAGCGTCTGGATCTTCTCCTGGCTGATTCGTGCTGCCTGCTCGAGCCCTTCGCGCCCGGTGAAGGCTTCCAGGCGCCGCGCCAGCTCCCCCACCGGCAGTTTGCGGATGTACAGCCCGTTGAGCCAGCGCAGCTTGACCTCGTCGAAGCGAGCCGGGTTGCGACTGACGCGCTTGAGCGTGAAGCGCTCGACGAGCTCCTCGGTGGAGAGCACGGTCGCATCATCGCCGGCGCCCCAGCCGAGCAGCGCCAGGTAGTTCCTGATCGCCTCGGGCAGGTAGCCGGCCTCTCTGAGCTCCTGCACGGAGGCCGCGCCGTGGCGCTTGGACAGCTTCTTGCCGTCGGGGCCGTGCAGCAGCGGCAGGTGCGCGTAGATCGGCGGCGGCACGTCAGGCCCGAAGCCCGCAGCCCGCGCTGCCTCGAGCACCAGCAGCTGCTTCGGCGTGTTCGACAGGTGATCCTCGCCGCGCACCACGTGCGTGATCCCCGCGTCGAGATCGTCGATCGCGACGGCGAAGTTGTAGAGCACCGAGCCATCGGCGCGCGCGATCACAGGATCGTCGAGGTGCACGTGATCGAAGCGCGTGTCGCCACGGATCACGTCATGCACGACCGTCGCGCCGTCGTTGGGCACGCGCAGGCGCACCGCACCCTCTTCTTGATATCCCGCCCACCCTTCGCCGCGAAATCCGCGCTCGGCACCGTAGAGCTCCTTGAACGCCTTCACGTCCTCAGCGGTGGCGCGCGAGCGATACGCGTGACCGGACTCGAGCAGCGCCCGCAATGCGTCCTGGTGGCGCTCGGAGCGCGCCGTCTGCAGGATCGGCCCCTCGTCCCAGTCGAGTTCCAGCCAGCGCAGCGCGTCGAGGATCTGCTCGATGTTCTCCGGCGTCGAACGCTCGCGGTCGGTGTCCTCAATGCGAAGCACGAGTTCACCGCCGTCGTGACGGGCGAGCAGCCAGTTGAACAGCGCCGTGCGCGCGCCGCCGATGTGCAGCGCGCCCGTCGGAGATGGTGCGAATCGAACCCGCATGCTCGGACCCTAGCGGCTTGCTTTAGGCTTGGAACGTGTAGACATCGCGCATACGGCGCTTGTTGATGCTCTTGCACAAGTGCCGGAGGCAGCGATGCCGGAGGGGAAAGGAGTCTCGTGCAGTGAGGGGCATCAGGAACATCGGGCTGGGCGTGCTCGCTGCGTGCGCGCTGGCGGTGACCGCCGCGGCGGGCGCCCAGGCAGCCGAATACGGGCAGTGCGTGGCGCAGAAGAAAGGCAGCTACACCGAAGGCAACTGCCAAACGCTGTCCAGGAGCAAACGCGGCACTGCCAACCACAGAGGCCAGTTCGAATGGCGGCCGGGAGCGCCGCCCAGCTGTATCCGCGTCGCCCACAAACACGGCAACTACGCCGATCCGGCGTGCACCACGCCGGCGAAAAGGGCGGGCGCCGGCTTCTACGAAACCGCACCTGGAGCGGGGCTCCGCTCGGAGGCGTTCGTGGTGACGATCGCGACGCCGTCGTTGGCGAACGACGTCGAATGCGAAAAAGAACTGATCACGGGCGCAATCACCGGACCTGAGACGGAGCTGCAGAGCATCATCCTGCAGGGCTGCAAGACGATCGGCGCCGAACCGGTGGTGTGCACCACCAAGCATCAGCGGCAGGGCACGATCGTAACCCCGCAGCTCGAAACGACGCTGATCGGCCACGGTGAAACGGGACCCGGCGGCAGGGAACCGGCCCCCGGCGAAGTCTGGACCGAGCTGTCGGGCACTGCGGCGAACAAAGGCGAGATCGCCGAATTCTCCTGCGGCGGCTCCGGTCCGTACCGCCTCAGCGGCTCGATGAGCGGGCCGACGAGCAACTTCGTCAACGTCATGACCACGGTGCGGCTCCTCGCCTACGGCGAAGGCAGCGGCGAACAGAACATCCTCACCGAATTCTCGCCCGCGCGGAACAAGTGGGTCGGACCGTACGCGTCGGTCTGGAACGCGACCGGCGTGACCGACTTCTCCTCGGCGCTCGAGATCAAAACCCCCTAGCTCGCACGGCTCGTGGCTGCGCGCCGCCATACACTGGCGCGCATGCTGATCGGAGCGCACGTCTCCCCCGCCGGCGGCCTACCGAAGGCGATCGAGCGCGGCGTCGATCGCGGCTGCACCGCGATTCAGATCTTCAACCAGTCGCCGCGCATGTGGCGGCCGACGGTCTACCGCGACGAGGACGTCGCGGCCTTCCGCGAGGCGATGAGCGCGAGCCCGATCGACGCGGTACTGATCCACGCGGTGTACCTGCTCAACTGCGCCAGCGACGATCCCGACATTCGCGGGAAATCGCTCGCGTCTCTGACCCACTCGCTGCGAGCCGGCCAGGCGATCGGCGCCGACGGAGTGGTCCTGCACCCGGGCTCGGCCAAGGCTGGACACGTCGGTGAGGCGATCGAGCGCGCCGCCGCGACGATCCGCGAGGCGCTCAACGAGAGTGAGGGCTGTGAGCTGCATCTCGAGAACACCGCCGGCGCCGGCGGCACGCTCGGGCGCTCGATCGACGAGCTGGCGGCGCTCGTGGACGGCGCCGGCGGCGATCAACGCCTCGGCGTGTGCCTTGACTCCTGCCACCTGTTCGCGTCCGGCTACGACATCCGTACCCCGGGCGAGATGACCCGCGTGCTGCGCCAGTGCACGCGCAAGCTCGGTCGCGGACGTGTCCGCGCCCTGCACCTCAACGACTCGCAGACGCCGCTCGGCTCCAACCGCGACCGTCACGCGAACATCGGACAGGGCGAGCTCGGCGAGGAGGGCTGTGAGGCGTTCCTGTCGCCGCCGTCGCTGGCCGGAACGCCGTGCATCCTCGAGACGCCCGGGGAGGATCGCAAAGGCCCATCGGCCGCTGAAGTCGCGCTCGCGTTCGAGCTGCGCGAGCGCGCCCTCGCCCGGCGCGGCTGACGCGCGGAGGCCGCGCCCGCTCAGGCGCTCGCCACCGCGGCGAGCGGCGCGGCTGCCACTACCGCGGGCGCAGCATCGACGGAGCGCGCGCCGACGGCCGCGTTCAGCTCGGCGAGCAGCGTCGGCGTGTGGCGCACGCGGTAGTCATCACCGAGGCGCAGGCAGCGCGTGCGCCCGTCGCTGGCCTCGATCTCGACGATCACCTCGGCGGTGCCGCGACAGTCCTCGATTCGATCTCTGAGCTCCTCGATCGCGGTGTCGCTCAGCTCCGCTGCGACGACCCGCAGCCTCACGGGCTGTGCGAGCGCGGAGGCGGTGCGTGCCGCCGCGCGCGCCTGGCTGCTCGCGCGCTCGACCTCCTCCGCGGAGGGCGCGAACTTCTCGACGCTCTGAACCACCACGCACGTCTTGCCGGCTTCCTTGTGGTCGACGCGGCCCTTCACGAGCACGACCTCGTCGACCGCGAGCGCCGCCTCGTGCTCGGCCAGCGCCTTGCCGAACACCAGCACCTCGACGGCCCCACCGAGGTCGTCGAGCGTCGCGAACATCATGTGATCGCCGTTGCGCGTGCGGATGCGCTTGGCCTCGGTGATGATGCCGCCGACCGTCACCCAGTCCTTGTCGCGGCGGTCTTCGAGCGCCGCGATCGGACAGTCGACGCGGGCGCGCAGCGCATCGCGCAGCGGCTTCAGCGGATGCGCTGACACGAACAGCCCGATCGCTTCCTTCTCGGCCGCCAGCAGCTCGGCCTGCTCGAACTCCTCGCTCGGGATCGGCGGGTGCACCGGCGCGGCGAACGCGCTCACGGGCGGCCCGCCGGGCGCCGCTGCACCGGCCTGCGGGCTGTCTTCCTGCAGATCGAAGATCGAGCCCTGGCCGATCTGCGCATCCTGCTGGACCTGTTGGCCTTTGGCCTGCGCCTTCTCGAGGATTTCGAGCATGCCCTTGCGGGTCGCGCCGGTCGAGCCGAGCGCGCCGCACTTGACCAGCGCCTCGATCGCCTTCTTGTTCACGGTGCGGCTGTCGACGCGCTCGCAGAAGTCCCAGATAGAGGTGAACGGCTGCCCACCCATCTCGGGCGTGGAGCCCTCCCGCGCCCGCTTGATCGCCTCGACCGCCTGGTAGCCGACACCCTTGACCGCGTCGAGGCCGAAGCGGATGCTGCCGAGGCCGCCCTCCTGCGACGGCGCGCCAACCGTGAACTCGTGGTCAGAGAGGTTGACGTCAGGAGGCAGGATCTCGATGCCCATGTCCTCGCAGCGCGCGACGAAGTACGGGACCTTGTCCTTCGTGGACATCACCGAGGAGATCAGCGCCGCCATGTACTCGGCGGTGTGGTTGGCCTTCAGCCACGCCGTGCGGTAGCCGATCAGCCCGTAGCAGGCCGCGTGGCTCTTGTTGAACGAGTAGTCGGCGGAGCGTTCGTTGGTGTTCCACAGGAACTCGATCACGTCGGCCTTGGTGCCCGAGGCGCGGCAGCCCTCGACGAACTCCGGCTTCAGCGCCGCCATCGCCTGGCGGTTCTTCTTGCCGATCGCCTTGCGCAGATCGTCCGCCTTGGCGCCCGAGAAGCCGGCCAGCTCCTTGGAGATCTGCATCGCCTGCTCCTGGTAGAGGATCACGCCCTTGGAGGATTCCAGGATCTCGCGCAGGCGCTCGTCGGGGTAGGCGATCGACTCGGGGTGGTGCTTGCCTTTGGCGTACACGGGAATCTGGTCCATCGCCCCGGGGCGATACAGGGCGTTGAGCGCCACGAGGTCTTCGAACTCGTCCGGGCGCACCTTCTTCAGCGCCTCGCGCATGCCCTCGGACTCGAACTGAAAGACCCCCGTGGAGTCCCCGCGGGCCATCATCTCGTAGGTCTTGGCGTCGTCGAGCGGCAGCGTCGTCATGTCCGGACGCTCGCCGCTGGAGCGCTCGATGATGTCGAGCGCGTCCTCGATCACGTCGAGGTTGCGCAGCCCCAGGAAGTCCATCTTGAGGATGCCGATCTCCTCGATCGGCTTCATCGAGAACTGCGTCACCGTGCGAAACACGCGCTCGCCGTCCTCGTCGGTGCCGGCGTCGGCGAGCTGCAACGGCACGATGTCGGTCAGCGGCCGGTCGGCGATCACGACCGCGGCCGCGTGGATCGAGGAGTTGCGCACGATCCCCTCGAGTCCCTGCGCGACCTCGACGATCTGCTTCGCCGTCGGGTCCTCGTCGCAGGCCTTGCGCAGCGGCTGGCCCGGCTTCAGGCATTCCTCGAACGACGGCGAGCGACCCATGATCGGGTCTGGGATCAGCTTCGCGAGGCGATCACCGGCGCCGTAGTCGAAGCCCAGCACCCGAGCCGCGTCGCGCGTCGCCGCGCGCGGGAACATCTTGCCGAAGGTGACGATCTGCGCGACCGACTCGCGTCCGTACTTATCGGTCACGTACTTCATCACGCGCTCGCGTCCGCGCACCGAGAAGTCAATGTCGATGTCCGGCATCGACACGCGCTCGGGGTTCAGGAAACGCTCGAACAGCAGGTCGTAGCGCAGCGGGTCGACGTCGGTGATCGCCAGGCAGTAGGAGACGATCGAGCCCGCTGCCGAGCCGCGCCCGGGCCCGACGGCGATGCCGTTCTCCTTGGCGAACTTGACGAAGTCCCACACGATCAGGAAATACGCGTTGAAGCCCATACGGTCGATCACGTCGAGCTCCATCTCCATGCGCTCGACCGCCGCCGCCGGTGGCGGGTCGCCGTAGCGCAGGCGCAGGCCCTCGAGCACCCGTGCGCGCAGGTACGCGCGCTCGTCGCTCGCGTCGGGCGTCGGGTAGCGCGGGATCAGCTGCTTGCCCAGCTCGATCTCGACCGAGCAGCGCTCGGCGATCTCGAGCGTGCTGGCGATCGCCTCGGGCCACTCGGCGAACGCGCGCGACATTTCCTCGCTGTCGCGCAGGTAGAACTCGTTCGTGTCGAACGTCAGCTTCGGCGCTGCAATCGTGCTCTTGGTCTGCACGCACAGCAGCGCCGTGTGGTGGTCGTAGTCCTCGCGGCGCAGGTAGTGCACGTCGCCCGTGCCGACGAGGCTGCCGCCGAGCTCGCGCGCGATGCGCACGATCCCGGCATTGCACTTGTCCTGCGGCGCCAGGCCGTTCTTCTGGACCTCGAAGTAGACGTTCTCGGCGCCGAACACGCCCAGGAGCTCGTCGGCGTGGGCACGCGCCTCCTGCTCGCGGTCCTGCAGCAGCCGCTGGCAGAAGCGCGAGGCCAGGCAGCCCGTGAGCGCGATCACACCCGCGGAGTGGCGCTCGACCTGGGCGAGATCGACGGTCGGCTTGCCCCGCTGCAGTCCCTCCAGGAAGCCGGCCGAGGAGAGCTTCACGAGGTTGCGGTAGCCGGCGTCGTCGGCGGCGAGCAGCGTCAGGTGGTTGCGCTCGACCTTGCCCGTGGCGGTGTGGTCGTCCACCAGGTAGATCTCGCAGCCGATGATCGGCTTGACGCCGTGCTTGGCGCACGCCTTGTACAGCTCGACCGCGCCGTTCATGACGCCGTGGTCGGTCAGCGCCAGGGCCGGCTGGTCGAACGCTGCCGCGCGCGCAGCGAGCGCGTCGATCTTGCACGCGCCGTCGAGCAGCGAGTACTCGGAGTGAACGTGCAGATGGGCGCAGGAGAGGCTGCTCACTGGCACAGCATGCTAGGCGTCGCGGAGGCGGACGAGCTCACTGCTCACGCCGCTCCCGTCGCAGTTTGCGTCGCAACTTCTGGCGCGCGAACCACGACAGGCTGTGCTTGTGCGCCGTAGGCCGCACGCGCGGCTCATGGAACGCGCTGGAGGACGCCGGGGCGGTCGTCTGCGGCTTCGGCGTGAGCGTCTGCGCTTCGAGCGGCGCGGCCTCCGCACGCGCGCGCAGGCGCTCGACCGCCGCCGCCAGAGCGTCCGCCATCTCGACGCCGCGGACCTCCGCGGAGGCCACGGGGGCGGCCTCGCTGACGATCGCCGGGCGCTCCTCTCGCGCGAGCGCCGTTGTCACCCGCGCGATGATGCCGTTCATCTCCCCGAGCAGCAGCTCGAGGCGGCCGTGACCTTCGCGCATGCGCTCGAGCAGCCGCTCGGAGCGAGCCCGTGCGGTCCGCTCGGCGTTCAACCCGCGCTGCAGCTCATCGAGCCGGCCCTCCAACTCGTCGAGCCGCGCCTGCAGCCCCTGCTCGACGCTGCGCACCGCGGCTCGGTCCGCGGCCGCGGCCTGCTCGGCCTCGGCGAGCTGGCGCTGCAGCCGCTCGATGCTCAGCAACAGCTCGCGAGCATCATCCTCGCCGGCGCTCAGCCGTAGCTCGAGGCGCTCGATCTCGATACGGCTCTCGCGGTCGAGACCGAGCATCCGCTCCTCCGCCTCCACGCGCAGCTGCTGCTCGGCGTACTCGCGCTGCTTGACGCGCCTTAGCTCGCTCTCACGCTCGAGCGTCGCGGTGCGCTCGAGCTCGAGCGACTCGCTGATCCGCACGCGGTCCTCCTCGGCCTCCCGCAGACGCTGCTGCAGGCTCGCGACGTGGCGTTCGAGCGTCTGCACGGTGGCTTCAGCCGCCTCGGCGCGGCGCATCAGCGCGACCTCGCCGCTCTCCGCGGCGCGCCGAGCCCGACGTTCGGCCAGCAGATCGCCTTCGCTACGGCGCGGGCGACCCTCGGGTCCGGAGCCCTGTTCGCCGTTCGGCGTCTCGCTTCCCTCCACCATCACGTTGCCGCCAAGGTAAGGGTCGCACCGGACGTCTGGGGGCGCGCACGCGGGCGCGGGTCACGGGTCCTGAAGCAGCCCGAGCACGTTGCCGTCGACGTCGGCGACGCTCGCCACCAGGCGCCCGCGGCCGACGTCGTGCGCGGGTTCCTTGACGGTGGCGCCCGCGGCGGTCAGCTCGGCGAGCTTCGCCTCGATGTCCGCCACGTGCCAGAAGGGAACCGGCGAGGTCATGGCCTGCGGTCCGCCGCCGGGCACCAGCCCGATCTGCTGGCCCGCTGCGTCAAAGCCGACGTAGTAGGAGGAGTCGCTCTGCGGCTCCATGCCGAGCAGCGCGGTGTACAGCGCCTTGGCGCTCGCGACGTCAGACACGGGGATCAGCACCGTCTGGATTCCCTGGGTGGAAGTGTCGGTCATGGTCGCTCCTGGGCTCGTGGGTCACCTCGACCCGTGTGTACGGTCCTAGTCCAGACAAACGGCGGGGCGCAAAATCGACAGTCTGCACCACAAATCTGAAACCTGGGTCCTCAGCCGTTACGCAGGCGCCACGCCATCCGCGACTGCAGCGACCACAGCTCGATGAAACCGGGGGCGGCGGACTGCGAGAAGAGGCCGCCGGACTGTGAGAAGGAAGCGAGGCTCGCGTCATACACGGCGTTCGGGGATGAGCGCGTCTGCACGCGGGCGTGGCCCTTGTACAGCTTCAGGCCGATCGTGCCGGTGACCTGCTCGTTGACGCGCTCCATGTAGGCGTCGAGGTCGCCGCGCAGCGGCTCCCACCACAGGCCGGCGTAGACGAGGTAGGCCCACTGGCGGTCGAGCTCGGGCTTGAACTGGTTCTGGTGGATCGTTCCCACCAGACGCTCGAGGTCCTGGTGGGCGAGCAGCACGATCGCCGCCGCCGGCACCTCGTAGATGTCGCGCACCTTCAGCCCGACGATGCGGTCCTCGATGTGGTCGACGATGCCGACGCCGTGGCGCGCTCCGATCTCGGCGACCCGTTCGATCAGCGTCACGAGCTCCAGACGCTCGCCGTCGAGCGTGACCGGCACCCCGCGCTCGAAGCCCAGCTCGATCTCCTGCGGCTCCTCGGGTGCCCGCTCGGGAGGGGTCACGAGCTGGAAGACGTCGTCGTCGGGGGCGTGCTCGAGATCCTCGATCCAGCGACCCTCCGAGGAGCGCCCCCAGAGGTTGTCGTCGATCGAGTACGGCGTCGCCTCGGCGCCGGATTGGGTGGGGAAGGTCTTAATCGGGATGCCGTGCTCGCGCGCATAGGCGATCTCCTCCTCGCGCCCCATCTGCCACGAGCGGACCGGCGCGATCACCTTCAGCTCGGGGGCGAGCGTCGCGATCGTCGCCTCGATGCGCACCTGGTCGTTGCCCTTGCCGGTGCAGCCGTGCGCGATCGTGTCGCAGCCCGAAGCGCGTGCCTGCTCGACCGCGAGCTTGGCGATCAGCGGGCGCCCGAGCGCTGTGAACAGCGGGTAGCCGCCGCCGTAGAGCGCGTTTGCCTTGATCGCCGGCAGCACGAACTCGTGGGCGAACTGCTCGCGCGCGTCGACGACGTGGCATTCGAGCGCGCCCAGCTTCATCGCCTTGCCCTTGATCACCTCGTAGTCCTCGCCGGGCTGCCCGAGGTTCACCGTCAGGCACACGACCTCCGCGCCGTAGGAGTCCTGGATCCACTTGAGCATCACGCTCGTGTCGAGGCCTCCGGAGTAGAGCAGCAGCACGCGGTGCACTTGTGCGGGATCGGCCTCGTAGGAGGCTGTGCGCAGCATCGGGATCTCGTTCTCGCGGCTCACGGCGGCGTAGGCTACTCGGGCCGCGCCGCGCTCGCGCGGTCACGTCGGTCGGGACCAAGGCCGCGTTGCATCAGCGGATAGGTGCTCGCGTCACCGCTGAAGCCGAGTTTCGCGTACATGCCCTGGGCGTCGGCGGTGTGCAGCAGCCAGCGCACGTCCGGGCCGAAGTCGCCGTCGAGGACCTCGCGCACGAGCTCCACGCCGAGGCCGCGGCCGCGCCAGCCGGAGAGCACGTAGACGTCGGCGAGGTAGGCGATGATCGCGCGGTCGGACACAGCACGGGCGAACCCCACCTGCTCGCGACCGCGATACAGCCCGACGACACGCGCCGACCCGCGAATCGCCCGCTCGATCAGCTCGCGCGGGCGCCCGCGCCCCCAGTAGGACTCGCCGCTGATGAATGCGTGCACGGCGTCGACGTCGACCCGCGCGGGATCGTCGTCGAGCTCGAGGCCGTCTGCCAGCTCGCGCCGCAGCGCTCAGCCCTCCAGCGCGCGCCCGAGCCGCGCGAGCGCGTCGTCGATCTCCCCCGGGCCGATCACCAGCGGCGGCAGCAGCCGCAGCGTCGTCGGCCCGGTGGCGTTGAGCACGAGCCGCTCGTCGAGCAGCGCGCGGCGTGCGACCTCCGGCGCCGGTAGGTCGAGCTCGCAGGCGAGCATCAGGCCGCGGCCGCGCACCGAGCGCACGTACGGGAGCCGCTCGAGGCCGGCGGCAAGACGCTGCCCGAGCTCGCGTACGCGCTCCAGCAGTGCCGGGTCGTGGGTCACCTCGAGCGCCGCCAGCGCTGCGCTCGCGATCACCGGGCCGCCCGCGAAGGTCGAGGCGTGGTCGCCGGGCGCCAGCACGTCGGCGAGGCGCTCGCCGGTGATCAGCGCGCCGATCGGCAGCCCGCCGCCGAGCGCCTTCGCGGCCGTCAGCGCGTCCGGCCGTACGCCCGTCTGCTCATAGGCCCACAGCGTGCCTGTACGCCCCATGCCGCACTGAACCTCGTCGAAGATCAGCGCCGCGCCGTGCGCGTCGCACGCCTCGCGCGCGCTCGCGAGCAGCTCGTTCGAGAGCACGTTGACGCCGCTCTCGCCCTGGATCGGCTCGAGCAGCACCGCCGCGGTCTCCGCGTCGACCGCCGCGCGCAGCTCCTGCGGCTCGGGCGCGACGGCGCGAAAACCCGGCACGAGCGGCGCGAACGGCGCCTGCTTTGCCTCCTGTGGGGTCGCCGACAGCGCCCCGTAGGTACGCCCGTGAAAGGCGCCGTGGACGACGACCACGTCGCCGCCGGGACGCGCCTTGCGCGCGAGCTTGATCGCCGCCTCGTTCGCCTCGGCGCCCGAGTTGCAGAAGAACACCTTGCCGCCGAGGCTCGACTGCGACAGCCGCGAGGCGAGGCGCATCGCGGGCTCGGTGTAGAACAGGTTACTGACGTGGATCAGGCGTCCCACCTGCTCGCGCACCGCCGCCACCACGCGCGGGTGGCAGTGCCCGAGGCTCGTCACGCCGATGCCGCATAGGAAGTCGAGGTACTCGCTGCCCTCGACGTCCCACAGCCACGGCCCCTCGCCGCGCACGAACTCGACCGGCATCCGCGCGTAGGAGCCGATCACACTCGCGCGCTCGAGTTCCTGAAGCTCGACGAGACTCATGTGGATGCCTCGATCTTCGTGCCGATGCCGGCATCGGTGAACAGCTCCAAGAGCAGCGAGTGCGGTAGGCGCCCGTCGAGGATGTGCGCGGCGCTGACGCCGTGCTCGAGCGCGTCCACGCACGCCTCGAGCTTCGGGCGCATCCCGCCATCGAGCTCCGCGAGCGACTCGCGCACACGCTCGGCGCTCGCCTGGCCGATCAGGCTCGCCGGATCGGCCGGGTCCTCCAGCCAGCCCGGCACGTCGGTCAGGAAGATCACCTTGTACGCGCCGAGCGCGCCCGCCACCGCACCGGCGGCCTCGTCGGCGTTGACGTTGTAGGAGTGTCCGTCGCGGTCGGCTCCGACCGACGCGATCACTGGGATGTAGTCGCTCGCGACGTGCTCGATGACGCCGATGTTGACCCGCTCGATGCGCCCGACGAAGCCGATGTCCTGACCGTCCGGCCCCGCGCGGCGCGCGACGCGGAACAGCGAGCCGTCGTCGCCGCACAGGCCCACGGCGGGCTGACCGTGACGGCTCAGGCGCAGCACGATCTCCTTGTTGACCTTGCCGACGAGCACCATCTTCGCAACCTCCACGGTGCTCTCATCCGAGACGCGCAGACCGCCGACGAACTCCACGGGCAGGCCCAGTCGCTCCATGTAGCCGGTGATCTCCGGGCCGCCGCCGTGCACGACGATCGGGTTCAGCCCGACGTACTTGAGCAGCACGACGTCGCGCGCGAACTCCTCGCGCAGCGTGTCGTCCTCCATCGCGGCGCCGCCGTACTTGATCACCACCGTCCTGCCGTGGAACTCCCTGATGTACGGAAGCGCCTCGAGCAGCGTGGCGACGTCACGCGAAGACATGGCACTCCGTTCTCACGTGGTGTACTCGGCGTTGACGGTTACGTACTCGTGGGACAAATCCGAGAAGAACACCTCGGTCTCGACCCCGTCGCCCGGCAGCGTGACCTCGTACTCGACCTCCGCTCCCTGCACGGCGCGTGCCAGCGCGGGCTCGTCGTAAGGGATCGCGGTGCCGCCGGCGCACACCTGGATGCCCTCGATCGCGACGTCGAGCGCCAGCGGCGCGGTGTAGTCGGGGTGGCCGCCCAGCGCGCCGCCGATGGCCTGCACGATTCGCCCCCAGTTGGGGTCGCCGCCGTGAAGCGCCGCCTTGACGAGCGGCGAGTTGGCGACTGCGCGCGCGGCCAGCTCGGCGCCGTCCGCCTCGCCGCCGCGCGCGATCACCCGCGCGCTGCGTCCGGCGCCCTCGCCGTCGGCGACCATCATGATCGCGAGCGCGCGCAGCAGCGCGTCGAGCGCCTCGCCGAAGCGCAGCTCGTCCTCGCTCTCGGGGACGATCTCGATGCCGCTCGCACCGGAGCACATCAGGATCGCGGTGTCGTTCGTCGAGAGTTGTCCGTCGACGGAGGCGCGGTCGAACGAGCGCTTGACGCACACGCCCAGCAGCAGGTCGGCGGTCTCGGCGCTGAGCGCGGCGTCGGTCTCGACGAAGCACAGCATCGTGGCGAAGCGCGGCGAGATCATGCCGGCGCCCTTGCACTGGGCGTTCAGACGCACGGCGCCGGAGGGCAGCTGCACCTCGAGGTTGGCGCGCTTCTCGAACGCGTCGGTCGTCTGGATCGCCTGCTGGAAGGCGGCGTCGCCGTCGGCGCGCAGTTGCTCGCGCGCTAGCAGGATCCCCTTCAGTACCGCATCGACGGGCAGCTCGTGGCTGATCGCGCCGGTCGAGGCGAGCGCCACCGCGACGGGATCGACACCCGCGGCCAGCGCCGCGGCGCCCTGCGTCTTGGCGGCGTCGTCGAGCCCGCGTCGACCGGTCGCCGCGTTGGCGCAACCGGAGTTCGCGAGCACGACGCGCAGCGCGTCGAGCTGGCAGCGCTCGCGGCTGACGAGCACGGGCGCGGCCGGCGTCGCGCTGACGGTGAAGCGCGCGGCGCTGACCGGCGCAGGCGTGTCGCACACGAGCAGGCCGACGTCCGGCCGGCCGCTCGGCTTGATGCCGGCAACGACCCCCGCCGCGCGGAACCCCGCGGGCAGCCCGGCGTCGAGCCCGAGCTCGCGCACGTGCGCGGGAGCGGGCGTCCAGCGCGAGCGGAAGAACGGCCGCGCCGCGGTTGCCTCGGTGTCGGACGCGCTCACAGCAGTCCCCTCGTCTCGGGGTAGCCGAACATCAGGTTGAGGTTCTGCACCGCCTGTGAGGAGGTCCCCTTCCAGAGGTTGTCGATCGAGCCGAACGCGATCACCTTGCCGGTGTGCTCGTCGGCGGCGGCGAACACGCGGCAGAAGTTCGTCTCGCGCACCTCGAGCACGCCCGGCGGCCGCTCGGTGACCTCGACGAACGGCTCGGCGGCGTAGGCGTCGGCGTACATCGCGCGCAGCTCCTCGGCCTCGACGGGCCGTTTGGTCGTGACGTAGCAGCTCGCGAGCTCACCCTCGTCGAGCGGCACGAGATGCGCCTGGAACTGCACCTTCAGCTCGGGGTGGGCCGGGTCGAGCGCCCGCAGCTGCTCCTCGATCTCGGGCGTGTGCCTGTGCGCGGCGACCTTGTACGGGACGATGTTCTCGCCTGCCATCGACAGGTGCGTGGTCTCGTCGAACACGCGTCCGGCTCCCGAGATCCCCTGCTTGGCGTCGATCACGACGTCCGCGATCAGGCCGGCGCGGGCGAGCGGTGCGAGCGCGAGCAGCGAGGCGGTCGGGTAGCAGCCGGGGTTGGCGACGATGCCGGCGCCTGCGATCTCCTCGCGGTGCAGCTCCGTCAGCCCGTACGCGGCCTGCGCCATCAGCTCCGGGCGCGGATGCTCGCCGTACCAGCGCTCGTAGTCCGCGAGCGAGCTGAGGCGGAAGTCGGCGCTCAGGTCGACGACGCGCGCGCCGAGATCGCGCAGCGCCCCGACGGTCGGCGCGGCGGCGGCGTGCGGGTAGGCGACGACGACGGCGTCGATGCCCTCGAGGCGCTCAAGCTCGAGCGGCTCGATCGCCAGCGGCACGCGGTAGCGCGGGTAGAGCTCCTGCAGCGGTGTGCCCTGCTCGGAGCGCCCGGTGACCGCGACGAGCTCGAAGTCCGGGTGGCGCCACAGCAGGTACGCGGCGAGCGCGCCCGTGAAGCCGGTCGCGCCGGCGACGATCACCCGCGGCGCGCCCGGCGCGCTCTGCTGCGAGGCGGGTTCAGCCACGCAGCTCACCGCCGATCTCACGCAGCGCCGCGACGATGCTCGCGCGCAGCGGCTCGACGTCCTCGTCGGTCAGCGTGCGCTCGAGCGCACGGAAGGACAGCGCCAGCGCGAGCGAGCGCCGCCCCTCCCCCACCTGCTCGCCCGCGTACACGTCGAACACGCGCACCTGCTCGAGCAGCCCGCCGCCCGCCGCGCGCACGCGCGCGAGCGCCTCGCCCGCGGGGACCGACTCGGGCAGCGTCACCGCGAGGTCCTGGCGCAGCGCGGGGAATGGACCGAACGTCGTGTACTCGACCAGCGCCGGCGCCAGCGCGGCGAGCTTGCCGAGGTCGATCGCGAACGCGGCAGTGCGCTGCAGATCCCACGCACCCGCGACGAGCGGGTGCAGCTCACCGAGGAAGCCCAGGCGCTCACCGCCGCGGGCGAGCACCGCAGCGCTGCGTCCGGGGTGCAGGAACGGCCACTGCTCAGGCGCGACGGGCTCCACGGACCAGTCGACCGCGAAGCGCTCCAGCAGCCCGACCAGCAGCGCCTTCGCGGCGAAGAAGTCGGCCTCGGGCCGCTGACCACGCCACGACTGCGGATCGAGGTGGCCGCTCAGCAGCACGCCGAGCGCGTGGTGCTCATCCGCCGGCAGGATCTCCGCGGGCAACACGTCGGGTGCGTCGGGTGCGTCGGGTGCGGGCGCCTTCGGTGCGGACGCGAGGTCATCAGCTTTGCGGTAGACGGTGCCGGACTCGAAGATCGCGACGTCGGGGCCGTTGCGCGCGACGTTGTGCCGGGCGGCGTCGAGCAGCGAGCCGAGCAGCGTCGGGCGCATGATCGACTGCCCCTCCGACAGGGGGTTCTCGAGCTCGATCACTCGCCGCAGCGGATGATCGGCTCCCAGCTCGAGCCGGTCGAGCAGCGACGGATCGGTGAAGCTCCAGCCCACCACCTCGTACAGGCCGCGGCCGACCATCGCGTCCTCGGCCTCGCGGCGCACGCGCTGGGCGTGCGTCAGCATGCCGGCGGCACCCCGGCGCGCGGGCAGCGTGGTGGGCAGGCGCTCGAGCCCGTCGATGCGCGCCACCTCCTCGATCAGGTCGATCTCGCGCGTGACGTCGTCACGGCGCAGCGCCGGCACCCTCACCTCGAGGCCGCCGGCGCGCGCTTCGGTCTCGAAGTCGAGCGCGTTGAGGATCTCGGCCTGGCGCGCGGGCGCGACGGCGACCCCGAGGATCGCCTGCACGCGCGCCTCGCGCAGCCCGATTTCCGGGCGCACGGGAACCCAACCGTCTCCCTTCAGGCCGACGTCGATCGTCCCGGACACGACGCTCGCGCCGCACAGGTCAATCATCAGCTGCGCCGCGAGCGCCTGCGCGTGCATGCACTGCTCCGGCTGCAGCCCCTTCTCGAAGCGGCCTGACGCCTCGCTGCGCAGGCCGAGCGCCCACGAGCTGCGGTGGATGTTGGGTCCGTTCCAGGTTGCGACCTCCATCAGCACGCGCGTCGTGTCCGGCGCGACCTCGGAGCGTGCGCCGCCCATCAGACCGGCGATCGACGTGGGGCCCTCGTCGTCCTCGATTACGACCATCTCGCGATCGAGCGTGCGCGTCTGTCCGTCGAGCGTCTGCACCTGCTCGCCGTCGTGGGCGCGGCGCACAGTCAGTCGCGCGCCCGCGACACGATCGAGGTCGAACGCGTGCAACGGCTGGCCGCTGAGCAGCATCGCGTAGTTGGTGATGTCGACGACGTTGTTGATCGTGCGCTGGCCGGCGGCGGCGAGCCGCGCCTTCAGCCACGGCGGCGACGGCGCGACGGTGACGTTCTCGAACACGCGTGCGGAGAAGCGCGGACACAG
>DATHOH010000044.1:0-24237 GCA_035485155.1 Solirubrobacteraceae bacterium
ACGAGCGTGAAGACGAGCGAGGACAGCAGCCCGTTCGTCACCCACATCTTCTGACCGTTGATCTCGTAGCTGCCGTCGTCCTGCTTCTTGGCAGAGGTCTTGATCGCTTGCACGTCCGAGCCGAGCTCCGGCTCGGACAGCGAGAACGCGGCGCGGATCTCGCCGGTGGCCATCCGCGGCAGGTACTTCCGCTTCTGCTCCTCGTTGCCGAACTTCATCAGCAGGTAGGAGCCGATGAAATGGGTGTTGACGACACCCGAGATCGAGATCCAGCCGCGTGAGAGCTCCTCGACGATCATTGCGTAGGTCGTCAGATCGAGGCCCATGCCGCCGTACTCTTCGGGGATCGTCACGCCGAACAGCCCCAGCTCCTTCATCTGCTCGACGATCGGCCCCGGGAAGCTGTCCTCATGGTCGTACTGCTCGGCGTTCGGCAGGATCTGCTCGTCGGCGAACTGGTGGACCATCTCGGTGATCGCCTTCTGCTCGTCGGTCATCTCGGTGTGCTGCGAGGCGGCTACGGCCATTCTGATTGCGCTCCAAGGGTCGTTTGCACGGCGCACAGGCACCCGCGCGCGGCCGGCGCCGTTCCCTTGGAGGATATCGTCGCCGGCCGGGCGCCGCGTGGCGCCGGGGGCTCGGAGATGCCGAGCCCCCGAGGATCCACGCGTCAAGCCGTCAGGCGATTTTGATTTTTCCCGACCCGGCCGCTTTGAGTTTGTCCGGGAGTTCGACTTCGGCTTCTTCGGAACCTTCGACGAGCACTTCGTCGGCTTCGAACACACCCGGCGACACCGGCCCGATCAGTTCTCCTTCGAATTCGTTGAGCTTCACGTGCGAGCAGGCGACTTCGAGTTTGACGTTTTCGACGATGTCACCTTTCTTGGGCGGCTTTTCGAACAGTTCGGAGTGCCAAGGCAGCCCCAGCGCCGTCACTTCGACGTGTTTGGGATGAGGACAAATGGTCGCGGTGGTTTTGCAGCCCGCCAGCTCCATGACCGTGATTTCGTCCTTGCCGTTGCCACCACCCGTCGGATTCCAGATCGAGCCGCTGTCCTTGACTTTGCATTTGACCGTTTCGGTGACGAACGTGCCGGTGAGGTTCGATGGTCGCGCTCTGTCAACGCCGGCGCGGGGCTGGCGGTGCGCCGGCGAGCGCCGCGCAGTCGCTGCCGCCACAATGCCCGGGTGAACTTTGCGCGCGAGATCGCGGAAGCGAGCCCGCCGCGACGACTGGCGCTGGTGGAGCTCGCGCGCGATGGCACGCGCCGCGAGTGGAGCTTCGGCGAGCTGGCCGAGCGCTCGGCGCGACTTGCAGGTGCGCTGCGCCAGCACGGCGTGCGAAGGGGCGATGTGGTCATGACGCTCATCGGCAACCGCCCCGAGTGGGTCCTGGGGATGCTCGCGTGCTTTCGCATCGGCGCCGTCGTGCTGCCGTGCACCGAGCAGCTGCGGGCGAAGGATCTGCGCCTGCGCATTGCAGTCGCCGAGCCGACCCTGATCCTCGCCGACCAGCGCAACCGCACCGAGCTCGAGGCGGCGATCGCGGGCGCGGCGCACTCCCCGGCCTGCATCTACGTTCCGGACGAGAGCCTGTTCGCCGGCGCGCCCGCCGCTGCGGTCGAGCTGGACGCCACCGACCCGTGCCTGATCACGTTCACCAGCGGCACCGCAGGCGAGCCGAAGGCGGTCGTGCACGCACAGCGCTACCTCGACGGCCAGCGCGTGCAGGCAGAGCACTGGCTCGGCGCGCGCCCCGGTGAGCTGGTGTGGTGCACGGCGGCGAGCGGCTGGTCGAAGTCGGCGCGCAATGTGTTCATCGCGCCATGGCTCTCGGGCGCGGCGGCTCTGCTGCACGACGCGCGCTTCGATCCGCACGAGCGCCTCGAGCTGCTCGAGCGCGAGCGGGTCGGAGTGCTCTGCATGGCGCCGACCGAGTACCGCGTGATCGCCAAGCGCGCGACGCTGCGAGCGTTCGCTGACCTACGTGGGATGGTTGCCGCCGGCGAGGCGCTAAACCCCGAGGTGCTGCGCGTGTGGCACGAGGCCACGGGCCTCGAAATCCGGGACGGCTACGGCCAGACCGAGACCGGCCAGCTGACGGGCGCGCCGCTGGACGAGGACGCCCGGCCCGGCTCGATGGGCCAGGCGCTTCCGGGGATCGGTCTGGAGGTCGTGGACGGCGAGCTGACGGTCGACCCGGCGAGCGTGCCGACGTTCTTCATCGGCTACCTCGGCGAGCACGTCCGGCGCGATCAAACAGGCGCGTGGAGCATCGCGGATCGGCGCACCGCCGGCGCGTGGCGAACCGGCGACCGGGTCACGCGCGGGGAGGACGGCTGGCTGTACTTCGAGGGCCGCGCCGACGATGTGATCGTCTCGGCGGGCTACCGCATCGGACCCTTCGAGGTGGAGTCGGCGCTCGTCGCGCACCCGGCCGTCGCCGAGGCCGCGGCCGTGGCGGCGCCGGATGACGAGCGCGGCTCGGTAGTGCGCGCGGTGGTCGTGCTCCGCGGCGAGGGCTACGCACCCTCGCCCGAGCTGGTGCGGGAGCTGCAGGAGCACGTCAAGCGCGAAACCGCCCCGTACAAGTACCCGCGCATCATCGACTTCGCCGCGGAGCTGCCGAAGACCGCCAGCGGCAAGGTCAAGCGCGCGCAGCTGCGGGCGGGCTGATCCGCTGGGCCGGCGCACTAGCGATCTCTCGCGTGCGGGCGCAGCCGACGCTCGGCGACGCGGACTCCGCGGGCGTCGTCGAGAAGCGAGCGCGTTATTTCCGTGAGCGTGCCCGCATTGGCGCGGCGCAACCGCCCGGCGGCGCGCACGCGCTCCGCCGGGCGGTTGGGCAGACGCGCAGCCTGATCGCCGTGTCGTGCCAGGGCACTCATGCCGCCACCAGCTCGCCCTCTCGCGCCGCCTCGACGCGCTCCTCGGCGTCGATCTCCTGCGCGGTCGCAGCGGGCGGGCGCAGCAGCGCGAACGTCGCGAGCACTCCCAGGCCGACGCACAACGCGGCAACGACGTACGCGAGGTGGTAGCCGCCGGTCAGCGACGCGAGCAGCGGGTGACCGGCGGCGCTGAGGGCTTTCGTGTGGTCGGTCGCGATCGTGCCGAGCGTCGCCAGGCCGATCGCGCCGAACAGCTGCACCGACACGTTGATGATGCCCGACGCGAGGCCCGCGTCGCGCGGGGGCGCATCTGCCATGCCCATCGTCAGCAGCGGCAGGAACGACGCGCCCGCGCCGAGGCCCAGCGCCAGGAAGGCGAAGAACAGCCCGGGGAAGTAGCCCGCGTGGACGCCCTGCACGGCGAGCAGCAGCAGCCCCACGATCAGCCCGCCGAGACCGCCGGCGAGCGTCGGCACGGGGCCGAAGCGCTCGACCAAGCGCGCCGAGACACCCAGCGACATCACCGCGATCGCGACCGTCAGCGGCATGAACGCGAGGCCGGTGTCGATCGCGTCGTAGCCCAGCACGCGCTCCAGGTACAGCGCGCCGAGGAAGAACGCCGAGAACATGCCGGTGACGAGCAGGCCGCGAACGAGGCTCGAGCCCATCAGCATCCGCAGCCGCAGGATGCGCAGCGGCATGATCGGGTTTGCGACACGCGACTCGACGGCGAGGAAGGTTACGAGCAGCGCCAGCGAGGCTCCCGCCGTTGACAGCGTGCGCGCCGAGCCGATGCCGTAGTCGGTCGACTTGACGATCGCGAACGCGCCAAGCATCGTCGCGAGCGTGATCAGGATCGAGCCGAGCACGTCGACGCCCCCGGCGAGGCCGATGCCCTCGTTCTCCTTGATCAGGATCCATCCGAGCAGCAGGGCGACAGCGCCGATCGGCACGTTGACGAAGAAGATCCAGTGCCAGCTGAGCGACTGCGTCAGAGCGCCTCCGGCGAGCAGGCCGATCGAGCCGCCTCCCGCCGACACGAACGCGTACATGCCCATCGCCTTGGCCTGCTCGACGCGCTCGGGGAACTCGGTGACGATGATCGCGAGGATCACGCTCGAGGCAACCGCGCCGCCGACGCCCTGGATCAGTCGCGCGCCGATCAGCATCGCCTGGCTGTCAGAGACGCCGCACAGGATCGACGCCGCCACGAACAGCACGAGACCGCTGAGGAAGACCTTCTTGCGCCCGACGAGGTCGCCGAAGCGCCCAGCCAGCAGCAGGAAGCCACCGAAGGTGATCAGGTAGCCGTCGATCACCCACGTGAGGTTCGCCTGGGTGAAGTGGAGTTCGCGCTGGATCGATGGCAGCGCGACGTTCACGATCGTCGCGTCGAGCACCATCATCAGCTGCCCGAGGCACAGCACCGCGAGTGCGATCCAACGCCTGCGCTCCGAGGCGGCGGTCTCCGTTGGGGTCTTCAGTTGACGTAGCAGTGCGGTCATGGGAGTCCTCCAGGGGTTGCGGAGAAACCACCATAGCACTTATCATCCATCTAACAAGGATGATCTGTGAAAAATTGTTGATCGCTGCTATTGTGATGATTGACGCTTTGATGAGGTATACACTCCCAACCATGGCTGATCAGCGAAACTGCGCCCCCGGCTCGGCGGTGTTGTTGAGCCGTTTGGCGAAGCAGGTGTACCGCCGCAGCGACGAGGAGCGACTGGGCATGCACCTGCGCCACCTGGTCGCGCTCAGCTACGTGAACGACCACGACGGCTGTCCGCAGCAGGACCTCGCGGACGCCTTCTGCATGGACGCCAACAACGTCGTGCTGCTATTGAACGAGCTTGAGGATCTCGGCTTCGTCGCGCGGTTGCGCGACCCCAGTGACCGGCGCCGTCATCTCGTGCAGATCACGCCGTCGGGCCGCGCCGCGCTGGGCGACTCTGAACGCGTGCAGGCGGCGATCGAGGACGAGGTCCTCGCGGCGCTCGACGTCGACGAGCGCCGCACGCTTCGCGATCTGCTCAGCCGTGCGCTGCGCTCGATGGAGCCCGCCGACGACGAGAACGCCTACAGCGCGACGATCGCGTCGATCTCGACGTAGGCGCCGCGCGGCAGCTGCGCGACCCCTATCGTCACGCGCGCCGGGGGATCAGCGGGGAAGAACGACCCGTACACCTCGTTGACCTCAGCGAAGTCGGCGAGGTCAGTCATGTAGATCGTCAGGCGCACCGCGCGCTCGAGCCGCCCTCCAGCGGCCTCGCACACAGCGGCGAGGCTTTCCAGGCAGCGCCGTGCCTGCTCGCCCGCGCTCGTGCCGACGATCTCACCGCTGCCGGGGTCGAGCGGTATCTGCCCGGAGCAGAACAGCAGCCCGGCGGCCCGCACGGCGTGGCTGTATGGCCCGATCGCGGCCGGTGCCCCCGGTGCGTCGATGGTTTCGCGCTCACCGTTCACCGAGGAGACACTACAGGGACGATCGTCGGCAACGAGCGCCACCGAACGCTGCGTGCACGGCGCCTGCGCAGGCAATAGATTCCGATTGGTGGAGCGTCGTCAACACGTGGTCGTGGCCGTGCTCGTCGCGCTGGCTACGTGGTTGTGCGCGCCCGCAACGCTGCCATTCCTCGCCTCAGCCAGCGCGGAGATCGCCTTCACGACGTGTGGAAACAGCAACGACTTCGCCTGCGGCCATCTCACCGTGCCACTCGATCCAAGCGGCACGACGCCGGGGACGATCACGCTCGCCATCCGCCGCCACCGCGCGACGGTCGGCGAAGCACGCAGCGCGATCATCGCGCTCGCCGGCGGCCCGGGGCAGCCGGCGCTGCCGTTCGCAGAAGCGTTCGCCGAACTGCTGGGACCGATCGCGGCCACGCGCGACCTGATCGTCTTCGACCAGCGCGGCATCGGCCTGTCCGACCCGCTGTCCTGCCATGCGCTCGAACGCCCCGACCTGTACAGCTCGTTCGCAGCGGTGATCGAAGCGTGCGGCGGACAGCTCGGGCCCGCACGCGGCTTCTACACGACTGCCGACACGGTCGCCGACATCGAGGCGATTCGCGTGGCTGGAGGCTATGAAAAGCTCGTGCTGTACGGCACCAGCTACGGCACCAAGGTGGCCGAGCAGTACGCGCAGGAGTACCCGAGTCACGTCGAAGCGCTCGTACTCGACTCGGTCGTTCCGCCCAACGGGCCCGACACCCTGAACCGTCCGACCTTCGCGGCGATCCCGCGCGTCCTGCGCCAGCTCTGCGCCGCGCACGCGTGCGCCCAGGTCACATCCGAACCGGTCGCCGACCTCGCGCAAGTGCTCGCCCGGATGGCGCATGCGCCGTTGCGAGCGCGCGCGATCGGCGAACACGGCGCGACGCACAAGGTCGCGCTTTCCTCCAACGACCTGCTCGCGCTGCTGCTGACAGGCGACTTCTCGCCGCTTCTGCGCGCCGAATTCGTCACTGCCGTCGCGGCACTCGCGCGCCACGACCCGGCGCCACTGGCACGCCTGGTCCAGGCACTCGGGCCGAACGAAGGCGAAGGCGAAGCCGAAGGCAGCGAAGACTACGACACACCGCTGTACTACGCGACAACCTGCGAAGAGCAGGACTTCCCGTGGAGCCGCGCGCTCGCTCCGTCGGCCCGCATCGCGCAAGCCGTCGCCGCCGCCAAGGCGCTGCCGGCGAGCACGTTCGCGCCGTTCACAGCAGCGAACGCGCTCGCGCTCAGCAACATCGAAGCGTGCGCGCACTGGCCGTTCACCACCCCGGCCCCCGCCGTCGAGGACGCGCCTCTCCCGAACGTGCCGACGCTGATCCTCAGCGGCGCCGACGATCTACGCACCCCCACCGTCAACGCACGCGAAGTTGCCGCGCAGATCCCCGACTCGCACCTGCTGGTCGTACCCGGCGCGGGGCACTCGGTGCTGACCGACGAGCCGACCCCGTGCGCGCACGAAGCGCTCGAGGCGCTGTTCGTGAACGCGCCCGTGCAGGCGTGCGCGCCCGCGCCCACGCCGGCGATCCTGCGCCCGGCCCCACTGCCTCCGCTGCGACTCGATCAGGTGTCACCCGCGCGCGGTTACCGCGGCGCGCCCGGGCGCACGCTGCACGCGGTGGCGCTGACGCTTTCCGATCTCATCCGCCGGTTCGCGCTGGCACTGACGCTCGGCGGCGCGAGCGAAGGCGGCGCGCTGGAGCTGCGGATCGGCGGCCTGCGCGCCGGCTGGGCTGAGCTCACAACCCGCGGCGTGCGCCTGCACGGATACTCCTACATGCCTGGCGTGACCGTATCGGGCAGGCTCGGAGTGGAAACGGAGGATCTCACGGTCGGCGGTGGCGCGGGGGCGCACGGGAGCTTGCGCGGGATGCCACACCAATCGCTCACCGGGATGCTCGGTGGCCATCACGTCACGCTACCGGCGATCTCGCTCACGAGTGCGGCTATTGTCGTTGGCGATGCGCAGGAGAGTTCGCACTTGGGGGCTAGCGACTCTGTTGCCCGCCGTGCTATTGGCGTGTTGGCCCGGCTCCTCGGCAGCGGCCGACGCTAGCTTCATCCCCTGCGCCAACGCCACCGCGTTCGAATGCGGCTCGGTGCCGGTGCCACTCGAGCGTTCGGGCGCAGTCCCTGGCACGCTGTCGCTGAGCATGGAGCGCAAGCGCGCCGGCGCCGCTCCCAGCCGCGATGCGGTCGTGGCACTCGCCGGCGGACCGGGCCAGGCGGCGCTGCCGCTGAGCGAATTCATCGCCCAGGCGATCGCTCCGGCACTCAGCTCACGCGATCTATTGGTGTTCGACCAGCGCGGCACGGGCGCCTCGGATCCGCTCAGCTGCCCGGCGCTTGAAATCTTCAGCATGCAGTCGGCGAGCCAGCTCTTCGAAGATTGCGCATCGGAGATCGGACCCGCCCGAGGCGCCTTCACGACGGAGGAATCGGTCCAGGACATCGAGGCCCTGCGCCAAGCCGGCGGCTATGAAAAGCTCGTGCTGTACGGGACCTCCTACGGCACCAAGGTGGCGCTCGACTATGCCGAGGCCTACCCCGAACACGTCGAAGCGCTCGTGCTCGACTCGGTGGTGCCGCCTGAAGGCACCGAACCATTCCAGATCCCGACGTTCCAGGCGATCGCCGGCGTCGTCGGTGAGATCTGCGCGGACAGCGCCTGCGCCGGGATCAGCTCCGACCCGCTCGGGGACATCGCGAGACTGGCCGCGCAGCTGCGCAAGCGGCCGCTCAGCGGATCGGTGTACGACGGCTCCGGCAAGCGTCACGCGAGCACGCTCGACGCGACCGGGCTGCTCGAGATCCTGGAGGCCGGCGACCTGAACCCCGCCCTGCGCGCACTGCTGCCGGCGGCCGTGCGCTCGGCGCTGGATCGCGATCCCGACCCGCTGCTGCGCCTGCACCTGCTCTCAGAGGGCCTGATCCCCAACGTACCGCGCGAACGCGCCAACGTCGAAAACGCGCCGAGCGTCGACGAAGCGCTGTTCGCGACGACGACCTGCGAGGAGAGCCCGTTTCCATGGCAGCGCGCCGCGGGCAGTGCGACGCGCCTGAACGAAGCGCTCGCCTACCTGCACGCCCAGCCGAGCAGCGACTTCTACCCGTTCGACCCGAGCACCGCATACAACAACAGCCTCGTCCCCGACTGCGTCAGCTGGCCCGACGCGTCGTCGCCGCCGCCCGCGCCGGGCGCGTTGCCGAACGTTCCGACGCTGATCCTCTCCGGCGAGCAGGACCTGCGGACACCCACGGCCTACGCGCTTCGCGTCGCGGCGTTGATCCCCGACGCGCAGCTGCTGCTCGTTCCGTTCACCGGTCACTCCGTGCTCGGCAGCGACCTCAGCGACTGCTCGTCGCTGGCCGTGAAGGCTTTCTTCGCCGGCAGTCCCGTGCAACAGTGCACCCCCACCGTCAACCAGTTCGCGCCGACCCCGTTGACGCCGACGAAGCTCGCCTACGTTCACCCGCCAGCCACCCTCGGGGGCCGACCAGGGCGGACGCTCGTGGCAGTGCTCGACACGCTTGTGGATCTCAACCGCCAGGTGATCGCAGCGACGCTGCAGGCCGACGCAGAACTCCCGAGCGGCTCGAGCTTCGGCGGCCTGCGCGGCGGCTACGCAAGGCTCACGAGCTCAACGGCGAGGCTGCACGACTTCGCGTTCGTGCCAGGAGTGCAGCTGAGCGCGACGTTCCCCGTGAAGAACGGCGAGCTGCAGGCGGCGAACATTCGGGTCTCGGGGAAGGACGCCTCCGTGGGCACCGTCCGCTTCGGTGCCGCCTCACAACGGATCACCGGCATGCTCGGCGGCAGACGCTTCGACGTGAGCCTCGCGAAAGTCAAACTGGCGAGCGTTGGCGCGGGCGAATGGCCGTCTCGTGCGACGATCAGCGAGCTGCTCGGCGGCCGCCGAGCGCTGCTCGAACGGGCGGCGAGCCCGGCGGCTGCGCCGCGGTCGTCCTGGCTACCCTGAGCAGGTGCCCAACGCGCTAGCGCAGGAGAGCTCACCCTACCTGCGTCAGCACGCCGAAAACCCCGTTGAGTGGCTGCCGTGGGGTCCGGTCGCGCTTGAGCGCGCGCGTCTCGAGGACAGGCCGCTGCTGGTTTCAATCGGCTACTCCGCGTGCCACTGGTGCCACGTGATGGAGCGGGAGTCCTTCGAGGATCCAGCCACGGCACGGCTGATGAACGAGAGCTTCGTGTGCGTGAAGGTCGACCGCGAGGAGCGTCCCGACGTCGACGCCCTGTACATGGAGGCCGTACAGGGCATGACCGGTCAGGGCGGGTGGCCGCTGAACGTGTTCCTGACGCCGGAGCAGCTGCCGTTCTACGGCGGCACATACTTTCCGCCCGAGCCGCGCCACGGCATGCCCGCCTGGACGCAGCTGCTGCAGGCGATCGCCGAGTCGTGGGAGGTAAACCGCGAGGAGATCCGCGCCGGCGGCGAGCGTCTGCGCGAGCGCCTCTCCGGCGGCTCCCAGCTGTCGGCGTCCACCGAGCCGCTGCAGGAGAGCGCGCTCGAGCAGGCGGTGGCGGGGCTGAGCCAGAGTTTCGATGCGCGCAACGGCGGTTTTGGCCGCGCACCGAAGTTCCCGCAGGCGCCCGTGCTGGAGTTCCTGCTGCTGGGTAGCGGGCGCTCGATGGCGCTGACGACGCTGCACGCGATGGCGAGCGGCGGCATCCACGACCAGCTCGGCGGTGGCTTCGCGCGCTACAGCGTCGACGCCAGCTGGACCGTTCCGCACTTCGAGAAGATGCTCTACGACAACGCGCTGCTGGCGCGGGCCTATCTGCACGGCTGGCAGGCTTCCGGCGAGGCGCGCCTGCGCGCGGTCTGCGTCGACACGCTCGAGTGGGCACTGCGCGAGATGCGCGGCCCGGAGGGCGGCTTCTACAGCGCGCTCGACGCGGACTCCGAGGGCGTCGAGGGCCGCTACTACGCATGGAGCGTCGCGCAGCTCGCGGAGGTCCTGAGCGTCGAGGACACGCGCACGGGGAGCGCCTGGCTCGGCGTCACCGACCAGGGCAACTTCCAGGACCCCCATCATCCTGAGCCGGGCCTGAACGTCCTCACCGATCGCGGCGCCACACCGGACGAGCAGACACGCAGGCGGATTCGCGAGCAGCTGCTGGCGGCCCGCGAGAGGCGCGTGCGCCCCGCGCTCGACGACAAGCGCCTCACGAGCTGGAACGCGCTGATGATCTCTGCGCTCGCCGAGGCGGGCTCGGCGCTCGAGGAGCCTCGCTATCTGGACGCGGCGCGCATGTGCGCCGACTTCCTGCAGACGCAGATGCGCGACGATCGCGGGCGGCTGCTGCGCACCTACAACGACGGCCACGCCAAGATCGACGCCTACCTCGAGGATCACGCCTTCCTGCTGGAGGCCTTGATCGTGCTGTTCGAAGCCAGCTGCCAAGAGCGCTGGTTCCGTCAGGCGACTGCGCTCGCCGACGAGATGATCGCCCGCTTCGCCGACAGCGAGCGCGGCGGCTTCTACTCGACCGCATCAGACTCGGAAGCGCTGATCGTCAGGCGCAAGGATCTCGACGACTCCCCCATCCCCTCGGGATCCTCCAGCGCCGCCATGGGCCTACTGCGGCTCTCCCAGCTCACCGGCAAAGACGACTACGAGCGCCACGCCCGCGACACGATCGCGCTCGTCGCCGAGATCGCGCCGCGCCACCCCAGCGCGTTCGGGCACATGCTGCAGGCGATGCACTGGCAGCTCGCTCCCGCGCGGGCGATCGCGTGCGCGGTGCCGGGCGGATCGGCTTGATGAGTCGGCGCACAGACTGGAAGATTGAGCCGCTGTTAGGCGCCTAGCTGGCTTATCGACAAAGCTCAGACATCGCTCAGATCTTCTCAAGAGTTATCTGCGCATGATATTGTTCTTCAGGTTATGCCTGAGCTTGTAGTCGACTTCAACGATCCCGCGAGCATCGCCGAGGCGATCCCGCAGGCTGAGGCGCTTATACGTGAAGCCGAACATCGTGTCACAGCGGCCATCGAAGAGGCAACGCGCGCACGGGAACGCGCCAGCGATGCCGAACTCGCGATACAGCGTTTGAGGGCGGTCTTGCTGACGCTCGAACAGCTTAGTAGGGGCGAGATGCCACCACCGCCCGACAGCGCAGAGGAAGGCTCAAAGGACCAAGCGCTGAAGGTCGTCATCACGATCAACGGTCCGACGAACATCGCCGAGGTGGCAGAACACATGCCAGGGTTCAGCCCCAAAACAGTGTCATGGGCGCTCTGGAAGCTCGCCGACGAGGGCGCGATTCAGCGCGTTGGGCATGGTCTATACGCACCGCTCGGCTACGTGCCGGGCCAGCCGACCATGAATTATTTCCAAGCCCCGCCTGGATTTCCGGTGCCGAGCAGGGCGCAAATCGCCCAGGCGGCCGAAGCGGCTCTTGCGGCGGCAAGGGCAGGACAGCCAGAAGATGAGTAGCCGACCACTCATTGCCACGACAGCCGAATCTGTCGTCACGGCGTTCGCGGGCGCCAAGCCTTCGTGGATCACACTTCCATCGAAAGACGAGGAGTTGCCGAGCGAGTTGCGGCTCGCGCTAGCTGATTTCGACGCCGGAGGACGGCCGGCAGCTAAAGCTGCAGGCGACTGGCTGCGGACCGAGGCGGTCGCTGCTCATCAAACCTCGCGCACCCGCCTGCTCATCGCCAGCGGCCGCATAGCGGGCTTCTACTCGCTCGCGTCGGCGCAGGTCGAACTCAGTCAGCACGATCGCCGACGTGCCGCTGTCGCACCCGTACGAGTGCCCGCGGCCCTCATCACCTGGATCGCCAAGGACAGGCGAACTGAGATCGAAGGCAAGCTGCTACTGCTCCACGCGGTCGCCACCGCCCGCCGTGCGGCAGAACTGCAGGCCACAGCCGTGCTCGTTGCTGACCCGTTCGATGAGAGGACAGCGGCAATGTGGCGTAAACGCTATGGCTTTCGACCTTCGGCCGAACCGAGGAAGCCCAAGCGGCTCTGGCTACCGCTGGAGCCAGCGGGCTAGCGGTTGCGAGCCTGCTGCTCGAGCTCGACGAGGTAGGCGTCAGCCTCGGCGAGGAATGACCGTACGCGCGGATCCTGGCTAGCCGCCTCGAACTCTGCGGCATCTATCACCGCAACGACCTCCTTCGGCACATCCTCTCCCTGGTTCGTCGTGTGGGTGTCGAGTGTCGAAGCCATGATCAGTCTTTCGGCAGCAGACTGCCGGGGGTTTACGCCCATGGACGATAGCCGCTACACCTGCCCCCATCAACACCACGTCCGACCCCGCGAGCCGGAGCCGATAGGCGGAGGCCCTCAACCTCCTATCCGCTACAAAATCGACAGGTAGCGGTCGAGCTCCCACTGGGTCACGTCCACGCGGTAGTCGTCCCACTCCTGGCGCTTGATCTCGACATAGCGGTTGAACATGTGCTCACCGAGCGTGCGCAGCACGAGCTCTGACTCGGCCGTCAACTCGATCGCTTCGCCGAGGCTCTCAGGCAGCTGCTCCACCCCAAGTCGCCGGCGCTCCTCGCTCGAGAGGTGGTACAGGTTCTTCTCCATCGGCTCCGGCAGCTCGTAACCCTTCTCGATCCCCTCGAGACCGGCCTGCAGCAGCGCCGCGAACGTCAGGTAGGGGTTACACGCGGGATCCGGGCAGCGCAGCTCCATCCGCGTCGCCTTCTCGCGGCCCGGGTGATACAGCGGCACGCGCACCAGCGCGGAGCGGTTGCGGCGCGACCACGCGACGTACACCGGCGCCTCGAACCCCGGCACCAGACGCTTGTACGAGTTCACCCACTGGGCGAAGATCGAGCAGATCTCACGCGCGTGCTTGAGCTGACCCGCGATGAACGCCTTGCCCACGTCCGACAGGAAGTACTGGTCATCGGCGTCGTAGAAGGCGTTCTTGCCGCCCGTGAACAGCGACTGGTGCGTGTGCATGCCCGAGCCGTTCTCGCCGAACAGGGGCTTCGGCATGAACGTCGCGTGCCAGCCGTACTTCATCGCGTACTCCTTGACCGTGATGCGATACGTCATGCAGTCGTCCGCCATCTTCATCGCGTCCGCGTAGCGCATGTCGATCTCGTGCTGGGAGGGCCCCACCTCGTGATGCGTGTACTCCACGTGGATGCCGAGCTGCTCCAGCGCCAGCACCGTCTCGCGGCGCACGTCCGAGCCCGCGTCGAGCGTCGTCAGGTCGAAGTAGCCGCCTTCGTCCAGCACTTCCGTCGAGCGCGAGTCTTTGAACAGGAAGTACTCGAGCTCCGGGCCCACGTTGAACGTGTCGAAGCCCATGTCCTTCGCCCGCTGCACCGCGCGGCGCAGCACGTGGCGAGGATCGCCCTCGTACGGCGTTTTCTCAGGCGTGATCACGTCGCAGAACATGCGCCCCACGCCCTGCTCCTCCGGGCGCCACGGCAGCACCGCGAACGTACTCGGATCGGGCATCGCGATCATGTCCGACTCCTCGATCGCGTTGAAGCCCGTGATCGACGATCCATCGAAGCCCATCCCCGCCTCGAACGCGTCGTCCAGCTCCGCCGCGTTGATCGAGAACGACTTCAGCTGCCCGAGGATGTCCGTGAACCAGAAGCGGATGAAGCGGATGTCGCGCTCCTGAACAAACGTCTTCACCTCCTCCGCGGTCTTCGGCTGATCTGCCATCCCGCCGGACCCTAGCCGATGGTCACCGCAAGGCGTATCGACTGTTGGCTAAAGCGCGATCCCCCCTTGCTGACGCATCGCGCCACTGAGAGGGTCGAGGATCGAGTGGGCCAAGGACGCAGGGAACGTGGCGTGCTTCGCACGCGAGTGACCGAGGACGCCGGCCCGCGAAGGTCATCGGCGCTCTCAGTCAGTGGCCGGCTACTGCTGCTACGAACTGCGCCACCTGTTCCGCTTCCTTGCCCGTGTACAGCTTCGCGGGCATGTTGCCGAGGCCACGCGCGCGGCCTTCGGCGATCGCGTTCTCGACGAGCGCGATGCGGCCGGCCTTGGTCGGGATGTCGTCGCCGACCCTTACGTCCAGGTCGGGCCCGATGCGCCCCACGGACTTGACCGCCGCAAGCGTGTGGCAGACGTTGCAAGTGTGCGCGAACAGTTCGCGGCCGGCGACCTCTTCCTTGTTGAGGTGCACGCCCCCGGGCGCCTCGCTCGCCTTGTGCTCGCCGTTGACCGCGAGCACGATCGCCGGGACGATCAGGCCGAACGCGAACGCGACGATGACGCCGAGCGTGATTGCAGCCCGGCTGAAGCGCGATCCTTCCGCGGAGCCCTCCTCGTTGCGCGAGCCCCGCCGCATCGCCAGGAAGAAAACGCCGAGGCCGACGAGGATCCAGAAGATGATGAAGATCAGGAGCATGCGCGCCGAGAAGATATCGGGTGGCGCCGCCGGACGGTCGAGCGGCGACACACGATGAGAGCTCTCCCACCTTTAGCCGACCCAAAGGCGGAGCGCTAACCTGGCTCATAGACCGGCAACCAAAGGACATGGACGTGCTGCCGTGAACATCCTTCGTCGTCTTCCTCTCTCACGCCTGTTGCTGCTGTGCGGGCTCGTCGTCGCGATCGGCGTGTCCGCCACGGCGATCGCCTCTGCGCTTGACTCCGGGGCGACCCCGCCGGCCAAGCCGCTCGCGCAAGCCGTGCACGACACGCTGGCCGGAGCGCAGGGCGCGCACCTCGAAGGCCTCAGCGCCAACATCCAGCTGACAGACCATCTGCTCGAAGGCGCCAGCCTCGCAAGCGGCAACGGTGGCGGTGCCGGTGGCGGCGGGCTCACGTCGAGCCCCCTGGTCACAGGCGCGTCGGGGCGGTTGTGGGTCGCCAACGACGGCCGCGTCCGCCTGGAGCTGCAGTCGCAGAAGGGCGACACGCAGATCGTCTCCGACGGACACACCGTGACGCTCTACGACGCCGCGACCAACACGGTCTACCGCTACACCCCGCCCGCGCACGAAGAAGGGTCCTCCAGTGCTGAGGAAAGCTCAGGCGAGCAGCACGAAGTCCCGTCGGTCGCCAAGATCGAAGAAGCGATCTCGCATCTGAACAAGCACGCCGACGTGTCAGGCGCCACGCCCACCGACGTAGCCGGGCAGCCGGCATACACGGTGCGCGTCTCCCCCAAGGAAGCCGGCAGCCTCCTCGGCGGCGCAGAGCTCTCGTGGGACGCCGACAACGGGGTACCGCTGCGAGCCGCGATCTACTCCTCCACCAGCAGCTCGCCCGTGATCGAACTAGCGGCCAGCGATATCTCCTTTGGGCCCGTCGAAAGCTCCGTTTTCGCGATCACGCCTCCCGCCAACGCCAAGGTCCAGGAAATCACCTTCTCCGAAGGCGATCACCAACGCGACTCCGAGAAGGCAGGCGCACGTGAGAAGCCGAGCGTCACCACCCACGGTCACGGCCTCGGGACGATCGCGGTGCTCGAAACCAAGTCGAAGGGTGCCGCCGGGACGAGCACGTCGCTCGAAGGACTGCCGAAGGTCACGATCAACGGCTCGAGCGCCAGCGAGCTCCGCACCGAGCTCGGGACGCTGCTGACGTTCGAGCGCTCCGGCGTGCGCTATCTCGTCGGTGGCGCCGTCGCCCCAGCAGCCGTAGAAGAAGTGGCGCGAGGCCTGTAGCGTGAGCGAGGACGCGGCCCAGCCCGTCCGGGCTAGGGGGCTCGTCAAGCGCTACGACGAGGTCCTGGCGGTTGACCACATCGACCTGAACGTCCACTCCGGCGACGTGTACGGGTTCCTCGGCCCCAACGGCGCAGGCAAGACCACCACCCTGCGCATGGCGCTGGGCCTGATCACTCCCAGCGAGGGCATCGTCGAACTGTTCGGCCGTGATCCCATGCGCCACGGCGCTCGCGCCCTGGAGGGGGTCGCAGGCTTTGTCGAGGCGCCGCGCTTCTACCCCTACTTCAGTGGTCGCAAGAACCTCGAACTGCTCGCCGCGCTCGACGGCGACGGGGCCGCCGCACGCATCGACGAGGTGCTTGCAGTCGTCGAGCTGAGCCCGCGGGCCAAGCACAAGGTCGGCGGCTACTCGCACGGCATGCGCCAGCGCCTGGGCATTGCCGCGGCGCTGCTGCGCCAACCGCGCCTGTTGATCCTCGACGAGCCGGCTACCGGACTCGACCCCGCCGGCATGCGTGACATGCGCGCGCTGATTCGGCGACTCGCCGAGGAAGGCATCACGGTGCTGCTCTCCAGCCACCAACTGCCCGAGGTCCAGGAACTGTGCGATCGCGTCGCGATCGTCGAGTCCGGCCGCGTCGTCTACGAGGGCGCACTCGCCGACCTGCGCCGTCAGGGCGGCGCCGGCTACCGGCTCCACACCACCGACGATGAGCGCGCGCTCGCACTGATGCACGAGCAGGCCAGCGTCGAGCACGCCGCCCCCGGCGAGCACGGCCTCACCTTCCAGGCTCACGAGCAGGACGTGGGCGAGCTCTCGCTGACGCTCGCGGCAGCCGGCATCGGCATTCTCGCGCTCAGCCCCGAACTGGCGACGCTCGAGGACCTCTTCTTTCGTCTCACCGAGGGCGATCACGACGAGAGCGCCGAAGCGGAGCTCTCCGAGCAGGCACTCGAGGTCTGATGAGCAGCGCGGCGCTCAACCCCCCTGCGGCGGCCGCGACCGCGAGCGCGCATCGCAGCCGGCGGCCCTCCACGTTGATCGTCTATCGCTGGGAGCTGCGCAAGCTCGTCGCACAGGTGCGCACCTACCTGGGGCTTGCGCTGCTGACACTGCTGCCGGTGATCTTCGTGGTGTTCGAGAGCCTGCATCACCAGCACAACCAGCGCGACAACATCTTCGCGGCGCAGATCACGCAGTCCGGGCTCGCCACGCCGGTGCTGATGCTGCTGTTCATGTCGGGGTTCTTCCTACCCGTCGTGGCCGCGCTCGTCGCCGGCGACATCTTCTCCAACGAGGACGGTAACGGCACGCTGAAGACGATCCTCACGCGCTCCGTCGATCGCGGCCAGGTGTTCGCCGCAAAGACGTTCGCGGCGCTGACCTATGCGGTGGTCGCGGTGCTGGTCGCCGCGACGGTCGCCACCGTCGCCGGAGTGGCGTCGTGGGGCTTTCACGCGGTCAGGACCTACTCCGGCACACTCGTGTCCGCTCCGGAAGCGCTGCTGCTCGTGTTCGCGGCCAACGCCGCCTACCTGATACCGCTGTTCGCAGTCGCCGCCATCGGCCTGATGCTCTCGGCCGCGACCCGCAACAGCGCCGCTGCGGTCGTCGGCACGATCGGCATCGTGATCCTGCTGTTCATCATCGCCCAGATACCGGGTCTGGAATCGATCCAGCCCTATCTCCTGACCGAACAGTTCCAGGCCTGGCAGGGACTGCTGCGCACGCCCACCAATTGGGCACCGATCGTCCATTCCGCATGGCTGTGCGCCCTGTACGGAGTGCCCTCGCTGGTGGCCGGCTACCTGGTCTTCCTGCGGCGCGACGTCGCCGGCGGGTAAGGCGTAGAAGGCTCTTCACCACATTGCCTCACCTCGGTGTCAGGTGTACCAGGCGGTTGGTACACTAGCGCTGTGGCGACCAAGACTCCCCGCATCCAAGTCACACTCGACCCCGAGCTAGCTGCCGCTGTAGCAGAGTTCGGTGGCGCGGAGCCACGCTCGCGCGCCGTACGTGACTTGGCGATGCGCGGAGCCGCGGCTATTCGCGCCGAACGCGCGGATCGAGGCGACGCCCAAGAGCATCTGAGGCGAATCGCCGCGGGAGAAGACGACGGCTACGACTTCGCCGTGTCCGAGCGCCTCCATGCCGCGCGTTGAGCCATACGGCTCAGGCGGATTGCTCGTTTTCGACACTTCGGCCTGGAACCGCCAGCGGGATCGAGCTGTGATCGCCCGTTGGCTTGCCACCGCAGAATCGAGCCTGCTCGTCGTGTGTCCAGTGGTTGCGCTTGAGCTGCTCGCAAGCGCTCGCGACGAGACGAAGTTCGCCGAGCTCGACCGCACACTGACAGCACTGCCTGCCGCGCCGGTGACCCTGAGTAGCGGCGCAGCGGCTCTCGGCGCCTCACGCGAGCTGCGTGGTGAGCGCCGCATCCCGGCCGCCGACTACCTCATCGCCGCAGCTGCCGCCGGTCGCGGTGCCGGGGTCCTTCACTACGACCGCCACTTCGATCCTCTCTGCCGCGTCCTCGGAATCGAGAGCGCTTGGATCGCAGAGCCAGGATCGATCGACTGACCTCCGGCAGCCTTCAGGTCACCTCGGCCGGGAGCTCGATGACCGTCAGCTCCACGTCGCCCATCAGCCGTCGAGCCTCGCGGGGGTCGATCAGGCCGGCACCGAGGCGGGCGGTGGACTCGGCTCCGCAGGCGACGCCGAAGCGCAGGCACTGGTCGGGGGCGCGACCTTCGTAGCGTGCGGCGAGGTAGCCGGCGAGGAACGCGTCGCCTGACCCGCTTCGTGCGACCGGCTCGCGCAGCTCGATGCTCGCGCGCTTGAGCCGCCGCTGGCCATCCACGAGCACCTGCGCATAGCATCCGTCCGGGAGCGTCATGATCGCTTCGTGCGGCCCGAGCGCCGCGATCTCAGCAACCGCCAGCGATCGCTCATCCTCGCCCGAGAACTCGTGGCCGACGAGCTCCTCCGCCTCGAGCACGTTGGGCGAGACCACGTCCGGCTCGGCGCGAACCGCCTGGCGCAGCGGCTCGCCGTCGGTGTCGACGACGGTGACAACGTCGAGCCGCTGCAGGTCGCGGATCAGCGACGCGTAGATCTCGGGCTCGACGCCGCGCGGCAGCGATCCGGCGAACACGACGATCGCCGCGCCGCGCGCCAGGTACAGCAGCTTGTCGCGAAACAGCTCGACCTCGCGAGTTGACACCGAGGGCCCGCGTTCGTTGATCTCGGTCTGGTCGCCGGTCGTCGGGTCGAGCACCGAGGTGTTCGTGCGCGACTCCTCGCGGATCCGTACGAAGTCGTTGAGGATCGACTCCTCGGTGAGCTGCTCGACGATGTGCGTTCCCGTGGCGCCGCCGGCAAAGCCGGTGGCGATCACCGGTTGACCCAGCGCCTTCAGCGAGCGCGCGATGTTGACGCCCTTGCCGCCGGCCATCGTGCGCTGATCCACGGTGCGGTGGCGTCGTCCGAGCCTGAAGTTCGGGACCGCGAGTGACTTGTCGATCGCCGCGTTCAGCGTGACCGTGATGATCATCCTGTCTCTCCACCGACCTTCCGGCGCGCCTGAACGGCAGCAGATGCCCTGGCGTGCACGACACAAAGGCTAGCGGACCCGATCGGACAGCTCCCAGGCACTCCTCCGCAGTCGTTCGGCCTCCGTGCGCGCGGCCTCTGCCGGGTCCCGACCGGCCGTCAGGTGCGCGTCGGCGATGCTGCGCGAGGCCGACACGAGGCCGCCCGCACGGCCCGGTGCGAACGCCTCCGCGAGCTCCTCGACGCGGCCACCCTGCGCGCCGACGCCGGGCAGCAGGAACGTCGCGGCGGGCATCAGCTGCCGTGCGCGCGCGAGGTGGCCCGGCTCGGTGGCGCCGACCACGGCACCCACGTCGCTGAGGCGTGCCTCGCCGACGCCGACCCCGCCCAGCTCATCGACGAGCGTCGCGATCCGCTCCCAGACGGTGCCGGAGCCCGCCAGCGCGAGGTCCTCGATGTCCGCCGCGCTTGGATTGGAGGTGCGCACCAGAACGAGCACACCGCCGCCCCGCTCGCGAGCCACGCTCAAGAACGGCACGATCGCGTCGCGCCCCATCAGCGGGTTGACCGTGACCAGATCCGCGCCCAGGCCGCCGACGTGCCCGAACGGGCTGTCCGTGCCCCCGAAGAGAGCGCCGGCGTACGCCTTCGCGGTCACGTCGATGTCGCCGCGCTTGCCGTCCGCGATCACCAGCAGCCCCAGAGCCCGGGCGTAATCGACGACGGCTTCCAGCGTCGCCCATCCTGGCGCCCCGAGCAGCTCGAAGCGGGCGAGCTGTGGCTTCACCGCCACACACGCGGGTGCCACTGCGTCGATCAGCGCCCGGCAATGCTCGAGCATCGCGCGGGCTGCCACCTCCGCTGGAGAGTCACCGACGGGCGCTTGCGCGCAGCTGCCCGGCCACAGCCGCGCGGGGTCGGGATCGAGGCCGAGCACGAGCTGGGACTCGCGCTCGGCGACCCGCGCAGCCAGAGTGTCGCCGAAGGACCGCGCCGGTGTCAGCGGCCCTTCACCGCGCTCTTCAGCCCGCTGCCAGCGGTGAAGCGCGGCACCCGTGACGCTGCGATCTGGATGCGCTCGCCGGTACGGGGGTTGACCCCGACCCGCGCACCGCGCTGGCTCACGTGGAACTTGCCGAACCCCGAGACCGACACCTCACTGCCACGACGCAGCGCGTCCTCCACGGTTGCCAGCACCGCGTCCACAGCCCGCGAGGCATCCTGCTTGGTCAAATCGGCGCGGTCCGCGACCTGGTCGACCAGCTCGGACTTTGTCACTTCGCCCTCCTCGTTCGTGAAACCGTTGCTACGACGCTAACACTGTCTGCGGACAGGCGCATAGGCCACAATACGGCGATGGCGATCTCGCGCGTGGCATGGCTGGTGACCGTTCTGATCGCGCTGATCACCGCGCTGGCGCTACTGCTTTCCGGTTACGAGGGCTACGCCGGACTCGGGCTCGCGGTCGCCATCTCCGCAGCGATCAACCTGCTCTAGCCTCGCCGCCACCCTCAAGCCATGCCAGCAGCGCCCTGGCCGCACGGCCGCGATGGCTGATGGTGTCCTTCTGCTGATCGCTCAGCTCCGCCATCGTCATCGCCGCCGGGCCATCGTCGGCAAGGAACGCGGGGTCGTAGCCGAAGCCTCCCTCGCCTCGAGGCTGCTGCGCCAGGCGTCCCGTGCAGCGGCCCTCGAAGACCCGCTCGACGCCGCTCGCGGGGTCGACGTAGGCGATCGCGCAAACGTACTCCAGCGCGCTGTTCGGCGGCGCTTCGCGCAGCAGCTTCTCGAGGTTCTCCGCGTCGCTCGCGTGCTCGCCGGCGTAGCGGGCAGAGCGGACCCCCGGCGCGCCGTCGAGTGCCGCTGCGGCGATGCCGGAGTCATCGGCGATGCTCACCGTCCCCGTCGCCAGCGCCGCCGCACGGGCCTTGCCGAGCGCGTTCTCGGCAAACGTCTCGCCGTCCTCGGGCGGCAACACGATGCTCTCGGCAAGCGCGTCGATCTCCCACGCGCCCGATGTCGAACCGTCGATCAGGCGCTCGAACTCGTGGCGCTTGTGCTCGTTGTGGGTGGCGAGCAGCAGCTTCAAGAGGCCGCGGCGATCGCCTGCTCCTGCGCGGCGCGCAGCCCCTCGATCCCGCCGGCCGCGAGCGCGAGCAGCTCATCCAGGTGGGCTCGCGAGAGCGGCGTGCGCTCGGCTGTCGCCTGCACCTCGACCAGCCCACCGTCGCCGGTCATCACGACGTTGGCATCGACCTCCGCGGTCGAGTCCTCGGAATAGTCGAGATCGAGCAACGGCGTTCCGCTGACGATCCCGCACGAAACCGCCGCGAGCGCGCCGGTCAACGGCGAGCGCTCGAGCCGGCCCTCTGCCTGCAGACGCTTGCATGCCAGCGACAGCGCCACGTATGCGCCCGTGATCGACGCGCAGCGCGTGCCCCCGTCGGCCTGCAGCACGTCGCAGTCGAGATACACCGTGCGTTCGCCCAGCGCCTCGAAATCGATCACCACCCGCAGCGAGCGCCCGATCAGGCGTTGAATCTCGATCGTGCGCCCGTCCTGGCGCCCGCGCGTGGCGTCGCGCTGCTTGCGCTCGCCGGTCGACGCCGGCAGCATCCCGTACTCGGCCGTCACCCAGCCGCGACCCTTGCCGGTCATCCAGCGCGGAACGCCTTCCTGCGCCGAGGCCGTGCAAATGACTCGTGTCTCGCCGGCGGAGATCAGCGCGGAGCCGGTGGCGGTGCGCACGAACCCCGGCTCGATCGCGATGGGGCGCAGCTCGTCCGCTCCACGGCCGTAGCTGCGCTCGACTGCTGTGCTGTGCACGCGGGCCATCATTCCAGAGCGCTACGGTCGGGGCACCTTGCGCGCGCTCGTGGTCTCCAACATGCGCCCGGACGCGACGCACCCCGAGCGCGGCCGCTTCGTGCGCGATCAGGTGTCCGCGATACGAGGGCTCGACGGCGTCGAGGTCGAGCTGCACGAGTTCGCCCCCGGCGCCAGAGCGCTTGCGGGCGCGGCACGGCAGCTGCGACACCAGTACGCGCACGCGCGCTTCGAGGTCGTACACGCGCACTTCGGCCTCACGGCATGGCCGTCGCTCGTCGTGCCCGCACGTGTGCGTGCGCTGACGGTGCACGGCACCGACGTCCGCCACCCGCGCACGCGGCTGGCGACCGCGGCGGTGCTGCCGGCGATCGGGCTGCTCGCCGCCGCCTCCGCGCCGCTCGCGCAGGAACTGCCGGGCCGCTCCGCGCGCCGGCGCGCGCTCGTGCTGCCGTGCGGCGTGGACGTCGACCGCTTCCGGCCGCTGGCCCGCGCGCAGGCGCGGGCGCAGCTCGGACTCGACCCTGAGAAGCCGTTCGTCCTGTTCCCCGCCGACCCCGCGCGCGCCGAGAAGCGCCACGATCGGGCGAGCGCGCTCGCGCAGGCTGCGGGCGTGCCCTTGCTGGCGCTCGGGGGCGTCGAGCCCGAGCGCGTGCCGCTGTGGGTCAACGCCGCCAACGCCGTGCTCGTGCCGTCCGAGCGCGAGGGCTTCGGGCTGGCGGTGCTCGAGGCGCTGGCGTGCGACGTGCCGGTGCTCGCCACCCCGGTCGGCGTCCACACCGAAGCGCTCGCGCAGGTCGCGGGCACGCTGTGCGCACCGTTCGAGCTCGAGCGGTGGCGCAGCGCGCTCGAGCCGCACCTGCGCGCGCCCGATCCGCGGGTCGATGGGCGCGCGAGCGCCGGCCGGTTCTCGGCGCGGACGATGGCCGCGCGCGTCGCCGATGCCTGGCACGAGGCGCTCGAGCGCGTGGCGTGAAGAGCCGCCCGTGACGCACGCGGCTCGGCCATACCGAGCGCTCCGGGGAGCGCTCGGGGTAGCATGAATCCGGCGTGGATCAAATATCTGGCACGACGCATATGGACGCTGCCGCCCAGCCGCACGAGCACGAGGAGCCGCAAGACGGCGCCACTCAGTCCGAGTCGCCTGGGTTTCAGTCCCGCGGTCGGGCGCGCCGGCGTGCGCGCTTCCTGCGCAAGGCGCGTGAGCTGGCCTATCGCGACCTGGGAGGACTGGTGTTCAACCTGCACCGTTTCGGCCAGCGCAACGACGCGCTCGTGCTCGCCAAGCTGACGACGCTCGGACAGATCGACGCCGAGCTGCGCGCGATCGAAGGCACGCTCCGGGAACGCCGCTCGATCACGGTGCTGCGCGAGGCGGGCATCACCGCGTGTCCCCGCTGTGCCGCGATCCACGGCAGCGAAGACAGCTTCTGCCCCAACTGCGGACTTTCATTGGGACGCCACGTCGACCTGCCGATCGCCGGGGCCACCGCCGGTCAGCCCGCGCCCGCGCCTGCGCCGGCGCCCGGCGCACCATCACCGCCACCTGCGGCTCCGACGGCGCCCGCCACGCCGACCCCCACTCCAACCCCTGCTGTGGACTCATCACTCGCACACCCGACGCCGGCGGTGTCGGAGCCGCCACAGGATCACGACGTCACCGTGATCGAGAAAGCAACCGCCACGGTCGAGGACAGACCCACCGAGATCCTGCGTCCGCCGGGTGCGCCGTCGTGAGCGTCGCGCCGGCACCGCCCGCCGAAGGCGGCGTTCCCGCCCCCGCGCCCCGTGCGCCCTCGGGCGAGGCGTGTCCGCTGTGCGGCGCCCCGCT